>NZ_JAIQXS010000001.1:0-551068 GCF_020166565.1 Rhizobium sp. 3T7
GGTCTTCCGTTACGAGAAGGCGGACATCCACATCACGGCGGCGAGCGGCGCGATTTACCTGATGTCCACGGCAGAGACGACGCAGCCTAAAATCCCATTTACGCCGGTACCCGCCGCCGAGATCGGGATGCTGGTGCAGTCGATGAATGGTGCCGCATAATGGCTGCACTGGCACCCGACCATGACCTTATCGAAGACGAGACGATCACGCATTTCGCCGTTGCGAAAGCCGAAGGCCGATGCCGCCTTTGCGTAATGCCACGGATTATCCAGCAGCAAGCCTTGAGCGCGTGGGATTACGCAGATGAACAGGCCACCCCATTTACGCCCGCAGACATGGAGCGGGTGGCGAAAGAGCGATGCGGGAAATGCCTGGGGCGGGGATGGCCGAAGGTTTCAAAAAAGGGCGGTATTCTGTATTTGCACGTCGCCAGCAAACGAAATCGATGAACGTGGATGTGAGTGCGGGGACGGCTCCAGCCGTCCGCCCCCGCACCCCCGGTCTTAGCCAGAGACCGGTTAGGAGATGGTGATTGACAGCACCAAATCTCCGGAGAGGCCGTCCTTTTCTGCCCGAATGGCGAGATCGTAATTTCCTGCAACCACTGCGACACCAACGATTCTTCCTGTCGCTGGATCGAGTGTCAGGCCGACCGGCAGTGGGCCTTTTGAAGCGAATACATACCCGGTGGTATTGCCAACTGGACGGACGTTGACGACCGATCCTCTAGCGACCCGAATCGCGCCATAGTGAATACCGAGTACAGGCTCTAGTTCGGGCTGCGTTGGCGAGGAATCGGAGATATGAGGCAAGACGCCAGCCACCGGTGACCGCCAGACGATTTGGCCAGCCATGGCGTTGGACGCAATCAGGATCGTGGCAATTGCGATAGCTTTAAGCATTACGTTTTTTCCTTTTTCTTGAAATCGGGTTTAAGCACCAGTTTCGGACTCGGTGATGGTTCTGGAGCAGCATGTTCGGCAGCGGGCGAAAGCATCGACCGAAAGCGATCACTCTCGATTCCGGCTCTCATCGCCGCATCTTGCGCAACACGCGCTTTCTGCTCGGCTTCGAATTTCTGCCGCTCGGCTTCCAATTGCTTGCGCTCGGCTGATCGCGCGGCATCTCGCCAGCGGTCGATTTCGCTGGAGAATTCCCCACGAACCTTCTCGACAAGGGAAGACTTCCGCAGACGATCCCAGACTGCCCGCAAGCGACCGGCCCAACCGGAATATCGTTCGGCATTGGCCATCGCTGTTTGGGCTCGCTCCTGGTCTTTTCTGGCGCGATCCTGAGCAGCCAGGGCGGCGGCAGTCGCCTTCTGTGCGGCCTCCCGCGCGCTGGCTGCGTCGGCAACGATCTTTGCGGTTTCCGTTTTCGTTCGCGTCACGAAACTCTCGCCATCCGCCTTAACCTTGCGCGCTCGCTGGACGACCGTTTGCAATGCCTTGGCTTGGACCTTCTCCCGTTGCCATTCATCCCTTGTCAAACGGCGGCGCTGTGGGCCGAGACGCGTCAATCCGCAAGGGATCGCAACAGCCTCATGATAGCTGTCCTGCCATGCCCGCATTGCTTGCTTGTATGCTCCATCTGCTCGTTTCGAGAGAGTCCTTCTATCCTCGCCATCCTTGCCGCTGTCCATTACGGCACGCTTCGCAGTGACGCCCGGGTGGAATTTTAGAGCGGACAGGGAGGGGTCGCTAGTCGGCACGACATATGCGTGGATATGAAAATATTCCTCATCCTCATGTCTGACGACGGATTTAAGATCGTCGCCGTATTGTGAACGAAGCCAATTTATTGTTCGTCTTTCCCACTCTTCGGCTTCTTTTCGTTTCACTGGATCGTCACGGATTTCAGCCATTGTCGCGGGATACGAAGCGACGACCGTGTGGAGAGTCTTTTTGTCTTTTGCGAGCTTCCGAACGTAACCGCCTTTTACGGCAATCGTCGCCTCGGCTGCGGCAGTGTCATGGATTTCCTGCACGGCCTCTACGCCGACGCCAAAGACGACGACCGGCGGCGCGGGATTCTCGACATGAACGGAGGCGTCGGGTCTGCGGCTGGCTTCAGCGAAAATGAAATCCGTGCCGCGCCCTTTCGCGTCAGGCTTGCGTGAAAAGCTCTCAAGATGCACGAACTGGTAGCCCATTAGCTACCTCAGCCTATGCGGCGACTATGCTCTGTTGCCAGAACAGTATCCGCCTCACCCCATCTGCCTGGCAGACGTTCCGCAAGCTCGTTTTTGAGATGAAAAGACTCGACTGACCATTTAGCGAGCCATTCGATCACATAACCATATCGGATGTGCGAGTGCAGGGCATGAAACACATCCTCCGGCAATATGAGCAAACCTCGCGGATCGATACCGTCTTTCGACGCGTCGGCGGCCAGATCAAGCCAAGTCCGAGCAAGTTCAGGGTCATCATCAATCATGGTTGCGAGCAGAGAACTGGCGACTCCGACGTGCCGACTGTCCAGTTCAATGATCCGATCAATTATTTGGTGTGTCTGAAATTTCTTCATCGCTTCGCTCTCAAATAGGAAATTACTCCTGAGATTCTGAGTGCGAAAACAATGGGCGCAAAGCGATTTTTGGTACCGGAATCAAATTGGTAGTGACCGACTACTAACACCAAGGTGCACGTCGGCTCTTCGAGGAGGCTGTCAGCCGGACCACTTCATGGCGACAACGCCGTTGAGGGTCTGCCGACTGCCCCCTTCATGGTCGGGGAGGCCATCACGCTGCGGCGAGCCAATCGGTTTCGGACATCCCGAAAAGCTCAGCAAAGATGCGATCATTTTCGTCCGGTTCGACCGTGCAGCGGCTCCTCGCCAGCACGTCGGCCTCTGACAGTCGCGGACCGTCTGGATTGTCACGAGCCACCCGTTCCACGACATCCGCGATTTGTCTTCGCGCCCCAGCCTCGTTCAGATGCTTCCGCACGTCGTTCGCCGCTTCCCGCAGCAGGCGCTCACCTTTACGATCAGCCTGCTTTTCGTCCTTTTCCGCCTTTTTGGCCTCCCACCACCGTTCGACTTTCACCGAATCGGCTTCCGTGGCTGTTACCGCGTCGTCAAAACCTTCTTCGCCGCCGTATTCGACACGTGCGAGGAACGTCGAGGCAAGGCCTTGGCTCATCCAGCGCGACCAAACCGGCGCTTCAACACGACCGACAACATCGTCGTTTTCATGGAAAACCTGTTCGCCGTCTTCGTCTTCCTCGACATCCGGCTCAATGCCGAGCTTTTCACAAAGTGCAGCGCTACGCACGCAAGAGCGCGTTTTTGGCATAACCTTCTCGTACTCTTTCCAGCGCGCATACATAAACTTGTCGCCATCGGATGCGGCGCGGGCAATGTCCCAAGGCGTCAACGATGTTTCGGCCTTGGTTTCGTCCTTACATGCGCCAGAGACTTCCCACGCCATCGACCCCTTGGCGGTGTAGTTACTGGCGTCCTCCGCATCATGAGCGACACGAACCTTGCAGCCATGCTGGTCACTGACCTTGCCGCCAGCGCCACGAATTTTCTCTTTGTACGCCTCGGCCAAAAAATCGCCAGCCGCCTGCGCACGGATACGCGCAAGCTCGATGAAAACCTGTTTCTTTGTCGGAGGTCCGATCCGATCACCGGATGCTTTGCCAATGGCTCTTCGGACCAATCGAAGATACGGCGTCCCGGGTCTCACAGGACCGATGAAACGCGATGATATTTCAGCGGCAGGTACAGCGGAGAGGAAAGGAAAGAGCAATTCATCATAGCTGAGCGGTCCAATCCGATCAGATGAAACGGGGTCCGTGGGCGGCGTCACGAGCGCCTTTTCCTCATGCGTCGGGCCGTCCACCAGCACGGAAAGATGCTGATGGTAGTGCCAGCCGTTTTCGAGGCTATACGTGACTTCTTGACCGCAGATGACGCCGAGGATGGCGAATTTCTCAACAGCCTTGCACCAAGCGCGAGTCTTACGCGCTTTGCTGGATGCCGTGTGAACAAGGTTCTTAACGTGTTTCAGCGACTGGTCCTTACTGTGCGAAGCTGTCAGCACAACCAGCGCAGACGTTCCGCCGCGCCGGAAAGTAGCCTCAGCCGCTTCCTGAACCTTCTCAGCCCGTTCCAAAGCCTTGGCTGGTGCGCAGGTAGGGCAGAGCCAAGCACTTTTGCAACGGTAGACTCCACTGACTCCAGCGCGGACTTCGCCGGTCTGCTCGCCATAGCGCAGATGAATGTTGACGTGTGTCGCACCTTCTCCAGGTCTGCCGCAACCGCAGACGGAAGGCCCGCGCTCATCTCGGTCTTTTGGTCTGCAAAGCTTCTGGATTTTGGAGAGAAGAGCATAACGGCTGACCGATGACGACCCCTTAAATGAGGGGGCTTCAGATACAGGAAAAAGAGGGAGTGGAGGCCCTTCGTTCCCGTTCGCTTCGCTCTGCGGAACCGTAGCTCCTCCACTCCCAAGGCCCGCCCCTCCGGCGGGCTGCTGCGCGGCCTGCGGCCTTGCCTTGGCGGCATCGAGAGCCTTCGAAACGGCGACGCGAACGGCCCGTTCGCCATCCTCAAAAGGATCGATGACGGGCGCGCTCGCAGGATCGTCAAAAAGTTTAAAGACGGCGAGGTCTTTTGACCTGCCACGACCGGAACCTTGTGACTCCGGATTAATGTCAACATTTCTTTTTGGAAAATCGTCTGTCTGTGTGTTTTGGGCTGGGCTATGTGCCAGCCCGGCGCTCACTTAATTGTCAATGGGAGCTTTACAACAAACATGAAATCGTTCATCTTTATTAAACAGTGATCAAAAACACCGCTGAGGGTTCCAGCCCTATGACGCGGTGTTTTTAATGGTCAGAGGAAAAACGGTCGGCGTCAACCGACCAAGGCCGCAAAATCGCGAAAGACGATGCTGCATCCGATCCGTAGCAAATGCTCATCTTCTGTTTCGGTCCATTTCCCGTCCTCGTCCTCGGACCGCACATCATCGTGGTTTTCCGAAACCCACGAGATGAATTGCTCTTCGTCACCGCAGTCGATGATGTAAGCAGTTGTTTTTTGATCGTATTCAACTACAGCCAGCACACAATCAATACGTGCTCCCTGACCGGCTTCCCACTGGCCAACTTTAGAATGGTAGTTCATCGCGGCGAAAACCCCGCAACCTTTAGAGCGAGACGCAATTCTTCGAGCGCGTGAAGCATCATCCACGCCTCCGAGTCCCCCTCTTTCTCTTCGGCAAAAGGCTTGACGCGTTCGATGAAGGCACGCTTGCAAAATAGTGCCAAGGCCTCCGCCAACGGCTGTTTAAGTTCCAATTCGATCACCTGTGTGACGATCTTCGCTTCTTGGATACGCTGAAAGAGCTTTCTCGCGGCCGGGGAGGCCTGGGCGTATCTCTCGACCTGACGCTCCTGTTCTTCATCGAACCATTGCGCAAATTTCGACAGCGGCCGGTAATGAACGACAACCCTCTTCTGAACGTCGTCAAGCATGTCCCACAACTGATCCTCGTCGAAGTCATCCCGATGGAGCTTCCGGCCGGTGATAAGAGCGACTGCGGCGCGCACCGTCGTTGAGCCCTTAATCTCGTTTGGCGGTGTACCGGTTGAGATTTCTTCGACCTTCGTGGCGATCTGATGATGCATTTTCATGTCCTTTTTAACAGGCAAAGCTCCGCAGCCTTCCGCAAGCGGAAGCTTCGCAAACCGGTAGTTTTCGGGGGGTGGTCGAAGGGCGCAGGAAAGCGCCCTCCAAAAGCTTGCAGAAATGCAAGGGAGCGAAATCATCTCGTGATGATTGAGCGTGGCATCGGGGCCAAAGGCCCGGACAATCTTCGAGAGGAAACCTCAACCCGGTGAGGCTGGGTAATCCTTGTTCCGGCCATTAGTTGCCGAGGCAGGTAATGGCCGGTGCGGACTTATGAACGTCATGTTCGCCGCAGAAAGGCCGATCAAATTCCAACGAAAAAAGTCCGAAAACTTAATTCCAATCCCCTTCAGGGCAACAAAAACGAAAGCTGATCGGCCATCCTGCAAACAAGATGGCGCACTTGAAGAGAAGGCACAAGATACAGTCGGAATATTTTTTCATATAGGAAGTGTAAAATACAAGATGCACTTTGTATTTTGTTCCAAAGAGGAAAATATTACCTCATATCGCTCGGAATGATGCCTCCAACAGAAAAGCACGTTTCGGAATCCGGAGACCACATAGAAGGAAATGATATTTCTACAAGTGCCAGCGAAAATAATATTCCTACTCTGCAAAAACGGCTCATCTCAGAGCGAGAAATAGCGCCAGATCGTCAAAAAACCGGCAGGGGTAGCCTCGCTCTTTTCCATGTCGATTTTTTCTTGTCCTTCGGATCGAGCCGCGTGTCTCGATCCGATCCGCGTTGCGGACCGGGAAAAAATAGACATGGAACCTTTTCGCTCGGTGACGGAAGCAGGGGCGGCTCTTTATGCCCTGCGGGCACCGCCATGCCCATTCTGGCCAAGGCGGGACAAGAGCCTATGCCGCCCCTTCCTCCGTCAACCCCTGCCTGCCGCCGCAATAGGTAAAAACTCCCTTCAAAAAATCATTAGAATCCAATCATTCTGATTAACGAACGCTATCCCATCAGCGACATCAAATCCGCCCTGAGGATTCTCAAGAATGTTGATTTCTGCTATAAATTTATCAATGAATTCAGATGGAAAGCAGACACTTCAATGCGCCAGACGATCACGAAAATCCAAGGGCTGACGGTTAATATCATCATTGAAGAAGTCCACCATCAGCATGCGACAGGCGGTTTAATTTGCTATTTCGCATCGATTTACATCCAGCGCCACGGATGCGCCGAAAAGCGCCTTGTACGTCGGTCGCGACTGCCCGGAGCGGCGGCGGAACTGAAAAAGGAAATCCAGCGAGACGGTATCCGAGCATTTGACAGGATGCTGCCTTGACGTGCTTTGGACGGCTCTTAAATATGTTTTGTCGGCCCGGGGAGCCACGGACCGACGCTTTCTCTGCAAACGCAGTGATGCGGCTCATACCAGCGCAGTCGATTGTCGATTGCGTGCCGTTATCTAAACTCAACGCGAAAGCAGAGGAAAACTATGATTCATTTTATTTGCCAGCACAGCGGAAACGTGTGGGTTTCTGCCGAAACCGTTCAAGCCTCAGTCGAAAAGGTCGGTGAGATAGGCGGGCGCAAATACGACTATTTTGACGTGTCCGAATACGACCGGCGCAACGCCGTTGAAGCTAACCGCCGCTGGTATTTCGACATCTACGAGGCCAACGGCGAATTCGCCGCCGATGACGCCGACAAGCTTTCAGAGGCTGGTGAATTTGTTGGATACGTTGCACTGGTGGAGCGTGAGAAGCTGGAATAGCGGTTATTCAGCTTGAGTTCGCCATTTGATGAATGGCGAAAAATCGACGCCACGCGGGGCCGGGATAGACATTATCATCTGGACCTCTTCCGGCTCCAACGCTTTGAATCCGTACTTCGCTCCCACGGACGATGCAGCGTGACCGCATTGCCGGTCGGCGATGCGGTCACCAACGTTAATTTGAAACCAGCTTTTCGCGTTGTGGCGCAGTGAATGGAACACTTGCCGCTGGGTCTCGTGAATCCCGAGCGCCACCATCCAATTCCCCATCTGTTTCTGGGCAGCATCAGCAGGGTCTTTAGCTCCATGATAATGCGGGAAAACAAACCCTCCCCGGCCACGCTGTTTCTTTGCGAAATCAATGAAACCGCAATCACGAAGCAATGGATGGATTGCAACAATGCGGACAGACGTTTTCGTCTTGAGGGGCCGGTCGACCGGCTTTCCATTGAAGATCAGTGGAAGCCGTAAGTCAAAAACCTCGTTCCCTTCAATGGTTACAATGTCAGATGATTGCAAATAGACGATTTCAGAAAGCCGCATCCCTGTCAGAAAACCAACAAGAGGCAACCAAGCTTTGTGCGGCTTTCGCATCATCTTAGAAGTGGCGCTATCTGCTAGCCATATATTTAGGGACGTCGGAGGCAGACCTTCCCGATCAATTGCAGGCGTTGCAGCGGCAGGCATTGTCACCTTGAATGACCGGATGTCACGAATTCCTGAGACACCAGCCGTCGCTTTTTCCCAAATAAGTTTGATTTGGGCCACGTGCTCTTTGACCGTCGTCTGAGACAGGCTTTTTATCCGCTTTTCGTCAGGCAATTTGTCATTCTTTGCGCCCATCTGCTTGAGATTCAGCCCGGCGAAAATGGGGTACTTCGTCCGATTTGTGGGAACCTTTGCCATAGCCGTCGCAAAATCTTGCAAATGTACAGGCAAATAGTAGCTGAGAGGATGATCGCCGACCACATTCAGGAATGCCGAGAACGTGTTTTCAAGCCGCTCCTCATAGTGCACCTTGTCCTTGTTTCCCTTGTCCAGCGCATCTTTTCGAGCATCGAGGATGACGCGACCTGCTACGCTCAGTTTGGTGGAAGCAGTTACAGTTCTTTCATCCCGATGTTCGAGTGGTTGCGCTTGGGGCTGCTGGATAGGTTGAATTTGGGGCGATTGAACCTGTGCGCCCAAAGAACCGAGGGTCCGAACGACAGACTGGAAAGTGTCGCGCTCCGCCTCCCATGCCACGGAATCTTTTGAAAGCGCATCCGCAATTGTCTGAAGTCTTTGTTTGAAATCTTGCAGCGAAGCCTTTTGTGTTGCCAGTTCCTTCGCTTGACGGCGGTATATCTGGGCGGCTTCATGGTCGCCTTCAGATTCGAATTCTTTGGCCTGTTGAAGTCGGCTGCTAACCCTTAGACCAAGCGGAAAATGGCGTCGGTGCAGCTCGTCGAGCTCAGCATTCAAAGCTTTGAGGCTATGAGAAAGGGTTTCTCTGGTCATGGTCGGATCGTCCATCATTCTCATGGCCGCACCCGACAAAATAATCGCCCGTTTCCGTGCCGCAGCGACAGGAAGTGGCCCCAAATTCACGCGGATGGGTGATTTCCCAAATTGAGATTCGACGCTAACGGGAATTCTTTGCTGATATGTGAATCCGTTTTCTCGTTTCCATAGATACATTCCGCGCCTCTCAATCCGGCTCGAAATGTGTACGTAGCGGAGTATTTCGCCGAGTACGGTGGAAAAGCGCCCTGAAAATTCTCGTTTAAAATCAATAACTTACGGCGATTGGTGGGCCCGGAGGGACTCGAACCCCCAACCAAGCGGTTATGAGCCGCCGGCTCTAACCATTGAGCTACAGGCCCGGAGACAGTATGGCTGCCGTGTCCGGCGCAATGGTTCCCCGGAACGTTTTTCGCTCTAACGCAATTCTTCAGCGCTCACAAGGGACTGCCGCAATAGCTTCACAATCAATCGGCAAGACGTCAATCGAGACTTCACAATCAGGGAGTGAAACACCGTGTTGCCGAACACCAGAACAATCGCCTTCAGCCTTCTGCTTGGCCTTCCGGCCGCAGCTGCCATGGCGCTGCCGGCGCTGGCCGCTGATTCGCAGCCGCGCGAGGCCGTGATTTCCGTTAGCGGTGAGGGGCAGGCAAGCGTCGCGCCCGATATGGCGGTCCTCAGCCTTTCCGTCGTGAAACAGGCAAAGACCGCACGTGAAGCGCTCAACGAAAACAACAAGTCGATGAGCGACGTCCTTGCCGCTCTGAAGAAGGCCGGCATCGCGGAGCGGGACCTGCAGACTTCAGGCTTTTCGGTGCAGCCGCAATTCAGCTATCCACAGTCCAACGACGGTCAACCTCAGACCCCGCAGTTGGTGGGCTACCAGGTGTCCAACTCGTTGAGCGTGCGCGTCCGCGACCTGTCCAAGCTCGGCGCAATTCTTGACGAAGCCGTCACGCTCGGCGTCAATCAGGGGGGCGACATTCAGTTCACGAACGACAAGCCGGAGACGGCGATGGAGGAGGCGCGCAAGGATGCGGTCGCCAACGCCATCGAGAAGGCGAAGACGCTGGCCGCGGCGGCCGATGTCAAGCTCGGGCGGGTGATCGAGATCAGTGAAACGTCGCCGCGTCCACAGCCGGTTCCCGTCGCACGGGCTGCGATGATGAAGGAGTCGGCCGACTCGGCGGTGCCCATCCAGGGCGGTGAAACCAGCTACAACATTACCGTCAACGTGACGTTTTCGATCGCGCAGTGATCGCAAGGCAGCGTGACTGCCGTTAATTTGATAGCGAATAGGCCATTGATATTCTCTGCAATATCAATGGCCTGTTTGTTTTTGCCGGGCGCGGTGGAACCTTCAAGCCGATAAAACGCTTTATCACGCATATATTACACTATAACATTGATCGTGTTTTCGGTTCGCAGGGGGAATTCTGAGTTCTGTTCCCGCGTTGCTGCCGGCCGAAGAGGAGGAATGGCACTAGCCCTAAAGAGGAGACAGACATGACGAATGCCTTGCCGCCGCTTCATAATGGACACGCCCCGTTCACCCTTCAGGAACTCTTCCGCGAAGCCCTCTATGCCTTCGAAGAGTGGGATACGGAACTTACAGAACCAATCGTCACTTTCGAAGGACGCGTTGTACCCATCAGCCGGGTCTTCGAAGCGATGCGTCTGTGCGACGATATCGTTCCGATGAACGTCGTCGGAGCCGTCACTGAACGGCTTACCAAGCCATGGGAGGGCGAAGGACCGCTCGACCAGATGAGCTTTTCCACCGCCGCCCGCGTCATGGGCGTACTCGTCCGCAAGCGCCTGCTTGCAAACGGCACGCCTGATATCGTCGCCGTTGCGGAACAGACCGCCGAGCGCCGTTCCGGCAGTTGAATTGGTGGATTGCGGTCATAGGCCGCAATCCCACTTCCCAAACGAAAATTGCTATAGTTCGAAAGCTTCCCTGAGGCCGACGCTCTTGCGTTCGCGCAGATCGAGGTCTGCTTCGATGTGCGCGATGTGGTGCAGCATCAGACTGCACGCCTCGTCGAGATCGTTTCGCTCAATCGCGGCGACGATGTCGCCATGCTCGGAATGGCCGCAGCTCGATATCGTCGACTGGCCGTAAAGGGCGATCACCAGCGACGAGCGGGCAACCAGTTCATCCATAAAACGCTGCATGATGGCGTTGCCGGATATTGAGGCAAGCGTCAGGTGAAAGTCGCCGGAAGCTTTGATCTCGGCCCGCCGTGCTGTCTGGCCCCGCTCGCTGATCAGTCGGCCTTCCTCGAGCAGCAATTGCTTCAGGTGCTGGATCTGCGAAGGCGTAATTCTGGCGGCCGCCTCGCGCAAGATCCCGGGCTCGACCAGGCGGCGGGCGGCAAAGATCTGGCGTGCTTCATGAGGCGAGGGGTAGGCGACGAACGCCCCACGATTCTTTTCAACGCTGACCAGGCCTTCATAGGAAAGCGCCTGCAAGGCGGCGCGAGCAAGCGTCCGGCTGACGTTGAACAGATTGCCGACATCGCTCTCCGACAATTTGGTGCCCGGCGACAGGCGCCGCTCCACGATCGCGTCGCGGATCGCGTCGCGGATCTGTTGTGCGCCTGTATCGGCTGAATCCTCTGCGGTCTGCAGGGCGGTCGCGGTGGGCTTCATGAACTCGGATACCTTTTGACCGGGAAATGATATCTGCGTTTCCCATAAAAGTTAAATGGAATTTGCGCGCAAAGTGACGGCTAAATTGTATACGATCATTTGCACGAATTGCGAACGATAGCCTATTTTGTGTGCATATCGGTGCATTGCCTGAATTTTGAAATGCGCCGCAATCTTGGTAGCAAGTCCTTGATTTGCCGACGCTGGATGGGCTGCAATAGAAACTGGCACGGCGGATGCATTGTCTTTCTCAAACAGAGGACGACCAATGTCGAAAGCCGCAGAGATCGATATCGTATCCGTTTCCAAGGTGTATGGCGCCACCACGGCAGTCCATTCCATTAGCCTGAAGATTCCGGCCGGTTCCTACTGCTGCTTTCTCGGGCCTTCCGGCTGCGGCAAGACGTCGACGCTGCGTATGATTGCCGGGCACGAAAGCATTTCCTCCGGCGATGTCAGGCTTGGCAACACGGTCGTCACGGATTTCCCGCCAGCCAGGCGTGGCACGGCGATGATGTTCCAGTCCTATGCGCTGTTTCCGCATCTAGACCTCGTCGACAACGTCGCTTTCAGCCTGAAGATGAAGGGCGTCGAGAAGGAAGAGCGTCGCGCCAAGGCGCTCGAGATGCTGAAGCTAATGCAGATGGACGCCTATGCGACGCGGAGGCCTGCGCAGCTATCCGGTGGCCAGCAGCAGCGTGTGGCGCTGGCGCGTGCGCTGATCACCGATCCCGAAGCGCTGCTTCTCGACGAGCCGCTGTCGGCGCTCGATCCGTTTCTGAAGATCCGTATGCGGGCAGAACTGAAGAAGCTGCAAAAGACGCTCGGCATTACCTTCGTCCACGTCACGCACAGCCAGGAAGAGGCGATGGCGCTAGCCGATATCATCGTCATCATGAACGACGGCAAGATCGAGCAGGCGGCAACCCCGCGCAAGGTGTTTGAGGAGCCTGCCACAGCTTTCGTCGCACGCTTCATGGGCGATCATAACGTCCTGTCCGGTCGCGTCGTCTCCTCGCAGGATGGCGTCACGACGCTTGAGGTGCGGGAGGGGCAGACCTTTGCGGTGCGTGGCAACGGTAGGCAGATCGGCGAGGGTGTCGACATCGGCATCCGCACCGATCGCGTGCGCCTCGACACGGCCGCCGACAAGACGCTCGGCTTCAACGGCCTCGTCTCCAATATCGAGTATCGCGGCGCGTCGGTGAAGATCACCGTCGTCGGCGCGGGCAGTGACGACTTCACGGTCATCGCGAATGACGGCGATTATTTCGCCAAACCCGTATCGGTCGGCGATGCCGTGTCTCTGAGTTGGGCTCTGGAGGACGCGGTCCTCCTTGGCCGTGCATGAACCTCACCAGCAAAAAGAAGGGGAACTGACATGACAACCGAAAAGAAGACGACCAGGGCGGCCGCGGGGATTTCCCGCCGCAGCCTATTGAAGACCGGCGCCGCCGCCATCGGTGCGGCCGCGGGCTCCGGCCTGATCACAGGCTTTCCGACCATCTGGGCGCAGTCGAACATCACGCTTCGCCAGTTCGGCACCGGCGTTTCGAACATCAACGCCATTGCCGAGCAGTGCAAGAAGGACCTCGGCATCACGCTCGAGATGACCGCGACCGACTCCGATGCTGCTGCCCAGCGCGCCGTGACCCAGCCCGACAGCTACGACATCGCCGACATCGAATACTGGATCCTGAAGAAGGTCTATCCGACTGGCGTCATCCAGCCGATGGACGTCAAGAAGCTGAAGTACTACGACAAGGTCGTTCCGCTGTTTAAGACCGGCAAGCTGAAGCCGGACAGCGTCATCGCTCAGGGCACGGCGCCGCACACGGTCGGCTACGTCGAGAGCGCGGATGCCAAGACCTTCGCCAAGGGCGAGACCGAACTCTTCACGATGATGCCGACGATCTACAATGCCGATACGCTTGGCATTCGCCCTGACCTCGTCGGCCGCGATATCACCACCTGGGCCGATATCATGGATCCGAAGTTCAAGGGCAAGACCTCCATCCTCAACATCCCGTCGATCGGCATCATGGATGCCGCGATGATCATGGAAGCGCTCGGCAACATCAAGTATGCCGACAAGGGCAACATGACCAAGGAAGAGATCGACAAGACGATCGAGTTCCTGATCAAGGCCAAGCAGGACGGCCAGTTCCGTGCCTTCTGGAAGAGCTTCGACGAGTCGGTCAACCTGATGGCATCAGGCGAAGTCGTCATCCAGTCCATGTGGTCGCCGGCTGTTGCCGCCGTCCGCTCCAAGGGCATCGCCTGCAAGTATCAGCCGCTCAAGGAAGGCTATCGTTCGTGGGGTGGCGGTCTCGGCCTCGCTTCGCACCTCAAGGGCGCGCAGCTCGACGCCGCTTACGAGTACATCAACTGGTACACCTCCGGCTGGGTCGGTGGTTATCTCAACCGCCAGGGCTACTACTCGGCCTGCATGGAGACGGCCAAGAAGTTCATGACCGCCGATGAATGGGGTTACTGGATCGAAGGCAAGCCGGCGCAAGGCGATATTCTCTCGCCGGAAGGCAAGGTCATGGAGAAGGCCGGCGCCGTTCGCGACGGTGGTTCGTTCGAAGAGCGCATGGGTCACGTCGCGTGCTGGAACTCCGTCATGGACGAAGACCGCTACATGGTTCGCCGCTGGAACGAGTTCATCGCCGCCTAAGGCCAACCGCTTCTGCAAGGCCCTCTCCCCAGTTCCTTTGGGGGGAGGGCGTCAATAACGGAGAGACCGGAACATGGCGACGATCGCGTCTTCGCAGGCCGAGCAACAATCGGAACAGATAAGCCGTCGAAGAATCGGACGTCCGGCATGGGCAGCTTCTTATCTGCAGGCGACGCCGCTGATCCTCATTCTCGGCTTCTTCTTCATCCTGCCGATCGCCATGATCGCGGTTGTCAGTTTCTGGGATTACGATTTTGCGGGGCTCTATCCGGCCTTTCTGACCATGAACTACACCGACACGCTCGGTTCATGGGTCACTTGGAAAACCTATCTCAACACCCTGAAATTCACGGTGACCGTCTGGGGCTTGACGCTCTTCATCGGCTTCTGGGTCGCCTATTTCCTCGCCTTCCATGTCCGCCGGACGACCACGCAGATGATCCTGTTTCTCGTCTGCACCGTGCCGTTCATGACGTCGAACATCATTCGTATGATCTCCTGGATTCCGGTGCTCGGTCGCAACGGGCTGGTCAACTCGGCGCTGGTGCAAATGGGCATCGTGCCGCAGCCGATCGAATGGCTGCTCTATTCCGATTTCGCCGTCGTGCTTGCGATGGTGCACCTCTACACGCTGTTTATGGTAACACCGATCTTCAACACGCTGATGCGCATCGACCGTTCGCTGTTCGAGGCGGCGCGCGATGCTGGCGCCAGCGGCTGGCAAATCCTCTGGAATGTGGTCGTTCCATTGGCAAAGCCCGGCATGGCGATCGGCTCGATCTTCGTCGTGACCCTCGTGATGGCCGATTTCTCGACCGTGCAGGTCATGTCCGGCGGGCAGAGCGCTTCGGTGGCGCTGATGATGAAGAACCAGATGTCGTTGCTGCAGTACCCGGCGGCTGCCGCAAATGCCGTCGTGCTGCTGGTCGTCGTCCTCCTGATGGTCGCCGCGATCCTGCGCGTCGTCGATATCCGCAAGGAGCTGTGAGATGAACCACGAGAAGCGGACCTTCGAATTCTATGTGCTCGCGGCCTTTTTCCTCGTTTTCGTGCTGTTCCTGTATGGGCCACTGTCGGCGATCCTGATCCTTTCCTTCCAGGGGCCAGACGGCGGCCTGACGTTCCCGCTGAACGGCATTTCCGTTCACTGGTTCTACAACCTTTTCGAGAAGCAGGCGGTGGGCGATTTCGGAGCCTCGTTCCGCCGATCGTTCACGCTGGGTCTGATGGTGATGGTCGTCACCGTCGTCGTCTCGCTGCTGGCGGGGCTGGCGTTTCGCCGCCGCTTCCGCGGATCGACCGTGCTTTTCTATGCGACTGTCGCAAGTCTCGTGGTGCCATCGATCATCATTTCGCTTGGGATCGGCGTGGTCTTTCAGCAGGGCGGGCTGAAGCCGGCCTGGTACTCCTCCGCCTTCGGCGCGCATCTGACATGGACGCTGCCGTTTGGCGTGCTCATCATGTTTGCCGTCTTCAACCGCTTCTCGCCAGCCTATGAAGAGGCGGCGCGCGATCTCGGGGCGACTTCCTGGCAGACCTTCCGTCATGTCGTGCTGCCGATGATTGCGCCGAGCCTGATCGGCGTCGGCCTTTTCGGCTTCACGCTCTCTTATGACGAATTCGCTCGTACGCTCATGACATCGGGCAGCTACAACACGCTGCCGCTCGAAATCTACGGCATGACCACCAACGTCACGACGCCGGTGCTCTATGCGCTGGGCACTGTGACGACGCTGTTTTCCTTTACCATCATTCTCGTCGCGCTCGGCATCATGCTCATGCTGCGCCGGCGCCAGGCAAAGACAAGCTGACCCTATGCGCATTCTTTTGGTCAATCCCAATACGACGACATCCATGACCGAGAAGGCGGCCGTTGCCGCCCGCGCGGTCGCGGCCGCCGGCACCGATATCATCGTCGCGACCTCTCGCATGGGGCCGGTCTCGATCGAGGGGCATTATGACGGTGCGCTGGCAATCCCCGGGCTTCTCGCTGAACTGAAGGAGCGGAGGGCCGACGGCTATGATGCCGCCGTCGTCGCCTGTTTCGACGATACGGGCTTGGATGCTGCCCGGACCTTTGCCGATGTGCCGGTTCTCGGGCTTTGCGAATCCGCGGTCGCCACGGCCGGATTCCTGGCGCAGCGGTTTACTGTGGTGACGACGCTGGAGCGCTCGCGGGTCCTGATCGACAATCTGGTGCGGCGCTACGGCATGGGCGGACGTGCGAAGGTGCGGGCCTCGGATATCCCCGTCCTCGAGCTCGATGACCCTGCGTCGGGTGCTATCGGCAAGCTGCGGGCGGAGATCGAACGAGCGCTTTCCGAAGATGGCGCGGAAGCGATTGTGCTCGGCTGCGCAGGCATGACCGATCTGGCGCGCGAGCTGCAGGACATTTACGGCGTGCCTGTTGTCGACGGGGTCGCCGCGGCGGTCAAGCAGGCGGAAGCGCTGGTGTCGCTCGGCTTGTCGACCAGCAAGCGCGGTTCGTATGCATCTCCTTTGGCCAAACCCTATACAGGCGCGATGGGCGCTTTTGCGCCGATAAGGGCGGCAGGCTGATCCATGTCGGTCTCTTTCGATTTCGAGATGCTCACCGAGCGCGAGCGCTACAAGCTGATGATCGGTACGATCATTCCACGGCCGATCGCGCTGGTGACGACAGTGGACGAGCATGGCCGCATCAATGCGGCACCCTTCAGCTTCTTCAACTGCCTGTCCGCCGATCCGCCGATCCTGGCGCTCGGTGTCGAGAACAATCCGGATATGTCCTTCAAGGACACCGGCCACAACATCCGCATGACCGAGGTCTTCACGGTCAACATCGTGTCGTTTGCCATCGCCGAAGCGATGCATGTCTGCGGGTCGAAATATCCGCGTGGTGTCGACGAATTGAAGGAGGCGGGACTGACGGCGATGCCTGGCCAGAAGGTAGCCTCGCCATGGATCGCGGAAGCCCCGGCAGCCTTCGAATGCAGGCGCCACGTCACGCTGGAGCTCGGGAAGTCGCGGCAGATCATCATGGGTGAAATCGTCAATGCGCACTATCGCGACGGCGTCGTTGACCCCGACCGGCTGCGCGTCGATCCTGCCGAAGTCGATGCCATTGCGCGTCTTGGCGGTGATACCTGCGCGACGATCCGCGACCGCTTCGAGATGCTGACGCCGAAGCTATAAGCGCTCGGGCATCGCCACGATTCCGCTTTACTTTTCCATTCCGCTTGCATTTGTTCAGGAAAAAGCATTGCAGGAGAGGAAGCACCCGTGACCATGCCCGACGAAGACCTCAACCGAATCGCAAAACAGGAAGAGGTGTTGAGTTTCGACACCTTCGATCTCACGACCGCATGGCAGCTCGGTAAGCTCCTGCAGGAGCTTGGAACCGAGCGTGGTCTCGGTATCGCGATCGATGTCACGCTGCATTCAATGCCGGTCTTCTATGCCGCTCTCCCCGGCGTCACGCCTGACAACGTTCAATGGGTGCGGCGCAAACGCAATCTGGTGCTGCGCTATTTCAGGAGCAGCTATGCGATCGGTCTCGATCTCAAGCAGAAGGGCAAGACGGTTGCCGACAATGGTCTCGCCGATGCCGATTATGCGCCGCACGGCGGCAGCTTCCCGATCAATGTGAAGGGTACTGGTTGTATCGGCGCTGTCACCGTATCTGGCCTGCCGCAACGGGACGACCACAATCTTGCCGTCGAGGCGCTGGCACTGATGCTGGCGAAGGACATCGAAGCACTTCGCCTGGCATGACTGCGATTTCGCCTGGTGTGTTTTGACACACCAGGTTTACGCTACGAGCGATTTTCTTGGATGGGGAGGACGGCAGTTTCGAGCGAGCCGACGTAGACAACCTCGTTCGCGGCAGGAGCTCAGTTTCCACTCGAGCCGAATATAGCATCTTCCAACCATAGGTTAGACAACGTCCGTTCCGGATCCATCCTGTCTCGAAGGCGGACAAACTCGGGAAGCTTTTCATATTTGGCCCCGATGTGACGCCGGGTGAAGACCTTACCCCAGTGCGGCAGGGCCATGAAACGCGACAGGGTCTGCTCAATGTGCTCCACAGCAGCGTTCACGGCCTCCTGGTCCCGAACCCAGGTAAAGTGGATCGACAGGGTGTCGCGGCGATACTGAGGACTGAGCCACAACTCATCCGCTGCGACTGTTCGCAATTCCGCTGCTTGCACCAGATGCGCAAACCTCTCACGGATTGACAGCAACGCGTCGATGGCGGCCGTTCCGTATACCCGTGGAAGGTGGAACTCGGACTGTATCTCCTCACCACTGCTGGGCGTGAACCCCATCTTGAAGTGCGGGAGCCTGTCGGACCATCGGCCATACTGCCCCAACTGTTCCGTTGAATTTTGCGCATCCAATCCGCTTATGGGATGCCTGTTGACCATCGCTCGTGCTGCGCCATGAATGGCGGCGGGCCATTCATTGGCGGATGCTGTTCTCTTGACCCAAATCGATCCCGTTTGTTGACCCCATTGCGTGAACACGCTCACGCTGTAGCCTGCGGCCATGATCTCATCGAGGTTGGCCAACAGCTTGTCCCAGGCCAATCCTTCGTAGACGCACTGCGCGACCTGAAACTCCGGCTGGACGTCAAGCGTTACGCGCGTAACGACGCCAAGCGCGCCCAGATGCACCACCATTCCCGGGAAATCGGCATCCCCGCGTGCCACCTTTACGAGGCGGCCGTCGCCTGAAACAATTTCGAGCCCGGACACCGCAGTTGCCAGATTGCCGTTCCGGTTGCCTGACCCATGCGTTGCCGTGGCAATTGCTCCGGCAATCGAAATATGCGGCAACGAGGCTAGATTATGAACGGCGAGATGATGGCGATGGAGGAAAAGCGCAAGCTCTCCGTAGGTGCAATGGCCGCCTATGGAAACCTGTGTTCCATCGCCTTCGATGACAGGGTTGATCGGTAGCTCTGCAAGCGACAGGGCAACTTCGCCATCGGCGATTGCATTGAACGAATGGCCTGAGCCCACGGCCTTTATCTTTGGCGCTCGCGCCACGATTTCGCAAACCGCATCCATAGAAGACGGGTAGAGGCAGTCTCGAAAGCCATAGGGAAGGCTTGCCGCCCAATTGGTCGTTGGAATCCGCCTCATAAACCAAACCTCCTACCGATTTGTTTGTCTATCGCACAGCCATTCCACGCGCGTCGTCGTTTGCGCCGGTGCGTCGCGTCGAACCCTCCGCTCAAGTCACGGCACGACGCGATATCACTTGAAATGATAGTCGAGCGCCATGAGGTGGCGCTCGCTTCAAATCAGATCTTGCCGCCCGCTTCGGGGATGACCTTGGTCAGGCTGCCGGTTGCCGGGAAGAGGGGGATCAGGCAGGCCTGCAGAGCGTGGTAGATGTCGCCCTTGCCAGGGAAGATCGCATGGGCAGGCACTAGGTCTTCCGTTAGCTCCTCATGCCAGCCGCCATTCTTGTGATCGATGAAGGAGCGCTCAATCACGTTCCAGATCCTGCGGTAGTGCTCCTCGTGATAGTCACTCGGCAGATGTTCGTTCAGGAAATGCGCAGCGCCGGCACCTTCGCAAGCAGGCCACCACAGTTTGTTGCGTTTGGCGGGCTTGTCTTGCCAGTCGAGCGTATAGAAGAAGCCGCCCTTATTGTCGTCCCAACCGAGGGCGATCGACTGCGAGAACAGGCTCTTGGCCGCATCCGGCATCCAGTCATGCTTCTTGTCGCCGAGCACCCAGAGCTGAAGAATGAGACGGGCCCATTCCAGCCAATGGCCAGGCGTGGTACCTGCAGGGCGGAACATTTCGTTCGGATGATAGTAATCCTTGTCGAGGCCCCAATCGGTGCTGAAGTGCTCGGCGACGCGCCAGCCGACAGAACCGGCAGCGCGACGGATGACGAGGTCGGCAATGCTTTCGGCCTTGGCCAGATAATCGCGGTTGCCAGTTGCCTCGAAAGCAGCCATCAGCGCTTCGGTGAGGTGCATGTTGGAGTTCTGGCCGCGGTAGTTGCCGCCGTCGAGCGGTTGCCAGTCGGCAGTGAACTCCTCGGCAATGGCGCCGTGCTTGGCTTCCCAGAACTTGGTGTTCAGGACGTCAGTGATGTCGGCAAGCATGCCGTCGGCAAGTGGATGGCCAACCGTCTTGGCAGAGGAGGCTGCGAGCAGGACGAAGGCATGGCCGTAGCCCTGCTTGTTTGAATCAACGGGGCCGTTGTCGTCGAGTGACCAGAAGTAGCCACCGTTCTTGGTGTCGCGGTGATGCTTCCAGAGGTACTGCACACCGTGATCCACGACGTCGGCGGCACCGGGACGACCGAGGAGGGTGCCGATCGCAAAGCAGTGAACGGCCCGGGAGGCTATATGGATCGGGCGGACCTGGCCGACGGCATTGAGCGGCTTGCCGGTGTCGTCGAGATCGAAAAAGCCGCCCTTCGGGTTGACGGAGTTGTGCTGGAAGAAATCGAAGAGGCCGTTTGCCTGTGCAAGAAGCCAGTTGCGGTGGTATGCGCGGGTGGTCCAGTTTCCGAGCGCGGCGTCTCCGATTGCAGGTGCCATGATACTCCTCCGATTTCGTGCACAAAGCCTTCGCAACCGCCTATATAGGGGCCGCCCGAGTCTGTCATCTGCCCAGCGCCGCAAAGGCGCCACATGAGAGGCATATATTGACATAAAGATATCTTTATGTGATTTGGTCAATTGGCCTGTAACGACGTCAAGGAGTCCGCCCGTGTTTGATACTCTGTTTGGTTCCGAAGGGGCAAAGCGCGACGGTAGTGAAGTGTTCGCAGCGCTTAGGAAAGCCGCCAGCGAACGCATCCTTGTTCTTGACGGTGCCATGGGCACGCAGATCCAGGGGCTGGGCTTCGATGAAGACCATTTCCGCGGCGACCGCTTCATTGGCTGTGTCTGCCACCAGAAGGGCAACAACGATCTTCTGATCCTGACGCAGCCGGATGCGATCGAAGAGATCCATTACAAGTACGCCAAGGCTGGCGCCGATATTCTCGAGACCAATACGTTCTCGTCGACACGCATTGCACAGGCCGATTATGCGATGGAAGGCGAGGTTTACGCCCTCAACAAGGAAGGCGCCGAGATCGTGCGCCGTGCGGCGGTCCGCGCCGCACGCGAGGATGGCCGCCGCCGCTTCGTCGCCGGTGCCATCGGCCCGACGAACCGCACCGCCTCGATTTCGCCCGACGTCAACAATCCTGGCTTCCGCGCCGTCAGCTTCGACGATCTGCGCATCGCCTATGGCGAGCAGATCGACGGCCTGATCGACGGCGGCGCCGACATCATCCTGATCGAGACTATTTTCGACACGCTGAACGCCAAGGCCGCAATCTTTGCCTGCGAGGAGCGCTTCGAGGCGAAGGGCATCCGCCTGCCGGTGATGATCTCGGGCACCATCACCGATCTTTCCGGCCGGACCCTGTCCGGCCAGACGCCGTCCGCCTTCTGGAATTCGGTGCGTCACGCCAATCCCTTCACGATCGGCCTCAACTGCGCGCTCGGCGCCAACGCCATGCGTCCGCACCTGCAGGAGCTGTCAGGCGTTGCCGACACCTTCATCTGCGCCTATCCGAATGCCGGCCTGCCGAACGAGTTCGGCCAGTATGACGAGACGCCGGAATTGATGGCGGCGCAGATCGAGAGCTTTGCGCGCGAAGGCCTCGTCAACATCGTTGGCGGCTGCTGCGGTTCGACGCCGGAACATATCCAGGCGATTGCCGAAGTCGTCGCCAAGTACAAGCCGCGTCCGATCCCCGAGCATCGCCCCTTTATGTCGCTGTCGGGCCTCGAGCCCTTCGAGTTGACCAAGGACATTCCCTTCGTCAACGTCGGCGAGCGCACCAACGTCACGGGTTCCGCGAGGTTCCGCAAGCTGATCACCAATGCCGACTACACGGCAGCACTCGATGTGGCGCGCGACCAGGTGGAAAACGGCGCGCAGATCATCGACATCAACATGGACGAGGGGCTGATCGATTCCGAAAGGGCGATGGTCGAGTTCCTGAACTTGATCGCGGCTGAGCCCGATATTGCTCGCGTGCCTGTCATGATCGACTCGTCGAAGTTTTCGATCATCGAATCCGGTTTGAAGCGCGTTCAGGGCAAGCCGATCGTCAACTCGATCTCGCTCAAGGAAGGCGAAGAGAACTTCCTCGCCCAGGCAAAGTTGCTGCACGCTTATGGCGCGGCCGTCGTGGTCATGGCCTTCGATGAGACGGGGCAGGCAGACAGCTACGAGCGCAAGGTCGAGATCTGCGCTCGCGCCTACAAGCTCTTGACCGAAAAGGCAGGCTTCCCGCCTGAAGACATCATTTTCGACCCGAACGTCTTTGCGGTCGCGACGGGTATCGAAGAGCACAACAACTACGGCGTCGACTTTATCGAGGCGACCCGGACGATCCGCAAGACGATGCCGCTGGTGCACATCTCAGGCGGTGTCTCGAACCTGTCCTTCTCGTTTCGCGGCAACGAGCCGGTGCGCGAGGCGATGCATGCGGTGTTCCTATACCACGCCATCCAGGCGGGCATGGACATGGGGATCGTCAACGCCGGGCAGCTTGCCGTTTACGACCAGATCGATCCGGAACTGCGCGAAGCCTGCGAAGACGTGGTGCTGAACCGCCGCGCCGACGCGACCGAGCGGCTGTTGGAAGTGGCCGAACGCTTCCGTGGCGCTGGCACGAGAGAAGCAAAGGCACAGGATCTTTCCTGGCGCGAATGGCCCGTCGCGAAGCGGCTGGAGCATGCGCTGGTCAACGGCATCACCGAATATATCGAGGCCGACACCGAGGAAGCCCGCCAGCAGGCCGAGCGGCCGCTGCACGTCATCGAAGGCCCGCTTATGGCCGGCATGAACGTGGTCGGCGATCTCTTTGGCTCTGGCAAGATGTTCCTGCCGCAGGTCGTCAAATCTGCCCGCGTGATGAAGCAGGCGGTTGCCGTGCTTCTTCCCTACATGGAGGAAGAGAAGCGCCGGAACGGCGGCGACGACCGTAAGGCTGCCGGCAAGATTCTCATGGCGACCGTGAAGGGTGACGTCCACGATATCGGCAAGAACATCGTCGGTGTCGTGCTCGCCTGCAACAATTACGAGATCATCGATCTCGGCGTCATGGTACCGGCAACGAAGATCCTCGAAACGGCCGTTGCCGAGAAGGTCGACGTCATCGGTCTCTCCGGCCTGATCACGCCGTCGCTCGACGAGATGGTGCATGTCGCCGCTGAAATGGAGCGTCAGGGACTGGACCTGCCGCTATTGATCGGCGGTGCAACGACGAGCCGCGTCCACACGGCGGTCAAGATCCATCCTGGCTACAACAAGGGCCAGGCGGTCTACGTGACGGATGCCAGCCGTGCGGTCGGCGTCGTCTCCTCGCTGCTGTCGCCCGAGGGCCGGGACGGCTACGTGGCCAATATTCGCGCCGAATATGCGAAGGTGGCCGCTGCGCATGCGCGCAGCGAGGCCGAGAAGGTGCGTCTGCCGCTGGCACGAGCCCGCGAAAACGTGCAGCAGGTCGATTGGACGGCTTACAAGCCGACCAAGCCGAGCTTCCTCGGCACCAAGGTGTTCGACGGCTACGATCTCGCGGAGATCGCCAAGTACATCGACTGGACGCCATTCTTTCAGACCTGGGAACTGCGTGGCCGCTTCCCGGCAATTCTGGAAGACGAGAAGCAGGGCGAGGCGGCTCGCCAGCTGTGGACCGATGCGCAGGCGATGCTGGCGAAAATCATCGACGAGAAGTGGTTCCATCCGCGTGCGGTCATCGGCTTCTGGCCGGCGAACGCGGTCGGCGATGATATCCGTCTGTTCAAGGACGATAGCCGCAAGGATGAGCTTGCCACCTTTTTCACGCTGCGCCAGCAACTGTCGAAGCGTGATGGCCGGCCGAACGTCGCACTGTCGGACTTCGTTGCGCCTGTTGAAAGCGGCGTTCAGGACTATGTCGGCGGCTTCGTCGTCACGGCTGGTATCGAGGAGGTCGCGATTGCGGAACGCTTTGAACGGGCCAACGACGATTATTCGTCGATCCTCGTAAAGGCGCTGGCCGATCGCTTTGCAGAAGCCTTTGCCGAGCGCATGCACGAGCAGGTTCGCCGCGAATACTGGGGCTACGCCAAGGACGAGCATCTGAGTAACGAGCAGCTCATTACCGAGGAATACGCCGGTATCCGTCCGGCGCCGGGCTATCCGGCGCAGCCTGACCATACCGAGAAGAAGACGCTGTTCGGCTTGCTCGATGCCGAGAAGGCGGCTGGGGTGACGCTGACTGAAAGCTACGCAATGTGGCCGGGCTCTTCCGTTTCCGGCATCTACATCGGTCACCCCGACGCCTACTACTTCGGCGTTGCCAAGGTGGAGCGGGATCAGGTCGAGGACTACGCCACCCGCAAGGGCATGGACGTTGCTGAGGTCGAGCGTTGGCTCGGCCCGGTTCTCAACTATGTGCCGCGCAAGCGTGACGAAGAAATCGAAGACGCGGCCTGATCGGCTGCGTCTTCAGCATTTGATTCAAGTGTCGGATAGATTGATTAGGTTCTGGTCGCAACGAACTGAATCTGAATCGAAAATCGCCTTACGTGTCGGGCGTTAACTCGACAAGCAGCGCCGTCGTGTCGTCACTTTGTTTGTAGCGTGGATAACGCAACCCCTCGGGATCAATCTCGCGTTCGAAGCGCCTCAACTCATCAAGCATCGGCCGCAGACCCTTCTCGCGTGCGGTGCGCACTAAGGTTGCCGAATCATAGGCCGCGTAAAGGACCGCGAGGTCCGAAAAACCGTCGCTGCAGACGATAGCGTGCGCCCTGCCTTTAATATCAAGCGGCTCTAAGACCAGGTGGTCAGCTGCCTCCGGTACGAGGCCGAGGGTCCAGACGCCGCTCTCCGGCGTATTCTGCCGCTCGCGGTACTGGCGCAACAAGGTGAGGGTCTCGGAGTTGCCGAGCGCGCCACCTTCCTTCGTGATGCCGCCCGTTCGCGCAATGTGCTTTCGCGCTTGGTTCTGCTCATATTCATAGGCGCCCGGGATCGCCATGCACATCGTGGCTGAGCCATCTTCCCGCAGCAGAAAGAGACAGGAGTCGCCGAGGCCGACGAAATGGAAG
The DNA here is from genome assembly GCF_020166565.1 of Rhizobium sp. 3T7. Lineage (NCBI taxonomy): Bacteria > Pseudomonadati > Pseudomonadota > Alphaproteobacteria > Hyphomicrobiales > Rhizobiaceae > Rhizobium > Rhizobium sp. 3T7. The sequence goes on from NZ_JAIQXS010000001.1 coordinate 25,323, forward strand.
CCGTCGCGTGTTTGATGCAGCATCGCAAAGGCGGTCAACGGCCAGGCGTAGCGCGGCGCATTCTCGTTGTGGCGGAGAAATGCCGTACGGGCTGCCTGCGACAGGCTGCGGGTAACCTCCGAGATGTCGGTGTCGCGGGTGATCTGATCTTGAAAACCGCGGGCGAAATGCCGGGCGATCCACGCGGCGTCGCTGCCTGCCTCATCCATATATTGGCGATCGCCGAGGCCCGTCGCACCGTCGATGACGAAGGCGCAAGCCTCGTTGTGCCCGAAGCTGTCGTCGTTCGGCTTTGCCGGATTTCCGGGGTCGGAGATGGTGTCGAGGATCCTGATGCGAGATGTCATGAGTGCAATCAATAAAGGCGCATCGCCGTCCATTCAATGCGACCAGGCCTCACGGCGCACCGATTGTGAGTTCGGCGACGAAATCATAGGCATCACCGCGGTAGAGCGAGCGGGTGAATTCGACTGCGCGCCCGGAGCCCAGATAGGAGATGCGTTCGATCGAAAGTCCTGCTGCGCCGACGGGGACGCCGAGCAGGTGCGCGTCGGCCTCTTTCATGTTGGTCGCCGAAATCCTCTGAACGGCACGCACAGGGCGGACCTGGCGACGCTCGAGTTCTGCATAAAGCGACGTTGTCACAACGAAAGGATCCGGCAGGAATTCGCCGGAAACGCTGGCGTTTTCAATTGCCAGCGGCTGGTCGTCGGCGATGCGCAGACGGCTGAGGCGCGAGACCCTGACATCGGTCGCGAGGCCGAGAATCATCATTTCATCCGGCGAGGGCGTATGAATGCCCTTGTGCAGCCATTCGGAGCGCGAGGTCATTCCACGCCGAGCCATATCCTCGGTAAAGGAGGTAAGTTGCGAGAGGCGCTGTTCGACCTTCGATACCGGCTTGGTCACGAAGGTGCCGGAGCCGTGACGGCGGACAAGCAGGCCGTCGGCGACGAGTTCATCGATCGCCTTGCGCACCGTGACCCGGCTGACCGTCGCAAATTCGGCGATGTCGCGCTCGGGCGGCAGGGCATCGCCGTGGCTGAGCGTGCCCGTGCGGATGGCATCTTCCAGCGTGCGCCGCAGTTTGACGTAAAGCGGGCCAGTGCCGCCGGCCTGAAGGCGCTCGGGGGAAAGCAGGCTTGCAAAATCATCCGTCATGCCGCGCCTCTTCCTTCCTCGCGCAGGAACTTCACTGCGAGCTCGATGGCGCCCTGCAGGACATCGCCCTTCGGCTCTTGCAGCAGGGCGGTGTGGCGCTCTGCAATCCACGGACGATAAGCCTTGGCCAGGCCGCCGAGCAGGCAGATGGCGTGGCATTCCGGCCAAAGCAGGGCATCCAGGCTCTCGCCGATCGAGGCGGCCGCGTTCTGCACGATCGACATCGCAACCGGATCGCCTTTCGCGGCAGCCTCGAAGACGACGGGCGCATAGCGGGCGAAGTCATTGGGACGGGAGGCATGGGCAAACTCGACGACGCGCTCGGGATCGTCGCCATACTCGGCCATGACCGTCTGGGTGACCGGCGAGGAGGGGCGCACACCGTCATGGGCAAGCAGAGACTGTTCCAGCAGGTCGCGACCGAGGCGGGCGCCGCTTGCCTGGTCACCGACAACGAATCCCCATCCGCCGATGCCGTAAAGCTTTCCGTCGCGGCGGGCATTGTAGACAGAGCCAGTGCCGAAGGCGCCAATCACGCCGTCGCAATCGCCGAGCGCTCCTTGGAGTGCCGTCGTCGCATCGGTGACGACACGACGTCTGGCAAAGGGCAAGGCACGCTCGATGCGCGCGGCATAGTCGCCCACATTTGCGCCGGCCACGCCAATGACAGCCGCGACGCTGGAAACGGTTTCAGGCGAGAGGCCGGCGTCGCTCAATGCGTTTCTCGCCGACGCAACGATGTTGAGCAGCGAGTTATCGAGGTCGGACAGAATGTTCGATGGGCCGGCCGTGCCACGGCCTAGGATACGTCCTGTCGCATCCGTGACTGCGGCTCGGCAGCTGGAGCCGCCGCCATCAATGCCGATCGTAAGTTCTGTCATTGAACCACCAAAAATCCGCTCATTCCCCTTGTTTTTATTACAATACCAAAAAAATACCATTTACCAAGCCCAAAGCGACGTAAAAATTCACCTTGTTATCATGTTGATTTTAAATAATAAAATTTTTAATGGCGTTTTTCTGTCGTTGAAACGTTAAAATTGGCTGGACAATTGGTATTTTTTTGGACTTAATTCCATCAAAGGGAACAGCGCATCGGGCAGCGATAAACCGGCAGGATAAAGATAAGCCGGGCAACTCGATGGAATGTGGATCCGGCTGTAGCGGCTCAGTCGCTCTCAAGTCGCTTTTCGCCATCAGTTTTCCCTTTCGTCGCTGTGCCGGGCCTTTTTCGGTCGGGTGCGCTATCTGGTCGACGGGTGCTTTGCCCGCCGAGCCGATTTGAGCTTTCGGGCCGGCAGTTACTGACGGCCCTCAGGGGGGCGGTGGGTGCCATCTCATGCACGCAATCGCTCGTTTCAGGTCAAAAACAGCGCCTCATCGGCGCTCAAAACAGGAGAGGGAAATGAAGAACACCGCACTGAAAGGCTTCCTGCTGGCCTCGAGCCTGCTGACATCCATGGGCTTTGCTCATGCCGCCGACGTCACGCTGACGGTCGAAAGCTGGCGTAACGACGACCTGCAGATCTGGCAGGAAAAGATCATCCCGGCATTCGAAGCCAAGAACCCGGGTATCAAGATCGTCTTCTCGCCGACCGCGCCGACCGAGTACAACGCTTCGCTGAATGCCAAGCTCGACGCCGGCTCGGCCGGTGACATCATCACCTGCCGTCCGTTCGATACATCGCTCGAACTGTTCAAGAAGAAGCAACTCGTCGATCTGACCAGCCTGGCTGGCATGGAGAACTTCACGCCGGTCGCAAAGGCTGCCTGGTCGACCGACGACGGCAAGTCCACTTTCTGCGTGCCGATGGCCTCGGTCATCCACGGCTTCATCTACAACAAGGATGCGTTCGACAAGCTCGGCATCTCCGTTCCGAAGACGGAAGACGAATTCTTTGCCGCGCTTGAGAAGATCAAGGCAGACGGCACCTACATCCCGCTCGCCATGGGCACGAAGGACCTCTGGGAAGCCGCAACCATGGGCTACCAGAACATCGGCCCGAACTACTGGAAGGGTGAAGAAGGTCGTTTGGCGTTGATCGAGGGCAAGCAGAAGCTGACGGATGCCGGCTGGGTCAAGCCCTACGAGGAGCTCGCCAAATGGAAGCCTTACCTCGGCGACGGCTTCGAAGCGCAGACCTACTCTGACAGCCAGAACCTCTTCACGCTGGGTCGTGCCGCTATCTACCCGGCCGGTTCCTGGGAAATCGCGCTGTTCAACAGCCAGGCGCAGTTCAAGATGGGTGCCTTCCCGCCGCCGGTTCCGAAGGCCGGCGACCAGGGCTATATCTCCGATCATCCGGATATCGGCGTCGCCCTGAATGCCAAGAGCACGCATGCCGAAGAAGCCAAGAAGTTCCTGAGCTGGGTTGCTTCCAGCGAATTCGCCGACATCTACGCGAACTCGCTGCCGGGGTTCTTCAGCCTGAATTCGAACCCGGTCAAGATGAGCGATCCGCTGGCTCAGGAGTTCGTTTCCTGGCGCGGCCCGTACAAGTCAACAATCCGCTCGACCTATCAGATCCTGGGGCGCGGCACGCCGAATCTGGAAAACGAGACCTGGATTGAGTCGGCGAACGTCGTCAACGGCACGGATACGCCGCAGGTGGCAGCCGAGAAGCTCCAGAAGGGCCTCGACGACTGGTACAAGCCAGGCAAGTGATTGAATACGAGGGACGGCCTCGGTTGTCCCTCACTCCGGCTCCAAGCCAATTTCGTATCCGCTGTTCCTCTCCCCGCCGCCTTCGAAACCGGAAGCGACGGGGAGACGACTAGAGGACGGGCGTTCTGCCCGCCGTGTCAGACGCGCTGCACCACAGGTGCAGCCAAGAAGAACAGGCAAAAGCCATGAGCGAAGCCGAATCCGCTATCGATGTCGTTCCCATCAGTCGCCCGGTGCGCTGGCACATCGGCGTCTTTCTTTTCCCGGCATTCGCCGTCTATTCGGCGATCATGATCCTGCCGCTGATCGAAACGCTGAGGCTTTCGTTCTACAACACCGTCGACGGCGCGCCTGCCTTCGTCGGGCTCGCGAACTACAAGGTGTTGCTCGGCGATGCGCGCTGGGCACACGACTTCTGGAATGCGCTGGTCAACAACTTCATCTTCTTCCTCATTCACATGTGTGTGCAGAACCCGATCGGCATCGCGCTGGCCGCGCTGCTGTCGACGCCGCGGCTTCGCTTCGTGGCGTTCTACCGCACGGCGATGTTCCTGCCGACGTTGCTTTCCTTTGTGATCGTCGGTTTCATCTGGAAACTCATCCTGTCGCCGATCTGGGGCGTTGCTCCGTGGCTGATGAGCCTCGTTGGCATGAAGTCGCTTTTCGCCCCATGGCTCGGGCAGTCCGGACCGGCGCTGATCGCTGTGTCGCTGATATCCAATTGGCAATATATCGGCATTCCGATGATGCTGATCTACGCTGCGCTGCTCAGCATCCCGGAAGAGGTGATCGAGGCCGCCGAGTGCGACGGCATCACCGGCTGGGCACAGTTCTGGAAGATCAAGCTGCCGCTCATCCTGCCGGCCATCGGCATCATTTCGATCCTGACTTTCGTCGGCAACTTCAATGCCTTTGACCTGATCTACACGGTACAAGGCGCACTTGCTGGCCCCGACATGTCGACCGATATTCTCGGCACGCTGCTCTACCGCACCTTCTTCGGTTTCCAGCTCCAGCTCGGCGACCGCTCAATGGGCGCCACGATCGCGACGGTCATGTTCCTGATCATCCTCGCCGGCGTGTCGTTCTATCTCTTTGCTATCCAGCGGCGCATGCGCCGGTACCAGTTCTGAGGAGTGTGTCATGTCCAATAGAGCACGCACATCCCCCATCCGCACCGGCCTCGTCCACCTGGCGCTCATCGGCTATACGCTTGTTGCCATCTTCCCGGTGTTCTTAACGATCATCAACTCGTTCAAGGACCGCAACGCGATCTTCCGTTCGCCGATGCAGGTGCCTACGCCCTCGACCTTCAGCCTTGTCGGTTATCAGACCGTGCTGGGGCAGGGTGACTTCGCCACCTACTTCCAGAACAGCTTCATCGTCACCGTCGTTTCGATCTTCTTCGTGCTGTTGTTCGGTGCAATGGCGGCCTTCGCGCTCTCGGAATACAAGTTCAGGGGCAACACGCTGACTGGTCTCTACATGGCGATCGGCATCATGATCCCGATTCGCCTCGGCACAGTCGCCATTCTCCAAGGCATGGTCGCCGCTGGCCTCGTCAACACGCTGACGGCGCTGATCCTCGTCTACACGGCTCAGGGCATTCCGCTGGCGATCTTCATCCTGTCGGAATTCATGCGGACGGTTTCCGATGACCTGAAGAATGCCGGTCGCATCGACGGGCTCTCGGAATATTCGATTTTCTTCCGGCTGGTGCTGCCGTTGGTACGCCCGGCCATGGCAACGGTTGCCGTCTTCACGATGATCCCGATCTGGAACGACCTCTGGTTCCCGCTTATCCTGGCGCCATCCGAAGCAACCAAGACCGTTACTCTCGGCTCGCAGATCTTTATCGGGCAGTTCGTGACCAATTGGAACGCCGTGCTTGCCGCGCTGTCGCTGGCGATCCTGCCGATCCTCGTCCTCTATGTCATCTTCTCGCGGCAGTTGATCCGCGGCATTACATCGGGAGCGGTCAAGTGAGTGCATCCGACACGCCAATCCGCGTTCTGGTCGCCGGCCTCGGCAACATGGGACGCAGCCATGCGCTGGCCTATCACAGCAATCCCGGCTTCGAGATTGCGGGGCTGGTCAACCGCTCGACGCCTGATCTGCCGGAGGAACTGAGGGGCTACAAGATCCATTCGGATTTCAAGATGGCGCTCACCGAGTTGAAGCCTGATCTTTGCGCCGTGTGCACTTACTCCGACACGCATGCCGATTATTCGGTCGCTGCCTTTGAGGCGGGTTGCGACGTCTTCGTCGAGAAGCCGCTGGCGACAACGGTCGCCGATGCGGAACGTGTGGTCGCGGCGGCAAAGAAGGCTGGGCGCAAGCTGGTGATCGGCTACATCCTCCGTCACCACCCGTCCTGGATGCGGCTGATCGAGGAAGCGCGCAAGCTCGGCGGGCCGTATGTCTTCCGCATGAATCTCAACCAGCAGTCCAGCGGCCCCACTTGGGAAACCCACAAATCGCTGATGCAGACGACGTCGCCAATCGTCGATTGCGGCGTGCATTATGTCGATGTCATGTGCCAGATCACCGACGCCAAGCCGGTCGAGGTGCGCGGCATGGGACTGCGCCTTTCGGACGAAATCGCGCCCGATATGTACAACTACGGCCAGCTGCAGGTGCTGTTCGAGGATGGTTCAGTCGGCTGGTATGAAGCCGGCTGGGGCCCGATGATCTCGGAAACGGCGTTCTTCGTGAAGGACATCATGTCGCCGAAGGGATCTGTGTCGATCGTGATGGACCCGAACGCCAAGTCTGACGACATCGACGCTCACACCAAGACCTCGGTCATTCGTCTGCACACGGCGGGGACCGGACCTGATGGCAAGTTCCTCAGGCCGGACGAGGATATGAAGATGGCGGGAGAACCTGGCCATCAGGAACTCTGCGACCGCGAGCAGGCCTTTATGCTGAAGGCTATTCGCGCGGACATCGACCTCAACCGCCACATGGCAGACGCCGTCGCTTCGTTGCGCATCTGCCTCGCCGCCGACGAAAGCGTGCGTACCGGCCAAGCCGTCAAGCTCCAAGAGCCGGCCAAACGATAAGGAATACGACGAGTGGGATCGCTTCAACTCAAATCCATCCGCAAGACTTACGGCACGCACGAAGTGCTGAAGGGCATCGACCTGGAGGTCAAGGACGGCGAGTTCGTTATTTTCGTTGGACCTTCGGGTTGCGGAAAATCGACGCTTCTGCGCAGCATTGCCGGATTGGAGGACGTCACCTCGGGCGCCGTTCTCATCAATGGCAAGGATGAGACGCTGACGCCTCCCGCCAAGCGCGGCATCGCGATGGTGTTCCAGTCCTATGCGCTCTATCCGCACCTGACGGTCAAGGACAACATGGGCCTCGGTCTCAAGCAGGCCGGCACGCCGAAGGACGAGGTCGACAAGCGGGTGAGCAAGGCATCGTCGATGCTGTCGCTCGAACCGTATCTCGCCCGGCGCCCGGCGGAGCTTTCCGGTGGTCAGCGCCAGCGTGTCGCCATTGGCCGCGCGATCGTCCGAGAGCCGGCGCTCTTCCTTTTCGACGAGCCGCTGTCGAACCTCGATGCCGCCTTGCGTGTCCAGACGCGTCTCGAGATCGCGCGCCTGCACCGCAGCCTCAAGGCAACGATGATCTACGTGACCCACGACCAGGTCGAGGCGATGACACTTGCCGACAAGATCGTGGTGTTGAATGCCGGTGCGGTCGAGCAGGTCGGCTCGCCGATGGAGCTCTACAACCGCCCCGCAAACGTCTTCGTCGCGGGCTTCATCGGTTCGCCGATGATGAACTTCATTGCGGGCGACAAGGTCGCCGATGCCGATGCAAAGACCGTTGGCGTCCGCCCGGAGCATCTGAGCCTTTCGCGCGAGCAGGGCACCTGGCGGGCGAAGGTCGTCCATGTCGAGCATCTCGGGGCGGACACGATCATCTATCTGGAATCCGAGCAATGCGGTCTCATCACCGCGCGGCTCTTTGGCGAGCACAAGTACGAGCCCGATGAGATCGTCTATGCGACGCCGGATACGGCCCACATGCATCGCTTCGATGCAAATGACAAGGCGATCCGCTAGACCCGCCACGAACCAAAGGCCCCGTCAATTGAGCGGGGTCTTTCGTTTCTACCGATCAGTCAAGGACGGGCCGCATGAAACTGCGCTCGTAGCTGATGATGCTTCGGTTACTTTTATCGAGATCGAAGGCGGCCTGGCATTCCGGGTCGGCTGCCATGCGGGTACGGTAATCTTCGTAGGCCGCGAAGCTCGGGAACGAAAACAGCGCGATAGCAATGTTGTTGGCGCCCTCGGACGGCAGGAAATAACCGTGATGCGTGCCGCCCATTCGATTGACGATCGGGATCCAGAGTCGAGCATATTCCTCGAATTCGGCGATCTTGTACGGGTCGATCGTGTAACGCAGATAGCAGGTAATCATTGAAACATCCGGTTTGAGGCCATGCCGGTGCGGTCATGGCAGAGGATATGATGCCGACTTTGCTGAACGAAAACGTTCCAGCTGACGTTGCGCATCAAGGTCGCTATTTCAAGCAGTTTCCGGTGCTGCAAAATGCAGCGCCGGAAATGCGGAAGCGAGTGTGGCAAAGCCGCAAAACATGAGGGCGGCGCTGCCCGGCGGTCAGTCGCGGATGACGAGGAGGTCGGCCGCCATGAAGCGAAGCGTCACCGTTTCGCCGGCTGCCGGAGGAGCAACGCCTGGGCTGTTGAACATGTCGAAGGAAATGACGTTGCCGCCGACGTTCATGCGCGTGCGGATGACCGAGCCGAGGAAGTGGGCGGACACGACCTGGCCGGTCAGCTTCGTATCGCACGGCGTTCCCTCAGCCAGTGAGCCGGCCTCTGGGCGCAGCGCAAGCGAGACGGTGTCACCGGCTTTGAAGGCGGCGACCGATTGCTTCAAGGTCACGCCCTGGTCGCCGATCTGGATACGGTTGGCGGCCGGGTCGACGACCTTCGCTTCGATTATGTTGAGCGTACCGACGAAGGAGGCGACGAAGCGCGTTGCCGGCGTGTTGTAGATCTCAAACGGCGTTCCGATCTGGTCGGCGCGGCCGGCGTTCATGACGACGATGCGGTCGGAGATCGACAGGGCTTCCTCCTGGTCATGCGTCACGAAGACGGTGGTGATGCCGAGCTTCTGCTGGATGGCGCGGATTTCCTCGCGCAACGACACGCGGATCTTGGCGTCGAGGGCTGACAGCGGCTCATCGAGCAATAGAACCTGTGGGCGGACCGCAAGCGCGCGGGCAAGCGCCACGCGCTGCTGCTGGCCGCCGGAGAGCTGATAGGGATAGCGGTCGGCAAGATGGTCGAGCTTGATGAGCCCGAGCATTTCCTTGACGCGAGCATCAATCTCGGCGGGCTGCGCGCCGGAGACCTTTAGGCCGAAGGCGACGTTGTCGTGAACGGTCATGTTGGGAAACAGCGCATAGGCCTGGAAGACCATGCCGATGTTGCGCTTGTTGGGCTTCAGATTGTTTTGTTCCTTGCCGCCGATGGCGATGCGACCGGCGGAGGGCGTTTCGAAGCCTGCGATCATGCGCAGAACGGTCGTCTTGCCGCAACCCGACGGGCCAAGGAAAGAGATGAATTCCCCCTTCTCGATCCGCATGTTGAAGTCATGCACGACCTGCGTGTTGCCGAAGGATTTCTTAAGGTTTGCGAGTTCGAGAAAAGCCATGAAAACCAGGTACCTTACGACTTAGCCGGGGCGGCTTTGTGGAAGCGGGAGACGAGTTGCAGCAGGCCCATGCTGAGCCAGGTGATCGAGAAGGCGATGACGGCCAACGCCGACGGCTCGTAGGCGCGATTGGCGCCGACCAGCTGCAGGTATGGGCCGAAAGCCGGACGATTGAGGAGCGCGGCCATGGTGAATTCGCCCATGACGATCGCAAGCGTGATGAATGCGCCCGAGAGCACCCCGCTCATGACGTTCGGGAAAATGCATTTGAACATGATTGTCGTCCAGCTGGCGCCGAGGCTTTCGGCCGCTTCCGTCAGCGTGCGGACGTCGATGGCGCGCATGGCGGTGTCAACGGCGCGGTACATGTAGGGCAGCGATAGCGTCATGTAGGAGAGGACAAGCAGGATGTTCGTGCCCGTCGTCGAGCCCGTCAGCGGCAGGATCGAGGAAGAGTTGTACATTCTAAGATAGCCAAAGACGATCACGATTGCCGGGATAACCAGCGGCAGCAGCGTGATGAACTCGACGATTGGGCGGATCTGCGGCAAGCGCAGGCGCACCCAATAGGCCGTCGGCACCACGAGCAGCATGCCGAAGACGATCGTCAACAGCGCCATCAGCATCGAATAACCGAAAGTTTCGCGGAACTGCGCATCGGAAAAAACCGAAGCATAGGCGTCGAAACTGTAGGCGCCGCGGCGCATACGCAGCGAGAATTCAATGGTGGCGATGAGCGGCAGGACAAAGTAGACCGCACCGATCGCAATGGCGATCCAGGCTCCTAGGCGTGAAGTCTTCATTTTTGCCACCGTTCGGCGCGCATGCGCAGCAGGATGTAGAGGAGGTTGGACAGACCGGTAATGACGATCATGCCGAGGGCAAGGGCGTAGCCGAGGTTGGCGTTGTGAAGCACGTCGCCGCGGATCTGTGCGTAGAGCAAGATCGGCACGATGTTAAGCGAGCTGCCGGTCAGGGCGTAGGCCGTGGCGATGGCGCCGAAGGCGTTCGCAAAGAGAAGCAGTGTCGTGCCCATCAGGCTCGGCCAGAGGATCGGGAAGGCGACCATGCGCCAGTACTGGCCATTGGTCGCGCCAAGGATCAATGCTGCTTCCTTCCACTCCTTCTTCATGCCGTCGAGCGCCGGCGTCAGGATCAGCACCATCAGCGGGATCTGGAAGTACATATAGGTGATCGTCAGCCCGAAGAAGCTCAGCAGGTTAAAGCCGGTGGAATAGAGATTGAAGCCAAACCAGTCGCGCATCAAAACGGTTACAAGACCGGTGCGCCCGAGCGTGGCGAGGAAGGCGAAGGCAAGCGGCACGCCCGCGAAATTGGAGGCAACGCCGGAGAAGGTCAGGAGGCCCGAACGAACCCAGTTCGGCAGGCCGCCGAGCACGACAGCCCAGGCGAGAAAGAAGCCGATCACTGCGCCACCGAGGGCCGATGCTACGGACACTTTGATACTGATCCAGTAAGCGCTGAGGATCGACGGCGTGAACAGGTCGACAATATTCTTGAGGGTCAGGTCGCCCTCGGGTGTAAGGAAAGCGCCCGCTACGAGATAAACCGTCGGGATGATCAAGAACATCAGCGCGAAGATCATGAACGGCGCGATGCCGAGCCAGTCTATCACCCTGTCGCGGTTTATCAGGGGCGTGGTGCTGGCGACGGAGGTTGAAACACTGCTCATAGACGTTACAGCCTTATTGGGCAACTGACTGGGGCGCCTCTCCGCCCGACAGCGGAGAGGCAGTTTCATGCGTTACTTGACGTTGGCGCCGACCACCGAATCCCAGTTCTTAGTGATGGTTTCCTTGGCTGCTGCCTGCTGTTCGAGCGTCGGGAAGATTGCCTTCTCATACGCAGCGGCTGGCGGGAGCTTGTCAAGAAGGTCCTTCGGGATCTTGTTGTTCTTTGCCAGATCGTTGAAGCGTATCGGGTGGCAATAGCCCTTCAGCCATCCGAGCTGACCTTCGTCGGAGTAAAGGTATTCCATCCAGAGCTTTGCAGCGTTCGGATGCGGAGCGAAGGCCGAGATGGCCTGAACGTAAACGCCGGCAACAACGCCCGTCTTCGGAACGACGACTTCAAACGGAGGGTTGCCCTTCAGGCTTTCACCCCACGAAAGGGCATTGTAGTCCCAGGCAACGATGATCGGGGTCGAGCCCTGAGCGAACGGCGCGGCCTTGCCGACGACCGGAACGAAGTTGCCACTCTTGTTGAGTTCGGCAAAGAACTTCAGGCCTTCGTCGCCTGCTTTTGCTGCATCACCGCCTGCAGCCGAAAGACCGGAAGCAAATACGCCCTGTACGGCTTGGTTTGCGCTGCGCGGATCGCCGGCGAGAGCAACAGCGTTGGCGTAGTCGCTCTTCTTCAGATCAGCCCAGTCGGCCGGAGACTCCTTGACGAGGTCCTTGTTCACGAGGAAGGAGAGAACGCCGTAGTAGTCGCCATACCAGAAGCCATCGGCATCTTTGGCGCTGTCCGGAATGGAATCCCAGGTCGAAACCTTGTAGGGCTGGATCAGGCCTTCTGCCTTTGCCGAGGGGCCGAAGGAGAGGCCGACGTCGATGACGTCAGGAGCCTGCGGGCCTGTGTTGCCCTTGTTGGCCTTGACTGCTTCGATTTCATCGCCCGAGCCTGCGTCCGGGTTCAGTTCGTTGACCTCGAGGCCATACTTGGCCTTGAAGCCGGCAATGACGTCGCCGTAGCCGCACCAGTCGTGCGGAAGCGCGATCGTCGTCAGCGTGCCTTCCTTCTTGGCGGCAGCGATGAGTTCAGCGCTAGGCTCAGCAGCTGCGATTGCAGTAGAAGCAACGACAATCGCAGTAGAAAGCGAAAGCATTTTTGAAATATTAGAGATCACTGTTGTTCTCCTTCGGGTTTTCAGTGTCCGACGATGCTGTTACTGACGTTACGTGAAGCTTTCGTGACAGTTTGGTGACGTTCTTTTTTCTTTGTATAGCAGGCAGTTGGCGGCGATGTTTCACTTGCGACGCGCTGTTGGCTCGATCGTCTCACGTCATCTATCTGTCTTATTGTCCCTCCTAGCTGAGTTTGCGGAAAAGTCTGGTTTGCTCGAACAGACCCTCCAGGGTTTTCATGCGTTCTTTCGTTTGGTCCCAAGTCGAGCTCTGAACGGCTTCGATGAGAGCTTCGACGATGAAGAGAGTGACGACAGACGAGTCCCAGGCCGATGGGGCCTCGATCTGCACGCGGAAGCTGTGGCGCGCGAGTTTGGCAGCCGGAGAGCCCCATTGGTCGGTAAAGACGACGATCTCGGCGCCGCTTTTGCGAGCGGCGGTCGCGAGGCTGACCATCTCCTGCTCGTAGCGGCGGATGTCGAAGATGACCAAAAGGTCGCCGGGACTCATATTGAGCACGTATTGCGGCCAGCTGCTGGAGTTCGATGACAGCAGCGCGGTGTTCGGTCGAATGACCTGCATGTGGGTGAAGAAGTACTCGGCCAGCGCGCCGGTAATGCGTCCGCCGACGAAGTAGAGGCTGCGCTTGCGATCGGACAGCAGGGAGGCAACGCTGTCGAAGGTGGCGGTATCCAGGCCGCTCAGCGTCTGCCGCAGGTTGCCCATGATTGCGTCGGCAAAGCGGTTGAGAATGTGCGTTCCCGGCGCATTGGAGGCCCACCGGTCATGCTTGGTGATAGGGTTCGAGATCGTCGCCTCGACCTCTTGATGAAGGTGCGCTTGGAAGTCGGGATAGCCCTTGAAGCCCAGCTTCTGGACCATGCGCACGACTGTCGGCGTCGATACGCCGGCATTCTCTGCAATCGTCGTGATGCTCCCCAGTCCGGAGACGGGGTAGTTGTCCAACAGGCTCTCAGCCAATTGCTTTTCGGCCCGCGTAAGCATGCCAAAATGCGAATGGATTACGTCCGAAACTGTCTTCGACGCAGCGGTCACGCGATCATGCTCCCCGGGATTGGTCTTGTGCCACTTTCCCACCGAAAGTTAACAACGCTGTCACAATCCATGTCAACCACTGTCATGAAAAGAAATTTTCAGGATGCGCTTGACAGTCGTTGGAACCTGAAGAATTCTTTTCTTATACATTCTTTATTAATGATCGGGATGCGGCTGTGGTGCCTGCTCAGTTCAAGGTCCTAAGCGAAACGGAAGGGGGGTGCGTTTCGGTCGAGCGGCCGAACGGCAAGAGCCCGTTGCTGGTGATCTGCGAACATGCATCCCGCCTCCTGCCTGAACGCTACGGAACGCTCGGTCTCTCCGGCGAGGCCTTGGAAAGTCATATCGCATGGGATCCAGGCGCATTGGCAGTTGCCCGCGGGATTTCACAAGGGCTCGATGCCACGCTCATTCACCAGCGATTTTCGCGATTGATCTATGATTGCAACAGGCCGCCGGAGTCTCCGGGGGCGATGCCCTCGAGAAGCGAAATCTACGATATTCCGGGCAATGCCAATCTCAGCGCGGAAGAACGCCTCATGCGCACCGAAGCATTGTATATTCCTTTCCACGACGCCATTCGCGCACTGATTCGCGATCGCAAGGCGAGGGGGCAGGAGACGGTGATTGCGACAGTCCATAGCTTCACTCCGGTGTACCACGGGAAGACGCGCACCGTGGAAATTGGTATCCTACACGACGAAGACAGCCGCTTTGCCGACAGCGTTTTGAACGCCGCATCGACCGGCTCGCCTCTCTACAAAATCGAACGCAACGAGCCCTATGGCCCTGCGGATGGCGTGACCCACACGCTGATCCTGCATGGGCTGTCCAACGGGCTCCGCAATGTAATGATCGAGGTCCGCAACGACCTCATCTCAGACGAAGACGGTCAAGGGGTCGTGGCCGACTATCTGACGGGGCTTCTCCAGCAAAGCCTGGACGCCTGACAACGAAGAAAAAGACCCCAGGGAGCAGTCTAACTGCGATCAGCCCGAAGGCGAAAACGTCGCGGGCACTTTGGCACTGGATGATCACCCGCAATCCCGCGGCTGATCGCTAAACAGGGGGAAGTCATGTCCGACTACACGGATCACGACAAAAAGCAGGATATGCACATCCTGCACTCCATGGGCTACGCCCAGGAGCTGGAACGGCGGATGAGCTCGTTTTCGAACTTTGCGGTCTCATTCTCTATCATCTGCATTCTTTCCGGCGGCATCAACTCGCTGGCTCAAGCCACGGCGGGTGCTGGCGGCGCGGCTATCGGCATCGGTTGGCCGCTCGGGTGCTTCGTTTCGTTGGTGTTCGCCGTCGCGATGGCGCAGATCAGCTCGGCCTATCCGACTGCAGGCGGCCTCTATCACTGGGGCTCGATCCTCGGCAACCGTTTCACCGGCTGGCTGACCGCCTGGTTCAACCTGCTCGGTCTTGTCACGGTTCTCGGCGCAATCAACGTCGGTACCTACTACTTCTTTATGGGCTCGTTCGGCACCAGCTATTTCGGGCTGACCGATACCACCGCCGTTCGCATCCTGTTCCTGGTGATCATTACCGGTGCCCAGGCGCTGGTGAACCACATGGGGATCGGGCTGACGGCGAAGCTCACGGATTTCTCGGGCTATCTGATCTTCGCAACGGCAATCGCCCTTGCTGCAGTTTGCCTGCTGGCAGCGCCGTCCTACGACATTGCCCGTCTCTTCACTTTCGCCAACTATTCCGGCGAAGCCGGCGGCAACGTCTGGCCGTCGACCTCGGGCGTCTGGGTGTTTCTGCTCGGCCTCCTCCTGCCGATCTACACGATCACCGGCTATGACGCTTCGGCGCATACCTCGGAAGAAACGGTCAAGGCCGCCCATTCCGTTCCGCGCGGCATGGTCGCCTCCGTTCTTTGGTCGGCGCTCTTCGGCTACATCATGCTTTGCGCATTCGTGCTGATGCTCCCGAACATGGACGATGCGGCCAAACAGGGCTGGAACGTGTTCTTCTGGGCCATGGACAGTCAGGTCAATCCTGCCGTCAAGGATCTGCTCTACCTCGCCATCTTCGTCAGCCAGTGGCTGTGCGGTCTGGCGACAGTGACCTCGGTCTCCCGCATGATCTTCGCCTTCTCGCGTGACGGCGGTCTGCCGGCATCCAAGGCTCTTGCCAAGGTCAGCCCGAAGCACCGCACGCCGGTTGCCGCCATCTGGACGGGTTCGATCCTCTCTGTTCTGTTCGTCTGGGGCTCGTCGCTTGTTTCGATCGGCGAGACCCCGGTCTATACGATCGTCGTCTCGTGCACGGTCATCTTCCTGTTCTTCTCCTTCGCGATCCCGATCACCCTCGGTCTCTTCGCGTGGGGCACGTCGAAGTGGGACAAGATGGGACCATGGAACCTCGGCGAAGGCATGTTCAAGCTGTTTGCAGTTCTGTCGATCCTGGCGATGATGCTGATCTTCGTCCTCGGCATTCAGCCGCCGAACCAATGGGCGCTTTACATCACTGTCGGCTTCCTAGTCCTCACCGGTATCGTCTGGTTCGGCTTCGAAAGCCGCCGCTTCAAGGGCCCGCCGATCGGTGACGAGGTTGCGCGTCGTCAGGCAGAGATCGCGGCTGCCGAGAAGGCCGTTGGCGAAGCCTGAGCTTTCGACTTCCCTCTCCAACCGCGGGGCCGCGATGGCGGCCCCGCTTCCCGGCTCAACGAAAACGCATCAGAGGCGGCAGGCCCGTTTCACGGTATGCTCTTTCGTTGCCCCGATTTCAGTTCAAGGTCAGGCGGATTCAATATGAGCATCTATACCCTCGACGATCTAAAGCAGGATGTTGCCGACGGGCGCATCGATACAGTTCTGGCGTGCCAGGTGGACATGCAGGGCCGCTTGATGGGCAAGCGTTTTCAGGCTGAATACTTCCTCGAAAGCGCATGGAAGGAAACCCATAGCTGCAACTATCTCGTTGCCACCGACATGGAGATGGAAACCGTCTCCGGCTACAAGGCGACGAGCTGGGAAAAGGGGTATGGCGACTACACGATGAAGCCCGATCTTTCGACGCTGCGCCGCATTCCGTGGCTCGAAGGCACAGCGCTCGTGCTTTGCGATCTCCTCGACCACCACACGCATGAAGAGGTGCCGCACTCGCCGCGCGCGATCCTGAAGAAACAGGTCAAGCGGTTGGAAGACATGGGCATGAAGGCGTTCATGGCCTCGGAGCTCGAATTCTTCCTGTTCGACCAGACCTACGAGTCCGCTCACGCGTCAGGCTATCGCAACCTGAAGCTCGCCAGCGCCTATAACGAGGACTACCACATCTTCCAGACGACCAAGGAAGAAGAGGTCATGCGGGCAATCCGCACCGGCCTTCAGGGCGCCGGCATTCCGGTCGAAAACTCCAAGGGCGAGGCGTCCGCGGGCCAGGAAGAAATCAATGTCCGCTATGCCGACGCACTGACGATGGCCGATCGCCACTCGATCATTAAGAACGGTTGCAAGGAAATCGCTTGGTCGAAGGGCAAGGCGATCACTTTTCTTGCCAAATGGAGCTACACCTCTGCCGGCAGTTCGTCGCATATCCATCAGTCGCTCTGGAGCGCTGACGGCAAGACGCCGCTCTTCCACGAAGAGGGGGGCAAGTACGGCATGTCGCCGCTGATGAACAACTACGTGGCCGGTCTTCTCGCCCACGCGAGCGAGATCACCTACTTCCTCGCGCCTTACATCAACTCATACAAGCGCTTCATGGCGGGCACCTTTGCGCCGACGAAGGCAATCTGGAGTAAGGACAACCGCACGGCTGGCTATCGCCTCTGCGGCGACGACACCAAAGCGATCCGCATCGAGTGCCGTGTCGGCGGCTCCGACCTTAATCCCTATCTCGCCTTTGCCGCGCTGCTTGCCGCCGGCATCGATGGTATAGAGAACAAGATGGAGCTCGAGGCGCCGTTCGTCGGCGACGCCTATGGAGCGCGCAGCGTCCGCGAGATCCCGCGTACGCTGCGCGCGGCAACAGTCGCCATGACGGAATCGAAGATGCTTCGCAACGCCTTTGGCGACGACGTCATCGACCACTATACCCGTGCTGCCGAGTGGGAGCAGGAAGAATACGATCGTCGCATCACCGACTGGGAAGTGGCGCGCGGTTTCGAAAGAGCATAATAGGCGTAGCCAAAGCCGGATGGCGCCCTGTCATATGATCTCCATATCTGAGGAGATTGTTGGGGGCTGCCGGTTTCGGCACGCGAAAACATAGGATGAAGATCATGGGAATGATCCAATGCATTTCACCGATCGACGGATCGATTTTCGCCGAGCGTCCGGCGCTTTCGCTGGAGGCGGCGAAGGAGGCGGTGGCGCGGGCGCGCAAGGCACAGAAGGCCTGGGCGAAGCGGCCGTTGGAAGAACGCGTTCAGCTGGTGCTGAAGGGCGTCGCGCGCCTTAACGAAATGTCCGACGTCGTCGTGCCGGAACTTGCCTGGCAGATGGGCCGCCCGATCCGCTACGGCGGCGAGTACAAGGGCTTCAACGAGCGCTCCAACTATGTCGCTTCGATCGCCGCCGATGCGCTCGCGCCGCTGGTTGTCGAGGAAAGCGACAAGTTCGAGCGTCGCATCGAACGTGAAGCGCATGGCGTTGTGTTCGTCGTGGCCCCCTGGAATTATCCCTACATGACGGCGATCAACACGATCGCGCCGGCGCTGATGGCTGGCAATACGGTTGTTCTGAAGCATGCGTCGCAGACGTTGCTCGTCGGCGAGCGGCTGGTGCAGGCTTTCGTCGAGGCCGGCGTTCCCGAGGACGTCTTCCAGAACGTGTTCCTTGACCACGAAACGACCTCGGCGCTGATTGCTGCGGGCAGCTTCAACTTCGTCAACTTCACCGGTTCGGTCGACGGCGGCCGCTCGATGGAGCGGGCGGCAGCCGGAACGTTCACAGGGCTCGGGCTCGAGCTCGGCGGCAAGGATCCGGGCTATGTCATGGAAGATGCCGACCTCGACGCGGCGGTCGATACGCTGATGGATGGCGCGACCTATAATTCCGGCCAGTGCTGCTGCGGTATCGAGCGCATCTATGTGCATGAATCGCTTTATGACAGCTTTGTCGAGAAGTCGGTCGCTTGGGTGTCGAACTACAAGCTCGGCAATCCGCTCGATCCTGAGACTTCGCTTGGCCCGATGGCCAACAAGCGCTTCGCCAAGGTCGTGCGCGAGCAGATCGCCGATGCCGTTTCCAAGGGCGCCAAGGCACTCGTTGACCCCAAGCTCTTCCCACAGGACGATGGCGGCGCCTATCTCGCACCGCAGATCCTCGTCAACGTCGATCATTCCATGGCCTTCATGCGCGAGGAGACCTTTGGTCCTGCCGTCGGCATCATGAAGGTGAAGAGCGATGACGAAGCCGTCACGCTGATGAACGACAGCCAGTACGGCCTAACGGCTTCGCTCTGGACGAAGGATCCGGAACGGGCAGGGCGGCTCGGCCGCGAGATCGAGACCGGCACCGTCTTCATGAACCGCGCCGACTATCTCGATCCGGCTCTATGCTGGACCGGCGTCAAGGAAACCGGTCGAGGGGGTTCGCTGTCGATCATTGGCTTCCACAACCTGACGCGTCCGAAATCCTACCATCTGAAGAAAGTCACAGCATGAGCAGCAACATCACAGCCAACTGGAGCTACCCGACCGCCTTCAAGCTTGGCCGGGGCCGGATCAAGGAACTGGCGGACGCCTGCAAGAGCCTCGGGATGAAGAAGCCGCTGCTGATCACCGATCGCGGCCTGGCTTCCATGGCGATCACCAAGACCGCGCTCGACATTCTCGAAGATGCCGGCCTTGGCCGCGCGATCTTCGCCGATGTGGATCCGAACCCGAACGACAAGAACCTCGAGGCTGGCGTTAAGGCGTTCAAGGACGGTGGCCATGACGGCGTCGTTGCCTTCGGTGGCGGCTCGGGCCTCGATCTCGGCAAGTGCGTCGCGTTCATGGCCGGCCAGACACGGCCGGTCTGGGACTTCGAGGATATCGGTGACTGGTGGACGCGCGCGAGCGTTGAAGGCATAGCTCCGATCGTGGCCGTCCCGACGACGGCCGGCACAGGCTCGGAAGTTGGTCGTGCCAGCGTCATCACCAATTCCGAAACGCATGTGAAGAAGATCATCTTCCATCCGAAGTTCCTGCCGGGCGTCGTCATCGCCGATCCGGAACTGACCGTCGGTATGCCGAAGATCATCACCGCTGGCACCGGCATGGACGCCTTTGCGCACTGCCTGGAAGCTTATTCCTCGCCCTTTTATCATCCGATGTCTGCCGGTATCGCGCTGGAGGGCATGCGCCTTGTCAAAGAATTCCTGCCGCGCGCCTACAAGGAGGGCACGGACCTCGAAGCCCGCGCCAACATGATGTCGGCCGCCGCCATGGGCGCGGTTGCCTTCCAGAAGGGTCTCGGCGCCATTCACGCGCTGTCGCACCCGATCGGCGCGGTCTACAACACCCATCACGGGATGACGAATGCCGTCGTGATGCCAGCGGTATTGCGTTTCAATCGTTCTACGATTGAGGAGAAGATTGCGCGCGCCGCGGCCTATCTCGGCATCTCGGGCGGCTTCGACGGCTTCTATAATTACGTCCTGCAGCTTCGCTCCGAGCTCGGTGTTCCCGACAGCCTGTCTGCGATGGGAATCAAGCCGGATCGAATCGATGAACTTTCGGCAATGGCGATCGAGGACCCGAGTGCTGGCGGCAATCCGGTCAAGATGACACTCGAAAATACCAAGGCACTCTTTAAGGATTGCTTCTGAACTTAAAGAAGACGGCGGACCTGAACTGGCCCGGAAAGCCTAGGCTTTCCGGGCTTTTTTGTTCAGGGGCGTCCGATTTCGCCGGAGTGCAAGAAATGCTGGCCGCAATTTCAGGTGTCACGTTTAGGAGTTGTTAACCATAATTAGAAAGGATGCATTAACCGCACGATGCTTCCGAGAGTGCGCGGCAGAGCCATAGAAAGGCTCACATCTTCCCTTCGAGGACCGAACATGCCAGTCATCACTTTCGCAAACACCAAGGGCGGCGCTGGCAAGACCACAGCCGTACTTCTTCTCGCCACCGAGCTTGCCCAGAAGGGCTATCGGGTGACAATCCTCGATGCCGATCCGCAGCACTGGATCACGCGGTGGCATGAGGTATCCGGGCATGTGGCGAATATCTCGGTGATCGATTTCGTCACGTCGGCGTCCTTGCCGCTGCACATATCGGAAAACAAGCAGAACACGGACTATTTCATCATCGATCTTCCGGGTGCGCGCAACCCGCTGCTTGCGACGGCGATCGGCCTTTCCGATCATGTCCTTATTCCCATCCAGGGATGCGCGATGGACGCGCGTGGTGGCGCGCAGGTCCTCGAGTTGCTGCAATATCTGGATGAGAAGGCGGGTATCCGTATCGGACACTCGGTCGTGCTGACGCGCGTCAATTCGATGGTGACGACGCGAGCGCTCTCGATCGTCAAGTCGCTGCTGAGCGAGCGTCAGGTGCCGGTACTCGATACCGCGATCATCGAGCGCTCCGCCTTCCGCGATATCTTTGACTGCGGCGGCACGCTGCATTCCCTTGATCCGGCTCGCGTGAGCAACCTCGACAAGGCACGGGAGAATGCCCGCTGTTTCGCTGAGGAAATCATCGGCAAGGTTCCGGTGAAGCTTCCGGAGCCTGCGCGCAGCACTGGCCCGCTGATCCGCTCGGCCGCCTAGCGGAAAAACTGTCTGCAAAACAAAAATGCGCCCTTTGCGGCGCATTTTTTTGGGTGAAACGGGCAGCAGAGATCAGTCGGTGAATTCGACTGTCACGCCTGGCTTGACCATCTTCGCCAGTTCGGTTGCATCCCAGTTCGTCAGGCGGATGCAGCCGTGGCTCTGGGTGCGGCCAATCTTCGATGGTTCCGGCGTCCCGTGGATACCGTAGGTCGGCTTGGAAAGCGCCATCCACACCGTGCCGACCGGGCCGTTCGGACCTGGCGGAATGTTCAATATCCTGTCGTTGGCGCCCTGCTGGAAATTGATCTTCGGATTGTAGGTATAGCCCGGATTGAAGGCGACGCGCTCGACGGTCACCGTACCGGAGGGCGAAGGCGTATCTGTGGAGCCAATCGAGGCGGGGTAGGCGGCGACGAGATTGCCGGCATTGTCATAGGCAAAGACCTGCTTGCGGCCCTTGTCGGCGATGATGCGTGCGACCGATCCGGTCTTCACTTCACCGGGATTGACGACCTTTACGATCGTGCCGGGGACCGTGAAATCGACGCCCGGATTGATTTGCTTCAGGAAGCCTTCGTCCATATGGAAGCGCTCGGCGAGCATTTCCGTCGTGGAGGTGTAGCCGAGCGATGACATCGCAGCCTTATGCGCGTAGTCCTCCGGAATTTCCGCAACGTACGGCCCCGCGGCATCCGCAGGCGTAATGGTGTAGCTGACGAGCGGCAGGCCGCCACTCATGCGCAACTGCTCGAGAATTGCGTCGGTGTTGTTTGGGTCGAGCGTCTCGCCCGTCATCTGCTGATAGGCGTAGATCGCCTTGGTGACGTTCGCGCCCATGCGGCCATCGATCGCGCCAGGGGACACTCCAGCGCGGTCGAGGAATACCTGCAATGCGACGATCTCGGACTTCGACTTGTTCTTGAGCGTGATCACCGGCTCCTGAGACGGCTTCGGCTGCAACATTTCCGGCGTTTGCTGATCCTGCTCGATGGACGCATAGTCGTCGCCGCTTTGCGGATAGGGTTGGTCCTCGAGCGGCTGGCGGTCGACCGGAGTGTTGCGCGGGATCGAGCCGGTCACCGCGCCCCGCTCAGCGTAACGACCATCGCCGTAGGGATCGTCGCCATAATAGACATCGTTGTTGTACGCGTCGCGCACCGGCGGGCGCGGGTAGTAGCCGCGGGCCCGCATCTCGGTCGCGATTACATTGCCATAGGGATCGACGAGCACGCGGTTGCCGCGTCGATCACGCGCGTAAGCCGCGCCCGACGGGACATAGTCAAGGATGTCACCGTTCGGCGCCACGAAGACAACGTCGCCTTGGCGTCCGTTGTAAAACTGCTGGGCATCGGCAGATGGCGCTGCGATCGCGATGGCGAGCAGGGCAGTTGCGGCAAACAATCCCGTTATTACAAAGCGATTCACGTCTTCATACCCTTCAGTGACTTGGCCGACACACACCTGCGAATTTTGACGCTAGTGTGGAATTTATGAAATCGTGCTGAACAAAAGATAAAAATCCCGTGATTTCTCCTTTAGTCATAAACATTTGGAGCGACTAGTCGGTTCCACGCGGCAAGGCGCGCCGTCGTGATTGACGAAATCCCTGCCGAGACATAACGGTGCGCAAGCCGCGACCGGGAGGACGTTGAACGATGATCGAATTTGCCGCCGCCAAAGGGCCGACACTGATGCTGGATGAAACGTCGCTGATGGATATCGGCGGTTGTGTCGTCGATGGCGTCGACATCGCTCCCAAGAAGGCGGTCCCCGACGACGGCGATGCGCGCATATCGCATTCGGTCGAAGGCTTTCTCTTTACCTGCGGGCCGGACCATATCCGTCACCGCGAACCGATTCCGGGGCGGGCGGACGGAAAGGTCTATCCCTTGCACGGGTCCGGGCCCGGGCACGCAGCCAAGGTTCTGTGGACGAAGTTCGACAATGGCAATGCCGAGTGCCGGGCGGATATAGATATCGTAACGGTCGAGGGCTTGTCGGTCCGGATCGAACGCCACTGGTTCATCGACGGCAACACGGGGGAGGCGCGCCTCACGGACAAGGTCGTCAATACGAGCGACAAGATCGTTCCGACCTTCCTGATGTACCACATGAATATCGGCGGCAAATGGTTTGATGCCGGCACGCGCCTCGAAGGCAAGATGCTCGAGGGTGGTGGCTTTCCGTGGAATTTCGGCGAGGAGCCGGGTGGTATCTTCTGCCTCGAGGCGCCGGCAACGGAAGGCGGCTTTGCCGAGGTGCGCCTTGGCCCGATCGCCGCAATCGGCGGCAAGGTTCTCCGGGTGCGCGTTCTTGCCGAGACGTTGCCGCACCTGCAGGTCTGGCGCAATCAGAAAGCGCCCGCCGACGTCCTTGGAATCGAGCCGGTATCCCATCGCTGGGTGTCGCGTTCACAGTTGGAGGCATCGGGCGAGTTCGTCATGCTGAAGCCCGGAGAGAGCCGACATTATGCACTCAGCTTCGCCTTCGTTTGAGTGATCTGCGGTTGACGCTGGGCATGGGGCGGCGTAGTCATTCAGCCCACGATTTCAGGAGGATTAGCGATGGACATTCGCCAGATCGACGACGAGTATTCGGTTTCCGGTCAGATTTCGGTCGAGGATCTCGATCAGATCAAGGCCATGGGCTTCAAATCGATCGTCTGCCATCGCCCGGACGACGAAAGCCCGGACCAGACGCCGTATGCACCGGTAGCAGCGCGCGCCAAGGAACTCGGCCTCGATATCGCACATGTGCCGGTCGGCCCGATGGGTGTTACCGAAGAGGCGATCACGGGGATGGTTGATGCGCTCGATGAATTCCCGCGCCCGATGCTCGGCTACTGCCGCTCGGGCGCCCGCTCGACCGCGATCTATCAGAAGACGCACCACATTCGCGCCTAGTGCCGATCGGCAAACCAAATCCGGCGCTGCTCGATTCCAGCGGCGTCGTTCGTTTCGCAAACAGGAGAACATCATGAGCATCAAGCGTATCGACGCCGGCGCCCGCATGAGCGGTGCAGTTGTCCACGGCAACACCGTTTACCTCGCTGGCCAGGTCGGCGAAGGCGAAAGCGTCACCGAGCAGTGCAAGTCAGCGTTAGCAGAAGTCGATCGCCTGCTCGCTGCAGCCGGCTCGAACAAGTCGAAGATCCTGCAGACCTTGATCTATCTCTCCGACATGTCCTACTTCGCCGAAATGAACGCTGCCTGGGAAGCCTGGGTCGATCCGGCCAACACGCCGGCTCGCGCGACCAGCGAAGCCAAGCTTGCTGCGCCGAAGTACAAGGTCGAGTTCACGGTTACGGCCGCCCTCGACTAAGTCGGCGGCATTGCGAATTCGAAGGCCGGTGGGTTCGCTCACCGGCTTTTTGTTTGGGCGATTTCGGAAAGCGTGCGCGTCGGGGTAATGGCTTCCGGATCGAGCTTTACCTCGATGATCGAGGGCTTGCCGCTCGCTCGTGCGCGCTCAAAGGCGGCCGCGAAGCTTTCCGTCGTCTCGACCGTTTCCCCATGGCCACCGTAAGCGCGCGCAAGCGAGGCAAAGTCCGGGTTCGTGAGGTCGGTGCAGCTGACGCGACCGGGATACTCGCGCTCCTGATGCATGCGGATGGTGCCGTATATGCCGTTGTTGATGACAATGGCGATGATGGGCAGGTTATAGCGAATGGCGGTCGCAAATTCCTGGCCGTGCATCAGGAAGCAGCCGTCCCCGGCGAAACAGATGACCTCGCGTTCGGGAAAGAGCTGCTTGGCAGCAACCGCGGCCGGCAGGCCGTAACCCATGGAGCCTGATGTCGGTGCCGCCTGGGTGTTGAACTGACGGAAACGATGGAACCGATGCAGCCAGGTGGCATAGTTTCCGGCGCCATTGGTGAAGATTGCATCGGGGCGCGTATTTGCCTCGATCCACTCCATGATCGGCCCCATATGGACTGGGCCGGGACCGCTCTGCGGCGGTGTCGACCACGCAATGTAGGCCTGGTGCATCCGTTCGGTGCGCTCTGCCCATCTGAGTTCGGTTGGTGCCTCGAGATCAGCAAGATCCGCAACGAAATCACTCGGGCTCGCGCAGATTGCGAGGTCGGGCCTGTAGACACGGCCAAGTTCTGAGGGATCCGGATGAATGTGGACGAGCGATTGTTGCGGATAGGGGATGTCGATGAGCGTATAGCCGGAGGAGGGCATTTCCGACATGCGCCCGCCAAGCAGGATCAGCAGGTCGCTTTCCTTGATTTCCTTCGCCAGTGCAGGGTTGATGCCGATGCCGACATCACCGGCATAGTTGGGGTGTCGATGATCAAACAGCATCTGCCGACGGAACGAGCATCCGACGGGCAGGGCGAAGCGTTCCGAGAAGGTTTTCATATCGGCGACGGCATCCGCATCCCAGCGTGTGCCGCCGACGATGACCATCGGTCGCTCCGCCTTGAGCAGTCGCAGGTAAAGGTCGTCAATCTGACGACGACCGGGATGCGCTTCGACGCGCGAATAGCGCTTGGCGCGGGGCGCCTCCACTTCGTCGCGCAGCATGTCCTCGGGCAGTGATAAGACGACGGGGCCGGGACGGCCTGACGTGGCGATCGCAAATGCGCGGGTGACGAACTCGGGAATGCGAGCAGCATCGTCGATCTCGCCCACCCACTTGCTGAATTCGGTGAGGGCGCGGCGGAACTCGACCTCCTGAAAAGCCTCTCGCTCGCGGGCGTCGCGCTGGACCTGCCCGATGAAGAGGATCATCGGAATGGAATCCTGCCTGGCGATATGCAGCCCGGCCGTGGCGTTCGTGGCGCCAGGCCCGCGCGTTACCATGCAGATGCCGGGCTCGCCGGTGAGCCTGCCCCAGGCATCGGCCATCATGGCCGCGCCACCCTCCTGACGGCAGACCACCACGCAGATGTCGCTGTCATAAAGCGCATCGAGAACGGCAAGGAAACTCTCGCCGGGCACGCAGGAGAGGCGTTTCACCCCATTCGCTTTCAAGGCCTCGACGATCAGTTCCCCGCCGGTTCTTCTCATGATGATCTTTTCTCCTCCAGTTCGGCGAGCTCCGCCAGAACCTCCTCCTGATGCTCTCCCAGCCGCGGGCTCGGCCGCTCATAACGCAAGGGCGTCTGCGAGAGCACGACCGGCGTCCTGACGCCGGGAATGACGGTACCCGTTGCGTCGGCGAGATCTACCCGCAACCCACGCGCCTGGATTTGTGGATCCGCAAACATTTCCTCGATGGTATTGATCGCGCCGGCCGGAACGGCGTCCGTCTCGCAGGCCCGCAGCAGGTCGGCCTTCTGCCATCTCAACGTTTCGGTCGAAATCAGCCTGCGAACCTCGTCACGGTTCGCTACGCGCGCCTGGTTCGTCGAAAAGCTCGGATCGTCGGCAATGCCCTCAAGGCCGAGGATCGCGCACAGGCGTCGGAACTGGCCGTCATTGCCGACCGCGAGGATCAGATAGCCATCGGCGGCCGGCACGACTTCATAGGGCGAAATATTCGGATGCGCGTTTCCAAGTCGCGTCGGGGCACGGCCGGACACGAGATAATTCATGTTCTGGTTAGCGAGCACGGCCGACTGGACGTCGAGCAGCGCCATGTCGACCAGCTGCCCTTCGCCGGTCCTCTGCGCGTGGATGAGCGCTGCCTCGATGGCTGCGACCGCGTAGATGCCGGTAAAGATGTCGGCGGTCGCAACGCCTGCTTTCATCGGCTGTCCGTCCGGCTCGCCGGTGATCGACATGAAGCCGGACATGCCCTGAACGATATAGTCATAGCCTGCCCGGCTGGCATAGGGACCGTTCTGGCCGAAGCCGGTGATCGAGCAATAGACAAGCCTCGGGTTGATTTCCTTCAGGCTTTCGTAATCGAGACCGTATTTCACGAGCCCGCCGAGCTTGAAGTTCTCGATGACGACATCGGCCGTGGCGATAAGGCGGCGGACCAGTTCTTGATCCTCTTCACGCTTCAGGTCGGCGGTGATCGAACGCTTTCCGCGGTTGGCAGCGTGGTAATAGGCGGCGGAGAGGTTTTCGCCGTCGGCACCCTCGACAAAGGGTGGTCCCCAGTGCCGGGTGTCATCGCCGCCATCTGGGTTTTCGACCTTGATCACGTCGGCGCCGAGATCGGCCAGCATCTGGCCCGCCCATGGACCTGCAAGCACGCGTGCAAGCTCGATGACGCGGATGCCGGACAGCGGCGGCTTTTGGGGCTGATTGTCTGTCATGTTCCTCTCACGAGCAGATCAGGGCGCCAGGGCCGATTGAGGTGTATCGGATACCGGCTTCGATGCAAAGCGTCGCTCGCGCCAGATGATGTACAAGCCCGATGCGATGATGATGAAGATGCCGAGCCACTTGAGCGCATCCGGAAAGTCGCCGAAGACGAGCCAGGCGAAGACGGTGGCCGACACGATCTCGAAATACTGCAGTGGCGCCAATGTCGAGGCGGGCGCTGCACGGTAGGCATAGACGCCGAAGATGCCGGCGATGGCCGCCGTGACACCGACGCCGAGCAGGTAGAGGTAGCCACGGCCATCCGGCATCACCGCGTCAAAGACGTCGGAACCCGTCGCGCTGCCGAAAGCCAGCAGGATGGCGCAGAACAGCAGGCCCCAGATGCCCATCTGAAGCTGCATCGCCCACGGATCTTCCCGATGCGAAAGCACGCGGGTCATCAAGGCGAAGATGGCGATGCAGAAGGCGCTGACGACAGGCAGAAGCGCGACGTAGCCGACCTCTTGGAAGCTTGGCTGGATGATCAGCATCGCGCCGAAAAAGCCGACGCCGCAGGCGGCGTAGCGGCGCCAACCGATTGTCTCCTTGAGGAAGATGCTGCTCAGGATCGTCAATATGATGGGTTCGACGAAGAAAATCGCGATGGCATCGGCAACCGGCATGTACCTCAGCGTCGTAACAAAGGAGACCATGGAGATGGTTATGATGGCGCCTCGTATGGCATGAAAGATGTTGGCGCGCCAGGCGAAGGTCTTCCAGCTTCCGCGCCAGATGACGATCGGCAGCATGCAGAGGGCCTGCACGACGAAGCGCGCGGCCGTGATTTCTGCCGCGGGAATCGTAGCTATTGCGAGCTTGGAAAAGATGTCGATGATTGGCGAGACGAGCACCGACAGGAACATCAGCAGAATGCCGGTCGAGACCTCCGAAGCGGCTGCGGGGCGGAAAGAAATACCATTGCTCATCGCAAAATCCTTCAGTTCAGAATCTTGCGATCGCTTCGTCGCACCAATCGGCGAATGCAGCGATGGCCGCGTCCGCTCCAATTTCATTCAGCGTTTCGTGGCGCATGTCCTGATATATCTGCGTCGTGATACGGGAGAAGCCATGGGCTTTCAAATGGTTTGACAACCAGATCACCGCTTTTCCGCCATCTGTTGCCGGATCCTGCCCGCCGCCGACAAGATGGATTGGCGTCTGCTTCGGCAGTTGTTCCAGATGCGTCATTTGCGGGGCGCGAAATGTGAGTTCGAAAATATCGAGCCAGAGTGACACCGAGGCATCGAAGCCGCACAGCGGGTCCGCGATATACTTGTCGACTTCGGCAGGATCGCGGCTTAGCCAATCGAAGTCGGTTCGACGGCCGGCGATGGATTTGCCCCAGGTGCTGAAGGTAAGCTTCGGCAGGATGCCGCTCGGAACATCAGAGCCCTTCAGTGCACGTTCGGCGAGCAGGATCGCCTGCGCGGCCCGTCCTGATAAGCCGGGGTTGAAATTGGAGTTCCAGACGGCGAGGGCGTCATATTTCTCCGGATGCGTGACTGCCGCGTTAAGCGCAATGAGGCCTCCCATCGAATGTCCGAAAAGAATGACTGGTAGACCGGGATACTGTGTCACGGCGTGGTCGCGGACCGAACCGACATCATCGATCACCTGCCTTATGCCTTCCCTGCGCGCAAAACGCCCGATCGGTGCGTCGGCCGCGGTCGTCTCGCCATGCCCACGGTGATCGAAGGCGAAGACATGGTAGCCACGCGCCGCTATCGCCACCGCAAAGCGGGCGTAACGCTTGGAATGCTCGGCCAGTCCATGGGAGACAAGGATAATTCCGCGTGCCTCGGATTGCGCCGGTTCGTGATGAAATCCAAGCGAGGCGTTCGCCGTTTCAAGGCGTTGCGTATCTGCAAACATCATATCCTCCCATTGGCGGGAGAAGATCAGATCGCCCGGGAAATGCAACACATCCAAATATTTATGCGACCGGATTTTTCGCATCCTACGGATTGAGGGTTGTGAAAATAAAGCCGGCGTGATTTCTTGTTCATGAATTGTTCCTTGTGGGGATGAAAATGAACAATGCATTTCTGCGTATGGCTGCACTCCTGATGGCGATCGCGGCTGCCGGCGTTGCGGGAGCCCAGGATGCCGCCGGAAGAACGCGCTTCGTTCTGGCGGCCAGCTGGCAGCCTGCCTTTTGCGAAACCAACCAGCGCAAACCGGAATGCGGCAGCCAGACCAAGGACAGGTTCGATGCGACCAATTTCTCGCTGCACGGGCTATGGCCGATGCGCAAGGATTATTGCGACGTCTCCGGCGACCTGCGCGCCGCGGACAAGGACGGAGACTGGAACAAGCTGCCGGCGGTGGAGCTGTCTGCTGCGACCAAGACCGCACTCGCAAAGGCGATGCCTGGAACGCAATCCGGCCTGGAGCGGCATGAGTGGATCAAACACGGTACCTGCACCAAGCTGAGTGCTGACGACTATTTCGCCACGTCTGTCCGGCTGATCGACGAGCTCAATGCTTCGGCGGTCCGCGATCTGTTCGCGACCAATATCGGCAAGCCGCTGACGGCGGAGGCGATCAAGGCCGTGTTTGACAAAAGCTTTGGCGCTGGCGCCGGAGATCGCGTCAAGATGAGCTGCCGGCGTGCCGGTGGAAACCGCGTCATCAGCGAACTCACGATCGGTCTTTCGGAAGCCGCGACATCGAATGGCGAAACGAGCCTGCGCGACCTTATCCAAGGGGCAGGGCGGACGTCGTTCGGCTGCAATGAGGGCGTCGTGGACGCCGCCGGCTTTTGATCCCGCTCACCAAAAACCAAGTCCGGTCCGTCGACCTTTAGGCCATACAAGGCGACTACAGAGCAGCGTGCCAGGTTCCGATCCCGACGACGGTTGCAAAAGCCTCCGGTTTTTGGCCCTCGCGCGTTGCTCCTTTGGCTCAATTCGCCTACATAGCGGCAAAACTTAAATCCCCCGCGGAGCGAATTATCAATGGCACGTCAGTTCATCTACCATATGGCCGGCCTCAACAAGGCTTACGGCAACAAGAAGGTGCTGGAGAACATCCACCTTTCTTTCTATCCGGATGCCAAGATCGGTATTCTCGGCCCGAACGGTGCTGGTAAGTCGACCGTGCTGCGCATCATGGCGGGCCTCGATAAGGAATATACTGGCGAGGCATGGCTGGCCGACGGCGCAACGCTCGGTTACCTCGCGCAGGAACCACAGCTCGATGCTTCCAAGACGGTCCTTGAGAACGTCATGGAAGGCGTTGCCCCGAAAAAGGCGATCCTCGACCGCTACAACGAGCTGATGATGAACTACTCCGACGAGACGGCGGAAGAGGGCGCTAAGCTCCAGGACGTCATCGACAGCCAGAACCTCTGGGACCTCGAAAGCCAGGTGGAAATGGCGATGGACGCGCTGCGCTGCCCGCCCGGCGAGTCCTCGGTCGAAAAGCTCTCGGGTGGCGAAAAGCGCCGCGTCGCGCTCTGCCGCCTGCTGCTTGCGCAGCCTGATCTGCTGCTGCTCGACGAACCGACCAACCACCTCGACGCCGAGACCATCGCCTGGCTTGAAAAGCACCTGCGCGAATATCCGGGCGCCGTCCTGATGATTACCCACGACCGCTACTTCCTCGACAACGTCACAGGCTGGATCCTCGAGCTCGACCGTGGCCGTGGTATCCCGTACGAAGGCAATTATTCGGCCTACCTGCAGGCGAAGGCGAAGCGCATGCAGCAGGAGGGCCGCGAAGAGGCCTCCCGCCAGAAGGCGATCAGCCGCGAGCAGGAGTGGATCGCCTCCAGCCCGAAGGCGCGTCAGGCGAAGTCCAAGGCCCGTATCCGCGCTTACGACGAACTGGTCGCTGCGGCCGACGCCCGTCGCCCCGGCGATGCGCAGATCGTCATCCCCGTCGGCGAGCGTCTCGGCCAGGTGGTTATTGAAGCGGAGAACCTCACCAAGGGCTACGGCGATACCATGCTGATCGAGAACCTGACCTTCAAGCTGCCGCCCGGTGGCATCGTGGGTGTCATCGGTCCGAACGGTGCCGGCAAGACGACGTTGTTTCGCATGATCACCGGCCAGGAAAAGCCCGATAGCGGTGACATTCGCATCGGTGAGACTGTCGACCTCGGCTATGTCGACCAGAGCCGCGACGCGCTCGCCGGCAACAAGACCGTCTGGGAGGAAATCTCCGGCGGCAACGACATCATCAAGCTCGGCAAGCACGAAGTGAATTCGCGCGCCTATTGCGGCGCCTTCAATTTCAAGGGCGGCGACCAGCAGCAGAAGGTCGGCACGCTTTCGGGCGGTCAGCGCAACCGCGTGCACCTCGCCAAGATGCTGAAGGCCGGCGGCAATGTCATTCTGCTCGACGAACCGACCAACGACCTCGACACGGAAACGCTGGCAGCCCTTGAGGATGCGCTCGAGAATTTTGCCGGCTGCGCCGTTATCATCAGCCACGATCGCATGTTCCTTGACCGTCTGGCCACGCACATCCTCGCCTTTGAAGGTGACAGCCACGTCGAGTGGTTCGAAGGTAACTTCGAAGAGTACGAGCAGGACAAGATCCGCCGCCTCGGGGCCGATTCGGTCAATCCGAAGCGCGTGACCTACAAGCGCTTGACGCGCTGATCATCGGATATTGGCTTTAAGCGTTGAAGCCCCGGTTCGCCGGGGCTTTTTTTGCGCGCATTGATGTCGCGATCCGAGCAGCTAATTTCGTGAACGGATTGAATTGCGTCTTGCCACGCCCTCTCGATTCACATAAAGATATCTTTATATGTTGATTGGATCGGATATGGGTGAGCCTATCAGACTCGGACTGGATGCGTTGGTGGACGTCCTCAGGGCGGCCGGTGAGCCGACACGTCTACGACTGCTGGCCCTGCTCGCGGCGGGAGACCTGACGGTCACTGATCTTACCGAAATCCTCGGCCAGTCCCAACCTCGCATCTCTCGCCACCTGAAGCTGCTCGGCGAAGCGGATCTCATCGACCGCTACCAGGAGGGCGCCTGGGCTTATTTCAGGCTGCGTCAGGATGGCAAGGCAGTCATTTTCGTCCGCAGTCTGTTGGCGCATGCTTCCGAGAATGATCCGGTGATCCTGCGTGACAGCGAGCGCCTGGCTGCGGTGAAGCGCCAGCGGGCGGAGCGCGCACAGGCCTATTTCAGCCGCAACGCCGCCGAGTGGGACGAGCTTCGCCGGCTGCATGCCGCCGATGAAGAGGTCGATGCCGCCGTCATTCGGCTGCTCGGCAGCCAGCCGATTGACTCGCTCCTCGACCTTGGCACCGGGACGGGTCGCATCCTTGAACTCCTGTCCGGCCTCTATCGCCGGGCGATCGGCGTGGACGCCAGCCGCGATATGCTGAGCGTGGCGCGTGCCAATCTCGACAAATCAGGGATCACCAAGGCATCGGTTCGTCACGCCGATATCCTGAACCTGCCGTTCGAGGCGCAGGATTTCGACGTGGTCACGATCCACCAGGTGCTGCACTTTTTCGATCAGCCCGAGATCGCGATCTCCGAGGCGGCGCGTATGCTGCGGCCGGGCGGGCGGTTGGTCATTATCGATCTGGCACCGCATGGGCTGGAATACCTTCGTGACGAGCATGCGCATGTTCGCCTCGGCTTCTCGCATCAGTCGATATCCGACTGGCTGCGGAAGGCGGGGCTGGATGTCGAGCAGGTCGTCGACCTTCATCCGGGTCATCAAAGCGGGCAGGGGCTCACCGTCACCGTCTGGCTTGCGCGCGACCCCCGGCGTCTCATAGCCTCCTCAGCGAGCGAAGGCGCCGAACCCATATTTGCCGGGAGATAATCATATGGCTTTGAACAGCGCCGCGCGCCGCAAGATCGGTATTTCCTTCGAGTTCTTTCCGCCGAAGTCGGAAGAGATGGAAGGTCAGCTGTGGAACACGGTCAGCGAGCTGCAGGACTGGGATCCTGACTTCGTATCGGTAACCTACGGCGCCGGCGGCACCACCAAGGCACCGACGCTGGCGACCGTCTCGCGCTTTCTCGCCGAGACTCCCCTTGCCACGGCATCGCATCTCACCTGCGTCGGGGCGACGAAGGATGAGACGCACAGCGTCATCGAGACCTTCCGCAAGGTTGGCGTCAAGCATTTTGTAGCGCTTCGCGGCGATGCTCCGGGCGGCGTCGGCGCGCCCTACCAGCCGCATCCCGGCGGCTATGCAAACGCGGCGGCATTGGTTGCCGGACTGCGCGAGATTGGCGATTTCGAGATTTCGGTCTCTGCCTATCCCGAAAAGCATCCCGAGAGCCGCGATACCGCTGCCGACATCGACATGCTGAAGCAGAAGGCGGACAACGGCGCGACCCGGGCACTGACGCAATTCTTCTTCGACAACGACAATTTCGAGCGCTATCTGGAGCAAGTGCGGGCCGCCGGTATCAATATTCCCGTTGTGCCGGGCATCATGCCAATCCAGAACCTGACGCAGCTGAAGCGCTTCGCCGGCGCCTGCGGCACTCTCATACCGGCGTTTCTGGATGAGCGCTTTGCGGGCTTCGACGACAAGCCGGAAGAGAGAGCAAAGGTTGCGGCTGAGGTTGCAGCCGAACAGATCGAAGACCTGGCCCGTCGCGGGCTCACCGACTTTCACCTGTACACGATGAATCGTGCGCCGCTTGTCTCGGCTGTGCTGACCAATCTCGGCTTCACGCGGGACGGTGCCAAGAAGGCCGGTGCCGCAGCATAGGCTGCTCCTGTCGGAAGACAAAAAGAAAAGCGCATCTCCTCGTGGGATGCGCTTTTCCGATTCATTGAACTGTTTCGCTACTCAGGAGTCTCGGCACTGTTCAATCGGCACGACGTTCAGATGAAAAGCATTGTCAATACGAATGCAAACGCCGCGCTGACCAAAAGGACATTCAAGGATTGTGTAAGTCCCATGTCTGTCTCCTCGCGTTAACGGTGCGATAATATGTCGTGATTGTGTCGCTTGGAAAGCGGATTTTATACTGCACTGCGGCGAAAATGTCACATCACGGACGCGAGGCCGCAACTAATTCACTGAAATTGCGAAAGAAATTCCCGCAGAAAAATATTCACAGATTTTAACCTGCCGTTAAAGTCGGCGATCCCGCCTTCACACTTGCGGCAAGATGAAGGCTTTGCCTGAAGCGTCTGAAACCATGGAATAATCCGCGCAAATGAAAAGGCCGGGTCTGACACCCGGCCCGAAAGCGTGCGCTCAAGATGCGCGATCAGAGGGAGTTAAGGAGCGTCGGCGTTGCCCAGCCGTCGGCCGGCATGCCGAGGCGCTGCTGCTCCTTCTGGATGGCAACGCGCGTGCCCGAACCCAGGATGCCGTCGACCTTGCCGACGTCGTGGCCGAGCGTTCCAAGCTTCGTCTGCAGTTCCTTCATCTGATCATTGGAAAGGCCCTGTTCGGGCGTGCCCTTGAGATAGGGCTCGGCACCGGCGAGGCGGGTCCCAAAATAAGCGGCCGACGTCGTGTAGATGAACGACTTGTTCCACTCGAGGTAGATCTGGAAGTTCGGGTAGGCGATGAAGGTCGGGCCGAGGCGGCCCTGGGGCAGGATCAGGTCGGCATGCAGGTTGCCGAAGCTCGTGTTGCCGTCACGCGGCTTGACACCAAGGGCAAACCAATCGCCGGCCGTCATAGGGCCGCCAATACCGGATTTTTCCCACGGGAGGCTCTCGGGAAGTGTGACCTCCTGGATCCAGGGCTGCCCCTTTTGGAAGCCGAGATGCTGGATGAATTTTGCTGCCGTCAGAATGGCATCGGGAGCGCTCTGCTTGAGGCGCACATGGCCGTCGCCGTCACCATCCATCCCGTAAGCGACGATATCGCGGGGCAGCATCTGGACCTGACCGATCTCGCCGGCCCAGGCACCTGTGTTGGTTGCCGGCTCGAGATCACCATACTGAACCATTTCAATAAGGGCGATCAGCTGCGGGCGGAACAACTCGGGCCGCCGGCAATCATGAGCCAGCGTCACGAGCGCGTTGCGGGTGTTGAAATCGCCCTGCACAGCGCCGAAATCCGTTTCCATGGCCCAGAAGGCCGTGATGACGCCGGCGGGCACTCCGAACTCCTGCTCGGCGCGGGCGAAGACATCCGCATATTGCTTCATCTTCTGGCGGCCGATATCGAGGCGGGCCTGGCTGACGGTGCGCTGTGAGAATTCCAGGAAGGTCTGCTTGAACACGCCCTGCGCGCGGTCGCGGCTCAAGACCTTCTGGTCGATCTGTGCGCCTTCAAGTGCCTTGTCGGCGGCTTCTGCGGATGCGCCTGCTGCAATCGCGTCGGCCTTTACGCCGGCCAAGAACGCAGCGAGATCACCATCACATGCCGGGGCGGCCGCCTGCGAACCCGGTGCACTCGGTGCCTGCGTCTGTGCGGCAGCGCCGGTGGCGAGACCGGCAGCAAAAAGGAGTGCAAGTGCCGTGCGGCTTGCGGGCGAGCGGTGCATAGTTTCGATCCTCGTCGTCAATGGAATTCCGTCGATTTCCCAGATGATTGTGACGGAAGCAAGAAAGACGAGGGGACGTTACTAAGAATTTGTGTCCTTGGATACGGCGGCTACCCAGTTGTGCCAGTTCTGCGTCGATCCGGCGAAAACGTTGATGTCCGTCGGGCCCTTGATACCAGGGATGACGCCCGTCGACGTGTACTGCCAGAAGGCCCATCGGCGGTCGGCATAGGTCACTTCGGGATGTTTGGCGACGGAGCGAACCCAGAAGTGATAATTCTGGAAGTAGCCGACGAGATTGTCACGATGGAAATCGACCGACGTGTAGATAATCGGACGCTTGCCGTAGTAGGCCTCGAGGCGGTCCATAAAGCGCTGCAGCTGTGCGCGCACCGTGGCTGGATCAGGGCGATAACGGCATGTCTTAGACTCTGAGTTCCATTCGACATCGAGGACAGGCGGCAGTCGCATCGAGTCTTTCGGCACGTTGCTGATGAACCAATCGGCCTGTTCATCAGGCGTCGAGCAGAAATAGTAGAAATGATAGGGAGCGTGCGGAATGCCCGCGGCGCGGGCGCGCTGCCAGTACTCATTGAAGCGCGAATCGACGCGGTCCTTGCCCTCGGTCGCCTTGATGAATGCGAAAGCGACGCCGGAGTTCCTGACCGTCTGCCAGTCGATATCGCCCTGCCACTTCGAGACGTCGATGCCGTGAACTGGCTGCTTCTCCGGATGCTTTGTTCCGAAGTCCTGAGGATCAGTGTCCTTGAAGCGCGTCTTCGGCTTTACGGACGCTGTTTCGAGATAGTCATAGCCCGATGACGTGCACCCGGCGAGCATGACAGCCAACGGCAAAACGCAAAACAGAAGCCGGCGCATAGATGTTCCGTCGCGAAACGAATGGAATTTTTGCCCCACAGCTCGACCTTCGTGATAAACGCGTCCAGCAGAGGAATGTCCCCTCTATTTTCCATATCAACGTAAAAATTCGGTTAGTTTCAAGCGAAATGTCAAGGTTTGGTCACAATGACC
Organism: Rhizobium sp. 3T7; assembly: GCF_020166565.1. Classification (NCBI taxonomy): domain Bacteria; kingdom Pseudomonadati; phylum Pseudomonadota; class Alphaproteobacteria; order Hyphomicrobiales; family Rhizobiaceae; genus Rhizobium; species Rhizobium sp. 3T7. The sequence goes on from NZ_JAIQXS010000001.1 coordinate 62,236, forward strand.
GCCCGCCAGGCATAGCCGCCGCCGATGGTCTCGAACGTCAGTCGTGCTTGGTTTTCAGAGGCTTGAGACTCCAGAACCTGCCGCAGATTGGCACGCGGCGACACGTGAAATTTTCGCAGCCATGCCTTGAGAAGACCCGCAAACCAGCCCGGCAGGCGTTCCTGCTGACCAAAATCGACGATGTGCAACTCGCCGCCCGGGGCTAGGGCGGCCAGGGCCGAGTCGATCGCGCATTCCCAGTCGGGAATCATAGAAAGCGCGTAGGAAATGAGGATGCGGTTAAAGCCGCCGACGCCGAACTCGCGCGGCGTGAAGGCCGTCGCGTCCGCGACACGGAAATCCGGGAGCGTGGCTTTGGTATCGAATGTCTTGCGCGCGGAGATCAGCATCTCCGCCGAAATATCGAGGCCGTAGAGCTTAGCCTGCGGATAATGTCTGTGGGCAAGTGCGAGGTTGCGGCCGGTTCCGCAACCTACCTCCAGCAGGGTACCGCCTGCCGGCACATTCAGATTGCGGATCGTCTGATCGCGACCGAGCAGGTAATACTTGCGCGTCAGGTCATAGATGTGGCGCTGATAACGGTACATGCCGTCCATCAGGGCGGCGTGGTCGTCGTCCTTTGCGACCGGGTTCGTGTCGACCCCGCTCACGCGGTCTTCCTGTAGATATGGAAGCCGCCATAGATCGCCGAGCGATCGAGCGCCGTCAGTTCGATCGAGCGTTCCTCCATGTAGGTCCACTGATCGCGGATCGCAGGCGACAGGCGTCCTTCGATGATGCTCTTTTCGGCCGCGGTGCGGAAAATCACCCGAGCGCCTTCACGCGCTGTGCGGCTGATCTCGGCCCATAGATCATTCAGTTGCTGGTCCGTCATCCAATCCTGTGCATCCAGGAGGATATAGCGATCGCGCGAGGCTGCCGGCTCGCCGGCGAGCAGCTCGGTGAAGCTTGCGTGATGAACGTTGACGCGATCCACATTGGCACGGATCGCCTCGTAGTTCGCGGGCTCGAGATAGGTCGGAAGCGGGCCTTCGCCCCTTGGCGCGTAGCGGCGAGCGAAAGCCTGCCAGGCAAAATAGTTTTCCTGCATGGGGAAGTGACAGGCGAGCTTCTCAAGACGGTGGCGTAGGACCGGAGCAATGGACCGGTCGGCAGCAAGGCTTGCCAGTTCGTCGTATTGCTGCGGCGGGATGCCAAGGCCAAACAGCGAGCTCTTGCGGCCGGTGATCCAGCGCACAACCGGCTTGTCAAAGAGCGGCGCGATCTTCTCGTCGAAGAACTGGCGCTGCTCGCGCAGCGAGCGCGTCTTGGTCATCTCCGTCAGGTCGACGCCGTGCAGGCGGGCAAGCAGGTGGGCTGCACCGATGAACCGACCGAGGAGACCCGTTTCGTAGATGTTGCGGTCGAAAACCGTCACGCGCCGACGGCCGAACTTGCGGCCGTTCCAGTAGTTCCGAGTTGTCTCGTCGAGATTTGCTGCGAGGAACTGGTCGAAGGCACGGCTGTTCGACGTTTCGCGCGGTGTGGCGAGGAAGCGAACGAGGTCGGCGTGTCCGGGAAGGTGACGGAACGCCGCAAGCTTCAGGCGATTGAGGGCGATGTGATGCGCGTTAAGGTCCACCACATCAATCGACGCCGGGCTTTTGGAGAGATAGGCGAGCATGTTGCAGCCGCCGGAGCCGATCGTCACGATGCGGTGCTGCGGCTGAAGCTCCATCGCCAGCATGTCGAGGTCGGGATCTTCCCAGATTTGCGGATAGACCAAACCGGAAAACAGCAGGCCAAAAAGCCGTTCCGAAAAGCCCGCCTTGGAGAAGGCATTGTGGCGGAGAAGAGCTGCCTTGAGTTTCCGGTTCTTGCGGAAGCCGGCATCCGGTGCAAATTCCGTCATATGAGTCTTTCACCCTTTTAGCGTTCAGGGCGTTTAGCGCGCCGTCACTACAGTTTGATGACGCAGGCTGTGGGCAGGGCTTTCCGCGGTAGCAAATAGAAACCATCCGGGCGTTGGGGTCTTTCGCGCCGCCGGCTTTCCTGCTTCTCTTACAGTCACGGAGGACCGTACATGCGATTTGTGCTGCGTGTCGTGAAGTCACTTGCCCTTCTCATGGTCGCGATCGTCGCTATGGGCGCGGCTTGGCTCTATGTCAGCCCACCTGAATTGCTGCGGGTGGGCGACGGCTATGCGGCCAAGATCGTTTGCTCGAACGTCTTCCTCGCAGGGCGGGATCCTGAACAGGTGCTCTATGAGGACGTTCAGGCGCCCGGAAATCCGTTGCTGCGGCTTGTGCGTGTGGTTGTCGACAGGCAGGGGAAGCGGGTTACAGCGCGCATCCTCGGGGTCTTCGCACCGGGCTATGCAATTTATCGCGGCGCACTCGGCTGCAGCAGCGTGCCGGACGGGGATTTTGAAGCGGCCGCGAGCGCAGTGCCCGATCGTCCGGTCGCTTTAGAGCCGCAAAATGATGCGATATGGCCGCAGGGCAATGCCGTCGCGACGGTCAATGACAGCCGTGTCGACGCACTGCTCTCAAACAGCGACTTGACCGGTCCTGCAGCGCGCGCGGTTGTCGTCGTTCGCAACGGCCGTATCATTGCCGAGCGCTACGGTGACGGCTTCAGTTCGACGACGCCGCTGACGGGGTGGTCGATGACGAAGACCGTCAATGCGGCGATTGTCGGACGGCTGATGTTGGACAACAAGATCGGGTTTGATGACGCCGCCCTCCTGCCGCAGTGGCAGGGCGGTGATCATTCGGCAATCAAGCTCAGCGATCTCTTGGGCATGGAGAGCGGCCTGGCCTTCAACGAGAATTATGGCACGGTCGCCGATGTCACACGCATGCTCTATCTCGATGCAGATATGACGGCGCTGCCGGCGAGCCTCCCCTTGGAGGCGAGCCCGGGCGAGCGCTTTAACTATTCGAGCGGCACATCGGTTTTGATCTCGAAGATATGGATGGATCGGATCGGCAACATGCAGGCGGCGCTTGCCTATCCCAAGATGGCGCTGTTTGACCCGATCGGCATGTCGAGTGCCGTTCTGGAGGTTGACGCGCGCGGCACCTTTGCCGGCAGCTCCTATCTCTACGCCACTGCGCGGGACTGGGCCCGTTTCGGGCAGTTTCTTCTTCAAGACGGCGTCTGGAATGGACAAAGGCTGTTGCCGGAACAGTTCATGGCGGCCATGCGGACGCCGACTGTGGCCTCGGGTGGCAAATATACGCAGGCGCAGGCCTGGCTTGCCGCGCCGGGAGGTGACAGCAGCACCATTGCCGGTCTTCCCGATGACACCTTCTGGTTGGAGGGGCACGACGGACAGAGTATTGCGATCGTGCCATCCGCGAAGCTTGTCGTCGTCAGGCTCGGGCTGACGCCGAGCTGGCTCCGCTATAAGCCGCAGGTCCTGGTAAAGGAGATTCTAGCGGCGCTGCCCGGCAGTGATCAGTAGTTGCCGTGGGCGATGTTGTTCATGCCCTTGCGCTTGGCATCATAGTAGTAGCCACGGGCATAAAGGCGGATCGCATCGTCTTCGCTGCTGTCGGAGACGAGCCAGGCGCCGCGAAGGTATTTGGCGGCGTATTTGATGTTGGTATCGGCGTCAAACAGGCCGGCGGGTTCGCCGTCGTAGCCCATCGACTTGGCCGTGTTGTACTTGATCTGCATGAGGCCGAAGTAGCCACGCTTGTTATAGGCCTTCGAATTGTAACGGCTTTCCCGATGCACGACGCGGTGAAGCAGGGATGCGGGCACCTCGTAAAGCTTCGAGTACTTGTCGATAATCTTGGTGATCGCGCTTTTCTCGACCGTCGGTGCACCATCGTCGTCGCTGTCGCTGAACATGGGTGGAGCGGTCGGCGGGTCGGATGGACCTGAGGTGTCGAAGCCGTAGTCCATCATCGGATGCGGCATGGTATCTATTGCGGAAAGCGCGGCAATCGCACCAGTGCCAGCCTGAGGCGTCGCAGCGAAGGCGAGCTGCGTCGACGCAGAATGGGTGCCCGGTCGCGGTGTCGGTACAACGGACTGGATAGCCGTCATCTCGGGCGTGAGCGGGATCTCCGCATAACCCGTTGCTGTGGCCGACTGGATCTGGCCGCTCAGCTGAGAGGGATCGGTTGCCGGCATGGCCGGTGCTGCCAGGGCAGTTGCTGTCGGATCGGCGGTGGTGATGATCGCCGTCTGGGGCGCTCCTTCGCCGGCCGGCACGGCTGCAAGCGTAGCGTCTTCGCCCGGCTTCGGCGTCGGAACAACGGTCTGGGCTGCGGTCAATTCTGCCTGCGACGTGTATTCGACGCTCGTGCATCCGGCAACAACGCCGCAGAGCATCGTCGAGACGATGAGACTGCGTTTCAGGCCGGAAAAACCGATCGCTACCATACTCTCACTTTCGTGATTGCGCCGCCCCGGCAGCGTTTAGAAGTTACCAAAAACCTTAAGCCCGGATTCCGCAATTAACGTATTCGTTGTTTTGCTGCAACCCGCCGAAAATATTTACGCGGCGATGCGCCGATAGCCAGCGGTTACGGCGCCTGCAGCAATGAGCAAGGTGCCGCCGGTACGGTTGACTGCGCGCTGAACGCTTGCCTTGCGGATAAGGCCGCGCGCCGCGTTTGCGGCCAGCGCATAGATAGAGGCATTGATGGTCGCGAGCACCAGGAAGGTGGCTTCCATGATGAGCATCTGGCCAAAGAACGGCAGGGCCGGATTGAGGAACTGCGGAACGAACGCGACGAAGAATACGATGCTCTTCGGGTTGAGGGCCGTTACGACATAGGCGTGGAGGAAAACCTTGAGCGATTTCTTTTCGGGCAGGTTGTCATTGTCTGCCATGGGCTCGGAAATCACGGGTGCACGCCAGAGTTTTATTCCGAGCCAGATCAGATAGGCGCCGCCGAGCCACTTCAGTACCGTGAACAGGGTTGCGGAGGCCGCGAGTACAGCCCCCAATCCGAATAGCGATGCGGTCATCGCGGTGAAGTCGCCGAGTGCAACGCCGGTTACCGTTGCAAGCGCCGTCTTACGTCCATGACCGAGGGCATAGGAAACGACGAGGAGAATCGTCGGGCCCGGGATGGCCAGCATGATTGCAGACGCAGCGGCAAAAGCGAACCAGGCTTCGAGCGACATGGAATCTCCTCCTATTCCCTAGGGTAAAAGCAAAGACACCATATCAACCCTCAGTCAATCAGGCCGTCCGGTATTTCTGCCCTATTGTGTCCATGACTTCGCCGAACCACTTGGTGGAGATATCAAAAGCCTTGCCGCCCTTGATTCGCGGGAACTCGATTGTCCGCAACTTGCCGTTCTGCGCTTCGTCGTGACCGGTAACACCGGATACCTTGTTGAGGGCGCTTTCGACGGCAAGGTCGGTCATGCTCTGAATGAGACGGAGGTCATCGCTGTTGGCAGGCGCCGAACGCGCAAAGTAGCCCGACTTCTGCACGAGCGAGCGCTCGGCATTGATGAGGCCTGCGAACTGCTTCTGGAACCAGCCGCCGACATTGATCGTATCAATCTTCACGTGGCCGAAAGCGTCGCGCTTGATGGTCTCGCCGGCGGCCTCGCGTTCCGCGACGATGGCGTCAAGGCAAGCGCCCTCCGAAACGAATACCGTCGCGTGGCCCGTGCGGTCGATGATTTCTTTCAGTCGTGCGGCTTCCGCATCGAGGTCGAACGCCATTTCAGGGAGATAAACCGCATCGATGCTCTTCATCTTGGCGTTCGTCATCAAGCCATCGACATATTCGTAATTCTTCGTCCGCTGCAGATAGGCCCGGGCAGTTGCTGCCGTCAGCCAGCCGCAGTGGCGTCCCATGACTTCATGGATGATCAGGGTGCGCGGTGCTGCCGTCTGTTCGTTGCTGACGTTGTCGAAGAACTGCGCGCCAATTTCCGCGGCCGTCCACGCGCCGAGCGACTGGCGGATCGGAACGACGTCATTGTCGACCGTCTTGGGCAGGCCAACGACCGTCAGATTGTAGCCATTGGCGGCCAGATATGCCGCCAGATCGGCAGCCGTGGTGTTCGTATCGTCGCCGCCGATCGTATGAAGGATCGTGACCCCATCATTGGCGAGGCGCTCGGCCGCCACGCGCAGTGGATTTTGACCTTCCTTGACCAGGCCACGCTTCACGCAATCGGCTGCGTTGGTGAGCTTGACGCGGCTGTTGCCGATCGGTGAGCCGCCGTAGCGATGCAGAAGCGGTGCCTTCTCCCGCATGTCAGCGGTGATCTTTATGCTATCGCCGAGGAGCACTCCTTGGTATCCGGAGCGATAAGCGACAAGCTCGATGTCCGGCGCCACGTCGCTATAGCGTTCGATAAGTCCGCCGACCGCCGACGACAGACAGGGTGCCAGGCCTCCAGCCGTGAGCATTGCGACTTTCTGTTTGGCCATGATCCCTCCAATGTCTCATATCAGCGCAGTTGCGTGCTGCTTACCTAACGCATGGATGCGACAGGGAAAGGGGCATGTAAAGTGTAGTTATTGTGAAAATCAGGGCCCAAACGGCGAAGACAGGCGGAACCGGTGATATAATCGTTTCAAGCTCGAGATGGCGCTTCAGAAGGGCTGTGGAAAGCGCGATCGTCACTCACCGGCAGCAATTGGGACCCACGTCGGGCTGCGACCATGAACGAATTGTGAAAAGTCTATTCCATCCTACGACCAATCGCCGCCTTGCAAAGGCAGGCATTATTTGGTCAAGGTGTATTTCCTATTTGCACTGCGAGAGACTTTTATGTCCTTCTGGGAAAAACTGCTGAATGCCATTGGCAACACCGCGGGCAACGTCCTTTCTGCGGTGGTCGAGGCTATCCGGACAGTTTTCGAGGGTGATCCCGAGACGCGCCGCAAGGTCGCCTTCTCGGTCGCGATCATTGCTCTGTCGGCGAAGATGGCCAAGGCGGATGGAATCGTCAGCGAGAGGGAGGTCGATGCCTTCCGTGAGATCTTCGAATTCCCGCCCGAGCAGGCGAAGAATGTTGCACGCCTCTATAATCTGGCGCGTCAGGACGTTGCCGGCTATGAGGCCTATGCAGAGCGCCTTTCATCTTTGTGCGTGACTTGCGCAGCCAATTGCCCGGTGCTGGAAGAGGTGCTGGACGGTCTCTTCCACATCGCCAAGGCGGACGGGCTCATCCACGAGAAGGAGTTGGCCTTCCTGCGGCACGTCGGCGAGATCTTCCATATGAATGAAGAGCACTTCGAACGGATCGCAGCGCGCCATGTCTCCATGGGGCGCGACCCATACAAGGTGCTCGGCGTGTCGCCCTCCGATGACTTCACGACGATTCGCCGCCGCTATCATGGCCTTGTCAGCGAGCATCATCCGGATCGGCTGATTTCGCGTGGCGTACCAGCCGAGTTCCATGCCATTGCCAATGAGCGGATGGCTGCTTTGAATGCAGCCTACGAGGCGATCGAAAAGGAACGCCGTGCAGCATGACCTCGTTTGAGGCCGACTACCGGAAAGCCCTTGTTCGTCGGTCGCCCAATCACGGGGAGCGTGCGGGCGGGCGCAAGCCTGATATGATCCTTCTGCACTATACGGGCATGCCAACGCCGGATGGCGCGTTGGAGTGGCTCTGTCGTGAGGAGAGCCAGGTCTCGAGTCACTACTTCGTAGGTGAAGACGGAGCGGTTCTTCAGCTCGTGCCTGAGGAGCGCCGCGCCTGGCACGCCGGCAAAAGTTACTGGCAGGGCGAGACCGATATCAACTCTGTGTCGATCGGGATCGAGATCGCCAATGCGGGGCACCCCGGCGGTCTTCCCGAGTATCCGCAAGAACAAATTCAGGCAGTCATTGAATTGTGTCGCGATTGCGGCCAACGTTGGTCCATCGCCCCCGAACGGGTGCTTGGGCACTCCGATGTCGCACCGATTAGGAAGGTTGATCCGGGGGAAAAATTTCCCTGGAAAGACCTCCACAGAGCCGGTGTCGGGCACTGGGTCGAGCCTGCTCCGATCGCAGGTGGAAGATTTTTCCAACGCGGAGACCGCGGCCAGCCGGTCGAGGCCTTGCAGTCGATGCTCTCACTTTACGGTTATGCGACGGAAATCACAGGCGAATTCTCCGATAAGACGGCGGGCGATGTGGAGGCCTTCCAACGCCATTTTCGGCCTGCGCGGATCGACGGAATTGCGGATTATTCGACGATAGACACGCTACACCGTCTGCTGGCGTCGCTTCCGCGTTACTCCTCATAAGTAGTACTTTTAAGCGGCTCCGACTCCGAAGAATTCGGGTGTCTGCTGCGCCGCCACATGATTTCCCTATTATCTCCTCATTGCGATGGTCTAACGCCATCGTCGAACGGTGCCGCCTGGTTTGATTTGGGGTTTCAGGCGGTTGTCAATTGAAACAAAAAGAATTGCTGCAGAATATCTTATATATATCTGCAGCATATGGCCGGATTGTTATTAGAATTTCGATCCGGAAATTCTTTGGGTCGGAGAAATTAGACTGCATGAAGAAGATTATTTCTGCTGCAGTGTGCGCGAGCGCACTGTTGATGGGTATCAATTGCGCATTTGCGGGCGAATGGGGTGCAAGATCTCAGACAGTTCCTTTGAAGACTGTTGACCGGACGAGCGGTTATGCGATGCCGGACTTCACCACCAACCAGTATTCCGCTCTCATTGTCAAATATGCAAACCAGTACGATGTGCCCGTAGAGCTTGCTCATGCGGTCGTGCGCGTAGAGAGCAATTTCAATCCGAATGCACGCGGTAGCGCGGGTGAAATAGGTCTGATGCAAATCAAGCCGGCGACTGCAAGGATGATGGGTTATTCGGGGACGAGTAAAGGATTGTTCGATCCGGAGACGAACATCAAATTTGGCATGAAATACCTGGCTGCAGCGCATGAGCTCGGCGGTGGCGAAACCTGCGATACGATCCTGAAGTACAATGCCGGCCACGGCGCAACCCGCATGAACCCAGTCTCGAAGGCTTATTGCGGCAAAGTCCTGGCGATGCTCGATTGATCATCTGAACTGCTTGGTCGAGAATCACTTCGGTCAGGCACTTAACGATGTGAACCAACATGACACCTGGGTTATCTGACGTGTGAAATGAGGTGACACGTGGCAGTTGATTTCAAGGTGATCATCGTCGGAAGCGGAATGATGGGCGCGGCTGCAGCCCGCCATCTTTCCGGGATGATCGAGGGCGTTGCGCTCATCGGTCCCAGTGAGCCAGCCGAGCGCAAGAGCCATCATGGCGTTTTTGCCAGTCATTACGACGAGGCCCGCATCACGCGGTCCTTCGACGACAATATGGTTTGGGCGACGCTGGCGGCGCGCTCGCTCGATCGCTATAGGGAAATCGAAGCGAAAAGCGGCATTTCCTTTTTCTCGGAAGTGGGTTGTCTGTTTGCCGGACCGCCCGCCCGACCGGGCCAGGGATTCCTTGGGCGGGCGCTGCAGGTAAGCGAGGCGCTTGATCTCGACGTTGAAATGTTGACGTCTGCGGCGCTGCAAGAGCGCTTTCCTCAGTTTGACCTCAATCCTTCGTTCAACGGCTATTTCGAAGCGCGGCGTGCCGGCCATATCAATCCGCGCGCTTTGGTTCGGGCTCAGGCCAAGCTTGCCGGGCAGGCGGGTGTGACGGTCATCGATGGAACCGTTGCCACGGTTCGCGATGAGGGCACGTTCGTAGAGGTCCATGCGGATGGCATGCACTACACCGCCGAACGTGTGCTGGTCGCCGCCGGCGGGTTTAGCAATTTCAACGATCTTCTGCCGGCTGCCACCGAAGTTCGCCTTGCGGCGCGCACTGTCGCCTTCTTCGAGCTTGGTGACCGGGAAATGACGATCTTCTCCGAAATGCCTTCGACGATCGTCTTTGGTGACCGTGACGAGGACCATGTCTATATCCTCCCGCCGGTGCGCTATCCCGACGGCAAGACCTATCTCAAGCTCGGCGGTGATCTGGAAGCACGCTCATTCGACACGCTGGAGGACGTCGGAGCCTGGTTTCGCTCGGACGGCGATCTGGTGGAGCGCGATCTTCTGGTCTCCACGGCCCTTCAACTGATGCCGGCGCTGGCCGAGTGTCCGACAACCTCGGCGCCTTGCGTGGCGACCTTCACGGCAACAGCGTATCCTTATGTGGGATACACGGATTCGCCGCGCATCGCCGTCCTTTCCGGCGGCAATTTCGTCGCGGCTAAGTCATCGGACGAACTTGGCCGGCTGGGTGCGCTCGTCATGACGCAGGGCTGGCTCGGTGCCGAGGACTTCGGCCAGGAGTTGACGCCCGTCTTCCGGTAGGCAAGCGCATTTCAGCGGCGCGTCAGGCAATTGTCGTGGTATTGTTTCCTAGTTGCGGACATTTCAGTGGAATTCGCGCCAAGTCTCCGCTAAGGGAACCGTGCCAGTTGGCCGGGCAGCCGCGCTTTACCAATGCCGAAAGGCGGTAGGGTGAGGAAAGTCCGGGCTCCACGGAAACACGGTGCCGGATAACGTCCGGCGAGGGCGACCTCAGGGAAAGTGCCACAGAAAGCAAACCGCCTGCACAGCAGGTAAGGGTGAAAGGGTGGGGTAAGAGCCCACCGCATTTCCGGTAACGGCGATGGCAAGGTAAACCCCACCGGGAGCAAGACCGAATAGGGATGACGTGGGAGGCGAAAGCCTTCCGGCCGGTTTCCAGGTCAGTCATCCGGGTGGGTTGCGTGAGGCAGCGTGCGAACGTTGTCCCAGAGGAATGGCTGCCGCGTTCCGGCTTCGGCCGGGGCCATACAGAACCCGGCTTACAGGCCAACTGGCGAATTTCCTTGGCGAAATGAGGGTTCCGGCATTGCCGTCAGTGGGCGGTCGGCGCCTTCGCCAGACATTCGTCGCAGGTGGTGCTGCTGCGCGCAAGAATGGACCAGCGCTTGAATATCTTCCCGCAGGAATCGCACTGGATGTCGGTTGTCATGCCCGACTGCGAGAGCGGAATACGCTTTTCCGGCTCAAAGCGCCCGTACAGAAGCCCCTTTAGTGTGAAGTTTGTCATGGCGTTACTCCACTGTTACTTATTTAGCTTTCAGGAATATGCGGCAGCGCAGAACTAATTCAATTCTCCGCCTCTTTATTATTTTGCACATGGCAATATCCGAACGGCTTGATCCCTTACTTCGAAGGAAATAGCCGTCGTCTACCTCTTCATGGGGGCGCTCGGCGCCTCCCACTCTTGAAGCGGAAGTCTTAAGCCTCTGTTTGAAATCGCATATCTGGCTGTGCCGATTTGAGACATGTGCCGCCTTCGAGGGCGCGCTCGCAACACGCCCGCTTGGCATCGGCAAGGGCAATCCTAACCCTTTGTTAAACTTAACAGCTTATAAATTTTCGATACTGCGCTCATCGTGAGACGGGCGTTTCCCATTGACGCCCATATGGTCCCATGTTATCCCATCTATGCACTGCGCAAGGGCAGGTAGGTGCCCCTCAATCGCAAAGCCAAGGTGTCTTCCTCGATGGAGGCGCCGGATGGGGTCGTGCCCGTTTGGCTCGCGAAGCTGTGCCTGAATTTCGGGGTTCCGGGCTTGTGAGTTCAGTCCGGGCTCTTTCGGGAACGGATGTTTCGTGTCATGGGCCGCTTCCTTTCAAATGCGACCAACAGAATCGATTCCAAAGGCAGGGTTTCCGTGCCGGCGGCGTTTCGATCCGTGCTGGCGCAGCGCAATGTTCAGGAGCTCTATTGCTTCCAGGACTTTGTGTTTCCGGCGATCAGTGTCGGCGGTCCGGACCTCCTGGAGAGGTTCGAGCGTCAGATTTCTGCGGAAGATCCGTTTTCGCCGGACGCGAACGAGATGTCGCTTCTCATCCACGGGGGCGGTATCTTCATGAAGCTCGATGCGGAAGGTCGGCTGATGGTCACGGATTTCATCCGCGACTTCACCGGCATCTCGGACGAAGTGACCTTCGTCGGTCGGGCGGATCACTTTCAGCTGTGGCAGCCGCAGGCATTTCAGGCTGCCCAGATGCAGGCACGAGGAGGGCGTCGGCTGGCGGGCAGGCGTTCCTGACAATACGAGGGAACGGAATGGCGGCGAATCCTGGCGGAGATTCAACTGATGCCGGTGGCGGACCGGTTCGCCACATTCCGGTTCTTCTCAACGAAGTGCTTGCGGCGCTCGATCCTTCCCCTGGCAAGCTCATTCTGGATGGCACATTCGGTGCGGGCGGCTACACGTCTGCCATTCTGGGTGCAGGTGCAAACGTGATCGCCCTCGATCGGGACCCGACCGCTATCGAAGCCGGCCAGGCCCTTGTGGCAAGCAGCCAGGGTCGTTTGAAGCTCGTTCATTCTCAATTTTCTCAATTGGCCGAGTGTGCTCCCCACGACGGGCTCGACGGGGTCGTGCTCGACATCGGCGTCTCGTCGATGCAGATCGATGAGGCCGAGCGTGGCTTCTCGTTTCAGAAGACTGGTCCTCTGGATATGCGCATGTCGGCTCTAGGCGTTTCCGCGGCTGACGTGGTTAATCGCGCCAAGGTGGCCGACCTGATCCGCATCTTTCATTTTCTCGGAGAGGAAAGCCAGTCGCCGCGCATCGCCCATGCGATTGAAAAGCGGCGGGCTGAAAAGCCCTTCGAGACCACGCGTGATCTGGCCGGGCTGATCGAGCTCGTCACGCCGCGCAAGATGAAGGACAAGATTCATCCGGCGACGCGCGTCTTTCAGGCGCTGCGTATTTTCGTCAACGATGAGCTCGGCGAACTGGCACAGGCGCTGTTTGCCGCGGAGCGTGTCCTGAAGCCCGGTGGACGCCTCGTTGTCGTCACCTTTCATTCGCTTGAAGACCGGATCGTCAAGACGTTTTTCTCCGATCGCGCCGGCAAGGCTTCGGGCTCTCGTCATCTGCCCGTTGCGCACGAGCGTGCGGCGACCTTCGAGCGGATCGGTAAGCCAATGGTTGCTGCGACCGAAGCGGAGGCGCAAGCAAACCCGCGGGCGCGCTCGGCCAAGCTACGGGCGGGGCTGCGCACTGCAGCACCTGCCGAAGCGGCAGATGTTTCCATCTTCGGATTGCCGAATCTGGCGAGTCTCGGAAAGCTCGGAGCCTGATATGCTGAGAACCTTGGACCTTATCCTGGTCGGTGTCATGACAGCAGCGGCGGCTGTCACCTACACGATCAAGCACCATGCCGAGCTCAAGCTTGAGGAGGTTCACCGCCTCGAAGCGGAGATCAAGCTTGAGAAGGACACGATCGATCTATTAAAGGCCGATTGGGCTTTGCTCTCCCAGCCGAACAGACTCGAGCGTCTCGTCAACAACTACAATGGCGAGCTTCAGTTGCAGCCAACGGCTTCAACGTCGCTGGTTCATGCCAGGGAGCTGCCGATGTTGAAGTCGCAGGTTCCTGTTCCCGACGTTACCGAAGCGAAGGCTGGTTCTGCCAAGGCAAAGCCTAAGGCAGTGGCGCCGCAACCCGAAGAAGAAGACCTGATGGCAACCGGATCGGTGGAGTAGCGATGTCCTTTCTTTCACGCATCATGGTCTTGAAGAGCCAGGCACATTTTTCGGCAGGCACACACAACCGCTTCGGCGCCAAAACGCCGATCGAGGGATCGCGAAAGAAGAGGGCAGGGCAGGCCAAGAGCCGTGTCGGTCTCCTGATCGTCGGTTTCCTCGGGGTCTATTGCGTGATCGGCGGGCGTCTCGTTGAATACGCCATCCGCGACCCGGAGGTCGTGTCCAGCATTCTGCCGCCGGATCGCCTGATGGCGTCGCGCCCTGATATTCTGGATAGAAACGGCGAAGTGCTTGCGACCGATATCCGCACTGTCTCGCTGTTTGCCGAACCGAATAAGGTCGTCGATGCCGACGAGGCGGTCGAGAAGCTTGCCACGGTTCTGCCCGACCTTGACATGAAGGGTACCTATAAGAAGCTCGCGAACCGCACCTCCCACTTTGCCTGGCTCCGTCGCCAGTTGACGCCGAAGCAACAGAGCCAGATCCTCGCGCTCGGCATTCCCGGCATCGGCTTCCGGCCGGAGAAGCGTCGCTTCTATCCGGGTGGCCCAACCGCAGCGCACATCCTCGGTTACGTCAACATCGATAACCGCGGCGTTGCCGGCATGGAGAAATACATTGACGATCAGGGTCTTGCCGACCTTGCTTCAGTCGGGATGACAAGCGACCAGCCGCTTGAGCCGGTCCGCCTGTCGATTGACGTCCGCGTCCAGAACATCGTGCGTGACGTCGTCGTCAACGCAGTTAAGAACTACGAGGCAAAGGGCGCCGGCGCCGTGATCCTCGATATTCATACCGGTGAGGTGCTTGGGATGGCATCGGCGCCGGATTTCGATCCCAACAATCCGCTGGAAGGCGCCAAGGAGGGCTGGCTCAACCGCATGTCGAACGGCACGTTCGAGATGGGGTCGACCTTCAAGACCTTCTCCCTCGCCATGGCACTCGACACGGGCAAGGTCAGTCTCAACGACAGCTTCGATGCGACGCAGCCGATCCGCATCGGCGGCTTCACCATTCACGACTTCCACGGCCAACGCCGTTGGCTGACGCTGCCTGAAGTCTTCCAGTATTCCTCGAACGTCGGTACCGCCCGCATCATCGACATCGTCGGCATGGATGCTCAGAAAGACTACCTGACGAAGCTCGGCCTCTTGACCAAGATGCAGACCGAGTTGCCAGAAGTGAAAATGCCGAGCCAACCGAAGGTTTGGAAGAAAATCAACTCGATTACGATTTCCTTCGGCCACGGGGTCTCGACCACGCCGCTGCAGACGGCGGTTGCCGGCGCTGCACTCGTCAATGGCGGCAAGCTCATCGAGCCGACCTTCCTTCCGCGCAACCGCGAACAGGCAGACGAAGTTGCTGAAGCGGTCGTCAAGAAGAGCACCAGCGACGATGTGCGCTATCTCTTCAAGCTGAACGGCATCAAGGGGTCTGGCCGCAATGCGGACGTTCCCGGCTTCAACGTCGGTGGCAAGACCGGGACGGCCGACAAGGTGGTCAACGGCCGCTATGCGACGAACCTCAACTTCAACGCGTTCCTGGCGGCATTTCCGATCGATGACCCGAAGTATGTCGTGCTGACATTCTGTGATGAGCCGCACAATGGTGAGAAGGGCCAGAACATCGCCGCGTATACTGCAGCGCCGATGGTGAAGAACATCATTGCCCGCGCAGCGCCAATTCTCGGTGTGGAACCCAAGTTCGGTGACGACGGATCGGCCATGTTGGTGTCTTATTGAGTCTGAATGAATGTCGAAGCCGATTCGCCACGGGGCGCGGCGGCTTGAGAGAGAAAAGTACATTCGATGAACTTGCGAGACATCGCCGGAGATGCATTTCCGGAACTTGAAGATCAATTGGCTGGGGCTGTCGGGGCGCTGGCGGTTTCTGGCATCTCGTCCGATAGCCGCAAGATCGAACCCGGAATGGTGTTTGTGGCTGTCGCCGGGACGAAGGCGGACGGCGCGGGCTTTATCGCGGATGCGGCGACGCGTGGTGCGGTCGTAGCGCTTGCCTCCCATAGTATCGATGCCTCCATCCCCGTTCTTGTCGTGAACGATCCGCGCCGCTTCCTGTCGATCGCGGCGTCTCACTTCTATGGCAAGCAGCCGGAAACGATGGTGGCCGTGACCGGCACGGCCGGCAAGACCTCGGTTGCCTCCTTCACCCGGCAGATATGGGCCTATGCTGGGCATGCGGCCGCGATGATCGGCACGACCGGCGTCGTCTCGCCGACACGTAACGAATACGGCTCGCTAACGACGCCTGATCCGGTTTCACTTCACAAGCTGCTGACAGAACTCGCGGACGAGGGCGTCACGCGTGCCTCGATGGAGGCGTCCAGCCACGGGCTCGATCAGGGCCGCCTGGACGGCGTCAAGCTCGCTGCCGCTGCCTTTACCAACCTCGGCCGCGATCACATGGACTACCATCCGACGGTCGAAAGCTACATGGCCGCGAAGATGCGCCTGTTCGACACGCTGCTGCCGAAGGGCGCACCGGCCGTGATCTTTGCCGACGATGCTTGGTCGGAGCAGGCGATAAAGGCGGCTCGCGATGCGGGTCACGATGTTCGCACCGTCGGCCGCAAGGGCGATTACCTGACGCTGAAGCGCGTCGAGCATTTTCGCCACAAGCAGGTGGCTGAAATTCATGCCGACGGCGAGATCTTTGAGGTCGACATTCCGCTTGCCGGCGATTTCCAGGTGGCCAACGCGCTCGTGGCGGCAGGCCTTGCCATGTCGACGGGTGTGCCGGCGAAGGTCGCCATGGCCGCGCTCGAGAAGCTGCAGGGCGCGTCGGGTCGGCTTGAGCTGGTGGGGCACACCAAGGATGGCGCACTTGCTTATGTGGACTACGCACATAAGCCGGACGCGCTCGCCAACGTTTTGGAATCCGTTCGGCCTTTTACGACCGGCCGTGTGATCGTCGTATTCGGCTGCGGCGGCGATCGAGATCGCGGCAAGCGCCCGATTATGGGCGAGATCGCCTGCCGTCTGGCCGATGTGGTGATCGTCACCGACGACAATCCGCGCTCAGAAAAGCCGGCGGCTATTCGTGCCGAGATCATGGCGGCTGCAGGTTGTGCGACCGAGATCGGCGACCGCGCCGAGGCGATCCGAACCGCGGTTGAAATGCTGACGTCGGGCGACACGTTGATCGTTGCCGGCAAGGGACACGAGGAAGGGCAGACGATCGGGAGCGTCACCCTGCCGTTTTCGGATCACGCCGAATTGCGTAAGGCTTTGGAGGAGCTGAAACCGTGAACTGGCTTTGGACGACGGAAGACATGATTGCCGCCATGGCAGGGCGGCCGTTCGGAACTTTGCCTGAGGGCATTACCGGGATTTCCATCGACAGCCGTTCCATTGCCCCCGGCGAAGCTTTCTTCGCCATCAAGGGCGACCGCGTTGACGGCCACGACTTTGCGTCGATGGCGATGGCAAACGGGGCCGCTCTTCTCGTCGTCAGCGAAGCACGCCTTCCAGCCATGGGGCGGCTCACCGTTCCGGTGATCGTTGTCGAGGACGTGTTGGCGGCGCTTGGCAAACTCGCTGTTGCCGCGCGCGCCCGTTCGCGCGCCCAAATCATTGCTGTCACCGGTTCGGTTGGCAAGACGACCACCAAGGAGATGCTGCGGCGAGTCTTGGCTCCATCGGGCAAGGTGCATGCTTCCGTGGCCTCTTTCAACAATCACTGGGGCGTCCCTTTGACGCTCGCCCGGATGCCGCTCGATACCTATTTCGGTGTTTTCGAAGTTGGCATGAACCATCCGGACGAGATCCGTCCGCTGGTCAAGATGATCAAACCGCATGTCGCCGTGATCACGACGATTGCCCCGGCTCACCTAGGCAATTTCAAGAGCATTCGCGAGATCGCAACGGCGAAGGCCGAGATTTTCGAAGGTGTGGTTCCGGGCGGGCAGGTCGTGCTTAACAGAGACAACGACCAGTTCAACTTCCTGGAGCGCACGGCACAGGCTTGCGGCATCCAGCACATCCATTCGTTCGGTCAGCATGCGAAAGCCGATTTTCGTCTGGCGGAGTTCAACGGCTCCGATCAGAGTTCGACGTTGTGGATAACCATTGACAGCGAGACGAAGGAAGTTGCGATCGGTGCGCCGGGCCGACACATCGCCGAGAATGCGTTGGCCGCCCTCGGCGTCGTGAAGATCGTCGGGGCTGATATGCAGCAGGCGATCGGCGCTCTTGCGACGCTCCAGCCGGAAAAGGGCAGGGGTCGTCGTCATCGGTTGGCGATCGAGCGCAGTTCCTTCACAGTCGTCGACGAGAGCTACAACGCCAATCCGGCTTCGATGCGGGCGGCAATCGCTGTGCTTGCGAGTTCCGTGCCGACGGGCACGGGACGCCGCGTCGCCGTGCTTGGCGACATGCTGGAGATGGGCGACTACGCGGAGAAAGTCCATTCGGATCTGGCGGGGCCATTGCTCGCTGCCGGTATTGAGCACGTCTGGCTTGCCGGCCCTGAAATGGTTGCGCTGAAGGAATCGCTGCCCGAGAGCGTCCAGGTCGTCCACTACGAGAAGACCGAAGAACTCGCAGAATATGTCTTAAACGCTGTCGCGGTTGGCGACGTGCTGATGGTAAAATCGTCACTGGGCACGGGTTTCGGCAAGATCGTCGCCGCGCTCCTTGACAAATTCCCGCCATTTGCCGACACGCAACGCGATTTTTGAGCGGCTAAACAAGGGGCCCTGAATGCTGATTTGGCTTGTCGAACTGTCGGAACACCTGAAATTCTTGAATCTGTTCAGGTACATTACCTTCCGCACGGGCGCCTCCCTGTTTACGTCCGCCTTCATTGTGTTCCTGTTTGGTCCTGCCATCATCAACTCGTTGCGTATCCGTCAGGGCAAGGGGCAGCCGATCCGCGCCGACGGCCCGCAGACGCACTTCAAGAAGGCCGGTACGCCGACCATGGGCGGCCTGATGATCCTCGCCGGCATTGTCGGTTCGTCGCTGCTTTGGGCCGATCTTTCCAACGTTTACGTGGTTGCGACGCTGCTCGTGACCCTCGGTTTCGGCGCGATCGGCTTCTACGACGACTACCTGAAAGTCACCAAGCAGAGCCACAAGGGCTTTTCCGGCAAGGCTCGGCTCGGCATCGAGTTCGTGATCGCCGGCATTGCCGTCTACTTCATGATGCGCACGGCGCTGGCGTCGGGTACGGCAGGTTCAACCTTCGGGTCGTCGGTCGCATTTCCGTTCTTCAAGGATTTCATGATCAATCTCGGCATCATGTTCGTTGTCTTCGGCGGCTTCGTGATCGTTGGCGCCGGCAATGCCGTGAACCTTACCGACGGTCTTGATGGCCTCGCCATCGTCCCCGTGATGATCGCCGCTGCGTCCTTTGGCGTCATCGCCTATCTGGCGGGTAACGTCGTCTTCGCGAATTATCTACAGATCAATTTCGTACCGGGCACAGGCGAACTCTCGGTTGTCCTCGGCGCCGTCATCGGCGCCGGCCTTGGCTTCCTCTGGTTCAATGCCCCGCCCGCCGCGATCTTCATGGGCGACACCGGCTCGCTGGCGCTCGGCGGCACGATCGGCACGGTTGCCGTGGCGACCAAGCACGAGATCGTCATGGCGATCATCGGCGGCCTGTTCGTGATGGAGACGCTGTCGGTCATTATCCAGGTCGGCTTCTTCAAGATGACCGGTCGGCGCGTCTTCCTGATGGCGCCGATCCATCACCATTTCGAAAAGAAGGGCTGGACGGAAAGCCAAGTTGTGATCCGCTTCTGGATCGTTGCAGTCGGTCTCGCCCTGCTTGGTCTCTCCACCCTGAAGCTGCGGTAAGGCCGCAATGATCCCCGTTACGACACTCGCAGGGAAGAAGGTCGCGCTCTTTGGGCTCGGGGGCTCGGGCTTTGCCACGGCGCGTGCGCTCAAATTGGGTGGTACCGAGGTCACTGCATGGGACGATAACCCGGACAGCGTCGCCAAGGCGGCCGCTGAAGGCATTCATACAGCGGATCTGCGCTCCATCGACTGGAGCGCGCAATCGCTCTTCGTGCTTTCGCCGGGTGTTCCCCTGACGCATCCGAAACCGCACTGGACGGTCGATCTCGCTCGTGCCGCCGGGGTTGATATTGTCGGCGACGTCGAGCTTTTCGTGCGCGAGCGCCGGGTGCATGCGCCGGATTGCCCGTTCATCGCGATCACCGGCACCAACGGCAAGTCGACGACGACGGCGCTGATCGCGCACATCTTGAAGTCCAGCGGCAGGGATACACAACTCGGCGGCAACATCGGAACGGCGGTCCTGACGCTCGATCCGCCAAAAGTTGGACGCTTCTACGTCGTCGAGTGCTCATCCTACCAGATCGATCTTGCGCCGACGCTCAATCCGTCCGCTGGCATCCTGCTCAACCTGACGCCGGATCATCTCGATCGCCACGGCACAATGCAGCACTATGCCGACATCAAGGAGCGGCTCGTTGCCGGCAGCGGCGTTGCCGTCATCGGCGTGGACGACAGCCATTGCGAGATGATCGCAGACCGTATCGAGCGGGCAGGCCGCAAGGTTACGCGGATTTCGCGGCGCCACGCGCTTCCCTATGGCATCTATGCGGATGGAACGAAGCTTATCCAGGCCTCGGGAGGCGCAACAAGGCCGATTGCCGATCTTAACGGCATCCAGACACTGCGTGGCAGCCATAATGCGCAGAATGCCGCTGCGGCCGTCGCCGCATGCCTTGCAGTTGGCGTCCCGGACGACGAAATTCGTGCCGGCTTGACGTCCTTCCCCGGGCTCAAGCATCGGATGCAGCCGGTCGGGCGTCGCGGCAATGTCGTTTTCGTCAACGACTCGAAGGCCACCAACGCCGATGCGGCCGCTCCGGCGCTGTCGAGTTACGACCGCATCTACTGGATCGCCGGCGGGTTGCCGAAGGCCGGCGGCATCACCTCGTTGACAGGATTCTTCCCGCGGATCGCCAAGGCCTATCTGATCGGCGAAGCCGCGGCCGAATTTGCCGCGACGCTCGGCGAAGCCGTGCCATATGAGATTTCTGGAACGCTGGAGCGCGCCGTGGCTCACGCGGCTGCGGATGCTGAAAAAGATGAAAGCGGCCCACTGGCCGTGATGTTGTCCCCGGCTTGCGCAAGCTTCGACCAGTATAAGAACTTCGAAGTGAGGGGCGATGCATTTGTCAGCCATGTGGCAGCGCTCGACGGAATCACCATGCTGATCGGTTCGGCAACAGGAGATAAATGACATGGTAAGCCGCGCGGAACGTGGGCCTCTGGCCGATTGGTTTTGGACCATCGACCGCTTTTTCCTGGCGATGTTCATCTTCCTGATGGGCATCGGCTTCATGCTGTCGTTCGCCGCGTCGCCAGCGGTTGCCGAGCGCATCGGGCTGGAGCCGTTCCACTTCGTCAAGCGACACGCGGCTTTCATGATCCCATCGCTCGCTGTCATGGTCGGGCTTTCCTTCCTGACGCCGCGCCAGGTGCGGCGCACGGCGATCATCCTGCTGATTGTCGCTCTCGGCATGATGTTGTTGGCGCTGTTCTTCGGCATCGAGGTCAAGGGTTCCCGCCGCTGGGTCACCTTGGCCGGCATCTCGATCCAGCCGTCAGAGTTCATGAAGCCGGCCTTTGTGGTGGTTTGCGCATGGCTTTTTGCCGAGCATGCGAGGCAGCCTGAAATTCCGGGCAACCTATTCGCCATCATCCTGTTTGGCATCGTGGCAGCACTTTTAGTCGCACAGCCCGACCTTGGGCAGACGATCCTGACAACGGCTGTCTGGGGCGGCATGTTCTTCATGGCCGGCATGCCGTGGATCTGGATCATTATTCTGGGTGCCGGCGGCGTCGGAGGACTCTTCGGCGCCTACTACGTGTTCCCGCACGTGGCGCTGCGTATCGACAAGTTCTTGACCGGCGAGGGCGATACCTTCCAGATCGATACGGCGCGTGAAGCCATCATCCGCGGCGACTGGTTCGGCCAGGGACCGGGCGAGGGCATCGTCAAGCGCATCATCCCGGACGCGCATACCGACTTCATTTTCTCGGTCGCTGCCGAGGAGTTCGGGATCGTCTTCTGCATGGCGCTTGTCGCGCTGTTTTCCGTTCTCGTGCTGCGGGGTCTCTCGCATGCCTACAAGGAGCGCAATGACTTCAACCGCTTTGCCGTCGCTGGTCTCGTGCTGCAGATCGGCATACAGTCGATCATCAATGTGGGCGTCAATCTCGAACTGCTGCCGGCAAAGGGCATGACCCTGCCGCTGATTTCCTACGGCGGTTCGTCCATGGTCGCCATCTGCGTCACCGCCGGGTTCATTCTGGCGCTGACGCGTCATAGGCCGGAAAAGCGTGCGCAGGATCGGAGCCTCTTCCGGGTCGCGCATGGCATGCCGGCGGAGTAAGAGTTCATGAGCAAAGGCATCGTCCTGCTTGCCGCCGGGGGAACCGGCGGTCATGTGTTTCCCGCGGAGGCTCTGGCCTACAAGCTGAAGGAGCGGGGCTATTCCGTGCATCTCGTCACCGACAGTCGTGCCGAGCGCTATGCCGGAAAATTCCCGGCCGATGAGATCCACGTCGTTCCGTCGGCGACGATCGGCTCGAAGAATCCGGTCGCCGTCGCTCGCTCGCTGTGGACGCTTTGGAAAGGTATGCGGGCCGCCAAGAAGCTGATTGCACGGCTGAAGCCCGTGGTTGTTGTCGGCTTCGGCGGCTATCCCACTGTACCGCCGCTGCTTGCCGCGACACGCCTTGGCGTGCCTGCCATGATCCACGAGCAGAATGCGGTGATGGGACGCGCCAACAAGGCGCTGGCGAGCCGCGTGCAGGCGATTGCCGGCGGTTTCCTGCCTGAAGGCGGCGGTCAGTTTCCCGACAAAACGGTGACAACGGGTAATCCGGTGCGCCCGGCAATCATCGATGCGGCGAAAGTGCCGTATTCTCCATCGAATCCTGGTGAGCCTTTCAATCTCGTCGTCTTCGGCGGCAGCCAGGGCGCACAGTATTTCTCCAAGGCGATGCCGACGGCCGTCAGCTTGCTTGATGACGGACTTCGCGATCGCCTGCGCCTTACCCAGCAGGTGCGGCCCGAAGATACGGAGATGATGGGCGCTTGCGTCGCTCAATTGAAGATGGCGGCTGACACAGCCCCCTTCTTCACCGATATGGCCGAACGACTTGCCGCTGCACATCTCGTTATCTGCCGTTCAGGCGCGTCGACTGTTTCGGAGATTTCCGTGATCGGGCGGCCGGCCGTGCTCGTGCCTTATCCGCATGCATTGGATCACGATCAGGCCGCGAATGCGGCAGCGCTTGCGGCGACAGGCGGCGCCAAGGTTATTCCGCAGGCCGAGCTTTCGCCCGAGAAGATCGCTTCGATCCTCAACCATGTGATGAATGACCCCGAAAAGCTCGCCCGGATGGCCGCTGCAGCAAAGCAGGCGGGTAAACCCGATGCTGCGAACTTGCTTGCCGACATGGTAGAGGCTATTGCGGCACGACGTACAATTGCAGAGTTCAAGGGGAAACGCGCATGAAAATGCCGAAGGCCATCGGCCTCGTTCATTTCATCGGCATCGGCGGCATCGGCATGAGCGGCATTGCCGAGGTGCTGCATAATCTCGGCCATCGCGTGCAGGGATCGGATCAGGCCGACAGCGCCAATGTGCAACGCCTGCGCGACAAGGGCATCGAAGTCTTCGTCGGTCACAAGGCCGAGAACCTCGGCGACGCCGAAGTTGTCGTCGTCTCGACCGCGATCAAGAAGAACAACCCGGAACTCGCAGCGGCGCGCGAAAAGCTGCTGCCGGTCGTACGCCGGGCAGAGATGCTTGCCGAATTGATGCGGTTCCGCAACGCGATCGCGATTGGCGGAACGCATGGCAAGACGACGACCACGTCGCTGGTGGCGACGTTGTTGGAAGCGGGCGGCCTCGATCCCACGGTCATCAATGGCGGCATCATCAATGCCTACGGCACCAACGCCCGCATGGGCGAGGGTGAATGGATGGTGGTGGAGGCCGACGAGTCCGACGGCACATTCCTGAAGCTTCCCGCCGATGTTGCTGTCATCACCAACATCGACCCTGAACACCTCGATCACTACGGCAACTTCGATGCTGTGCGCGCTGCATTCCGCCAGTTCGTCGAGAACGTGCCGTTCTACGGCTTCGGCGTGCTGTGCCTCGACCATCCGGAGGTCCAGGCACTGGTTGGCCGCATCGAGGACCGCAAGATCATTACCTATGGCGAGAATCCTCAGGCCGACGTTCGTTTCATGAATGTTCGTGTCGAGGGTCCGCGTTCGATTTTCGACGTCGAGATCCGTCGCCGGCGGACCGGGCAGGTCATCAGGCTCGACAATCTCGTGATGCCGATGCCCGGACGTCACAACATCTCTAATGCCACCGCCGCGATTGCTGTTGCCAACCGTCTCGGCATGTCGAGCGAGGACATCGCCAAGGGACTGGCCTCCTTTGGCGGCGTCAAGCGTCGCTTCACGCTGACCGGCGAATGGAACGGTGTGCAGATCTTCGATGATTACGGTCATCACCCGGTCGAGATCAAGGCCGTGCTGCGGGCCGCGCGCGAGGCCTGCAAGGGGCGTGTGATTGCGGTCCATCAGCCGCATCGCTATTCGCGCCTATCGAGCCTTTTCGAGGAGTTTGCGGCTTGCTTCAACGATGCGGACAGCATTTTCCTTGCGCCTGTCTATGCCGCGGGCGAGGATCCGATCGAAGGGGCGAACTCCGAGGCACTTGTGTCA
The DNA here is from genome assembly GCF_020166565.1 of Rhizobium sp. 3T7. Lineage (NCBI taxonomy): Bacteria > Pseudomonadati > Pseudomonadota > Alphaproteobacteria > Hyphomicrobiales > Rhizobiaceae > Rhizobium > Rhizobium sp. 3T7. The sequence continues at coordinate 86,460 of NZ_JAIQXS010000001.1, forward strand.
CGGATCAAATCGGGCGGTCACCGTGATGCCCGCTTCCTGTCGTCCCCAGAGCTTTTGCCTGAAATGGTCGCAGAGATTGCAAAGCCGGGGGATTTTGTGGTTCTGTTGGGGGCTGGGAGTATCACATACTGGGCGGCGGCGCTGCCCAAGCAATTGGAAAGCCTTTCGGGAATATCTGCATGAAACAGGTGAATGGGGAAAAGCTTCTTGCGTCGCTCGGCGACGGCGTAAAGGACATCCGTGGGAGGATCACACCGGATGCGCCGATGGACCGTGTCACCTGGTTCCACGCTGGCGGTCTGGCCGAGCTGATGTTCCAGCCACACGACGAGGACGACCTCATCGCCTTCCTCAAGATCCTGCCCGAAGAAGTGCCGATCACCGTCGTGGGCGTCGGCTCTAATATTCTCGTGCGCGATGGCGGTATTCCTGGTGTCGTTCTCCGGCTTTCGGCGAAAGGCTTCGGCTCGGTCGAGCTCGCTGGCGAGAATCGTATCCTTGCCGGTGCAATTTGCCCGGACAAGCATGTCGCGGCCATGGCAATGGACAACGGCATCGGCGGCTTCCACTTCTACTACGGCATCCCTGGCAGCATCGGCGGTGCGGCACGCATGAACGCCGGCGCCAACGGCGCGGAGACGCGTGAACGGGTTGTCGAGGTGAACGCCGTTGATCGCAAGGGCAACAAGCACATCCTGTCGAACGCCGATATGGGCTATTCCTACCGTCATTCGTCGGTGCCGAACGATTTGATTTTCACGTCGGTGCTCTTCGAAGGCTATAGCGAGGATCGCGCCAAGATCCGCGCTGAGATGGATGCCGTGCGTAGCCATCGCGAGACGGTCCAGCCAATCCGGGAAAAGACCGGCGGTTCGACCTTCAAGAACCCGGAAGGACATTCGGCCTGGAAGCTCGTCGACGAGGCCGGATGCCGCGGTCTGGTGATCGGCGGAGCGCAGATGTCCTCGCTTCACTGCAACTTCATGATCAACATGGGGCAGGCGACGGGATATGATCTCGAATATCTCGGCGAACAGGTTCGCCGCGAGGTCTTCGAGAATTCCGGCATCAAGCTTGAGTGGGAAATCAAGCGTCTCGGCGTTTTCATGCCGGGACGCGAAGTCCGCCCCTTCCAGGGCGTGACCAGCGAGTAGCCTTCCTCCGGCTGGTTCCTCGCTCGAGAGACAGGAAATAGCTTTTTACCTTCTTACAGAAAGGAAAGGCCGCAAAACCAGGGTTTTGCGGCCTTTCGTTTTCAATATGAGTTAACTTCAGACTTCGTCGCGGCCCGAAGCCAGGACGCAGATCAGCGTGATGACCGCGGAGAGGCCGAGATAGTAGCCGACATACTGCATGCCGTAGTTTGCCTGCAGCCAGGTGGCGATGTAGGGCGCCAGCGAAGCGCCGAAGATGCCGGCAAGGTTGAAGGTGATCGACGAGCCGGTGTAGCGGACGGCCGTCGGGAAGGGGGCGGCAAGCGCTGTTCCGATCAGACCGTAGGTCATGCCCATCAGCGCCATGGCGACAATCGCGAAGACTACGATGCGACCTTCGCCGCCGGTCATCAGGCCGGGCAGGAAGAACGAGAAGATACCGATCAGCAAGGTGGTGAGGATCAGCATTTCGCGACGTCCGAACCGCTCGGCCAGTTTGCCTGATATCGGGATGAAGATACCGAAGGCGACCGAACCGACGATCTGGATTTCGAGCGCGTCAAGGAACGGGATCTTCAGGACCTTGACGTTGTAGGACAGCAGGTAAGCCGATCCGATATAGAACAGCACGAAGGTCGCGAGCGCCACGAAGGTGCCGAGGAACAGGCTACGCTTGTGCTTGCGAAAGAGTTCGGCAACCGGAACAGCAACGCGTTCCTGCTTGTCGATCGCCTTCTGGAAGGCTGGCGTCTCGGTGATCGATAGGCGGACCCAGAGGCCGATGACGATCAGCAGGATCGAGGAGATGAACGGCACGCGCCAGCCCCAGCTCAGCAAAGCGTCCTGAGACATGACCTGCAGCAGCAGCCAGAAGATGCCCGAGGAAAGGAACAGGCCAACCGGGGCGCCGAGCTGCGGGAACATGCCGTACCAGCTGCGCTTGCCTTCCGGCGCGTTCTCGGTCGCGAGCAGCACGGCGCCACCCCATTCGCCGCCGAGACCGAAGCCCTGGCCGAAACGGCAAAGCGCCAGCAGCAGCGGTGCAATGACGCCGATCGATTCGTAGGAGGGCAGGAGGCCGATCACAACCGTCGAAATGCCCATGGTGAGCAGTGCGGCAACGAGTGTCGTCTTGCGGCCGATCCTGTCGCCGAAATGGCCGAAGACCACGGCGCCGAGCGGACGGGCGAAGAAGGCGATGGAGAAGGTTGCAAAGGATGCAAGCAGTGCGGTCGTCGGGTCGCTGTTCGGGAAGAACAGCGTCGGAAAGACCAGCACGGCGGCGGTTGCATATACGTAAAAATCGAAGAATTCGATCGTGGTGCCGACGAGGCTCGCGATCAGAACACGCGCCGGCGAGTTGACTTGCGCATGGTTCGATGAAGCGGGAGTCGGCGATACTCTGTATATCGCGTCTGACATTTTCATTCCAATCGGGATTGTAAAGATGCCTTGGGAGGCAGGCGGCTCTTAACGTAATTTTAATTCGGCGCAAATGGCCATCGCGTAACAAACGAAAAAAAGACTAGTAGGCTTTGCATTTTTCCGCTCATCGACGCCGCGTGTGGCGCTTGACCAGAGTCAATATGAAGCAGCGTTCCTCATGAACGCTCTGGTTGAGCGCAGGAGGGAAATATGCAAAAAAGTCTCATTGCAGAATTTCCTGGAACGTTCTGGCTCGTATTCGGCGGCTGCGGCAGCGCCGTGCTTGCCGCAGGGTTTCCCGAACTTGGAATTGGCTTTGTCAGTCTTGCGTTTGCCTTTGGTCTCACCGTCCTGACAATGGCTTTTGCCGTCGGCGGCATTTCCGGTGGGCATTTCAACCCGGCGGTTTCCATTGGTCTTGCGGTGGCTGGCAAGGTCCCAGCTGGTCGTGTGATTCCTTATATTGTTGTGCAAGTGCCTGGCGCGATTGTCGCGGCGGGCGTGCTCTATGTGGTGGCCAGCGGCAAGGCCGGTTTCGAGCTTGGAGGCTTTGCCGCGAATTTTTGCGGCGAGCATTCGCCGGGTGGCTATTCGCTTATTTGTGGGCTTGTTATCGAAATCGTCCTGACGTCGTTCTTCATCTTCATCATTCTGGGCTCGGCCAGCAGCAGAGTGCCGGCAGGTTTCGCGCCAATCGCCATCGGGCTCGCACTGACGCAACTTCCTTTACGGAACCCCACGTGTCACGCGCTGTCGCTACGGGGGGTTGCGTTTTGCACGGGCCCTGTCCGGGCGGTCGTACAAGGCAAAAATTAACAAAAGTAAACACTTCATTAACCATAATCGGACTCTAATACATCTGCATCACCGAGCGAGATTCGGACGACAAACAAGCTTGGTGCAAGCGTCGGAACGCAGTGTGCAGGTTATTTTTTGGGGGTGTTGATGAGTCGCAAGCATGTCGCTGTCCTGATGGGCGGGTTTTCCTCGGAGAGGCCGGTAAGCCTTTCTTCCGGGACGGCGTGTGCGGATGCTCTTGAGGCTGAGGGCTTCCAGGTGACGCGGATTGATGTCGATCGCGATGTGTCTGCGAAGCTTGCTGCCTTGCGACCCGATGTCGTCTTCAATGCACTGCATGGCCCCTACGGCGAGGATGGTACGATCCAGGGCGTGCTCGAATATCTTGAGATTCCCTACACGCATTCCGGCGTGCTGGCGTCGGCCCTTGCCATGGACAAGGAGAAGGCCAAGGGCGTTGCCGCCGCCGCTGGCATTCCGGTTGCTCAATCCGAGGTGATCAATCGATTCGCCTTTCCGGCCGAGCACCCGATGAAGCCGCCCTATGTTGTAAAGCCTGTGCGTGAGGGCTCCAGCTTCGGCGTGGTGATTGTCCAAGAGGATCAGTCCCATCCGCCCCAGGTCATCAGTTCTCCGGAATGGCGCTACGGCGAACAGGTTCTTGTCGAGCGTTACATCTATGGTCGCGAGCTGACTTGCGGTGTCATGGGTGATCGGGTCCTCGGCGTGACTGAAGTGGTGCCGCTCGGGCACGGCTTCTACGATTATGATGCCAAGTACGTCGCGGGTGGATCGAAACACGTCATTCCGGCGGAAATTTCACCGAATATTTACCAAAAAATACAATCATTGGCGTTAAGGGCGCATCAAGCAATTGGTTGCCGTGGCGTCAGTCGCTCCGACTTTCGTTATGACGACCGCTTCTCCGAAGATGGCGAAATCATCTGGCTGGAAATCAATACTCAGCCGGGCATGACGCCAACCTCCCTGGTGCCCGAAATGGCCGGTCATGCCGGCTACTCGTTTGGTGAATTTCTCCGTTGGATGGTGGAGGACGCTTCTTGTTCTCGGTGACGGTCAAAAGGATAGGGCGCCCAAGTCATCAGGCGGAGCCTTCGTATCCCGAGGGTGATGGTCGGCTGATTCTGCCGCGCCCGCTGCGTCGTGTCGTTCGCTTCCTTGTCAGTCTCGGAAGCGGCCGCATCCATATTCCGGCTCATGTCGGGACGGTCTCCGCCTTGGCTTTCTTTGCCGCGACGGGTCTCTATGGCATGTCGCTCGGTGGTCACACAGAAGCAGTTGCCCAGGCGACGACAACGGCTGCCGGATTTGCGATCGATGATGTGAAGGTATCCGGCAATTCCGAGACCTCCGAAATCGAGATCCTGCAGCTGTTGGGGTTGGATGGCACAACGTCGCTCGTGGCGCTCGATGTCGATGCGGCGCGTCAGAAGATCGCCAAGCTTCCCTGGGTCGAGAATGTCGAAGTTCGCAAGATCTATCCGAAGACGATCGAGGTAAAGCTCAAGGAACGTCAGGCCTACGCCATCTGGCAGCATGGCCAGGAACTTTCTCTCGTGGAGAAGGGTGGCTCGGTAATCGCTCCGCTGCGCGACAATAAGTTCTCGCAGTTGCCTCTGGTGGTTGGTCGCGGTGCGGAGGCTGCAGCAACTTCGCTCGAAGCTGAATTCGCAAACTGGCCGGAGATCAAGGCGCGGGTGAAGGCCTACGTCTGGGTTTCGGGTCGTCGCTGGGATCTACACATGGACAACGGCATTTCGGTGAAGCTGCCGGAAGACGATGTCGATCTGGCGTTGGCGCGGCTGTCGAAGTTCATGAAGGAGCAGGATCTTCTGGAGCGCGACATCGCTGCCGTCGATCTGAGGCTCACCGACCGCACGGCAATTCAGTTGACGCCGGAGGCGATGGCGCGCCGGCAACTGGTGCTCGATCAAAGGGCTAAGGATTTGAAGAAGGCGGGGCAAAATATATGAGCTTGTTCGGTTCGTCCCATTTCGGATTGCCGCGCCTGAAGCCGCTTTCGTCGAAGCGGTCCCATGTCGTTTCGGTGCTGGACATCGGATCGACGAAGGTCGTCTGCATGATCGGCCGGCTGACGCCCCGCGAGGAAAGTCAAGTTCTGCCCGGTCGCACGCATAACATTGAAATCATCGGGATCGGTCATCAGCGCTCGCGTGGCATCAAGACCGGTGCGATCTCTGACCTCGATGCTCTGGAAAGCGTGATTCGCCTTGCGGTCGACGCTGCAGAGCGCATGGCCGGTCTTACTGTCGAAAGCCTGATCGTCAACGTCACGGCCGGTCGCCTGACGAGCGACATCTACACCGCAACCATCGATCTCGGTGGCCAGGAAGTCGAACTGAACGACCTCAAGAAGGTCCTTTCCGCCGCCTGCCAGCAGTCGCTGCGCCAGGATCGTGCCGTACTGCATTCGCTGGCAACCGGCTTCTCGCTTGACGGCGAGCGCGGTATCCGCGATCCGCTGGCGATGTATGGTGACGTTCTCGGCGTCGACATGCACGTCGTCACGGCTGAGCGTACCGCGCTTAAGAACCTCGAGCTCAGCGTCAATCGCGCGCACCTCTCGGTCGAGGGCATCGTTGCGACGCCCTACGCATCGGGCCTTGCTGCGCTCGTCGACGATGAAGTCGAGCTCGGCTGCGCGGCGATCGATATGGGCGGCGGCACGACGACGATTTCGGTCTTCGCAGAAGGTAAGCTGGTGCACACGGATGCCGTCAGCCTCGGCGGCCATCATGTCACCACCGATCTCGCCCGCGGTCTTTCGACCCGTATCGAGGATGCCGAACGCCTGAAGGTCGTTCACGCTTCCGCGATGCCGAATTCCTCGGACGAGCGCGAACTGATCTCGATCCCGCCGATCGGCGAAGACGAACGCGACCTGCCGACACAGGTGCCGCGCGCTTTGGTGTCGCGCATCGTCAGCGCCCGTATCGAGGAAACGATGGAATTGATCCGCGACCGCATCCAGCGCTCGGGCTTCAGCCCGATCGTCGGCAAGCGCGTCGTGCTGACGGGTGGTGCGAGCCAGCTGACCGGCCTTGCCGAAGTCGCGCGCCGCATCCTTGCCCGCAACGTCAGAATCGGTCGTCCGATGGGCGTCTCGGGTCTGCCGACAGCAGCGAAGGGCCCAGCCTTTTCGACCGCCGTCGGCCTGATGATCTATCCGCAGGTCGCGGACCAGGAAACACATGCGTCACAGAGTGGTCTGCTCATGTCGCTTGGGGGAAATACCAGCCGCTTTGCCCGCATGGGGCAGTGGCTGAAAGAAAGCTTCTGATAATTGAGTGAATTGGCCGGCGTGGCGATGCGGCCATAAAGAGAAGGAACGGTAACATGACTATCAAGCTGCAAAAGCCGGATATCACTGAGCTTAAGCCGCGTATCACCGTGTTCGGTGTTGGCGGTGGCGGTGGCAACGCTGTCAACAACATGATCTCCGCGGGCCTCCAGGGCGTCGACTTCGTCGTTGCCAACACGGACGCCCAGGCCCTGACGATGACGAAGGCAGAGCGCATTATCCAGCTCGGCGCCAATGTTACCGAAGGTCTCGGTGCTGGCTCGCAGCCGGAAGTCGGTCGCGCAGCTGCCGAGGAATGCATCGATGAAATCATCGATCACCTGAACGGCACGCATATGTGCTTCGTCACCGCCGGTATGGGCGGCGGCACGGGTACTGGCGCTGCTCCGGTTGTCGCTCAGGCAGCCCGGAACAAGGGCATCCTTACCGTTGGCGTTGTCACCAAGCCCTTCCACTTCGAAGGCGGTCGCCGCATGCGTCTGGCGGAAGCCGGCATCGAAGAGCTGCAGAAGTCGGTCGACACGTTGATCGTCATCCCGAACCAGAACCTCTTCCGCATCGCCAACGACAAGACGACTTTTGCCGACGCTTTCGCGATGGCTGACCAGGTTCTCTATTCGGGTGTTGCCTGCATCACCGACCTGATGGTGAAGGAAGGTCTCATCAACCTCGACTTCGCTGACGTCCGTTCGGTCATGCGCGAAATGGGCCGCGCCATGATGGGAACCGGTGAAGCATCCGGCCAGGGCCGCGCGATGCAGGCTGCCGAAGCTGCGATCGCCAACCCGCTGCTCGACGAAACCTCTATGAAGGGTGCGCAGGGCCTGCTGATCTCCATCACCGGCGGTCGCGACCTTACCCTCTTCGAAGTCGATGAAGCCGCAACCCGAATTCGCGAGGAAGTCGACCCGGATGCGAACATCATCCTCGGCGCGACATTCGACGAATCGCTCGAAGGCATCATCCGCGTTTCCGTCGTTGCGACAGGCATCGACCGTGCCATCAACGCGGCGGCAGGGAAGACCTTCCAGCCGGTGGCAAAGCCGATCGTGCGTCCTTCCGCGGCCGTTGCTCCGGCGCCGGCCGCAGTTCAGCCTGCACCCGTCATGCAGCAGGCACCCAAGCCCGTCGATCCGGTCGCGCAAGCAATCCGCACGGCTGAAGCCGAAATGGAACGCGAGCTTGAAATCCACGCGCCGCGTGCTGCAGCCCCGGTCCAGCAGCCGGCGATGCAGGAGACTTTCCGTCCGCAGAGCAAGATCTTCGCTGCTCCCGAGGCTGCTCCGGTCATTCGTCCAGCTCCGGTCCAGCAGGCTCCAGTTCACGCTCCGGTCATGAGCCAGCCGGTTCAGCAGCCTGTTATCAGCCAGCCGGCACCGGTCGCGCAGCAGCCGATGGCCGCTCAGCAGGCCGTACGTATGCCGAAGGTGGAAGACTTCCCGCCGGTAGTGCAGGCGGAGATCGACCATCGCTCGCAGCCTGCACCTACGTCTCATGCGCAAGAAGAGCGTGGTCCGATGGGCCTCTTGAAGCGGATCACCAACTCGCTTGGCCGCCGCGAAGAGGAAGTCGCGCCGGAGATGACGTCGGCGCCTGCGGCTGCCTCGCAGCAGCGCCGTCCGCTCTCTCCGGAAGCAAGCCTCTATGCACCGCGCCGTGGAAATCTTGACGATCAGGGTCGCAGCGTTCCGCAGGCTCGCATGATGCAGGAAGACGATCAGCTCGAAATTCCAGCATTCCTGCGCCGTCAGTCGAACTGAGGCAAGGACAGAATCGCCACAAGGATGCCCGGGAGTAAGCTCCCGGGCATTGCTGTATCAGGGTGTCGAATCTGGCGCCAATTGCGTTGTAATTTCAATGGCATGCTTTCGTAACAATGCGAAAGAAACAGTGATTTGGATTGGAACCCGGGCGCACGTATGTATGGGGTCAAGAAACCGCCCTCGTGCCCTTCATGGCGAGACTTGGACGGAGTGAAATGAACCCTGGCAGATAGTTCGGCATGTTAGCCGCGGCGGGTCACCAGGGATAATAAAGGCAAAATTTATGGTTATTGGCATGTTGGGTTTTCAAACGACGGTATCGCGTCCGATCACGCTCTCGGGCATCGGCGTCCATTCCGGTGCTGACGTTTCGATTACCTTCAACCCGGCAGAAGCCGACACTGGCGTCGTCTTCAATCGCATGCATGAGAACGGCGATGTTTCCGAATACCGTGCTGTTTCTTCGCAGGTCGGCAATACGGATCTCTGCACTGTTCTTGGGTTCTCGCCGGCGCACTCAGTCGCGACGATCGAGCATGTCATGGCTGCTGTCTACGCGCTTGGTCTCGACAACGTGTTGATCGAGGTCCATGGCGCCGAAATGCCGATCATGGACGGCAGCTCTATGCCCTTTATCGAAGCGATCGAACAGGTTGGCCTGGTATCGCTCGGCGTGAAGCGCCGCTACATCCGCGTCACCAAGCCGGTTCGCATCGAGCATGGCGGTTCGTGGAGCGAGTTCCGTCCCTATGACGGTATGCGCTTTGAAGTCGAGATCGATTTCGATTGCCCGCTGATCGGCCGGCAGAAATGGGAAGGCGACATGACCGCGGCGACGTTCAAGTCCGAGTTGTCGCGCGCTCGCACCTTCGGTTTCATGCGGGATGTCGAGCGTCTCTGGGCATCGGGCCATGCGCTTGGTTCCTCGCTTGAAAATTCCGTCGTCATCTCGGACGAAAATACTGTTATCAATGTCGAGGGCCTGCGTTACGCCAAGGACGAGTTCGTACGCCACAAGGCACTCGATGCCGTCGGCGATCTGGCACTGGCCGGTGCTCCGTTTATCGGCTGCTACCGCTCGTATCGTGGCGGCCACAAGATGAATGCTAATGCTCTTAAGGCGCTGCTCAGCGACCCGACCGCCTATGAAGTGGTCGAGACCTCTGCGCCGCGCCAGCGTGTTGCACCTCGGGATTTCATCCGGGTCAACGCACCGGAATTTGCTCCCTGGTCGGCATGACCTCCATCGCATCTTTTAGGCCAGGGCCGCCTCCTTCGGGAGGCGGTTTCTTTATGGGGAACAGACCGACGGTGATTCCCCGATAGATGTGTTGCCGCAGATGTTTAGCGGCAACAGTTGCAGCTTTCTCGGTGCAAAACCGGTGAATATGGCCTGCGTCGCCACAAAAATGCGTTAATGCATCATCATTGCGTTGCTCTGGCTGCTCATTTGTGGCTAGAAACGCCAGCAAGGCGTGGCTGCTGTTGAGGGATGGCAGCGTTGGGATTGTTCCGATGGGTTATGCAGGGTCTGAAAGTATGATGAAGACAGCGCGCGCTTTGTTCGCATCGCTCTTGGTGCTGAGCGCAGGTGCCTTGGTTTCCGGATGCCAGTCGGACCCTGACATCGATATTACCAAGCTCGGTGTCGAGAGCGATCCGCCGGATGTTCTTTATACCCAGGGCCTCGCCAACATGAAGGCCGGTAACATGGCCGAGGCGGCACGCAAGTTCGACGCCATCGACCGCGAGAACCCGTTCTCGGAATGGGCGCGCAAGGCGCTCGTGATGAGCACCTTCGTCAAGTATCGTCAGGGCCGTCTCGACGACGCTCTCGCTTCGGGCAACCGCTATATGGCGCAGTATCCGAAGTCGAAGGATGCTCCCTATGTGCAGTATCTGATCGGTCTGACCTATTCGAAACAGATCGTCGACGTCACGCAGGATCAGCGCGCGGCTACAAAGACCGTCGAAGCCATGCAGGCTGTCATCGACAATTATCCGGATTCCGAATACGTCGACGATGCGCAAGCGAAAATCCGCTTCGCACGCGACCAGATCGCCGGCAAGGAAATGCAGGTCGGCCGTTACTATATGGAACGCAAGGAATACCTTGCGGCAATCTCACGCTTCCGCACAGTCGTTGAGAAGTATCCGAATACCAACCAGATCGAAGAAGCGCTCGCGCGCCTTGTCGAAGCCTATTATGCAATGGGCATCGTCGAAGAGGCGCAGACCGCAGCCGCCGTTCTGGGCCACAACTATCCTGACAGTCAGTGGTACGCAGATTCCTTCAAGCTCTTGAAGAGTGGTGGCGCAGAGCCGCGTGAAAACCCGGGCTCCTGGATCGCTGCTGCAGGCAAGAAACTCCTGCTCGGTTCCTGAGGCCAATGCTGATCCAGCTTTCGATCCGCGATATCGTCCTGATCGAGCGGCTGGATCTCGCCTTCGAGACCGGCCTCTCGGTGCTGACCGGTGAGACGGGTGCTGGCAAATCCATACTGCTCGATAGCCTGTCGCTTGCCCTTGGTGGCCGCGGCGATGGCGGCCTTGTTCGCCACGGCGAAGACAAGGGGCAGGTGACGGCTGTCTTCGACGTCGGGCCGGATCACGGCGCCCGCAAGTTGTTGCGCGAAAACGGCATCGATGATGATGGTGACCTCATCTTCCGCCGCGTCCAAAACTCTGACGGGCGTACGAAGGCCTATGTCAACGACCAACCGCTGAGCGTTCAACTGATGCGCCAGGCCGGACAGATGCTTGTCGAGATCCATGGCCAGCATGATGATCGCGCCCTCGTCGATACGCATGCCCACCGGATCTTGCTCGACGCCTTCGCAGGCGCGAACGAGGATGCCGCTGCCGTTTCCAACCTCTACCGCATCTGGCGCGATACCGAGCGGACGCTGAAGAAGCAGCGCGAGAAGGTGGAGAATGCTGCGCGCGAGGTGGATTATCTGCGTGCGTCCGTGGAAGAACTGGAGAAGCTGTCGCCGCAAGATGGCGAAGAGGACGAACTCGCGGATCGCCGCCAGAAGATGATGAAGGCCGAGCGGATCGCGGGCGATATCGCCGAGGCTTCCGAGTTCCTCAATGGCAATGCCTCTCCCGTACCGCATATCGCCTCGCTGGTGCGCCGGCTGGAGCGCAAGAGCCACGAAGCCCCAGGACTGCTGGAAGATACGGTGGCGCTTCTGGACGCCGCGCTGGACCAGCTCTCCAACGCTCAGATGGAAGTCGAGGCGGCACTCCGGAAAACGGAATACGATCCGAAAGAGCTGGAGCGTGTAGAGGAGCGTCTGTTTGCCTTGCGCGCCGCCTCGCGCAAGTACTCCGTTCCGGTGACCGAACTGCCGGCGCTCGCCGTTCGCATGATCGGCGATCTTGCCGATCTCGATGCTGGCGAGGAAAGGCTTGCCAAGCTTGAGGCGGAGGTCGGTGTCGCCAAGGCGAACTACCACATGGCGGCCCGCACGTTTTCCGACAAGCGTCATCACGCTGGAGATGCGCTGGCTGCTGCGGTCATGGCGGAACTGCCGGCGCTGAAGCTCGAGCGGGCACGGTTCATGGTGGAAATCACCACCGATCCCGAAGATGCGACCTCGGAGGGTATCGACGTAGTGGAGTTCCACGTTCAGACCAATCCCGGCACGCGTCCGGGCTCGATCATGAAGGTGGCATCCGGCGGCGAGCTTTCGCGCTTCCTGCTGGCCCTTAAAGTTGCGCTTGCCGATCGTGGCTCTGCGCCAACGCTCGTCTTCGACGAAATCGATACCGGCGTCGGCGGGGCGGTTGCGGATGCAATCGGGCAGCGGCTGAAGCGCCTTTCCGACCGCGTGCAGGTGCTTTCGGTCACGCATGCGCCGCAGGTTGCGGCGCGGGCCGCAACGCATCTGTTGATTTCGAAGGGCCCGGCTGCGGAAGGCTCCGAGAAGATCGCGACTCGCGTCGCGACGATGGCGCCGGACGACCGTACCGAGGAAATCGCGCGCATGCTGGCCGGCGCCTCGGTGACGGAAGAGGCGAGGGCGGCGGCTGCCCGTCTGCTGGCCGGGAACGGCTGATTTCGCAATCGCCGAATTGGGGAGAGGCGCCTGACATGACGCCTCACTCTCTTTCAATCCATACGTTTTGCTCTAAAACGACTCCAGATTCCGTGGAGCGAGAGCCGTATGTCGACCGAAGCCATAGCCGTTGATGCCCTGACGATCGAAGATGCCGCTGCCGAGCTTGAGCGGCTTGCCAGGGAAATCGCCCGCAACGATGAGCTTTATCACGGCGAGGATCGTCCGGCGATTTCGGATGCCGAGTACGATGCGCTGAAGCGGCGCAACGACGCGATCGAGGCGCGCTTTCCGGAACTCATTCGCGAAGACAGCCCATCGCGGCGTGTCGGTTCCGCGCCGTCTGTGACCTTTGCGCCTGTCGTCCATGCGCGCCCGATGCTGTCGCTCGACAACACCTTCTCGCAGGAGGACGTGCGGGACTTCGTGGCCAGTGTTTACCGTTTTCTCGGCCGTCTGCCGGACCAGTCGATCGCGTTTACGGCAGAGCCGAAGATCGACGGCCTCTCCATGTCGATCCGCTATGAGAATGGCAAACTTGTCAACGCAGCGACTCGCGGCGATGGTACGACGGGTGAAAACGTCACCGCGAATATCCGCACCATCAAGGAAATCCCCAACGAGTTGCGTGCGGGCGTTCCTGCCGTCGTTGAAGTGCGCGGCGAGGTCTATATGGCCAAGAGCGACTTCATGGCGCTGAACAAGCAGATGGAGGCGGCGGGCAAGCAGACCTACGTCAATCCGCGCAACACCGCCGCTGGCTCGCTGCGACAGCTCGATGCGAAAGTGACAGCGAGCCGCAAGCTGAAGTTCTTTGCATACGCCTGGGGCGAGATTTCCGAGCCCAATGATTTGCCGAAGACGCAATTCGACATGGTACAGAAATTCAAGGAATGGGGCTTTCCCGTCAATCCGTTGATGAAGCGGTTGAATTCCGTCGCCGATATTCTGGCACACTATGACGAGATCGGCCTGAAGCGGCCGGATCTCGACTACGACATCGACGGTGTCGTCTACAAGGTCGACAGCCTTGAGTTGCAGGCTCGCCTTGGGTTCCGTTCGCGCAGCCCGCGTTGGGCGACTGCACATAAATTCCCGGCCGAGCAGGCCTTCACGACGGTCGAGAACATCGACATCCAGGTCGGCCGGACCGGCGCGCTGACTCCGGTCGCACGGCTGACCCCGATCACCGTCGGAGGCGTGGTTGTCACCAATGCGACGCTGCACAATGCCGATTACATTGAAGGCATCGGCAATTCGGGCGAACGCATCCGCGAGGAGGAGCATGATATCCGCATCGGCGATACCGTGATCGTGCAGCGGGCCGGCGATGTCATCCCGCAGGTGCTCGACGTCGTCATAGAGAAGCGGCCCACAGATGCAGCCCGCTACGAATTCCCGAAGACCTGCCCGGTCTGCGGCAGCCATGCCGTGCGCGAGAAGAACGAGAAGACCGGCAAGCTCGATTCGGTCACCCGCTGCACCGGCGGCTTCATCTGCAGGGCGCAGGCGACGGAGCATCTCAAGCACTTTGTCTCCCGCAATGCCTTCGATATCGAGGGCCTTGGATCGAAGCAAATCGACTTCTTCTTCGAGAATGAGGACAGGGCGCTGCAGATTCGCACCGCGCCCGATATCTTCACACTGGAGAAGCGGCAGGCGGGTTCACTGACCAAGCTCGAGAATATCGATGGCTTCGGCAAGGTCAGTGTCGGCAAGCTCTACGCGGCTATTAACGAGCGCCGCACTATCGCGCTCCACCGCTTCATCTATGCGCTCGGCATACGCCATGTCGGCGAGACGACCGCGAAACTGCTGGCGCGCTCCTATGGCACCTATGATGCCTTCGAGGCGGCGATGAAGGAGGCTGCACCACTTTCCGGCGATGCCTGGAACGACTTGAACGCCATCGAAGGCATTGGCGAGATTGTCGCGCGTGCCATCGTCGAATTCTACAAGGAGCCGCGCAATATCAACGTGATCGGAGCGCTGCTTGACGAGCTCAACGACAAGAGGCCCTTGCCCGCCGAACAGCCGGTGACATTAGACAGTCCTGTCGTCGGCAAGACCGTCGTTTTCACCGGCTCGCTGGAAAAGTTTTCGCGCGACGAGGCCAAGGCGCGGGCCGAAAGCCTCGGCGCCAAGGTCGCGGGGTCGGTGTCGAAGAAGACCGATATCGTCGTTGCGGGACCCGGCGCTGGCTCAAAGCTCGACAAGGCACGCGAACTCGGTGTCCAGACGATGGACGAGGACGAGTGGCTGGCGCTGATCGGCGGGTGAGGGCATCGCTTACGGCTTACGTCAGAGCCTTCTTCTACCGCTTGACCCTCGCCATCGCATAGGCATCGACGTAACTGCCGGCCCGGAAGGCGTAGGCACGAAGGACACCTTCCTCTTCGAAGCCGAACCTTCTGTAGAGCGCGAGAGCGGCTTCGTTGTCGGTGTAGACGGTCAACTCCAGACGCATGATGTTTAGCCAGTTATCGGCGGCATCGATGACGGCAGCGAGTAGCGCGCTGCCGATGCCGCGGCCGGTAAAGTCGTCATGCACGCCCATGCCGATGCTGGCGACGTGATTGCGGCGGCCGCGGAAGCGGGTCATGCCGATATCGCCGACGATTTGCCCGTCGATGGTTGCGACCAGACGCATCGCGTCCGGATTGCTGTTTTCGACATGGCGGCGGGTTTCTTCGATACTCTGGTAGGGCGGACGCAAGGTTCCGGCCCGAAAGCCCGGCAGATTGACCAGCGCTGCCAAGGCCTCGGTGTCGGATGGACGGATGGCTCTGATCAACAGTCCGACAGGTGCTTTTCTGCTGCTTGGATTATTCTGCATGCAACTCTCCTGGTTGTTGTGAGGAGAGCCGGTTCCAGAACCCTGCTCGCCTCGGCAGGGTTTCGGGGATGGCGGGGCTTGATCTAACGCACCGTCGCTCCCGCCAACCCTGCAAGGGTGGTGGTCGTCAGCGTGAGCGTCATGGTCATCGATCCGTTCATGCGCGCCATGTTTCGCAATCCGGTTGCGGATGTCAACAGCTTGGGTTTGCGCCGACAGGGCGGGAAGGCTATGCCAGATCGATACAATCGAATCGGAAACCCCTTGAAGACCATCGCCATTGATTTCGAAACTGCCAACGAACAACGCGGCAGCGCCTGTTCGGTCGGTCTGGCATGGATCGAGGATGGCAAGGTCACCCGCGTCGAGGAACGGCTGATCCGCCCGAAGGAAATGCGGTTTTCCCGCATGAACATCGCCATTCATGGCATTCGGCCGGAGCACGTCGAGGACGCGCCGGAGTTTCCGGAGGTGATGGACGAGTTTCACGACGATTTCCGAGGCGCGACCATGATCGCCCATAATGCGGCTTTCGATTTCAGCGTTTGGCGCACGAGTCTCGACCTGTATCGGCAATCTTATCCAGAACTCACCTATCTATGCAGCCTGAAGATGGCACAGCGAATCTGGCCGCATTTCCTGTCGCATCGGCTGAACATGATTGCCGAGCACCTTGGGCTGCGCTTTGCGCATCACAACGCTGCCGAAGACGCTGCGGTCTGCGCGCATGCGGCGATTGCGATGGCAAAGGCCGTCGGGGCGACAGCGGTGAACGCCATTCCTGCTCTGATCGGCATGAAACCAGGAAGGCTGACGTCGGAGGGGTACGAGGCCTGCACCTGCCGGAAGGCGTGAGGGCTTCCTTGTAAAGGCATCCGTCGCCCTTACCTTAGATGCGGATGTAATCAGGGAGCAGTCATGTCCAAAAAGAGCTGTATCGCGCTTGCCGCCGCCTCGCTCATCGCCCTCTGCGCCGGCACGGCATCCGCCGATGAAGTCGGCAAGGTCGGAGTCGACTGGATCGGCAACGACATCATCATCGACGCGGTGGCCGACCCGCAGGTGAAAGGCGTGACCTGTCACGTCACCTATTTCGACCGCAGCGTTATCGACCGCGTGAAGAACGGCAACTGGTTCGAGGATCCTTCGAACAACTCCATTGCCTGCCGTCAGACGGGGCCGATCGAGATCGGCGACATTGACCTGTCGAAGGGCGGCGACGAGGTGTTCAAAACAGGCATGTCGCTGATCTGGAAGAAACTGGTCGTCAACCGGATCTACGACAAGGAGAACGACACGCTGATCTATCTCGCACATTCTCGCGAACTGACCGACGGCTCGGCAAAGATGGCGATCTCGACTATCCCGCTCTATGGCCAGACCGTCATCTGGAAGAACGGCAAGCCGCAATAGCTGCGCGCTGGCTGACGGGGCGAGTTGGCAAATCGTGCATCGTCATGGAAATCGTTGGTTGACGCGGATAGGGTCCGATTGCGGATCAAATCGAAAGGATGCTCATGCCAAGCCTCACGCGGATCGCAAACCAGTACCTGACAGTCGATGTCTCCTCTTTCGGCGCCGAGATGCAGGCCTTGCTGACCACCGACGGTAGGTCGTGGCTGTGGAATGGTGATACGGCTTTCTGGGGCGGGCGTTCGCCTGTACTCTTTCCGATCGTCGGCAAGGCGCCCGATGACATTCTGGCAATCGACGGCCAGAGCTTTGCGATGGGCCAGCACGGCTTCGCGCGCCGGACGGAATTTGCCCTTGCGTCCGCCAGCGCGACGACGTGCCGGTATGAGCTTGCGTCATCGCCCACGACGATGGCGGTCTTTCCGTTCGACTTCCTGTTGGCGGTGGAGCATACGCTTGAGCGGCGGGCGCTGACCGTCGCCGCCGAGGTGACCAATCGCGACCGGCGGCCGATGCCTTTTGGGCTCGGCTTTCATCCCGCCTTCCTCTGGCCATTGCCGGGCGCGGCCGGGCAGGATCACGTCATAACGCTCGACAATCAGGGCGAACCCGGTTTGGTGCGATTGGAGAATGGGCTGATTTCGCCCGCAAAGCTGGCATCCCCATTCAAGGCAGGACGGCTTGTGCTGGACCACGGCATGTTCGAGCAGGATGCCATGATCTTTCCGGAGGATGCGGGGAAGGGGCTGCGCTACGGCGTCGAGGGCGGACCGACGATGCATTTCAGTTTTGAGAATCTGCCCAATCTGGCGCTCTGGCAGAAACCGGGTGCGCCGTTCATCTGCATCGAACCCTGGCATGGGATGGCCGCTCAAAAGAACGGCTCGAGGGAGCTTGCAAAGCGACCGTACAGCCTGACATTGCCTCCCGGCGAGATCGGCCGCTTTGCGTTTACGGTCGAGATCATCGATTAGTTCGATCCTGGCATCAGTCTGCGATCAGACCGCGATCGTTTCGAGGCCGACGGCTCGGCCAAGATGGCGATCTCGACCATCCCGCTTTACGGCCAGAACGTCGTGTGGAAGAACGGCAAACCGCAATAGCAGCGCGGCTCGTCGAGTTAGGGACGGCTTTTGGGATGGGCCGGCAGGTTGTCGCAGATGACATCCCAGGACACCTTTTCGGATGTCCAGACGTGAAACGTCGGGTGATACTCATCCGGCTCGTCGAGGCTGACGGTCATGATGTCGATCAAGCCCGGGTCCGCATCGTTCTGGTAGCCGAGCGGGGAACCACATGAACCGCAAAATGTCCTCACGACGCCCTTCGAGGAGGCGAAAGCGCGCGGGGCTCCTTGTTCGTACACCAGTGTTCGCACGGGAAAGGTGACGAACGGCAGCGTCGGAGCCGAAGCAACCTTCCGGCATGTCTGGCAATGGCAGATGCCGCTGGATAGGGGCGCCTCGTCGATTCTATAGCGGATCGCGCCGCAGCCGCATCCTCCAGTGTGGCGGGTCTTTGCTTTGCTCATCCTGGGTATCCCACTCCCTTTCCAGCGACAATTCAAACACCTGCCTTCGCCCTTCGTCTACGGGGTTATGTCTACGATCGCATGACGGAGGTGGCGCTCGCCAACGAGATAGCCTGCAATACGGCCCTAAGAATGGCCGCACAAAAAAACCGCTCGCAACGTTCTGTCGCAAGCGGTTCGCAAGTCTTGTCAGGGGGCAGGGCTCTCAGCGGAACCCGGCTGGCCGATCACGCAGCCTGTGCCAGCTCGTCAGCGATGACAGTGTCGAGGTTCAGGAAGCAGACCATGGTCTTTTCCAGCGCAACGATGCCGCGGCAAAAGGCGCGCTGTGCTTCCGGGATGATCTCAGGCGCCGGCTGCAGGTCTTCGCTCTTGATGGTCATCATATCAGAGACCTGCTCGACCAGCAGGCCGACCAGCTTACCGGCTATGTCGGTGACGATGATGGCGGAACGCTCGGACGGCTCCGTCATCTTCATGCCGAGGCGGCAGGCCATGTCGATGACCGGGATCACCGCGCCGCGCAGGTTGATGAGGCCAAGCACGTAAGGCGGCGTGTGCGGCATCGGCGTCACGGGCGCCCAACCGCGAATTTCGCGGATCGCCATGATGTCGATGCAGAATTCCTGCTCGCCGAGATGGAAGGAAACGATCTCGAGATGCGAGCCGGTCTGGTTGATGATGGAACTGTTCATGATCAGAATTCTTCCCAGTTGTCTCCGGCCGGTGCGGCCATGGCTCTGGCGGTTGCGCCGCCGCTGAATGCGCCCGCCACCTTGCCGATCAGGCTTCGTGCGGGAGATGGTTTTGGATGCGAGACTGCGGTGGCTTCCCGCGGCGTGGAACGGGCATTCATGCCCTCGCCGATCTTGAACGTCTGGATCAGGTGGATCAGGCTGTCGGCATCGGTGGCGAGCGCGTGGCTTGCTGCGTTCGTCTCTTCCACCATGGCCGCGTTTTTCTGCGTGACCTGGTCCATCTGGCTGATGGCCGTATTGATTTCGTTCAGTCCAGTGGATTGTTCGCGTGCAGAGGTTACGATTGATTTAACATGCTCGTCGATGCGCAAAACATCGTCGCCGATCTGGCGCAGCGCTTCGCCGGCTGCCGTCACGAGTTCACCGCCGGCCTTCACCTCGGCTCCGGATTTCCCGATCAAAGCCTTGATATCCTTGGCGGCACCCGCTGCGCGACCGGCGAGTTCACGCACTTCCTGTGCGACGACCGCAAAGCCCTTGCCGGCTTCGCCTGCGCGCGCCGCCTCGACGCCTGCGTTAAGGGCGAGAAGATTGGTCTGGAAGGCGATCTCGTCGATGACGTTGATGATTGTTCCGATCTCGCGCGAGGCCGCCGCGATTCGCTCCATGGCCGCCATGGCGTCGGTGACGACCACATCTGATTTCGCCGTGTTCTGCCGGGTATGGGCCACCATGTGGCCGACTTCCTCGGCGCGGTTGGTGGCGTTGCGAACCGTTGCCGTGATCTGATCGAGGGCCGCGGAGGTTTCCTCGAGCGAGGCGGCTTGCTGTTCCGTGCGTTTTGCGAGGTCGTCGGCGGCCGAGCGCATCTGCTGGCTGTTTGCCTGGATGGAAGCTCCGTTCTGGGAGATGCCGGCCATCGTCTGGCGGAGCGTTGCCGTGGTCTGATTGAAGTCGCTGCGTAGGCGCTCCAGCTCCGGCTTGAACGGCTGGTCGATGGTGACCGTCACGTCACCGCCAGCGAGCCGTGTGAGGCCGTCGCCCAGGGCATTCACTGCTTTGTTGAGTGCTTCGGTATCTGCAAGCTTTGCCGCTTCGCGGCTGCGACGCTCGGTATCGCTCTGCCGACGTTCGCTTTCACTGCGCGCCTGGAGTTCCTGCTTCTCGATTGCGGCAAGGCGAAAGCTCTCCGCCGCACGCGCCATGTCGCCGATCTCGTCGCCACGCTCGGTCGCGGGGACGTGGCTATCGAGATCGCCGCGCATGATCCCCTGCATGCTCTTGCGTACGCCCTCGATGCCGCGGCGAATGGAGCCGCCATGGATGTACTGCAGGATCGCCATCGTCAGGATAGCGAGGATGCCAAGTGCAAGCTGAATGTGGATCGCTCGCTGTGAGATCATATTGGCTTCGTCGATTTTCCTCTTGGCGAATTCGCCGCCTTCGCGCGCGAACTTATCCAAAGTCGCGCCCACCTTGTCGCCGCCACCGTCGATGGCGTCATCCAGCCTGTCGAATTCACTGTCAGGCGCCCCAGATTCGACGGCAGCTTTCAGGTCTCCGACGATATTCTGTCCGAGTGTCGCCACGTCCGCATCATACGTGGAGAGCAGGCTTCCCGCGTTCAGCTCTTCTCCGAGGCGGTGCATGTCCTTGGAACTGCTCTGTAGCTCGCCGATCGCTTCGTTCATCAGTTTCAGGCGTTCGGGCATCACGGCGCGATCACCGCGATCGACGATGGTGTCCATGGCGGCGAGAATTAGAGTGAGATTTGCGGTGCGCAGCTCGTTGATGTGATCGACGCTAACCTGAATCTCGTTGGCGTGCCTCAGGGCGGCGTCGGCGCTCGAATTCTGGTACCAGCCGACTGCAAGCATCGCGCCGAAGCCGACGAATGCCGCACCGGCCAGCGTTCCAAGCCTCTGGCCAACGGAGAGGCTCTTGCGCACTTTCATATCAGTCATGTGACGATTATCCCCTCCGCGATGAGACGCGGCATATAATCTTGCGCTCACGCGGATAGCCGGGGTTGAAATACCAGGCAGACGTCATGTCACGAGAACGGCGACCGTTCTATCCATTGCTAAATATAGATATGTATTTTTAAGTATTTGCTAACCCTCAAAGATTGTAGGTTGCCGTTGTTGCGTCAAATATGTGTTTGTAAGTACTGGATTTTTCGATTCTGATTGCGCCTTTTCCGTGTGCTGGTGGGGCAATCGGTCGCCGCCTGGAAAACATCTTGTTGAATTGCACCCTGAAGAACGAGGCGATATCACCCGGAAACGGGAATGATCCCGATCTCAGAGGTTCGATCGATGAAGACTGTCCGCATTGCGGTCTGGGTTGCGGTGCTGGTGATGGCCGGGATTCTCGGCTGGCTGACGCTCAATGTCACCAAGACAAAAGAGGCTGTGTCCGAGGGACCGTTCGGCGTGCCGTTCACGCTTGTCGCCCAGAACGGCCAGCCAATCACGGAGCAGGCCTTCCGCGGCAAGCCGACGGCGCTCTTCTTTGGCTTTACCCATTGCCCGGAAGTATGTCCGACAACGCTGTTCGAAATGAATGGTTGGCTGGAGAAGGTCGATCCGGAGGGCAAGAAGCTTCAGGCCTACTTCGTCACCGTCGACCCGGAGCGCGATACGCCTGACGTCATGAACCAGTATGTCTCCAATGTCTCCAAGCGCATTGTCGGTATATCGGGCGCTCCCGACAAGGTCGCCGACGTCATCAAGGGTTACCGCGTCTACGCCAAGAAGGTTCCCGTGGACGAGAGCAATCCGAACGGCGACTACACGATGGACCATACGGCCTCGGTCTTCCTGCTCGATTCGGCAGGGCGGTTCTCCGGGACCATCGCCTATGGCGAAAATCCCGATACGGCTGTAAAGAAACTGGAGAACCTCGTCAGCAAGGGATGACGGCATGGCGTCAGGGCATCGCAGCATCTTGATCGCCGGGGCCGGCGCAACTGGCCTGACTGCTGCCCTCGAACTTGCCCGACGCGGGTTCCTTCCGCGCATCGTTGATAGCGACGCCGGGCCCGTGCCGCTAACGGAAAGCCGTGCGTTGGGCATCAATGCCAGAACCCTGGCGCTGCTTTCACCCTCGCGTGTGACGGACACGATACTGCAAGAGGCGCAGCAGATTGCGCACTTTCGCATCGTCTCCAAGGGAAGACTGCTTGCCGACATCGACACGACGAAGGTTCCCGGCCCCTACAGCGCAATCCACGCGCTGGCACAGGGGCATACCGAGCGGCTGCTGCTGGGCAAGCTTTCCGACTATGAGGTTGCTGCGGAATGGCAAACCGCGGTGGAGACAGTCTCCGGGGATCTTTCGAAGCCGCGAGTAACGCTACGGAAGGCAGATGGATCGGTCGAAACGGCGGATTTCGATATCGTGATCGCTGCCGACGGTGCCCATTCGGCGGTCCGCAAGGCTGTCGGTATCGGTTTCCCCGGACAGGCGCTGGAGAGCAGCTTCTATCTGGCAGACTTTCGTTACGCTGTGCCGATCGATCCCGGTTTTGCCGAGATAACGCTGTTCGATCCCGGCATGATCGGGCGTCTGCCGGTCACCCGCGATGTGCTGCGCTACATCTCGACGCTTCCCGATTTCGAGAGCCGCATCCAACATCCTGCCGCAATCGCCGAGCGTGTCTGGGCCTCCGATTTTCGCATTCACTTCCGCCATGTCGCCGTGATGGCACGAGGCAACGTGTTTCTTGCAGGCGACGCGGCGCATATTCATTCGCCGGCCGGTGCGCGGGGGATGAACCTTGGCATCGAGGACGCGTGCTGGTTGGCCTGGCTCATCTCGGAAGGGCGGGAGCGCGAATATGCGGGTCTCAGAATGCCGGCGGTGAAGACGGTGCTGAAGCAGACCCATCAACTGACATCGCTTATTACCATGAAGCATCCGGTGGCGATCGCGATCCGCAATGTTGCCGTCCCCTTACTTTTGCGAATACCTGCTTTCCGACAAAAATTGCTTCACGGCGTTTGCGGATATGATACGCAGGCGCCGCCCTGGATCGATGGGGCGCTATAGAAGAAAGACCGCTTGTGAGTGAAATACGCCTTTATGTGACGACAACCGAAGTGCAGGCAGGAGAGATTCTGGATCTGCTGTCCGATGTCTTCGGCGAAGAAGACTTCGCAATCGCGACCACTGAGATCGATGAGAAGAAGGATATTTGGGAAGCCTCGGTCTACATGATGCGCGAAGACGAACTACAGGTTCGCGCGCGCGTCGAGGAAGCGCTGAAGATGAGCTTTCCCGAGGCCAAAGTCGAGCGCGAAGTAATTCCCGAGGTCGATTGGGTGGCGAAGTCACTTGAGGGGCTGAAGCCGGTTCGGGCGGGGCGCTTTCTGGTCCACGGATCGCACGACCGCGACAAGGTGCGGTCCGGCGATATCGCGATCGAGATCGATGCCGGCCAGGCTTTCGGTACCGGTCATCACGGCACGACGGCAGGCTGCCTGGAGACGATCGACCGTGTCTTGCGTTCCCGCCGGGTGCGGAATGCGCTTGATCTCGGAACCGGCAGCGGCGTTCTGGCGATTGCCGTCAGGAAGCTGCGGAACATTCCTGTTCTCGCAACGGACATTGACCCGATCGCGACGCGGGTCGCTGCCGAGAATGTTCGGCGCAACGGCATCGCGTCGGGTATCGCCACACAGACGGCACCAGGTTTTCACTCGACCGCCCTTTCCGCGCATGGCCCCTTCGATCTGATTATCGCCAACATCCTGGCGCGGCCCTTGATCAAGATGGCGCCGCAGCTCGTGACCCACCTGGCGCCCGGGGGCTCGGTCATTCTTTCCGGCATTCTGGCTGCGCAGCGTTGGAAGGTGCTGGCGGCCTATAACGGTGCGCATCTGCGGCACGTCCGTACGATCTGGCGTAATGGCTGGGTGACGATCCATCTCGATCGTCCTTGAGACGAGGGCAAAAGAAAAGGCGGTGCCAGTGGCACCGCCTTTGGACCAGTTTCCCGGTCAATGCCCGCGAGCTCGAAGGAGGAGGAGCGCTCGAGCGGGCTTCTACTGGTTCTGATCGCCGGTCCCGTGAGGGAGGAGGAGAAGGGAGCGGCGAGTTGCTCAGAACGCGTAGTTGGTTGCGACCTGATGGCGCGTAACCTTTTGGCCAGCGCCCAGCAGCTTGAGGGTGTCCTCATGCAGCGGACGGCGCGAGCCGATGATGTGACGCACAGTCTGGCGCTCGCCAGCCTGCACCGGGCTGCTGTAAGCGAAGCGCGACAGAGGGGCAGTCATATCTAAATTCCTTTTGTTTCGTTTCAGGTTCGTCTCGAACCCGTTTGATGGCGCCTATATAGCGATTTAGAAAAGGTGAGGGAGAGGGTTTCGTTCATGGGAGCCATGCGTGGAATGCATAAAGCGTGCCACTTGGTGAGACGGTGCCTCATTTCCGCCGGATTATTGCGCGGCTTTCGCTCACACGTCACTTCGCGAATTCCTCGTATTCGTCTGAAATACCTATAATATAGCCGAATCTCGCCTAGGAGATTCGCCCAAAACACCGGATTCTTGAACATGTTCCAGTCTTTCGAAGTCACTTCGACGCCACAATTCGGCCGCGATCGCGTCTCGGCTTTGCGTGCAAGTTTTGATGCGCTTGATATCGACGCCTTTCTTGTGCCTCGTGCCGACGAGTTCAACGGCGAATACGTGCCGGCTTGTTCGGAGCGCTTGTCGTGGTTGACGGGCTTCACCGGGTCTGCGGGCGTCGCGCTGGTAACGCGTTCGGAGGCGATCGTCTTCGTGGACGGGCGCTACGTGACGCAACTTGCCGAGCAAGTGGATGGTTCCGTCTTCACAGGCGGAGACCTTGTGAACGAACCGCCTCATGCCTGGCTCGCGAAGAACGGCTCCAAGGGCCTGCGTCTCGGCATCGATCCCTGGCTGCATTCCGGCGCGGAAGTGCGGCGACTTGAAAAGGCGCTGGCCGAAATTGGCGCTTCGCTCGTTGTCCTGCCTCACAATCCTCTCGACAAGCTCTGGAGCGACCGGCCGCAGGAGCCGCTGGGACAGGTGATGATCCAGAACGTCGTACAGGCGGGCGTGCTCGCGACCGACAAGATTGCAACGATCGCGGCCGACCTTGCAAAGAAGAACCTCAAGGCGGCGCTGGTCGCCGATCCGTCTTCGGTCGCCTGGATCTTCAATATTCGCGGTGCCGACGTTCCGCACACGCCGCACCCGCTGGCGCGTGCGATCATCTATGCCGATGGCAAGGCGGACCTCTTCCTCGACAAGCGCAAGACCGGTATCGAGGCCGAAGCCTATCTGGCGCAAATGTGCATGCAGCTTGCGCCGTCGGAACTCGAAAAGAAACTGTCAGCTGTTGCAAGGGATGGCGGTCGAGTCCTCGTGGATCCGGACCTCACCTCGTATGCCTTGGCGGAGATCATTCGCAAGGGGGGTGGCGAGGTCGTGGAAGGGAATGATCCTGCAAAGCTTCCGCGAGCTGTCAAGAACAACGTTGAGATCAACGGTTCTGCGGCTGCACATCTGCAGGACGGCGCGGCGATGGTCGAATTTCTCTACTGGCTGTCGCAGATCAAGCCTGGGACTGTGACCGAAATCGAGGTGGCGGAGAAGCTGGAAGCGGCACGCGCCCACGTCGGCCAGAGCATGCAGAACCCGCTGAAGGATATCTCCTTCGACACGATCTCTGGTGCCGGCGAGCACGCGGCGATCATGCACTATCGCGTGACGACGGAAACGAACCGCAAGCTGGAAGCCGGGGAACTCTTCCTAATCGATTCCGGCGCCCAGTACATCAACGGCACGACTGACATTACCCGCACCGTCGGCATCGGTTCCGTCACCGAGGAGCACAAGCGCTTCTTCACGCTGGTGCTGAAGGGCATGATCCAGATCAGCACCGCACGGTTTCCGAAGGGCACGCGCGGATGCGACCTCGATCCGCTTGCCCGAATTGCACTCTGGCGGGCAGGGGTTGATTTTGCCCATGGAACCGGTCACGGCGTCGGGTCCTATCTTTCGGTGCATGAAGGCCCGCAGCGCATCGCCAGGCTCTCGACGCAGGAGCTTTTGCCGGGGATGATTCTCTCGAACGAGCCCGGCTATTACCGCCCCGGGGCTTTCGGCATCCGCATCGAGAACCTGATCTATGTCCGCGAGGCAGAGGCGATCGACGGTGGCGACATACCAATGCTCGGCTTCGAGACGCTGACCTTCTGCCCGATCGACCGCAGCCTCGTTATTCCGGAACTTCTGACGCATGACGAGCTGCATTGGTTCAACGGCTACCACGAGCGCACCCGAGAGGCGCTCATGCCGCTGATTCACGACCACGACGTCAAGGCGTGGCTGGAAAATGCGACCTTGCCGCTGGAATATTAAGCGAGGCGGCCTTTTCGGCCGCCAGTGGGGTTACATGCCGATCGTGTGACGCCAGCCCATGACGACGAGCCACGCGGCAATCAACATCCAGGTGTGTGAGACCCGCAAACCGACGAGGAGTGCGACGAGCAGGGCGAGCTTCGAATCCCAACCGCCGATGAAGAAGGCCGGCGCAACAAGCGTCGTCAAGACCGCGGCGGGGACGGCGGCAAGCGCGGCCTCCATGCGCGGCGGAATGCGCTTCATCGTGGTGATGAGGATATAGCCGCCGATGCGGGTTGCGTAGGTCGCAACCGCGGCAGCGACGATCACGAGAGCCATGTGAAGATCGAAGGCCATCGTTATACCTCGTGCAAATCGGATTCGAGTTCCTGCTCATGCGGTGGCGGCGGGAACAGGGCGGCAAGGATGATGCCTGCCGCGGCACCTAGGCTGACGTGCCAAGGCGAGCCGACATAATGATAGGCGATAATGGAGGCGACGGCGCTAACGGCGGCGACCGGGAGAAAATTGTCGCGATGGCGGAAGTCAAGGACGATGCCGAGGAAATAGGCCGGCAGCAGGATGTCCAGGCCGATCGATTTCGGGTCTCCGATGTAACTGCCGAGCATGCCGCCGAGCAAGCTGACTAAAACCCAGGGTACATAGATGATGATGCCAAAGCCGAGATACCAAACAAACGTGACCGGCTTGCCTGATTCGCCGCGTTTTGCCGTTTCCGCAAACTGCGGATCGACCAGCAGGAAGAAGGTGAAGAACTTCTGGATCGGTGAGAAATGCTTGATGTAGGGCGCGAGTGCCGCCGAATAGAGCACGTGGCGAAAGTTCACGGCCAGGATGGAGGCGACGATCAGCCATGCCTGGACGTTGTGGCCGAAAAGCTCGATGCCGACCATCTGGCTTGCGCCGGCATAGACCGTGGCGCTCATGAAGGTCGTTTCGGCGAGCGACATGCCGTTATCGACCGCCAGCGCTCCGAACAAAGCCCCGAATGGGGCCGAGGCCAGTGCAACGGCTGAGCCACCGCGCAAACCGTCGAAAAAATCAGCGCGACTCATCGGCGACAATCCTTCTGGAATTTTGCCCTCGTCTAAGGAGGGGCGGTATCTGCCGCAAGCAAATTTCCTTGATTGAACGATCGATTTCGCTGAACGATGCATTCGCAACCGATCGCCGTTCGGGGAGAGAACATGAATCAGATCGAACTTTCGAAGGAAGAGAAGACCGAGCTCCTTGCGCGGATCCAGCATTATTTCGACAGCGAGCTGGACCAGCCGATCGGCCTTCTCAGAGCGGAGTTCGTTCTTGAGTTCTTTGCAAAGGAAGTTGGCGCCGCCTACTATAAGAAGGGGCTCGAAGACGCGCAGGTCGCGCTTGCCAGACGCATGGATGACTTTTCCGAGGACGTCTATCAGTTGCAGCGGAACGCGACGGAGTGATCAGCCTTCCAGAATTTGCCGGCTGGTCACGATATCGATGCCACGCGCACGCATTTCCTCGATCGCGGCCGCAACGCCTTGGGGTGTAATGCCGCGGCTGGCGTCTTCGACGAAGCGAACCCGCACGCCCGGCATCATCTCGGTCGCATCCAATGCCGAGAACTTCACGCAGTAATCGGTCGCGAGACCGCAGACGTCTAGTTCGGTCACGTCCAGGCCCTCGAGAAAGTCGGCGAGCCCGGTGAGCGCGTCTTGATCGTTGTCGCGAAAAGCCGAGTAGCTATCGACATTGCGATTCTCGCCCTTCTGCAGGATAAGATCGATCTTGCCCATCTTGAGGTCCGGATGCAGTTCTGCGTCCGCCGTGCCCTGCACGCAATGATCCGGCCACATCATCTGCGGCTTGCCCGAAAGTGTGCCGAGTTCGAATGGTTTCTTATCGGGGTGGGAGGAGGCAAAGCTGCCGTGGCCGGGCGGGTGCCAATCCTGGGAGGCGACGATCAGGTCGTATTTGCCGCTCTCGATCAGGCGGTTTGCGATGGGAACCACCTCGTTGCCGTCAGGGACCGCGAGGTTGCCGCCCGGGCAAAAGCCATTTTGAATATCGACTAGAAGCAAGGCTTTCATCGGTGCGACTCCCTCGATTTTGCATTGCACCATGCCAAGGGCCGAGGGATGGCGCAAGCGTCGAGACGCTTCGCCGCAGGGCCGGCGAAGCGAGCCTTGAAAAGGTCGGGTCGGTCGGTACCCTTCAGCCCGTAAAAGGCGATACAAGCATAGCACGGAACCGGCATCAGGTAGGCGAGATGTATATGCCGATGATGTCGGCAAGGGCGCCTTGTCCCAACGACAGCAGCGCGCTGCCAGCAATGGCCAGGCAGGGGATTCCAGAGCCCTGACTCGTCTAGTTCAAGCCGCCGAGGCGGACTTTTCGTTCGTGGTGGCGCTGCCTTGCTCTTCCGCCTTGCGGCCGGCGTGATAGGCACGCTTTTGCGCGTACATGGCAATATCGGCACGCCGCACCATTGACTCCATCGTTTCCCCCGGCTCGCTTGTCGCGACGCCGAGCGAAATGCTGAGCGGAGCATTGGAGTAGAACTGGTTGTTGATCTTGAGGAGTTCCCCGATGGTCTCGACCATTGTCGCGACCGCCTGCTTGTCGGCGCCGGGCATCAGTACTGCAAATTCGTCGCCGCCGATGCGGGCGGCATGATTGGGTTGGGCGGCCGCGCCGTTTAAGACCTCGCCAAGGCGGCGCAACAGCGCATCGCCGGCATCATGTCCGAGCTGGTCATTTGCCTCCTTCAAGCCGTTGAGATCGATAATGACGGCCGAGATCGGGCGCAATGACTTGCGCTCGAGCCTGTTCAGCTCGTCCACATAGAAGGCGCGATTGCGGAGTTTGGTTAGAACGTCGTGCTTGCCGAGATATTCGAGATAGGCTTCCGCCTTCTTGCGCGCGGTGATGTCGGTGAGCGCCACCTGCACCAGTGCCCAGTCTGCTTCATGGCCGGGAAGGACGGAGAATTGCAGGAGGACATAGCGCTCCGAGCCATCGAGCGCGTAGTTGATGACTTCGCGCTGATGGAAAAGCCTGCCGTTCCACAGTTCGATCAGCTGTTCGCGGAAGTGCTTCTCCATATCGTCGCGGAAGACTTCTTCGATGCGTTGCAGAAGCGTGTGGCGGTCAGGCGCGCAGAACAGATCGAGGGTCGCCTGGTTGACGTCGATGACCCGGATCTCGCTCATGCACTGACGTACGAACTCGGGATGGACATCGGTGAAGACCCGGAAGTCGTCGATGCCGCGATCGCGGACATTCTCCAGCAGCAGCTTGATCTGGCTGAAATCCTCGACCCAAAGCGAGACCGGCGAGTGCTCAAAGATGCCTTCGGCGTAGCGGCGGTTCTCGCGCTCCTTGCGGCGGGCTTCCTCGCGAGCGGTGACATCTTCCGTAGTCAGCATCACCTGCGCGAGCGACTGCTCATGACCCGGCAGCACCGAGCCGCGCAACTGGATATCAAGCCGGCGTCCGGACAGCGTGTAGTTGACGGCACTGCCGGTGAATTCGGTCTTGCCTTCCCATAGCTCGGCCAATTCGTTGACATGGCTTTCCAGCATCTCGTCGCGGAACACCAAGCCGAGGTTCTCGACGAGGTGATCGAGGTCGTTGGCTTCGAAGAGTTCCAGTGTCTTGCGGTTGACGCGCAACACGCGGATCAGCTGCGAGCAGGCCGCGACACGTCTGGTATCGTCCCTCAAATAGGCGCGAACATCTTCGACGCCTTCGGCGCGCCAGCGATCGAACTGTGCCTTGACCCTGCTGAAATCCTCGATCCACATCGCGATTGGTGAAAGATCGAAGATATCAGAATCGCTCATGACAGGACTTTCGGCTTTGGCGTTACCTTTGGAGGCGCAGCACTATTTGATCGATCTTTAAGAGTGATTCGTTAACCTTCGCTTGACGCGGCGTTGTTGGTGGTTCCGCCGCAATTCTGACCGCTCTCACGCGGGGAGCCATTGACGCCCGCGATCCCGCCAATCTTCTTTTGCAGAAAAGGTCGCGGCTTCGAAGGTACGAAAGAGTGACAATGGTGAGTAGCGTTCAAAGTATCAGGCGGCAGGCGACAGTGGCGACGGTGAAGTTTTGCCTCGTCATGCTCGTGATGATCTTCCTTGCTCGGGATCCGTAGACATCGTGACAGGTTGATGGAGGGGCGGAATGGCTATCAGCGTCGTGCAACTGGGGTCGCCGCGGGCGGAAGGCGAGGGCGTGCGCATCGGCACCGTCCGCCGACCGCCGCGCGGCGTACCGAAGGAGGAATTCTCCAGCCGCAACTACTATGACGTCTGGCTACCGATCCTTTCGCCGAGCCAGGCCCTGGTGACCGAAGCGAAGGCGGCAACCACCGATGCTGAGTGGATGGCCTTCGTGCGCAGCTTCACCAAGGAAATGAAAGTGCCGGAGGCAAGCCATGTGCTCGACCTGCTCGCCACGCTTTCGCATGCCAGCCATTTTTCGATCGGCTGCTACTGCGAGAACGAGAGCCGATGCCATCGAAGCGTGTTGCGGCGCCTGCTTGAAGAGCGGAACGCAACGTTTGCCGCGGAAGCCTGCGCCTAGCGCCCCTCGTAGGCATGCTGTGAGCCGCGGCCTTGCTGACTCCGGGAATTTCTGCCTTTCTGTGCGAGGGGATTACCCGGAGCCCAAGCCATGACCGAGCCCGGTCCAGAGGAGAAGATCGACGCGACGTTCCGCAACGGCTCGCTGACGGCGGCCGGCATCATCCTTGGCTTTTCCTTGAGCTTCATCAGTCGCTGGGTCTCCAATCCAAACGACTGGAGCCGGATCGACATCTTTCCGATGGTGCTGCTGACGGTGGGGATAGCTCTGCAGGTCAAGGTCTTCGCCGACCTCTTGGCCCGGGACTCGCTGATTGCTGCCAAATACGATCGGGCCAGACGGCTGTTTCTGATCGGCATCGCGGTCGTCGCGGCCGGGATCGGGCTGGCATTGCTCAATGATATTCTGGGGCTGGGGTCGATGCCGATCCTGGGGTGAGCGGGATGTTGCCGTCTTATACTCTCGATCTCATCGACGCTGCACGATGTCCGCAGGCCAATCAGATTGAGATTCTTGTGAATCCGTCCTGTTATAAGATGAAACCTATGAAACCCGATCCACAAACCCATCGAGCACTCTCTTCTGGCCAGCCCGGTCAAAATCGATCGTAAGCTTATTGCCCTCGATCTCGATGATATTGCCGTTGCCGAATTTCAGGTGGAAGACGCGGTCGCCGGTCTTGAACTTCGAGGGTTCCGTTGCCGTGGATTTCGCTACCAGCTCGCCGTCGATGGTGCGGCCGCGCGGGCCGCTTTCGCCGTAGCCGATACGCTCCACGGCAGGGCCGGAGCGGGTACCCCAGTTGTCGCGGGTGGCGTCCGTCTTGTTCTGCTGGGCACGCTTCCAGCCCGGCGTCGAGTAGGAGTTGGCGAAGGGATCGGCCTTGTCGAAACGGGACTGACCGTAGCTGCCCCTGCTATAGCCGCCGTAGCTCTGCTCGGTTTCCGCCACTTCGACATGCGTGTCCGGCAGTTCATCGAGGAACCGCGACGGGATCGTCGATTGCCACAGACCGTGGATGCGTCGGTTCGAGACGAACCAGATGTGGCAGCGCCGCTTTGCGCGGGTGATGCCGACATAGGCGAGGCGGCGTTCCTCTTCGAGACCGGCGCGGCCGCTTTCATCGAGCGAACGCTGGTGCGGGAACAGGCCTTCTTCCCAGCCCGGCAGAAAGACGGTGTCGAACTCCAGGCCCTTGGCCGAATGCAAGGTCATGATCGAGACGGCGTCGAGATTTTCATTCTGCTCGGCGTCCATCACCAGCGAGACGTGCTCGAGAAAGCCGCGCATCGACTCGAAGCTTTCCATCGAGCGGATGAGTTCCTTCAGGTTTTCAAGACGGGTTGGCGCGTCTGCCGACTTGTCGTTCTTCCACATGTCGGTGTAGCCCGACTCTTCGAGGATCTGCTCGGCAAGCTCGGTATGGGGCGTGTTCTCCAGCATTTCCTGCCAGCGGCGGAACGACTGAACGACGTCGAAGAGGGCTTTGCGTGCCTTCGGCTTCAGCTCGTCGGTTTCGATCATGTCGGCGGCTGCCGCCAGCATCGGGATATCGCGGGCGCGGGCGTAATCGTGAAGGGCGCGTACCGTCGTATCGCCGAGGCCGCGCTTCGGGGTGTTGATGATGCGCTCGAAGGCGAGGTCGTCGGCAGGCTGTGCGACGAGGCGGAAATAGCCCATGGCATCGCGGATTTCGAGGCGCTCGTAGAAGCGCGGGCCGCCGATGACGCGGTAGTTCAAGCCCAGCGTCACGAAGCGGTCTTCGAATTCGCGCATCTGGAAGGAGGCGCGCACGAGGATTGCCATGTCGTTCAGCAGATGCCGCTTGCCTTTGGCATCGCCGCGCTGAAGCTGCTCGATTTCCTCGCCGATTTCCCTGGCTTCCACCTCGGAATCCCAGGAGGCGTGCACCTGGACCTTGATGTCCTCGGGATCGCTCCGGTCGGTGAAGAGTGTCTTGCCGAGGCGACCTTCGTTGTGAGCGATCAGATGGCCAGCCGCACCAAGGATATGTGCCGTCGAGCGGTAGTTGCGTTCCAGCTTGATGACCTTGGCGCCCGGAAAATCCTTCTCGAACCGCAGGATGTTGTCCACCTCGGCGCCGCGCCAGCCGTAGATCGACTGGTCGTCGTCGCCGACGCAGCAAACGTTCTGCGGTTCGCCCTTGGGGCGCTGCGCAAGCAGCCGCAGCCACATGTACTGGGCGGTGTTGGTGTCCTGATACTCGTCGACGAGGATGTAGCGGAAGCGGCCGTGATACTCCTTGAGAAGATCAGGGTTCCTACGGAAGATCGCGATCGGGTGCATCAGGAGGTCGCCGAAATCGCAGGCGTTCAGCGTCGAAAGCCTTTGCTGGTAGGCGATGTAGAGTTCGCGGCCCTTGCCATTGGCGAAGGCGCGCGCGTCGCCCTCGGGGATGTCGCTCGGGCCGAGGCCCTTGTTCTTCCAGGTGTCGATCATGCCGGCAAACTGTTTGGCGGGCCAGCGCTTGTCGTCGAGGCCTTCCGCCTGGATGAGTTGCTTGATCAGGCGAACGACGTCGTCGGTATCGAGAATCGTGAAATCGGAGCGCAGGCCGACGAGTTCGGCATGGCGGCGTAGAAGCTTGACGCCGATCGAGTGGAAGGTGCCGAGCCATGGCATGCCCTCGACGGCGCCGCCGACGAGCACGGCAATACGCTCCTTCATCTCGCGGGCAGCCTTGTTGGTGAAGGTGACAGCAAGGATCTGTGAGGGGAATGCACGGCCGGTGTTGAGGATATGGGCAATGCGCGTCGTCAGAACGCGCGTTTTGCCGGTGCCTGCGCCCGCGAGCACGAGAACGGGACCTTCGAGTGTTTCGACGGCTTCGGTCTGCTCCGGATTCAGGCCGGAAAGGTAATCGGGGCGCTTGCCGCCATCGCGAGCGGCCATGGCGCGGGCGGCGAGCCCTCCGCTGGCCGGAGCGGCAGGGGCCGGCTGCTTGCGCGGCGGCTCATCCGGCTCTTCGTCGAAGAAGGGGATATCGTCGAAACTATTGCTCATGGCGCGTAATGTAGTGATTCGGGATGGAAAGACCAGAAAAGATGTTCTGCTTTCATTCCTGTCCGGGCGACTGTCCTCAGCTTGTATCCGGCCTGGGAGGGCCGCAACGGCGGCGAATTGCCGGATGTGGCTGCAAGTTTTATCCTAGGCGGTACGGCATCTCGCATAAACGTCAGAAAACAAAACCGTTATTTGTCCTCGGCGAAGAAACTCTGCGACGCGTGCGGGAAACGAGTGGCGAACGTTCTGCCAGTAACTCAGTCTTGATATTACAATTCAGTAATGCGGGACCAATTCGCTTGCCGGTGATCAGCAAAGAGACAATATTGTCGCAGACACGCGGCAATTTGTCCTGCGAAACGCCTCTTTCGATAGACCCTGGACGAGCCTCGAGTCCCTCTGGAGACGTGAATGGCATTTTGGAAGCAGTTTATAGTTTGCCTTGTCGTGATTGCTGCCGGCTTTGCTGGATGGGTTTACTTTGTGCCGGGGGCCGGCGAGACGCTGCGCAAGGCCGGCTTTTCTGAGGCTTCCAAGTTGGCGCCCGGCGAAGCTGCACCGCAGCCTGTGGTCAGCGGAGAGGGACAATCAAGGCGCCGCGGTGGCGGAGCCAATGCGCCCGTTCTGGTCGCCACGCAAGCCGTTGTTCGTGGCGTCGTCAATGATCGGTTGAGCGCCATCGGCACGGGGGATGCGATCCGCTCCGTCGTGGTGATGCCGCAGGCGAGCGGTACGATCCGCGAAATCCTCATCAAGTCGGGCGACAGGATCACCAAGGGGCAGGTTCTCGCGAAGCTCGACAGCGAAGAGCAGGTCATTGCTCGCGGTCAGGCTGATGTGGCGCTGAAGAGCGCCATCGAGAAATCCAGCCTCTACCACAACATCAAGTCCAGCGTGTCGCGCATGGACGTCTTCGACGCAGAGATCGCTGAGCAGGGCGCACGCCTGCAGCTGCAGGCCGCCGAGCTCAATCTCGAGCGCCGCAACATCGTCGCGCCTATCGATGGCATCGTCGGTATCATCGCTGTCAATGTCGGCGATAACGTCTCGACGACAACGCCGGTCGCCACGCTCGACGACCGGACGGAGATTCTCGTCGACTACTGGGTGCCGGAGCGCTTTGCCAACACGATCACCGCAGGTCACCCGGTGGAGGCGACCTCTGTTGCGCTGCCCGGGCGAGCTTTCTCGGGAGCGGTCGAGGCGATCGACAACCGCATCGACGCCGCCAGCCGGACACTGCGCGTGCGGGCGCGGATCGACAACGCGTCGGACGAATTGCGGGCCGGCATGTCTTTCAATGTCGGTATGAAATTCGCGGGTGATCAGTATCCGGCGGTGGACCCCGTTTCGGTACAGTGGGACTCTCAGGGTGCCTTCGTCTGGCATGTTGTCGACGGCAAGTCCCAAAAGGTCCGCGTCAGCATCGTGCAGCGCAATCCCGACTTTATCCTTGTTAAAGCCGACCTGAAGGACGGCGACGCTATTGTTATCGAGGGGCTGCAGCGCGTCCTTGAGGGCGGGGCAGTGCGCATCGCAAGCGACGTCGCGTCGAGCTCGGAGCCTGCCACGCAATGAACGTGATCGAGATGCAGGAGAAGCCGGCTTCCGGCAAGCAGACATTTACCGCGCTGTTTG
This sequence comes from Rhizobium sp. 3T7, assembly GCF_020166565.1. NCBI lineage: Bacteria > Pseudomonadati > Pseudomonadota > Alphaproteobacteria > Hyphomicrobiales > Rhizobiaceae > Rhizobium > Rhizobium sp. 3T7. The sequence continues at coordinate 122,107 of NZ_JAIQXS010000001.1, forward strand.
TCCGGCGCCCGATCCTTGCGCTGGTATTCAATACACTCATGATCGTTGCCGGCCTCGCGGCCTATGCCGGGATCGAAGTGCGCGAACTGCCAGATGTCGACCGGCCCATCGTCACCGTTCGCACGACCTTTGACGGCGCTTCGCCGCAGACGGTCGATCAGGAATTGACGAAGGTCATCGAGGGGGCGGCGGCACGCGTCAGCGGCCTGAAGTCGATTTCATCGAGCTCGCAGTTCGGCCAGAGCCGTGTGACGCTCGAATTTTCCGACTCGGTTGACCTCGCTGTTGCGGCAAACGACGTGCGTGACGCCATCGGCCGTATAGCCGATCGTCTGCCGGAGGAGGCGGACGCGCCGCAGATCGTCAAGGCCGACTCCGATTCGCAGCCGATCATGCGTCTTGCCGTGACCTCGTCCAAGCTCAACATGGACGACCTGACCCTTCTCGTCGAAAACCAGGTTATCGATCGCCTTGCCTCCGTTGATGGCGTTGCCGATGTCGAGACCTATGGCGACCAGGAGAAGGTCTTCCGCGTCGACGTCAACCAGAGCGAACTCGCCAGTCGCGGGCTGACGGTTGGTGATCTGACGAAGGCGCTGTCGAGCGCTGCCCTCGATATGCCGGCCGGATCGTTGAAGAGCCCAACGCAGACGATCGTCGTGCGTGCGATGGCAAGCCTGCAGACACCGGAAGAGTTTTCCAACGTTATCCTGCAGAACCACGTGCGACTCGGCGATGTGGCGAACGTCACGCTTGGGCCGCGCGACGGACAGACGGCCCTGCGCTCCAACGGCGTTCCCGGCATCGGCCTCGGCATTATCCGCCAGGCGCAGTCGAATACGCTGAACATTTCGAACGGCATCAAGGACGCCGTTGCCGAGCTTTCGAAGACGCTTCCCGAGGGCACGCGGATCGCTATTACCAGCGATGACGCCGTCTTCATCCAGGGGGCGATCCATGAGGTCGTGCTCGCGCTGATCCTGGCCGTCGTCATCGTTACCGGCGTGATCTACCTTTTCCTCAGGGACTGGCGCGCGACGATCATCCCCGCCGTCAGCATGCCGGTGGCCCTCATCGGAACGCTCGCGGCCGTCTATCTCGTTGGCTTCTCGATCAACATCCTGACGCTGCTTGCGGTCGTGCTGGCGACCGGTCTCGTCGTGGACGACGCGATCGTCGTTCTCGAAAATATTGTACGCCGTCGATCGGAGGGCATGGGGCCGCGAGCAGCTGCCGTGCTTGGTACGCGCGAGGTGTTCTTTGCTGTGATCGCGACGACCGCGACGCTTGCGGCGGTCTTCATTCCGCTTTCCTTCCTGCCGGGGCAGGTGGGTGGGCTCTTCCGCGAATTCGGCTTCGTGCTCGCTTTCTCGGTTGGCCTCTCGTCCATCGTCGCCTTGACTCTATGTCCGATGCTGGCGTCGCGGATACTGACGAAGGAGATGCTCGAGGACCACGGACTTCTCGGCCGTTTCGGCACCTGGTTTGCTGATACCTACCGGTGGTCGTTGCATGCCTGCCTGAATGCGCCGCTCGTGATCATCGTCGCATCCGTTCTTTTCGCGGGAGCGGCTGTTGTCGCGTTCCAAACGGTTCGGAGCGAGTTGACGCCGAACGAAGACCGGGCCCTGGTGATGATGCGCCTGACAACGCCGCAGGGTTCCAGCCTCGAATATACGCGCGACAAGCTGCAGCGGGTCGAGGAATATCTTCAGCCTCTCGTCGACAGTGGCGATATCCGCAACGTCTTTTCCATCTCGGGACAGGGCGGGCAGGTCAATAGCGGCTTCATGGTGCTGACGCTGGCCCCATGGGGTGAGCGTCACCGCACGCAGGCCGAGATCGTTGCCGATATCAACAAGGCGGCTGCCAGGGTGCCGGCGCTGCGTGGCAATGCCATCCAGTCCAACAGCCTGCGTATCCGTGGCGCCGGCAGCGGGCTGCAGATGGCACTGGTCGGCAACGACCACGAGGTTCTGACAGCTGCGGCTGCAGAACTGGTCCACGCACTCGATGCCACGGGACACTATGATACGCCGCGACTGACCAACGAGCCGACACAGGCGCAGGTGTCGGTCACGATCGACCGTGAGCGCGCCTCCGATCTCGGGATCGACATTACCGGCCTTTCGACAGCCATGCAGTCGTTGCTCGAGGGGCGTTCGGTCGTCGATGTCTTCGTCAAGGGTGAATCCTATCCTGTGTTGCTCACATCGAACACGCGGCCGCTGGACGATCCGACGGATCTCGAGAACGTCTTCCTCAAGACCGGTGACGGCAAGATCGTGCCGATGTCGGTGATTGCCACGCTGACAGAGAGTTCCGTCGCGCCGCAGCTGAACCGCGAACAGCAACTTGCGTCGGTGGCAATCACCGCTGGCTTGAAGAACGGTCTTTCACTCGGAGATGCGGTCAAGGAAGTGACCGAGATCTCGAAATCGGTCCTGCCGGCCGGCGCTCGTCTCGTCCCTCTTGCTGAGGCCGCGACGCTGGAAGAAAACTCGAGCGGAATGGCGCTGACCTTCGGCTTTGCCATCGTCATCATCTTCCTGGTTCTAGCCGCTCAGTTCGAGAGCGTGCTGTCGTCGGTCATCATCATGTCGACGGTGCCGCTGGGGCTCGCCTGCGCCGTCTTCGCGCTGATCATTACCGGGTCGAGCCTCAACATCTATAGCCAGATCGGCCTTGTGCTGCTTGTGGGTGTGATGGCGAAGAACGGCATTCTGATCGTCGAATTCGCCAACCAGCTGCGCGATCGCGGCGAAGATGTGCGCACGGCGATCGAGAAGGCGTGTGCGCTGCGCCTGCGCCCTGTGATGATGACCATGATCGCGACGATCCTCGGCGGCGTCCCGCTGGTCTTTGCGCATGGCGCCGGCGCGGAAGCGCGTATTGCGCTCGGCTGGGTAATTGTCGGGGGGCTCGGCTTTGCGACGCTGGTGACGCTTTACATCACGCCGGTCGCCTACCTGCTCATCGCCCGCTTTGCGAAGCCGCATGCTCACGAAGAGGAGCGCCTCCACGAAGAAATGGCGCACGCCGCGCGTCCGCGCCCTGCGACTAAGGCAGGGCGGCTGGAGGCGGCGGAGTAAGCAAGCCCGCTGCCCTCGCCGGCAAATGCTGCGACTTATAGTTTATGAAAAGTTGTAGGATTGGATGAATTTCCTCTGAACCTTAGATGTTTTTTAAGCATGAGCGGCAATCATTCGAGCAGAAACCGATAGGTCCTCCAGCGTTTCGGGGGGCTGCTCCGGCGCCGGTGTGGGGCGCCCCCGGACATGAGCGTTCGCGGTGCGGTTTGTGTGTGTGTCAGTGTATTGTTGTGTTCGGAGTACAGTACCTTGAGCATTTATCGGCGCACTTCGGTGGATGCCGCGCTTTATGTTTTGCGTGACATCGGTCGCGATATGACCAAGACCCAGAGGCAGGTGTCCACCGGCCTCAGAGTGGAAAGAGCGTCCGACAATGGCGCCTACTGGGCGATCAGTTCGACGCTGAAAACCGATCAGAAAGCCCAGTCGGCCATTCGTGACGCCCTTGGCCTCGCGGCCGCGACCATGGGCACGGCCTACAATGCCGTCGACAACGCGATCGATCTCGTCAGTGAGATCAAGGCAAAGCTCGTCGCGGCAACCGAGTCCGGCGTCGACAAGGACAAGATCAATACAGACATTACTCACCTGAAGGATCAGCTGCGGTCGGTCGCGCAGTCGGCGACCTTCAACGGCGACAACTGGGTGGCGATCGACGATTCCTCGGATCCGTCGAAACCCAGACAGATCCCTTCGTCCTTCATCCGTTATTCTGACGGAAGCGTCAAAATTGACACGCTGAGCTATGAGGTCGACCTGGCACCAGTTGGGGCGACAAGCTCAAAGGACGCGCGCTATCTGATCGATGATCGCACGACGGGATCGGGGGAATACGGCGCTCTCACGTCGCAGTATTTTGCCACCGAGGCCGGTGCTTCGCAAAACTATGTGATAATGAAGGGCGCCGGCAACACGGCAGGGCAGGTCGAGATTGGGGTTTCAAGCACTACGACCCAGGCGCAGGTGAAGGAGATGATCACCGTCGTCGACATGATGCTGAACCAGATGACGACGGTCGGCTCGGCCTTTGGCGCACTCGAAAAGCGTATCGGCATCCAGAGCGATTTCGCGCAGTCGTTAGACGATTCCTACGCCCGCGGCATCAGCCGGCTGATCGATGCCGACATGGAGGAGCAGTCGAGCCGGCTGCGGGCCCTGCAAACGCAAGAGCAACTTGGCTTGCAGTCGCTGAACATCGCTAACGCCAGCTATGACAAGGTTCGCCAGCTCTTCCAGAACTTCTAACGGGTCGGCTTGATAAAGGACGTGTCGCGGGCAATCCGCTGGGCGACATGGCCACTCAGCCTGTCGCTGTGGCTTGCGATCCGCAGTCGCTGTGCATTTTGCCTAATTTCCAGTATCTGAAGCGCCTGCTTCATCTTGTTGCCGCAATCCTTAATACTGGTCGCATCAACGCCGAACTGGAGACACACCTGTCCATGATCAAGAAATTCATACTTTTGTCTGTTGCCGCAACCTACCTTAGTGCTTGCACCACGACCGACCCCTATACGGGCGAGCAGAAGATGTCGAACACGTCAGGCGGGGCACTGTTGGGTGCCGGCGTCGGCGCGCTTGCTGGCCTGGCTGTCGGCGGCTCGCCGGTTGGACGTCGCAACGCCGCGCTGATCGGTGCCGGCGTTGGTGCGCTCGCGGGTGGTGCGATCGGCAATTACATGGATCAGCAGGAATCCGAACTGCGCGCCCAGCTCCAGGGAACCGGCATCTCGGTCACCCGCCGCGGCGACAACATTATCTTGAACATGCCGTCCAATATCACGTTCGATGTCGATCAGGACGCCGTGAAGGCTGGCTTCTATCCGACGCTGAACTCTGTCGCGATTGTCTTGCGCAAGTTCAACCGCACGCTGATCGACGTGAACGGTCACACCGATTCCACCGGCAGCCTGCAGCACAATCAGGATCTGTCGCAGCGCCGCGCGATGTCGGTTGCCGACTATCTCGGCACCCAGGGCATCGATCCGCGCCGCGTTTCGGCCGTTGGCTTCGGCCCGTCGCAACCGATCGCTTCCAACGCCACGGAAGCCGGCCGCGCCCAGAACCGCCGCGTCGAAATCCAGATCGCGCCTGTCACCCAGAGCTGACCCACATTGCAGTCGTGAGAAGCGGCCGGGCCAACGCCCGGCCGTTTTCGTTATTGGTGCATCGTCGCGCCCTTGGTGATCTTGTCGACAATCTTCTTCGCGGCTCGGATGGCGATGCCGACGACCTTGGCATCGTCAGGTGCATATTCAGCAAAGACGGCTCGGTTGGCGGTGTCGTGGCCGGTTGCGAACATCTCCTCGATGAACAACGAAGAGGTCACGCCGCGCTCCAAAGAGCGGCGGTGGATCGTCGACAGGGTCTCGCCCTCGGCCGATAGAACGATGATCGGCTGAATGGAGAGCGGATGGTAAAGATTGCCGGCGCGATCCTTGTAGGCCTCGCCGATGATCTCGGGGTTCTGTCCGGCAATGCCGCTCATCAGGAAGGCGGTCACGTTCAGCTTCTGCCAGGATGCAAGATTGTTTCGCAGGACGATCGCAATTTTGGTATCAAACATTCCAGTCTCTTTCATGCGGGTTCGAAAGTCGCGTTGGACCAGGATGTAAACAGTCATGCCTTCGAGGGTCTTGAACGTTTGTGCACGGAGCGCGGCGCAGACGGGATCGTGACTGCGCCGGCTTTTCCCGGCATCGAGCGGATCGAGGCGCAATTTTCAGGCAATGCCTTCGAGCCCCATCGCCACGATACCTATGCGCTTGGCGTCACGATCAAGGGTGTGCAGACTTTTTCCTATCGCGGAGAGCGGCGCTTCAGCATGCCAGGACAGGTGCTCGTGCTCCACCCTGATGAAGAGCATGATGGTGGTGCGGGCACCGATGACGGGCTGCAATATCGCATGCTCTATCTGGAACCGGCGTTGCTGCTCGAATGCCTAGACGAGGAGAAGATCGGGCTGCCATTCGTCGATGAACCGGTGATCTGGGATCCCATCCTAGTCGGCACGTTGCTCGCAGCGCTTGGCGAACTGGATCGCGAGCTCGATGAGCTGTTCGTCGACGACTTCGTTTCGCGTGTTGCCGGTGGACTTGCCAAGCATGCAAGGACACCACAGCGGCCGCTCGGAAGCGTGGCGTGGCAGCGCGCAAGATTGGCGCGGGACTATCTCGAAGCGCATGCGACAGAGACTGTGCGGTCGGGCGAGTTGGAGGTTGTTACCGGCCTGGACCGCTTTTCCCTCGCGCGGCATTTCAGGGCTGCCTTTGCAACCAGCCCGCATCGCTATCTCCTCATGCGGCGCCTGCAGTATGCGCGTGCCATGATCGGGGCGGGCGAAGGACTTTGTGATGTTGCTGCTGCGACCGGATTTGCAGACCAGAGCCATTTGACCCGGCACTTCAAGAAGGCCTACGGCATGACGCCCGGCCAATGGGCGAGCCTCAGACGGGCTTCTCCGCAAGACCGGAGCGGCGCGCGATAAAGCGTGCCAGCATTGGGCCGGTAAACAGGATCACTAGGAAGCGGCCGGTTTGCATGGCCATCACAAAGGGCACGTCGACATCGCTCGATGCGGCGATGATGGCGACGGAATCGGCGCCGCCGGGGCTGGTTGCAAGATAGGCTGTGAGCGGATCGACGCCTGCGAATTTGTGCAAGGCAAAGGCCATGCAGCCACAGATCGACATCAGCAAAAGGATGGAGGCAGCAACGCGGGGAAGGGCGCGGGCGGCGTGCATGACAATGCCGCGGGTGAAGCGCAAACCGATGTTCCAGCCGATCAGGGCATAGCTGATCGCCAGCAGCCATAACGGAAGCTCGATCGTCAGCAGACCGAAGCCTTGCAGCAGCGAACCGAGCACCAACGGCACGGTGATTGTGCCGCCTTGGATACGAAAACGAACAGCAACATAGGCAGACAGGCAGGTCAGGGTGACAGTCGCGGCAAGCGCCTGCCAGTCGACCGGTGGGAAGAGGATGATTGCCGGCGGTTCGCCACCATCTGCGGCAACCCATAGGCGGGAGACCACCGAAGCGGCCACGGCGACGAAGACCACACGCAAATACTGCATGAAAGCGACGAGACGGGCATCGGCGCCGTAGGCTTCGGACATGATGACCATCGCGGAAGCCGCACCGGGCGAGGAACCCCAAACCGCCGTCGTTCCCGGTAAGACCTGCCAGCGTGTCAGCAGCCAGCCAAGGCCGGCCGCCGCGACGATGACGGAAAGGATCATCGCGAGAAAGAGCGGTGCGTCGGTCGCCATCGTCTTCAGGATATCGACGGTGATGGCGCGCGCCATAAGAAATCCGACGAGCGCCTGTCCGAAGAGGAGTGGCCAGCGTGGGACCCGAAGTGATCCCTGGCCGATGGAGAGAGCAAGGATAATTGCCGCCACCATCGGGCCGATAAGGAGTGAGGCCGGCAGGCCAAGCATTTCGAGCCCGACGACAAGCAGGGTCGAGATGCTGAGCAAGAGTATCCACCGCGGCAGGCTGGCGTATCGAAAGAAGCGGCTGGCGTCGTACAACGGCATGATTCCCATGCATGTCTTGCCAATGCTGGAACCGCGATCAGGCGAAGCAAGGGAGCAGCACTGGCTGGCAAAAGAGGCCGCCCGGAGAGACCGGAGGGCAATGCGCCGATATAGGCGCCAGCCGGGGAAGGGGTCAATTGCGAAATCCTATAGATCTCGCAGCGTTAGAGGCTGACACGCTCCGCCAGGAAGTCGAGTAGCGCTCGCACGCGGGCCGGCAACGGACCGCCCTGGCCGATATAGACGGCGTAGAATTCCTCGATATCACCGGGGTTGATCTCCTCGAGAACCGGGACCAGCCGCCCGGCCTCGATATCGGCGCGAACTGTGAAGGTGGCGAGGCGGACTAGGCCTGCGCCCGACAGTGCCATATATCGCATCGCTTCGCCATCGCCCACCTGCACGCCGGGTGAGATCGGCAACGCGACGGTTTCTCCGTCCTCGCGAAGGGGCCAGCCCTGGACGCTGCGCGCATAAGAAAAGCCGATGCGGCGGTGATGTTTCAGGTCCGCAACAGATTTCGGCTCGCCGGCGCGCTTCAGATAGGTCGGCGATGCCACGATGACTTTCCGGGTGACGCCGAGCTTGCGCGCAATGAGACTGGAGTTCTTCAGCGGTCCGGCGCGGATCGCGACATCGGTTCGATCCTCGACGAGGTCGACGATGGCGTCTGTATGCGAGATATCGAGAGTGACGGCGGGATTGAGCGCCAGAAACTCGGAGACGAGCGGCGCAAGGACATGATGGCCGAAGGAGGCGCTGGTGTTAATGCGAATGGGACCCGCGGCCTGTTCGCCGGCGGAGGCGTAGCGTTCGGCCTCCGCTATGTCTGCAAGAATAGAAACGCTGCGCTCGTAAAAGGCGGAGCCTTCCGGCGTTAGATGCAGCTTCCGGGTCGAACGATTGACGAGGCGAGCGCCGAGGCGTGCCTCAAGCCGCGCGACAAGCTTGCTGACTGCAGATGGCGTCATGCGGCAAGCGCGGGCCGCGGCCGTGAAGCCGCCGAGTTCGACGGCGCGTACGAAGACTTCCATTTCGCCGGAGCGATTGATGTCTTGTCGGCTCATGATGAATTCAATTCATGGATGTCTTTCCTTCCGGCAATCTATATCATGGTAAATTCAGTGTCTATCTCTTCTGAAGTCCACAACGGGAGACTGACCATGGAATACAGAAATCTCGGCGCATCCGGCCTCAGGGTGCCGGTCTTGAGCTTTGGCGCTGGAACGTTCGCAGGCTCGGGTCCGCTCTTCGGTGCATGGGGCAATACGGACGCCGCCGAAGCCCGGCGCCTGATCGACATTTCGCTCGAAGCGGGCGTCAATCTCTTCGATACGGCGGATGTCTATTCGGCTGGGGCCTCCGAGGAAGTCCTTGGCCGGGCGATCGCCGGTCGACGAGATGCCGTGCTGATCTCGACCAAGATCGCCCTGCCGATGGGCGATGGCCCGGCGGATTGGGGAACCTCGCGCGCGCGTCTCACTCGCTCGACGGACGAGGCGTTGAAGCGGCTGGGTACAGACTATATCGACCTGCTGCAGCTTCATGCCTTCGACGCCTCGACGCCTATCGAGGAGGTGCTGGCGACCCTGGACGGGCTGATAACGGCGGGGAAGATCCGCTATGTCGGCGTTTCCAATTTCGCAGGATGGCAACTGATGAAGTCGCTCGCGATTGCAGAGCGTCACGGCTATCCGCGCTATGTCGCGCATCAGGTCTACTATTCGCTGGCTGGCCGTGATTACGAATGGGAGCTGATGCCGCTTGGCGCCGACCAGAGCGTAGGCGCGCTGGTCTGGAGTCCGCTTGCCTGGGGTCGTCTCACCGGTAAGATCCGGCGCGGCCAGCCGCTGCCGGAGGGTAGCCGTCTGCACCAGACGGCGGAATACGGGCCGCCGGTCGACGACGAGAAGCTTTACGATATCGTCGACGCGCTGTTCGAAGTTTCGGAAGAGACAGGCAAGACCGTTCCGCAGATCGCGCTCAACTGGCTGATCGGCCGCCCGACTGTCGCCAGTGTCATCATCGGCGCGCGGAACGAGGCGCAGCTGCGACAGAATCTCGGTGCTGTCGGTTGGTCGCTATCGAAGGAGCAGGTGGAAAGGCTCGATAAGGCGAGTGCAGTGACCGCGCCCTATCCGTACTTTCCGTACCGCAGGCAGGAGGCCTTTTCACGGCTCAATCCGCCGTTGGTCTGAACGGTGCTCGGCACAGGACCATTCTCGCTAGTCCTGCACTAGACAGGCGCCGTCTCTTGTCTCATACCAACCTGCCTCCCGGCAGCGAAGGTGAAGGAGATCAAAGAGATGGCGCTCAAAGACGCAAGAACCGGAACACGGAATGAGGTTGGCATTGCAGCTGCTCTCGGCGTTCTGAAACAGCGCTTTGGCGAGCGCTTCCAGACCGGCCAAGCCATTCGCGAACAGCACGCGCACACGACGACCTACATTCCGTCGCAACTGCCCGACGGCGTGCTTTTTGCCGAGAGTGCCGACGATGTGAAGGCGGCGGTCAAAGTCTGCGCCGAACACAAGGTGCCGGTCATTGGCTTCGGCACAGGCTCTTCGCTGGAAGGGCAGGTCAATGCTCCAAATGGCGGAATATCAATCGATTTCAGCAGGATGAACCGGATTCTTGAAGTGAATGCCGAGGATCTAGACTGCACCGTCGAGCCGGGCGTGACGCGCGAGGAGCTCAACACTTATCTTCGCGATACAGGTCTGTTCTTCCCGATCGATCCGGGCGCAAATGCCTCGATCGGCGGCATGACCTCGACGCGCGCGTCGGGAACGAACGCCGTGCGCTACGGCACGATGAAGGACAACGTGCTTGCCGTTACGGCGGTGACTGCAAACGGAGAAGAAATCCGCACCGCACGGCGCGCCCGCAAGTCGTCCGCCGGCTACGACATGACCCGGCTTTTCGTCGGGGCGGAAGGCACGCTTGGCATCCTGACCTCCGTGACGCTGCGGCTGCAGGGCATCCCGCAGAAGATCGGCGGTGGCGTCTGCGCCTTTCCGACCGTCCGGGCTGCCTGCGATGCGGTGATCATGACCATACAGATGGGTATCCCTGTTGCCCGCATCGAACTCCTCGATGCGCTGCAAATCCGCGCCTGCAACGCCTACTCGAAGCTGAGCTATGAGGAAAAGCCGACGCTCTTCCTGGAGTTTCACGGCACGGATGAGACGGTTGCGTTGCAGTCGGAGCAGTTTGCCGAGATCGCTTCTGAATGCGGAGGCGGCCCGTTCTCGTGGACAGTCAACGCCGAGGAACGCAGCAAGCTCTGGAAAGCGCGGCACGATGCCTACTGGGCCTCACGGGCGCTGGCACCTGAAATGGCCGCGCTCTCGACGGATGTTTGCGTGCCGATTTCGCGTCTTGCCGATTGCATCGGCGAGACGCAGGCCGACATCGAGGAGCATGGTCTGCTTGCGATGATCGTCGGTCATGCCGGTGATGGCAACTTCCATGTGCTTTTGTTGTTCGACGACAAGACGCAGGAGGGCATTGCTGTCGCCGAAGCCTTTGTCGGTCGGCTTAACGCTCGCGCTCTGGCAATGGATGGTACTTGCACCGGCGAGCACGGCATCGGCCAGGGCAAGATGGCATTCCTCGAGGAGGAGCTCGGCGGTACGGTCGACCTGATGCGGCAAGTCAAGGCGGCCCTCGATCCGGACGATATCTTCAACCCCGGCAAGATATTCCATCGTGCCTGAAAACGGACATTCCGTCGCGCCTGACGATCAGCCGGGATCGGCGCTGCAGGGAATGATTTGGCGATGAGGCGAATTCATCTCCAAATCAAGTAAATAGAGCATGATGTTGCCCGAAAGCTGCTTCACAGCTTTCGGTATCATGTTCTAGTGTCCGCGATGGATTTCCGAATGGAGAATTGTTGAGTTGGTAGGCCGGTTCCTCGTCTTTTTGGGCGGAGTGGTTGTCGTGGCGCTATTCGTGGCGCTGCTGGCGCCGCTGTTTATCGACTGGACCGACTTCCGAAAGAATTTCGAGGACCAGGCGAGCCGGATCATCGGCAAGAAGGTCGTCGTGCATGGTGCGGTGGATGCGCGCCTGCTGCCGTTTCCCTCCGTGACACTGCATGACGTGCGCGTTGGGCAGGAGCTTGACGGGTCGCCGATTGTGCAGATCGAGCAGTTTTCCATGGACGCCGAACTTGCGCCATTCCTCTCGGGCGAAGCGTTGATCTTCGACATGCGCGTAGTCAACCCGAAGGTGAAGCTCAGACTTCTGAAGGACGGCACGCTCGATTGGACGCGCGGAAGCCAGCCTGAAATCCCAGCCAGGACAGTCGTTCTCGAGAACGTTCATGTCAGCGGCGGTGATGTCCAGTTCATCGACGATCAGTCGGGGCGGTCGCGGCACATCGCGAGTCTCAATGCTGAAATGTCGGCCAAGTCGCTTGCCGGACCGTGGCGGATCGAAGGCGATGCGGCACTCGACGGCGAGCATGGCAGCTTCACCATTGCCAGCAATCAGCCTGACGAGAACGGAATCCTGCGGATGCGCACGCGCCTGCAGCCCGACAGGCAGCCGGTCACCGTTGATCTTGACGGTGAGCTGAAGCTCGTCGACCGCAGACCGAACTATCAAGGAACGGTCTCCGCATCGATCGAGAACCGGAATGGCAAGAAAACCGACAAGGCTGATGTCCCTCCGCGACTGAAAGGGAAGTTCGAACTTACCAACGAAAGCATTCGGATACCGGAATATCGTCTGGAGGTCGGGCCTACGGACGATCCCTACGTCGTCACCGGAGAGGCGACGCTTGATACGGGAAGCAAGCCGCAATTCCTGTTGATTGCGAATGGCCAGCAGATCGACGTCAATCGTATCGGCAATCAGGGGGCGAACGGCAAGACCAACCGTGATCCCGGCCTTTCGGCCCGGCAGCGACTGAACGCGATGATCCAAATTATTTCGCAAGTGCCGGTGCCGCAGGTGCCAGGAAAGGCGAGTGTTCGATTGCCGGCGATTGTTGCCGGAGACACGACAATCCGCGACATTCAGCTCGATGTCGAACCCGCTGGCAAGGGCTGGACGATCGACAACGTGGTCGGCACGCTCCCCGGTCGTACGAAGGTGGAGGGTCAAGGCAAGCTCAATCTGCAGGGGCAGGCATCCTTTGTTGGGCAGATCACGGTCGCCTCCAATCAGCCCACAGGCCTTGCGGCCTGGCTTGCCGGCTCCGTCGATCCTGCGATCCGGCAACTGCGACAGGCGGGTTTTTCCGCCGACGTCAATCTTACGCACGACCGGCAGACCTTCGACAACCTGGAAATTGCCGTTGGGCAGGCGACGCTCAAGGGCACGCTCGACCGCCAGGTGCTGACCAACCAGGCGCCGACGCTGGATGTGGCGCTTGCCGGCGACGCGCTCGATCTGGATGCGCTGCGTGCGCTGACCGGATTGTTCACGGGTCAGGATGCCGGTGACAACGTGCTTGATCACAAAATCAACGCGCGGCTCAAGGCCGACAAGTTTAGTGCCTTTGGCGTCGAAGCGACCGATGTCGAGACAAGCTTTGCCATTGCTGATGGGGCTCTCGCCGTCGAGAAGCTTTCCGTCAAGAATCTGGCAGGTGCTGAGGTGACCGCGACCGGTCGCGCCGAGGGATCGCTGCTCGACTACAAGGGCTCTGGGGAAATCACTTTCAAATCGGCCGATCCGGGCTCATTCTTCACCATGCTCAAACAGCATCTGCCGCAGCACCCGGTCATGGATAGGCTCGTGCGCAATGCTGCCTGGTACACCAATACTGCGCTGCGCGGCGCCTTGACGCTTGGAGGAGACGAGGGCGACGGCCTGACCCTGACGCTGGCCGGGGTGAGCAATGGTAGCCGTGTCAATCTCGACTACCGCATGTCGGATCTTTTGGCGCTGACGGGCAAGGGCACCACGAGCCTCGAGGCGACGCTTGAAAACAGCACCACTTCGATCTTGTTCGGGCAGGCCGGTCTTGATCCCTTGCCAGTCGATGCGGACGCCAACGGTCGTTTGACCCTGAAGGTACAGGCTGAGGGCACGGATCCCGCCGACGCGCAGCTGACGTTTGCCACTGACCGTACCTCGTTTACTGCTGGCGGTAAGGTGGATGTCCGCCCGCAAGCCTTCATGAACGGTCAGCTTGCGGTATCACTGGAGAGTGCGGACCTTGATCCCTATCTTGTGATGAACGGCATCGCCATGCCGCAGATGGGTACGGGCTTGCCGTTCAAGCTGACGACGAACGCGACCATTGATGGCGACAAGATTGCTTTTGCGAATATCGCAGGACATGCCGCTGACAACGAATTCAAGGGTGCGCTGACCGTCGACCGCAAAGCGGAGAAGACAACGGCGACGGGCGAATTGGCGCTATCCAAGGCTGATGCCGCTTGGCTCGGAGAAGCGGTCTACGGCCCAATGACGGATGCAGCGACGGGCGACCTGTCGGCCGCAGCGCTGGGCCTGCCAGTCTTCAAGGACATGGACGTCAATCTCAAGCTTTCCGCCAAGCAATTCTGGCCTGGCTGGTCGGGCCCGATTTCGGATTTCACCTCTACTGTGGCCTACAAGGGCGACGAGCTGCAACTGAACGACATCAAGGGCGGCTGGGATGCCGGCAGCCTGAACGGCAGTCTGCTGTTTACCAATGCCGATGGTACAGGCTTCTTCCAGACAAAGCTGGCTCTGGCGGACGCGGACCTCGCCGGGGTTGTGTGGCCGCGCGATGGAGCTCCCGTCGCAAATGGCAAGTTCGGGCTGGCACTCTCTCTGGAAGCCTCAGGGAAGTCGATGAAGGATATAGCCGGTTCGCTGAATGGATCCGGCGAACTTCGGCTCGGCGATATCAGCGTGCGTGGGCTCAATCTCGGCATGCTGGCGCCGTTACTGGCTGCGACCGATCCGATGCAGGATCAGTTGAACGCCGGCAAAGTCCATCCGATCGTCGAGACATTGCTTAACAACGGCGAGGCGAAGCTGCCGCCGACCGCTATTCCGTTCAACGTGACGGATGGGGTTCTGCGCTTTCAGAACGTCGCCGTGACGACCGATCAGGCAACGGTTGTTGGCAACGGCCAGATCGACCTGTCGCAGGAGCGCATCAACGCGTCGCTCAATATTGCGCTGAATCCGGGCAACGAGGTGCTTCCCGGCGCGGAGCCTGCGATACGCCTCGACTTTTCGGGGCTGCTTGCGTCGCCTGGCCGTACGATGGACGTCACAGATATCACCGGTTTCCTGTCGCTGCGCGCCTTCGAGCGTGAACGCCGACGCGTCGAGCGTTTGCAGTCGAACGTCCTGGAAAAGCAGCGACTGCGCCGCGAAGTCGCTCTCTACAGGTTCAATGACGCAGAGCGCCAGAAGGCTGCCGCCTTTGAGGTCCAGCGACGAGCTGAAGAGCAGCGGCTGAGGGATTTGGCCGCTCAGGCCGAGCGTGAGAGGCAAGCAGCGCAAGCGCAGGCGCAGGCTGAGGCAGAAGCCAAGGCGAAAGCCGATGCTGAAGCGCGCGCCAGGGCGGCGCAAGAGAAGGCAGCCGCGGATGCCGCGCGACGAGCTCAAGAGCAGCTTGCCGTCCCCCCTGAGAACTCGCTCAATTTTGGAACGGTACCGGGGCTGCCCGGTGTGCAGATGCCGCAGTAGTGGATTGCGGGAGTACCCTTTCGTGAGCATTGCGATGGGAGCCTGCCCACCTCTGTGCCGGCATAAACTATCTCTTCGGCCAGGAGCGGTTCTGGCAAAGAATGTGATTTCGAAGGGCGTGGGTGAACCTGGCTTCCCTTACGATGCGACAATCCGTACATTCGGGCCCGGCCTGCCGGAACCAGGGAAATGATCTAGCCGTCGCGCTTTGATTTCAGCCAAAGAAGGACGTAGACACGGAGTGCTGAAGAGAGGTTGCTTTCGGGTTGCCGCTGATCGTCTATGTCGGAAATAAGGACTGCGAGCGGAATGGCGCGCGTCTTGGCGATTGTGTTCAGTTCAATCCAGAATTCGTCTTCCAGAGAGAGGCTGGTGCGGTGTCCGTGCAGAGTAGCTGAGTGCTTGCGGATCATCGCAAGGCTTCAAAATTCGATTCAAGCTGCTGAGGATATGATTCCGGAAAGCTATCCAGTCGATTGATTTCGGAATCTTTTTCGTTTCTCCGGACGCTCATTCGTCGTCTTCGGATGTCTCGATCCGGCCTTGTTGATGAGAGCGTTCGGCTTTCTCGTTGAGCGCGTTCGTGAGCTGCTTTTCGGCCTTGGTGCGGCCGAAGGAGATGCGGTTTTGCTCCGCCTGTTTCTCTTTCTCGGCGCGGGCCTGTTTCTTTTTGAACTGACGGAGGTTGACGACTTCGGCGGTCACGGCTGGCCTCGATCGGAATTGAAAAAGGGAAGCAATTGCTTCCCTCCGTTTTACTGCTTCTTTCGGAAGGCGTCGAGCGAGACGACCGAACCAGGCTTCTTTTCCTCGCCATCCGCCTTGCCGGCGGGCGCTTCCTCGGCCTTCTCGGCCGAGACCGGATAAGCCGTGATTTCGGCGTCCGGAAGCTCGTCGCCGTCAGCCAGAGGTACGTCGAATTCCAGCTCGAAGTTGACGGAGGGATCGTAGAAGCCACGGATGGCGTTGAACGGAATGAACAGTTTTTCTGGAACATCCGAGAAGGAAAGGCCGATCTCGAAGGTCGTCTCAGTGACCTTCAACTCCCAGAACTGGTGCTGAATAACGATGGTCATCTGCTCCGGATACTTCGCCTTCAGGTGCTGCGAGATGCGAACACCTGGTGCGCCCGTGAGAAAGGTAATGAAAAAATGATGCTCGCCCGGCAGGCGGCCCGTCGCGGCAACTTCAGACAAAACCTTGCGGATGACGCCACGCAGTGCGTCTTGTGCCAGAATGTCGTAACGGATGTGATCCTGCCCCATACTTTCCTGTCTTTCTTTGGTTCGGACTCGTTTCCCAAGGCTGTATGGCATGCCGAGACGCCCTGGAAAAGGCCTGAGCCGAGTCATGCTTGACCAAACCATACATGATTTGCGCGCAAGGGAGAAGGTGAAGGCTTCTGTTGCCAGGTGCCTTCGGACCCCGCCTAGAGGTGCGAACCACTAGGGCTTTATTTGAAGTGTCACACCGCGATTAAGCAGCGAGACGAGCTTCCGCATAGTTGTCGTTTGCAACTACAATTTTAGCCCGATAACGGCGGTACAATGCCGAGCAAAAAGACGATCTTTACACCCTTGTCGATCCTGTTTCGCCCCCATCAAAAGCCGGCCATCTATTTGGCAGCCCGCCGGTTTTTGGTGGAGGCGCCGGGTACCGCCCCCGGGTCCAATAGGTTTATTACACCGCTCATTTATCGCCATAGCCGGCCCGAAGACCGGCACGGCTGATATAGTGTTTTCCGTTTCGTATGGGAAGAGGCCTCGTCACAAAACCGTGCCGTAGTGAGGCAGGAAAGCAAGAAGTTCGCTAACGGCCCTAGGAGATGGCCTTCGGATCATTGAAGACGCCACGCTTCTTAAGCAGGCTGACCATTCCGGTCGCGGCTCCGACGACGACAGTAAAGAAGCCAAGAAGAGAGATGTAGGGGAGGGGCAACGCATTGGCTGCGCCTGCAACCCGGTAGATCTCGATCAGAAGAACAGCCAACAGCGCGGCAGAAACAGTCGAATAGTCCTTCGCGATTACTCGCTTCACGTTGAATGCCATTCCATGGGTCGCCAGCGCAAAATTGCCGAAACGAAGCATCCAGCGAGGGACGTCCGCGCAGTAGGCCCGATATGCATCTCCAAACTTGTCTTCGAGGAACGCTTCTTCGGCATAGACGATGCATTGGTAGATGAACATGAAGAGAGCTATGCCGACAATCACGACGGTCGGATTTCCATGCAGCAGGAAGACACCTGCGTAAAGGAGCATGTTTCCGACATAGAGTGGATTGCGGCAAACGCCGAACATGCCTTCCGTCACGAGGTCGCTGGCGTAGACGCGCTTCTTCAAACCGCCCCGCCGGATATAGGCGTAGCCGATCACCGTTGCCCGCAGGGCCAGGCCGGCAAACACGATCAGAAGCGCGATCACGTCCTTGACACGCTCGGCCGCAACGCTTCCGCCAATTTCCGCCGGTGGCGGTGACATCAGGAACAAGGCGACGATTATGACCGGAAACACTTGGTTGCGGTACTTGAAGAAGAAGTTCCCGATGTGGATCATGGTTGCTTTCACGTTGGCCCCCAGCCTCACTTGACGGCTATGATGCCGCAGAAATTGTACCAGCGGAAAAAGACCTCGACGCTGCGAAAGCCGACTTCCTTCAGAAGCTGCATGTTCTCTTCAAGTCGATAGGGGATGAGCACATTTTCGAGTGCTTCGCGCTTCTGCGATATCTCGATTTCGGAGTAGCCGTTTCGTCGCTTGAAGTCGTAATAGTGCTGTATGAACAGGCGGTTGAAGGCGGTATCCTCGCTGGTCAACTTCTCGACAAGCAGCAGGCAACCCTGATCGTTCAGGCCGGAGAAGATCATCCTCATCACGCGCTCGCGAAACAGCGGGCGAATGAACTGCAGCGTCAGCAGCATCGTGACGACGCTGGCGTTGTCCATGTAGAGACCCTGGTGAAGATCGACGACTTTCAGATCCATCGGTCGCTGCGTGTCTGCAAGCTGGATTTTCTGTGCGGCTTTTTCCAGCATGTCAGGCGCATTGTCGACGCCGATGAAATTGACGGTCGGATCGATCACTCGGTCGAGGGTGAGCAACGTGGTCGCCGTTGAACAGCCAATGTCGTAGAGATTGGTCTTCGGTTTGGCGTAGTCCTGCGCTAGCTCGCAGACCATCCGCTGCATTTCTTCGTAATACGGCACGGATCGGCTGACCATGTCGTCAAAAACATCGGCGACCTTCGCATTGAATGTGAAGTCGCCGATGGGCTGATTCTGCTGGGCGAATACTTCGTCGCGCAGCTCTGCTCGCAGCTGCAATCGTACTGGGCTCTCGGCCATCATTTCCCCCAAAACTTGCGGCTGGCCCCAAGGGTGGTCGGCGACATTGTCGCCAGCATCCTGATGATGATTCCCCGTGGAGCGCCCCCGCGCCGAATACAGGGAGACATGTGAAGCTGACGATAACCTGAAAGTGCTCCGCGTCGCGGGTTGCATCCTGGCAGGTAGGGGTGGAGATTTGCCGGGATAATGACAGCGCGGCGATTGGTTTCGATGGTCAAAGCGCCTAAATAGGTGAGGAACAGAATCGGCGGCGGACGATGAAGCAGTATCTCGATCTCCTGAAGCATGCGATGGAACACGGAACCGATCGCGGGGACCGCACGGGCACGGGCACACGTTCCGTATTCGGCTATCAGATGCGGTTCGACCTGCAGAAAGGCTTTCCGGTTCTGACCACGAAGAAACTGCATCTGCGGTCCATCATCCACGAACTTCTCTGGTTTTTGCGCGGCGACACCAATATCGGCTACCTCAAGGACAATGGCGTCTCGATCTGGGACGAATGGGCCGACGAAAACGGCGACCTCGGGCCGGTCTACGGCGCTCAGTGGCGCTCCTGGCCGGCTCCCGATGGTGGCCGTATCGATCAAATCGCCAACCTCGTCGCCGGCATCGTCAAGAATCCGAATTCACGCCGGCATATCGTTTCGGCGTGGAATCCCGCCGAGGTGGATGACATGGCGCTGCCGCCATGCCATTGCCTGTTCCAGTTCTACGTTGCGGACGGCAAGCTTTCCTGCCAGCTCTACCAGCGTTCTGCGGACATCTTCCTCGGTGTGCCCTTCAACATTGCATCCTACGCACTGCTGACCATGATGGTGGCGCAGGTGACGGGCCTGAAGCTCGGGGATTTCGTGCATACGCTGGGTGACGCGCACCTCTATCACAATCATTTCGAGCAGGCGAAGCTGCAGCTTACCCGTACGCCGAAGCCGCTGCCTTTCATGCGCATCAATCCCGAGATCACGGACATCTTCGGCTTCACGTTCGATGATTTCGAGCTGATCGGCTATGAGGCCGATGCCAGCATCAAGGCGCCGATCGCCGTCTGATCGGAGAGTTTGATGTCTGAAATTCGCAAGACCATCGTAGTTGCCGTTTCCGACAACGGTATCATCGGGCGGGATGGCGACATGCCATGGCGGCTCTCGACCGATCTCAAGCGGTTCAAAGCTCTAACATTTGGCAAGCCTGTCATCATGGGCCGGAAAACCTATGAGTCCATCGGTAAGCCGCTGCCGGGCCGAGCAAATATCGTTATCTCCAGGCAGGCAGGGGCGATAGATCAACCCGATGTGCACATGGCCGGTTCGCTGGCCGAAGCCGTCAGTCTTGCCGAGGAAATTGCGCGCCAGAAAGGCGAGGGCGAAATCTGCATTATCGGTGGTGGGCAGATTTATGCGCAGGCCGTCGATCTAGCTGATCGACTGTGCGTTACACACGTCGAAACCTCTGTTGACGGCGACACATTGTTTCCCGTGATTGACCCGTCGCTCTGGAGGGCGACGGAGACGATCGACCTGCCGGCGGGCGACAAGGATAGCTATCCCACGAAATTCATTATCTATGACCGGCGCTAGCCGCTGAAAACCAACTATTTTCCAATAAATATCGTCAAGTTCCTCATGTTGCGTTGAAAGCAGATGCGGCGATACTTATAACGGTCACGATCGCCAGTATCCGCCGCCCCCGTGGGTTGGGCGATCGGGAGTTTAACGAATAACGAGGTTTTGATGCCCTGGAGCAATCAGAATGGCGGCGGCGGCCCTTGGGGCGGCGGCGGTAACAATCAGGGACCATGGGGGCAAGGGCCCAATCGCCCGCGCGGTGGCAAGGGCGGCCCGCCCGATCTGGAAGACATTATCCGGCGTGGCCAAGATCAGCTTCGCAACATTGTACCCGGCGGGTTCAATGGCGGCGTACTCGTCATTGTGGCGGCGATTTTGGTCGTGTTCTGGCTCTTCCAGTGCATCTACATCGTCCAGCCGGACGAGCGCGGCGTCGAATTGCGTTTCGGTAATCCGAAGGAAGAGATTTCCACACCCGGCCTGCATTTCCATTTGTGGCCGATGGAGACCGTAGAAATCGTAAAGGTGACGATGCAGCAGCAGAACATCGGTGCGGCATCGACGTCCTCCTCCTCGCCGAGCGGCCTGATGCTGTCCGGTGACCAGAACATCCTGAACGTCCAGTTCTCCGTCTTCTTCACGGTCAGCGATCCGAAGGCATATCTTTTTAACGTCGAGAATCCGGCTGAGACACTGCAGCAGGTCGCCGAAAGCGCCATGCGCGAAGTCGTCGGTCGCCGTCCGGCCCAGGACGCATTCCGTGACAATCGTCAGCCGATCGAGACAGAAGTCGCCAACATCGTCCAGGGAACCATGGACCGCTACAGGGCTGGTATCTCCATCGGCGCCGTGACGATCCAGGACGTGGCACCGCCGCGCGAAGTTGCCGATGCCTTCGAAGAGGTGCAGCGTGCCGACCAGGACAAGCAGCGACTGGTCGAAGAGGCCAATCAATACGCCAACCAGAAGCTTGGTCAGGCGCGCGGTGACGCCGCCCAAATCCGCGAAGCGGCAGCGGCTTACAAGAATCGTGTCGTCAAGGAGGCGGAAGGTGAGGCCCAGCGCTTCTCCTTCATCAACGAACAATACGCGAAAGCGCCTGACGTAACCCGTACGCGCCTCTTCCTCGAAACGATGGAGCAGGTTCTGAAGAATTCCAAGAAAGTCGTGATCGACGAGAAGCAGGGGGTTGTGCCTTATCTGCCGCTCAATGAGATCGGCAAGCCGGCACAGCAGGGAGGTTGAGCCATGACATCAAACAGGCTTCCTGTCATCCTCGGCATCCTCGCCGTCATCCTGATCGCGCTCTACTCCTCGGTCTTCGTGGTGAACGCGCGTGAACAGGCAATCGTTGTCCGCTTCGGCCAGATCCAGTCGGTGAAGACTGAGCCGGGCATCTACTTCAAGCTGCCGTTTGCCTTCATGGATGCCGACCGCGTTCAGATCGTCGAAAGGCAGGCGCTTCGCTTCGACCTCGACAACATTCGTGTCCAGGTTCGGGGTGGCGCGACTTTCGATGTCGATGCCTTCGTGGTCTATGACATCAGGGACGTGCGCAAGTTCCGAGAAACGGTCTCGGGCGATCGCGAGGCAGCGGAAGCGCGCCTTCGCACGCAGCTCGATTCTTCGCTTCGCCGTGTCTACGGTCTGCGCGACTTCGATGCTGCACTGTCGGAAGAGCGTGTGGCAATGATGCTTGAGGTTCGCGACGATCTGCATCGCGATGCCGAAGACCTCGGCCTCAACATCCAAGACGTCCGCATCCGTCGGACGGATCTGACGCGTGAGGTTGCGCCGAAGACCTATGACCGTATGCGCGCCGAGCGTCTTGCCGAAGCTGAACTCCTGCGCGCACAGGGTACGGAAGAGGGCCAGCGCCGCCGAGCTATCGCAGACAGGCAGGTGGTCGAGATCACCGCCGAGGCGCAACGCGATTCCGAAATCCTGCGCGGTCAAGGCGACGCCGAGCGGAACCGGTTGTTTGCGGATGCCTTCGGCAAGGATCCGGCATTCTTCGAGTTTTATCGCTCAATGGCAGCTTACTCGACGGCTCTGACTTCGCAGGACACGACGCTGGTGATCTCGCCAAATTCGCAGTTCTTCCGCTTCTTCAACGACGCAAACGGCGCGCCACGAAACGCACCGGCGCCGGCGATGCCGACCGCGCCGACGAACTGATCGACGCATCGGGACGTGCAGAAATACCAAGGGCCGGCAGCTTTGCCGGCCCTTTCTGCGTTGCGACATGATGTTCGCGAGCGTGGCGGACATATTGCGCGGGATTTCGCGAAAAGGTGATTTCACCCTCCATCATTCCGCCTTATGCTGGTGTTCAGAGTGCGTTTTATTTGAAATGAGGATGCTTGATGGCCCCGACGAACCG
Source organism: Rhizobium sp. 3T7 (assembly GCF_020166565.1). NCBI lineage: Bacteria > Pseudomonadati > Pseudomonadota > Alphaproteobacteria > Hyphomicrobiales > Rhizobiaceae > Rhizobium > Rhizobium sp. 3T7. Next base: position 144,679 of record NZ_JAIQXS010000001.1, read on the forward strand.
CCCGACCTTCAGACGATCGCTCGCTCTCCTGGCCGGCGCCGCACTTCTGGCTAATATTGGATTCACAGGCGCAGTCCACGCACAGGGCACGCCGCCGATGAACGGGCCTGCATCTGTTGCCGATCTTGCCGAAGGGCTCCTCAATGCCGTTGTAAACATTTCGACGTCGCAAAATGTCAAGGACGATGAGGGCGTTGGTCCGGCGCCGCGCGCGCCCGACGGCTCGCCTTTCCAGGAGTTCTTCAACGACTTTTTCAACAAGCAAAAGGGTAACAAGGGCGGCAACCACAACGTCAACTCGTTGGGTTCTGGCTTCGTCATCGATCCGCAAGGTTACATCGTCACCAACAACCACGTTATCGAAGGCGCAGACGATATCGAAGTCAATTTCGCCGACGGCACCAAGCTGAAGGCGAAGCTGATCGGAACCGATACGAAGACCGATCTTTCCGTCCTGAAGGTTGAGCCGAAGACACCGCTGACGGCCGTGAAATTTGGCGATTCCAGCGTGATGCGCATCGGCGATTGGGTTATGGCGATCGGCAATCCGTTCGGCTTCGGCGGGTCCGTGACTGTCGGCATCATTTCGGGACGCGGACGCAACATCAACGCCGGCCCCTACGACAACTTCATCCAGACGGATGCGGCCATCAACAAGGGCAATTCCGGCGGCCCGCTCTTCAACATGAAGGGCGAGGTGATCGGCATCAACACGGCGATCATTTCGCCGAGCGGCGGATCGATCGGTATCGGTTTTTCGGTGCCGTCTGAGTTGGCGGCCGGCGTCGTCGAGCAGTTGCGCGAGTTTGGCGAAACGCGGCGTGGCTGGCTCGGCGTGCGCATCCAGCCGGTTACAGACGATGTCGCCGACAGCCTCGGTCTTACGAGCGCCAAAGGTGCGCTGGTGGCAGGCGTCATCAAGGGTGGTCCGGTCGATGATGGCTCGATCAAGGCAGGCGATGTCATCCTGAAATTCGACGGCAAGCCCGTCAACGAGATGCGTGACCTGCCGCGCGTCGTGGCGGAAAGCCCGGTGGGCAAGGAAGTCGACGTCGTCGTTCTTCGCGATGGCAAGGAGCAGACCGTGAAGGTAACGCTCGGCCGTCTCGAAGACAGCGATCAGGCTGCCTCGAACGATGCCGACTCCAACAACAAGGGCGGGGTCATCAATCCGGATCCTGATGAAAACCAGGACATGGATGAGCCCGGTGATCAGCAGAGCCAGCCTATGCCAGATGGCAAGGGCAAGACGGATCAGGCGACACCCGATGCAACGAATCCGAAGAACGTGCTCGGCCTGTCGCTGTCGGAACTAAGCGCGGAGACCCGCAAAACCTTCGGTATCGCTGAAAGCGTAGATGGCGTGCTCGTCGCCGAGGTTGCGCCGGGCTCTCTGGCGGCGGAAAAGGGCCTGAAGCCTGGCGACGTGATCGTTGAGGTGGCGCAGGAATTCATGCGCTCGCCTGAAGCGGTTGCTGCTAAGGTGCAGTCGCTGAAGCAGGAAGGCCGGCGCAATGCGCAGATGATGATCGCGTCGGCGAATGGCGACTTGCGCTTCGTCGCAGTGCCGATGGAATAGCGAGACTAGGGCTTGGTTATCCCTTCGTGAAATCTTCCAAACGCTTCACTTTCGAAGCCTGCGTCGGCGACGGAGGCAAACGGACCACATTTTCCATATGCCTGACGTGCGTCGGCAGTTGGCGTCAGCCGATTCTACGCTCCCATTGTTGACGGCTGATCGTATAGAGAACGTGGCGTTTCAGATGTGGATGCGTGTCGGGAACGCGGGGATGGTCGAAATCACGATCCGGTTCGTGATGCAGGCCCAGTCGGCGCATGACCGCGGTGGAACGATGATTGTCCGCCACTGCGAAAGAGACGATCTCGGGAGGATCGAACTGGGTGAAGCCATGGCGAAGTGCCGCCGCTCCCGCTTCCGTTGCATATCCCTTGCCCCAATGCCGCTTCGCAAGACGCCAGCCGACCTCGATCGTGTCCGCCGCAAGGAACGGTTCCAGTTCGGGTTTCCAGAGACCGCAAAAGCCGACCGGCTCATCGGTTTCCTTCAGGGCTATGGCGTAGAAGCCAAGCCCTGAAGTCGCAATGGCATCGCGAATACTTTCCAGCATCGAATCTGCTTCAGCGCGATCGCGACGAAAGGCGAAGAATTCCATCACTTCAGGATCGGAATTGATCTCGTGGAAGAGCGGTCGGTCCATTTCGGTCCAATTGCGCAAAAGCAGGCGGTCCGTCGTTAAGATCACTGTCATGGCGTTACGAAATCGGTTTTGCGGTAGCCCTGGATATAAAGTAGGGCGGTGAGATCGCCGTGGTTGATCTGTATTTTCGCTTGCGCGGCAACGGTCGGCTTGGCGTGCAGCGCGACACCGGATCCGGCAAGTTGAAGCATCCCGAGATCGTTTGCGCCGTCGCCAACTGCGATGGCGTCGTCTGGCGAAATGCCGAGCTTTTCTGAAATATCGTTCAGTGCATCGACCTTGGCTTGTTTGCCGAGGATAGGTTCAGAGACGAGGCCGGAGAGGACGCCGTTCTCTTCTAGAAGTACGTTCGCCCGGTCTTCGTCGAAGCCGAGCGTCTTTGCGATGGGTCCGGTGAAGACCGTGAAGCCGCCAGAGACAAGCGCCGTATAATGTCCCTTCGATTTCATGGTGGCGATCAGTTCGGGGCCGCCCGGGGTTAGTGTGATGCGTTTGGCAATGACTTCGTCCACGACACCGATCGGCAATCCCTTCAACAGCACGACGCGCTCGCGAAGGGCCGGCTCGAAGGCGATCTCGCCGTTCATGGCACGAGCAGTGATCGCGGCGACCTTCTCCTTCAGTCCCACTTCGGCGGCGAGCTCGTCGATACATTCCTGGCCGATCATGGTGGAGTCCATATCGGCGATCAGAAGTCTCTTGCGGCGCGTCTCGGCATCCTGGACGACGAGGTCGATAGCAGCACTGTCGATGACGGCGAGAATGCTGGCTCGAGCGGCCTCCACGGCCGTCCCGTCCCTCAGCACGATATCGCAGGCGATTCCATCGGCAAGCCAGTAGAGGCCGGAAGCATCCACGGCGTCTGCCGCCTGCTCGGCAACCAGGGGCGTGAGAACAGGATTTGACGGATTGGCAACAAGCGTGGCAACGAGGGCCATGATGGAAAACCTTCTGAGCGCAGTGAACGCGATCCTGATAACCGGGCCGACCGCCAGCGGCAAGTCCGCGCTTGCCGTTGAATTGGCGAGAGAGCACGGTGGCGTCGTCGTCAATGCCGACAGCATGCAGGTCTACGATACGTTGCGCGTGTTGACCGCGCGGCCCTCGCAAGCAGATATGCAGGGCGTGCCGCATTACCTCTACGGCCATGTTCCGGCGAGCCGTGCCTATTCGACGGGCGCTTGGCTGCGTGATGTTAGGGATCTGCTGGAGCGTCTTCGTGCCGAGGGACGAAAGCCGATTTTTGTTGGCGGAACCGGCCTTTATTTCAAGGCGTTGACCGGCGGCCTTTCAGACATGCCCGTGATACCGGAGGATGTGCGCAACAGCCTCCGTTCACGCCTGCAGGAAGAAGGGCCTGACGAACTTTATCGACAGCTGCTAGAGCGCGATCCCACGGTCGCTGGCAGTCTTCGTCCGCAGGATGGACAGCGGATCGCAAGGGCGCTGGAGGTTCTCGAGGCGACCGGCCGCTCGATCGTCGATTTTCAGGCGCAAGCGGGGCCTGTGATCGTCGACCCATCGACGGCGCGCAAGATCGTCGTGCAGCCGGAGCGGAGCGTGCTCCACCAGCGGATCAACGGCCGGTTCGAAAAGATGCTGGAGCAGGGGGCAGAGGATGAGGTGAAAGCCCTGCTCGCCCTTTCGCTGTCGCCCGACATGCCTGTGATGAAGGCGATTGGCGTGGTGCAGATTGCGGCGATGCTGAAGGGTAAGCTGACCCGCGACGAAGTGCTGGAGCGGGGTGCGGCGACGACGCGGCAATATGCCAAACGGCAGATGACCTGGTTTCGCAACCAGATGGATGAGAGCTGGGAGCGCTTGCCGTAAAGCCGCGAGCGGCGTTAGTCCTTATCGTTCAGGCTGCTGAGAGGCTTTTTCAGTATGCTGTCACGGAGGGACATGCCGGGTTCGCGACGAACGCTCCCTGCGACAGTTGGCTTGTCGCCTTGTCCCGCTGACGGTTCTCCGCGGATTTCGCGTCTTAGAGCCTCGAGGCGACTGTCGATCGACGTTTCCGGCACCGCAGCGGTTGAGCGCGGTGTGGCGGCTAGGGACTCACGCTGCGAGCCTGCTCCCGGCAGCATATCGCGGCGATAGGGTTCGATCGGGGCAAGTGGCGGTGTTGCCGGCATGCGGGCAGCCATTGGTACCGACGGGTAGGAAGATGGTGCTGCCGGCCCGTCGAGGTCGTCATAGTCGTCTTCGTCCTCATAAGGACCGCTGGGCGGCATCGCGGCGGAATAGCTTTGCTGGAACGCCGAAATATCGGGACCGCTGACGGCACGCATGCGCGTCACGATCTTGCGCAGGTCGACGTTGTCAGGTTCCTCTTCGCTGACTTTCACATTGGCGCCATTGGCCTTGGGCAAGTAGCGCTCCTCGACGCGCGAGAAGCGCATTCGCATCGGAACGCTGATCGCTTCACCGAAGGCAATCGCCTCGCCGTTGCCGATCGAGGAAATGAAACTGGTCGTCGAGATCGACGAATTGGGAATCGCCGAGCGAATGATCTCCTGGTCGCGATCATTGGCTAGGCGCATGGCAAAGAGCGTCGAGCACTGCGACAGGATCGTTTGATCGAGTTCGCCGGGGCGCTGGGTGATAATCCCCAGCGACACGCCGTATTTGCGGCCTTCCTTGGCGATGCGGGCGATAGCCTGCCTGGTCGGGAAAAAGCCGAGATTTGGGTCCGACGGAATGTAGCGATGCGCTTCTTCGCAGACCACAAGCATGTGAATGGCGCCGTCACTCCACAATGCGATTTCAAAGGCCATGCGGCAGAGAACCGAGGCAACGGAGTTCACGACCTCGGACGGGATGCCGGACAGCTGGAAGGTGCAGATCGGTCGGCTATCGCCAGGAATACGGAAGATTTCCGCCACCGTCTCCATGATCGTGTCGCTGATCGTGTTGCTGGAGAACATGAAGTGGTAGCGAGGATCGTTGATGGCGGCGATGATACGCATCTTCAGCGATCTGAGGAGAGGCTTTTCGCCACGGCCCTCGAGCCGACCGATGCGCTCGTCGATCAAGGCGAGCAGGTCCGCCATGCGATACGGAACCGGCGTATCGGCCGTGATCGAACTTTTCTCCGTCGTACGACGGACGAGCGAGGTGTCGCTGCCGCGGAAGGCACGCTTTGCCTCCGGCAACAGGTCTCGCAGAACATCGACTTCTTCCGGAATAGGCGTGCGACCACGAAAAACGACCTCGGCGAACTCCTCCAGCTTCATCAGCCAGAAAGGTAGATCGAGCGTATCGGTGTCGATGACTACGGAGTGCTTCGGGAAGGCGGCGGCGAACTCGTTATGTGGGTCGAGGATCAGGACACGCAGCTTTGGATCGGCTTCGATTGCCTTTTGCAAGAGCAGTGAGACGGCGGTCGACTTGCCGACGCCGGTCGAGCCCACGATGGCGAAGTGTTTCGACAGCATGGAGGGGATGTGGATTGCAGCGTCGATGCTCTCGTCCTGCGTAAGCTTGCCGATGACGGCCGTCGTTCCGGTGCCGGCATCATAGATCCGCATCAGGTCGCTTGCGCGAATGCGATGGGCGATGGCGCCGAGATAGGGATAGCGGGAGATGCCGGTCGAGAACTGCTCGCGCCCATCCTCGTCGACGCGGACCTCGCCGAGCAGTTCGGTTTCGATCTGAAAGTAGTTGTCCTCTCCTTCACCCCAGCTGTGACCGCCGGTGTTCATGGAGTAGACGAGGGCGACCACGCGGTTTCGACCAACGCTGATCGAAATCAACCTGCCGACCGACCACAGTTCGGCCAACTCTGTGCCGCCAGCTTCGGCGACTGCGGCGATGGTGGCGCGAGACCCGCTACACGCAACAACACGACCGAGAAAACGGTTGCCCGGGGTCTGGTCATCGCGGCGGTCATGCTCGCCTGCCTTGCTTGAGGTGTGCAAGTCCTTGTTCAGCAAAGGGCTACTCCCTGCGGTAGCAAAAGAGGATATGAGCGAACGTTTAAGAAAGTCTTTTTGCCAAGGGTCGGCCTTCACGCACACGTTCGGGCGGTACGACCCTGCTCGATTTTTTATTGCGGCATGCGTTGACGATGCGAAATTTTCTGTCTATCACTTCGCCCCATGAAAATCGCAGTAGCTCTTATCGTGGTGGGAAGGCGCATGGGCAGGGTGGTGTAACCATCCGGCGATAGCCACCCATGCGCTAGATGACAGGCTCCCTCAGGGGCCTTTTTTTATGTCCGAAATTCGGGCTTCCGGACCACAAAACTCAAATCCCAGCAGTCAAAACGGAAAACAAACATGACGGGCACGGACAATCAGGCAGCAGGCAATCGGATGACGGGAGCGGAGATCGTCCTCCAGGCACTGAGGGACAACGGCGTCGAGCACATCTTCGGCTATCCGGGTGGCGCAGTGCTGCCGATCTACGACGAGATCTTCCAGCAGGACGATATCAAGCACATTCTCGTCCGCCACGAGCAGGGTGCCGGCCATGCGGCTGAAGGCTATGCCCGCTCCACCGGCAAGGTCGGCGTCATGCTCGTTACCTCGGGCCCTGGTGCGACGAATGCCGTCACGCCGTTGCAGGACGCGCTGATGGATTCCATCCCGCTCGTCTGCCTGACGGGCCAGGTTCCGACCTCGCTGATCGGCTCGGATGCCTTCCAGGAGTGCGATACGGTCGGCATTACACGCCCCTGCACCAAGCACAACTGGCTGGTCAAGGATGTCAATGATCTGGCTGCGATCATCCATGAAGCCTTCCGCATCGCTCAGTCCGGCCGTCCGGGCCCGGTTGTCGTCGACATTCCGAAGGACGTGCAGTTTGCGACCGGCACCTATACGCCGCCGGCAGCCCATGCGATCCAGAAGAGCTATCAGCCAAAGGTCCAGGGCGATCTTAACCAGATCCACGCGGCCGTTGAGCTGATGGCGAGCGCAAAACGTCCGGTCATTTACAGCGGCGGCGGTGTTGTCAATTCCGGCCCCGAGGCCACCAAGCTGCTGCGCGAGCTTGTCGAGCTGACGGATTTCCCGATCACCTCGACGTTGATGGGCCTCGGCGCTTATCCGGCTTCCGGCAAGAACTGGCTGAAGATGCTCGGCATGCACGGCTCCTACGAGGCGAATATGGCGATGCATGACTGCGACGTCATGGTCTGTATCGGCGCCCGCTTCGACGACCGTATCACCGGCCGCATCAATGCCTTCTCGCCGAATTCGAAGAAGATCCACATCGACATCGACCCGTCCTCGATCAACAAGAATGTTCGCGTCGATCTCGGCATCCGCGGCGACGTCGCAAGCGTTCTGGAAGATATGGTCCGCCTGTGGCGGGCGCTGCCGAAGAAGCCGGAGAAGAGCCAGATCGCCGATTGGTGGGCCGATATCACCCGCTGGCGCGCGCGCAATTCCTTCGCTTATACCAAGAACAATGATGTCATCATGCCGCAATACGCGCTGGAACGCCTCTATGCGCTGACCAAGGATCGCGACACCTACATCACGACCGAAGTCGGCCAGCACCAGATGTGGGCGGCACAGTTCTACGGCTTCGAGAAGCCGAACCGCTGGATGACGTCGGGCGGCCTCGGCACCATGGGCTACGGCCTGCCGGCAGCGCTCGGCGTTCAGATCGCGCATCCGGAAAGCCTCGTCATCGACATTGCTGGCGACGCCTCGATCCAGATGTGCATCCAGGAAATGTCGACGGCCATCCAGTATGAGGCGCCGATCAAGATCTTCATCATGAACAACCAGTACATGGGCATGGTTCGTCAGTGGCAGCAGCTGCTGCACGGCAACCGCCTGTCGAATTCCTATACGGAAGCGATGCCTGACTTCGTCAAGCTCGCCGAAGCCTATGGTGCCGTTGGCCTGCGTTGCGACAAGCCGGAAGATCTGGACGGTGCGATCCAGGAAATGATCGACGTGAAGAAACCGGTCATTTTCGATTGCCGCGTCGCCAATCTCGCCAACTGCTTCCCGATGATCCCCTCGGGCAAGGCTCACAACGAGATGCTGCTGCCGGATGAAGCCACGGACGAGGCGGTCGCCAATGCGATCGACGCCAAGGGCCGTCAGCTCGTTTGATATCAAGGTAGAGGAAACCCACGATCATGAATGCACACCTTCAGCCGACGGGCTCTGCCTACTTCATCTCGCCTGAGACGGCTGCCGCCGAAAGCCATACGCTTTCCGTCCTCGTCGACAACGAGCCGGGCGTCCTTGCCCGCGTCATCGGCCTGTTCTCTGGCCGTGGCTATAACATCGAGAGCTTGACCGTCTCCGAAACCGAGCATCAGGCGCACTTGTCGCGAATTACCATCGTGACGCGCGGCACGCCGCACGTGCTCGAACAGATCAAGGCGCAGCTTGAGCGCATCGTTCCTGTTCATAGGGTGGTCGATCTGACGGTTCGCGCCCGCGAACTCGGTCAGGAGCGTCCGATCGAGCGTGAAGTGGCGCTCGTCAAGGTCGTCGGCACGGGTGAGACCCGTGCCGAAACGCTCCGTCTCGCGGATGCCTTCCATGCGAAGGTCGTCGACGCGACCGTCGATCACTTCATCCTGGAGATTACCGGAAAGTCCTCGAAGATCGACCAGTTCGTCTCGATCATGAAGCCGCTCGGCCTGATCGAGGTCTGCCGTACCGGCATTGCCGCGATGAACCGCGGCCAGCAGGGCATGTAAGTCACCGTGCAGTGACCGTCAAGGCCGCTGGAATCAGAGCATCTCCAGCGGTCTTTTTCTTGCCGGAGGCGGGAAGGCGGCATCCAGCGCGGCCCAATCCTCGTCGGTAATGTCGAGCGAGACGGCGTCTCGGTTTTCGGCGGCGCGGGCAGCGCTCGACGTCTTCGGGATAACGATCACGCCGTCGCGCTCCAGCAGGAAGGCAAGCGCCACCTGCGCCGGCGTTGCCTGATAAGCCTTGGCGATGCGGATCAGTTCCGGGTGATGCAGGATGCGTCCCTGTTCGATCGGCGAATAGGCCATGAGCGGGATCTGACGCTCCTGACACCAAGGCAGCAGTTCGTATTCAACGCCGCGGCGCGACAGGTTGTAGAGAACCTGGTTGGCGGCGACATTGCGCCCCGCGGGAACGGTCAGCAATTCCTCCATGTCATCCGTATCGAAGTTGGATACGCCCCAGGCGCCGATCTTGCCGGATGTCTTTAACGCTTCGAATGCCTCGACGGTGTCCACGAGAGGATGATCGCCGCGCCAGTGCAGCAGGTAGAGGTCAACCCGGTCGGTGCCGAGGCGCGATAGGCTGCGTTCACAGGCGTCGATCGTTCCCTTGCGGCTGGCGTTCCAGGGATAGACCTTGCTGACGAGAAAGACCTCATCCCGTCGCCCTCGGATCGCTTCGCCGACGATCTTCTCCGCGCCACCTTCGGCATACATTTCCGCGGTATCGATGAGCGTCATACCAAGATCGAGGCCAGCGCGCAGGCTTGCTATTTCCCGCTTCGCCTCGGTGGGATTCTCGCCCATGTTCCAGGTGCCCTGACCGAGGGCTGGAACCTCTGCACCGTTCGGAAGTTGGATGGTTGGGATAGCGTCGTTTCGCATGATGGTCATTTCCGCTTTCGAAAAAGATTGGACGGCTCCGCAATCTTTCAACCAATCCTGTCACCATGACAATGATTGCGTGGAACGGCGAATTTGGGTCAGCTATGTTGACCTAAATCAATCGAGCCCGTCCAAGCAATCGCGGGCCTCTGGGAGGTCTCATGCCGCTGGATACATTTCTGGCACTTGTTCTGTTTGCCTTTACGACATCGATAACGCCGGGCCCCAACAACATGATGCTCTTCGCATCCGGCGTGAACTTCGGCTTCCGCCGCACCGTTCCGCATATGCTGGGTATCGGAGCAGGGTTCTTCGTTCTGTTGATCGGCGTAGGATTTGGACTTGGAGCGCTGCTGCACACGGTGCCGGCGCTCTATACGACGCTGAAGTTTGCTGGCGGCGCTTATCTTGCCTGGATCGCCTGGAAGATCGCGACATCGCGTACACTTAGCGAAGGCAAAAGCGGCGTGAAGCCGATGTCGTTCCTGTCGGCGGCAGCCTTCCAATGGGTCAATCCGAAGGCATGGGTCATGGCCGTAACCGCGATGGCAACCTATACCATCCCGGATATCTATCTGGCGAGTGTCCTGATTGTCGGCTTCGCCTTCGCTCTGGTCAACGTGCCGAGCGTGTCGACCTGGGCAGGGTTCGGCTCGGCGCTGCGCGATTGGCTGTCGGATCCTGTGAGGCTCAAATGGTTCAACATCACCATGGCCGTGTTGTTGGTGCTCAGCCTCTGGCCGATGCTAAAATAGTGTGATCGTCGGTTTGTTGAGCATCAGCCACAGGATGCCGATAACTGCGAAGAATGCCGGAAATCCAAAGGCAAACCAGATGCGATAAAGCCGGAAATAGGCTGCGGGCAACTCCACGCGCGCCGCAGCTGCAGCACGGGCGAGATTTCGCATACGGATCTGAATACCGACGACCGGCAGCCAGAAAAGGCCGGTAAAAACGTAGAGAAGCAATGAGAGGGCGATCCAGCCCTCTGTCAGATCCCAGCCGATCAGTCGCACCAGCAGATAACCTGTCACCGGCTGGAGAAGTGCGGCTGTCGCCGTAAACAGCGTATCGGCGATGACGACGGTTCCCGCGACATGAGCGATCAGCTTAGGATCCCGCGTGCCGTGTGCGAACGCCATGAAGAAAGCGATGCCGGCGCCCGTACCGAACAGGACAGTTGCGCCGATCACATGTGCCAACAGTAGCAACTGTTCGAGCATTATCTTTCATCCAGAATAGCGAGGGCGGCCAGCGTCAGCACCAGCGACGGCAGGACTTTGACCAAAGTGCCAAGCGGATCGAGCCACAAAGAAGGTTCGACGATGGTGGCACCGGCAAGATAGGTCAGCGAGACCAACATCATCCCGTGCATAGCTCTGCGGGCGAGTGGCCGGACAAGGACAGCCGCGCCGAGCAGCATATCGATCAGGCAGGTGAGGACGGCCAGCGACACGGCAGGGCCGGCCTGCAGCAGCGGTAGGAAATGCGTGGCGGCGCGCCCAATATCAAGCAAGGGCAGAAAACCCGACAGCAGCCAGAATATCGACAGAGTACCGATCATCAGCGGCTTCAGGAGATAGAGCCTGGCAAACCAAAGATCCTGCACGCCGGCCGGGTTCATGCGCAAGATGTCCCGCGCCGACGCTGTAGCAATGCCCGGGTCACTGTCGGCGCTTGGCTGGATGCCTTCCGCCATGACGGTCATGGCTGTGGAGCGCAAGGGCGACCGCCATCCAAGGCGACCGGCAGCGTCTGCGACCCAGGTGGCCGGTCCGGCAGCGACGGCAGGCAGGGATACCACATCTGCGTGCGGCAAACCCAGCCATTGCCGGTGGAGGGTAACGAGTTGGGCGAGCGTCAATTGCTCGGTCGATGCAAGATCCGCGTCAGTGCCAGATGGGAGATGTCCCGCGACAGCGCTCCTTAACGCCGCCGCGACGTCGTCAAGTGCTACTGTTGCAACCGGACTTGCTGCATGAACCAGCGGGATGCTGAAGGGCAGGGCGGCGAGAGCGCGCAGCAGGGCCGAACCCCCATGGGCGTTGCGGCCGAGGACGAGGGCCGGGCGCAGGATGACATGAGGCACGCCGCTTGCGGCGAGCGCTTTGTCAGCCTGCCGTTTCGTTGCCAGGAAGGGCAGACCGCCGGCGGCACCGTTCGTCCGTGCGGATATCTGGACGATGAGAGGGCGCGTTTGCTGTGCGGCGGCGTATAGCGCCAGCATCGCCTTTTGTTGCGTTGCCGCCAGGTCGTCGGCAAGGCCGTCCTGCAGAGCGCCCGCGCAATTGACGACGGCGTCATGACCTTCAATGACGGCGCGCCAATCCTCCGCGTGCAGCATTTTCGAAAGATCGGCCTCTATCCATCTGATATCCGGCAATTTCAGACGAGCGCGCGACGGGTTGCGTCCGAGGCCCGTCACACTATGTCCGTCAGCCAGCAGGCGGGCTGCTGCCGCCGAACCGATAAAGCCTGTCGCGCCGAGAATCAGGATGTTCATGGCATCGAACTTAACCGAAAAGTTGCATCGGCAAGAGGCCTTGGCGAGACGCGCGCGAGAGCATAAAGATAGCTGCAGATTGGCGGAGGAGGATATCTCGTGCACGACGACGATCATCATCACGACCACGACCACCACCACGATAACCGCTATAGCGACATGCAGGCGCGGGTGAGGGCGCTTGAGACGGTTCTGACGGAGAAGGGGCTGATCGATCCGGCGGCGATAGACGCGATCGTGGAGACCTACGAGACAAAGGTCGGTCCGCGCAACGGAGCGCGCGTCGTTGCCAGGGCCTGGAGTGATCCTGAATTTGCCGAGTGGTTGCGGCGTGATGCGACGGCCGCCATCGCGAGCCTCGGCTATACCGGCCGTCAGGGTGAGCACATGCGCGCGGTGTTTAACACCGCCGACACGCACAATCTCGTCGTCTGCACGCTTTGCTCCTGTTATCCGTGGTCCGTGCTTGGCCTGCCGCCGGTCTGGTACAAGGCCCCCGCCTATCGCTCGCGGGCGGTCATCGATCCGCGGGGCGTGCTAGCTGAGTTCGGCGTGATGTTGCCGGAGAATAAGAAGATCCGCGTTTGGGATTCGACTGCGGAGCTGCGTTATCTCGTCGTTCCCGAGCAACCGAAAGGCACAGAAGGGTGGAGCGAGGAGCAGCTTGCCGATCTCGTCAGCCGCGACGCGATGATCGGGACGGGTCTCGCGGCTGTGGCGGGAGTTGCTCCATGAACGGCCCGCACGACCTTGGCGGTCAGATGGGCTTCGGCCCAGTCGCGCCCGAGAAGAACGAGCCGTATTTCCATGCGGAGTGGGAGAAACGGGCGCTTGGACTTACGCTTTCCAGTGGCGCGTTTGGCGCCTGGAATATCGACGAGAGTCGGCATGCCCGCGAAAACATTCCGCCGGCGAATTATCTTGGCGCGAGCTACTACGAGATCTGGACACGGGCGCTGGAGGTGCTGCTTGAGCGGCACGGTTTCGTCACCGCCGGAGAGATCGCTGGTGGCCACAAGCAAACGGATGGCGCGACACCGAAGCGCGTCCTGAAGGCCGACATGGTGGCGGGCGTGCTAGCAAAGGGTGGTCCCTGTGATCGGTCGGTGACAACGCCGCCCCGCTTTGGCGCCGGGGACAGGGTCCGAACCAGGAATTTCAATCCGACCACACATACACGGCTGCCGCGTTATGCACGCGACAAAACCGGCGTTGTGGAGGCGGTGCAGGGCTCGTTCATCTTTCCCGACGACAATGCCCATGGAAAGGGCGAAAACCCGCAATGGGTCTATACGGTCGTGTTCGATGGCGGCGAGATCTGGGGCGAAGGTGCCGACCCGACGCTCAGCGTGTCGATCGATGCCTGGGAGAGCTATCTTGAGCCAGTGTGAAACGCGCTCGCCGTTGGCGCAGTCGCCGCAACTGCCGAAATCCTCCGATGGCGAGCCGGTTTTTCCCGAGCCCTGGGCTGCGGAGGCCTTCGCCATGACGGTGCATCTGCACGAGCGCGGCCTGTTTACGTGGAGCGAATGGGCGGAGACCCTGTCGCGGGAGTTGCATCAGCCCGGCCGCGCCGAAGTCGGCAGCGACTATTTCGATTGCTGGGTAGCGGCGCTTTCGGCGTTCCTTGTCAAACTCGGCGTGGCCGACGCCGACATGATCCTCGATCTGCAGCAAAGCTGGCAGCGGGCGGCGGAGGCTACGCCCCATGGCAAGCCGATCGAGCTTGCCAATGATCCGCTGCACTGAGGATCAGGACGGAAACTGCCTGTAGCATTCCTCCGCGACCTTTCTCAGCACATCGCGCGAGACCTCGCCGGTCACGGCATAGCCGAGTTCGCCATCGATCCAGTAGAAGGTTTCGATATTGCCGGACGAGGCGAAGCGGAAGCTGGTCGATCTGTTATCGGCGTTGCGCCCGACGAGGACCGTCAGGCGTTCGCCAGCCTGATCCTCGTACATGAACATCGCACCGGGACCGCCATCGACGGGTAACAGGCGACCGCCGACCAGCTTGAAGCCGAGCTCCTGCAGGTTCGGAACCTTGAGATCCTGAACAGCTAGCCGCTTGCCGAGCCAGGTCGCCAAATGAGCTTCCTCATTGGCAAAGACCTCGACAGGATGACGGACCTCACCGGCGTAAACCAGGAAGGCGTTGCGGGCTTCGTTGGGAAGCGTTTCGAGTTCCGTCAATTGCAGATCCGGCCTTTCAAACAGCGTCGGGCCGTAGTGGCCGCTCAACGCGCCAAGGCCGAAAATCGCGACGATCGCCGCCATCGTCGCCAAGCGCTTCGGCCAGTTTGCGGGGTGTCTGCGGCCAGTGACGAGCCCTATATCCGCGTCCGTGGATTTTTCATAAGCTGCGAAGAGCGACCGGATATCGGCATTTCGTGCCGTCCATTCCGCCACTTTGGCTGCATCGTCCGGATTGTCACTGAGCCACGCTTCGATGCGCGCGCGTGCCTGATCGGGAAGCTGCCCGTCGGCATAGGCATGAAGATCCGCTTCGGTCACGGTCTGGTTGATCTCGTTCATTTCGGTCTCCGAAGCGTAATGACATTGTCAGCCTTCATGCGCTCTCCAATCCGTTGGCGCGCGCGTGACAGGCGCGACATAACCGTGCCGATCGGGATGTCGAGCGCGGTCGCGACCTCCTGATAGGTATAGCCTTCGATGACGACCAGCATCAGCACCGAGCGGTTTTCCTCCGAAAGGCTGTTTAGCGCGTCCTCCAGCCGCGACCGTTCGAGGGGATCGGGAACAGGATCCACCGATACGGTATCCTCAGCGTTGTCGAGTTCGACGAACGGCGCGCGATCCGTCTGGCGGCGGCCATTGCGATAGAGATTCGTCATGATCGTCAACACCCAACCGCGCAGGTTCAGCCCTCGCCACTGTCCGCGGCGGGCCAGTACTTTCTCCACGCAGTCCTGCAGCAAATCCTCCCCGTCCGCGTCGGAGCGGGTGAGGCTGCGGGAATAGCGTCTCAGCGAGGGAAGGAGGGCCAGGATCTGGCCCTCGAAGGTATCTTGCCCTGGTGTCTTCAAATCGGTTCGCTCACGGCTTGACGAGATCCCAGTTGCCGCCGACGCCGTCACCGGTGATATCGCCCATCTTCTTGTCCTTCACCCAGAAATAGAGCGGCATGCCGTCCTTGGCCCACTGCTTGCTGCCGTCTTTCCGTTCGACAATCGAATATGCACCCTCTGGCTTCGCATCGCTAGCGGCCATCAGCGGCGGCCAGTTCTTGGCGCAATCGTCGTAGCAATTGGAAACGCCCTTTTTGTCCTTCTTGAACGTGTAGAGAGTCATGCCGTTTTCGCCGGCAAGAACCTCGCCCTTGCTAGATTTCACCGCCTTGACGGGCGGGGCCGCAAATGCGGACGTTGCGACGGCGGATGCAATGGCAAATGCGATCAGCATCTTTGCGGATTTCATGGGGTCTCTCCTCACGTGTTGGCACGCTTGATTGCGTTGACAGACATGAGACACCATCGGCGTCGGTTTTATTCCATTGTGATCGCCCGCTCGCCCAGATTTTCAGGGTTGCCTATGTCAGGCGAATCCTGCCAAGTCGATCCACGATGCAATTTGCTCCGCAACAAGATGAAGCCCTCAAGGCCGTTTCCAAATGGCTGAAAGAAGGGCGGTCGCCGCTTTTCCGCCTGTTCGGCTATGCTGGTACGGGCAAGACGACGCTTGCGCGGCACTTTGCGGAGCATGTGGATGGTGATGTGCTATTTGCCGCGTTTACAGGCAAGGCGGCTCAAGTGCTGCGGTCGCGCGGCGCCAGCAACGCGAAGACGATCCACTCGCTGATTTATCGTCCGCGCGGCGAGGAGGCTGTCGAGGACGAGGAGACAGGCAAGACCTCCATCGCTCCGATGTTCTCCATCAACCGGCAGAGCCCGGTTGCCAAGGCTGCGCTTATTGTGGTCGACGAGTGCTCGATGGTGGACGAGGCGCTGGGCCGGGACCTGATGAGCTTTGGAACGCCGATTCTGGTGCTCGGCGATCCCGGCCAGCTGCCTCCTGTTTCCGGCGGCGGCTTCTTCACCAATCAGGAGCCGGACTATCTGCTGACGGACATTCACCGCCAGGCTCGCGACAATCCGATCATCCAGCTCGCAATGCAGGTTCGTGAGGGCAACGAAGTCAGCTACGGCGATTATGGCACCGCGCAGGTCATCTCCAAGGGCGAGGTGAACCAGTCGCTGGTGCTCGATGCCGATCAGGTGCTCGTCGGCACCAACCGCACGCGACGCCGATACAATCAGCGGCTTCGCGAGTTGAAGGGTTTTACGGCCGAATACCCGCAAACGGGCGACAAGCTGGTCTGCCTGCGCAACGATCCGGCAAAGGGCCTGCTCAACGGCTCGCTCTGGCAGGTGATGACCTCGTCCAAGGAGACGACGAAGCCCGGCATCAACCTGTTGATCCGGCCTGAAGACGACGACATGGATCGCGGCGCGGCAAAGATCAAACTGCTGAAGCAGGCCTTCGAGGATGTCGAGGGTGAAATTCCCTGGAACACGCGCAAGCGATACGACGAATTCGACTACGGCTATGCGCTGACGGTTCACAAAGCGCAGGGCTCGCAGTGGAACAACGTCGTGCTGTTCGATGAAAGCTGGGCATTCCGCGATACACGCGAACGGTGGCTCTATACGGCGATCACGCGCGCAGCAGAAACCTTGACGATCGTGCGTTAGGCGATTTTCCGGAGCGTCAGACTTGGACGACGCCGAGCATGACGGCCTTGGCTATGGCTTGAAAGCGATTGTTGGCGTGGAATTTCTGGATGATGCCGGCTTCAAGTGATCGTGCAGTGTCATCTCGAAGGTCGAGGGTGCGTGCAATGCGCTGCGTGGAAAGCCCTGCCGCCATCAGTGCGAGACACCGCAACTCCTGATCCGTGAGTGCCGATCCGCTTTGATTGTCGTTGAGGGGTTGATCCTCGGTCGCCTCGCGGTCGAGCAAATCGCTCACCTGCTGCATCTGTCGATGCAATGTGGACATTTCCGCGCTGAGTTCGCGTTTGCGGGTCACGAGCGCATCGCGAAACAGAGCCTCGGCAGCCTCCTGCGAGTCGGCCTCGATGAGGTCAGTCATCAGATCCTGGATCACGGCAACCGCCATGCCGGCCTCGCGGCAAGCGTTGATGACGGCCATGCGCATAACGTCGCCCGGCTCATAGACGCGCATCAGGCCGATTCGGCTGGCCGAAATTAGTCCTTTTTCCTCATAGAAATGCAGGGTTCGATGGGTCACGCCGAAGGCATTGGCCATGTCGGCGATCGGTACTCTTCCGCGGGGCAAATCGGCGGGGGGGAGAGCCGCTGACGGGAGGAAACGGTGCCGCGGTCGCGTTTGTGTCGCTAGGTCTGAGGTGAACCCCTGCTTGTAACCTTCTGCCATGGTCCCTCCCATTGTGCTCATTGTGCGTCTGCAAATTGCAAAAGGGTGCGGTTGAGTGGGGTTCCCTCTTATCGTTCCTGTTCAGGCATCGAAGCAACTGGCGGTGTTCTCTTCGATGTTGTGAGCTTACGTTACCCGTGATTGACGTATTTTGTTAGTATCAAAATTAGTGACTTTTAATTTGCAGGGCAATCTGGACAGAAAGTTGCGCCAGGTGAAGGCGATTCTCGTGAGGAATCAGCGTTGGAGAAACGCTTGATCGTCTAAAGTGCGAGGACCGAACCATATGTACTTTCGGCGTCGCGCCGGCGGGTGAAACACTCGCGTCATCACAGATTCACATGCATTCATGTACGAATCTCGTTGGCCCATACCGACTCATTGGCCTAGAAACGATCATCCTTCGCTTCATTTGGAATCCTGCCATGCCGACCACGCTTTCCGTCAATCTCAATGCCGTCGCGATGCTGCGTAACCGCCGCGATCTGCCGTGGCCAAGCGTCGAAGGGCTTGGGCGGATCGCGCTGCAATCTGGCGCGAGCGGATTGACCGTGCATCCGCGGCCTGACCAGCGGCACATCCGTTTCTCCGACCTGCCTGTCATCCGCAACCTGATCGATGATGAATTTCCGGCTGCCGAGTTCAACATCGAAGGCTATCCGACCGATGAGTTCCTCGAACTTTGTGTCGGCGCCGCGCCTGAGCAGGTCACGCTGGTTCCTGACGATCCCTCACAGGCAACCTCGGATCATGGCTGGGACTTCCGCAAGCACCGCGACTTCCTGACAGACGTCATCGCGCGGCTGAAGAAGATGGGAACGCGCGTATCGCTGTTCGCCGATGGCGATGGGGACGCCGAGGCCGTTGCTATCGCCAAGGCGGTCGGCGCTGACCGAATCGAACTTTATACGGGTCCTTATGGCGGGTGCTACGACGCGCCCGAACGGGCAGGGCCAATCCTTGAGGCGCTTGGCAAGACAGCGGATGCGGCGCTGGCGATCGGCCTGGGTGTCAATGCGGGGCACGATCTGACGGTGGCGAATTTGCCTGCGCTTGTAAAGCGTATTCCAAAACTTGCTGAGGTGTCCATCGGGCATGGATTGACGGCGGACGCGCTCGAATTCGGCATGGCGGAAACCGTTCGGCGGTTCTGCCGGGCGTGCGGCCAGACGATCCAAGACCGCGAATAGGCGAAGACCCGCTCCGGTGGTGCGAAGCGGGCCTTCTTGACCGACTCAGGCGATGAGGGCGGTCTTGTGCGCGATGAAGAAGTCCCTGAGTGTCTCAGGCTTCTTGCCGGTCAGTTTCTCATAGTCGGCTGTTACCAGATCGAAGTTGCCCGCGCGGATGTTGGCATCGGCGGAGACCAGCATGTCGGCGACGAAATCGGGAAGACCCGCCCCGCGCATACCCTGGCCAAGCTGCGCATCGGTGACGCTAACGGCCTTCAATGGCTTTCCCACCGCATCGGTGACGGTCGCTGCGATCTGGTTTGCTGTCAGAGACTCCGCTCCGGTCAGCGTATAGGTCGCACTTTCCTTCGTCCCTGAGGCAAGAGCTGCTGCGATCGCCCGTGCGCAGTCTTCGCGAGAGATATTCGAAATCTTGCCCTCGCCGCTGCCCGTGTACCAGCTTCCCGACTGGAGATTGTGCGGCATGCCATGGAGATAGTTGTCCATGTACCAGGCATTGCGGATGATGGTGTAGGGGATGCCCGTCGCCTTGATGGCATTCTCGGTGCCGAGGTGATCCGGTGCGAAAGTGACCAGCGATTTGTCCGGCGAGGGCATCGACGTGTAGGCGATGTGCTTCACGCCGGCCTTCACGGCCGCATCCACTGCTGCCTTGTGCTGCTTGAGACGTTGGCCGGGGACGGCAAGTGCATCGGTGCTGATGATCTGCAACCGATCGACGCCCGTGAAGGCGGTTTCTAGCGAGGCGGCATCGTCAAAGTCCGCCTGGCGGGTGACCACGCCCTTGGCGGCGAGATCTGCGAGCTTGGCGGGGTCGCGCGTTGCGGCGATGATGTTTGCAGCAGGAACCTTTTCGGTCTCGAGCAGGTGATGGATGACCCTCTGGCCAAGCTGGCCGGCGGCGCCGGTGATGAGAATGGTCTCGCTCATGTCTTTCCTCTAGGTTCGATGACGGTCTCAAAAAGAGAGTAGCTCTAGAATAGGAATTGACTGCGAGCTGTAAAGAAGGCAGTTTTTTCGCTCTACGTTACCAAAAGGGAACCAAGGATGAGCGGCGCCGTCGTCAACCTGAAGAACAAGGCACCCGGCATTCGTCGAGACGTCGATCTCAGCAAGCTCGACTTCAGCAATTGCCCGGTCCGGGACATGATGCAGCAGATCGGCGGCAAATGGTCGACGCTGATGCTCGAGGCGCTGTCGCAGCGTCCGTACCGATTCGGCGAGTTGCGGCGGATGATCCCTGACATTTCGCAGCGCATGCTGACGCAGACGCTAAGAGATCTGCAGCGTGACGGCTACATCGAGCGGGAGGTGTTTCCGACCAAGCCGCCGAGTGTCGAGTATCGCATGACCGATCTTGGCCGCTCGCTCTACAGCACCCTCGCACTGCTGCTGAACTGGGCGGAAGAAAACCATGATGCGGTTCGCGCCGCACGGCTCAAGTTCGACTCAGCCAACGTCTGAGGCTATCTGCGTGCCGCGGCCTTCCGTCAGGAAGAGAAGGAACGCGAAGGCCGGGAAACAGAAGCCGATCCAGGCTGTCATCGTCCAACCACCGGTGGCGTACGCCCAGCCGCCCACGGCCGATCCGATCGCTCCACCGGCAAAGAACGTCGCCATGTAGAGACCGTTCAGACGGCTGCGATGCTCGGCGCTGATCGCGTAGATTGCACGCTGTCCGCAGACAAGATTGGTCGTTACGCCGAAATCGAGAAGTATTGCCGCCGCCGTCAGCAACAGCAGCGCCGTCGGCGAACCGTCCGTCGCGAAGTGGCTGATGACAAAGGCCGACATTCCAAGCAGCATCGCCAGCGTAGAGGCAGCTTTCGTCAGGCCGCGGTCGGCCAGGCGTCCGGCGATCGGCGAAGCGATGGCACCGGCAGCACCGGCCAGCGCGAACAAGGCAATGCCGTTCTGCGTCAGCCCGAATTCAGGGCCGGCCAGAAGCAGAGGCGTGGTGGTCCAGAACAGGCTGAAAGCACCGAACATGCCGGCTTGGTAGAGTGCGCGACGCTGCAGAACGCGTGAATGGAGGGCGAGATCCGCCATAGAGGCAACCAGCTTGCCATAGCTCAGCTTGGTGTGAGGAACACGCACCGGCAGGTTGGCCCTTAGAATGACGACGAGCGCGATCATCAAGGCAGCGGTGACGACGTAGACCATGTGCCAGGAAGTCGCCTCGGCAAGGAAGCTGGCGAAGGGGCGCGCCAGCATGATGCCACAGAGCAGCCCGCTCATGACGTTGCCGACGACGCGGCCACGGCTTGCGTCCGGCGCCATGTGGGCGGCAAAGGGAACGAGCACCTGGACGGCGACCGAGGCGAGGCCGATGCACAACGAGGCGAGGAGAAACATCGCGGGCGTTGACGATAAGGCGGCTCCGACCAAAGCGACGGCTGAGGTGGCGATGAGTGTCAGCACAAGTCTGCGATTTTCCAGCAGATCGCCGAGTGGAACGATCAAGAGCAGTCCGAGACCGTAGCCGATCTGCGTCAGGGTGACGATCAGGCCGGTTGCCGCCGGCGTAAAGCCGAGGGATGTGCTGATTGGCCCGGCGAGCGGCTGGCCGTAATAGAGATTGGCGGCAACCAGCCCACACGTGGCAGCGAAAAGAAACGTCATCAACGGCGAGATCGTCTGTGGCGCGACGGTTTCCCGCGTGGTGGTCAAAAGGCTCATAATGGGCTCCGGTGGGCTATCGGATGATTAAAAAAGGTTGCGTGCTGAGGCGGGTCGATCGCAACCCGGTTCACACAAGAAGCTTCATTGCTGTCTCGGCGACAGCGGCCATGTCGTCCTCATTGCGCCCCGTCTTGCCGACGACGCGCATTCCTTTGGTCACGCACAGAAGTGTCCGGGCAGTGGCGGCGATATCGATCTCGCGGGAGATCGAGCCGTCGCTTTGGCCGAGGCGGAGGAGGTCGGCGATCAGGGTTTCGTTGGCCGCAAAGGCGGCTGCGACACGTTCGGCGGCGGCCTCGTCGAAAAGCGCAAGGTCGTTCGCGCTGCCGACGACCAGGCAGCCCCGCCGCCCGGAGGTGCCGTGGGAGGAGAGGGCATAGTGGGTCAGGACCTGCCGAATCTTGTCGCGGCCGGTTTCGACTTTCGCCATGCGGGCATCCAGCAGGCCGCGACGCACCGTGCGATACCGGTCGAAGGCTGCGAGGAATATGCCCCGCTTGTCCTTGAAAGCCTTGTAGACGCTGCCGGAGGCAAGGCCCATCGCCTCTGTGAGTTCGCTGATCGACGCAGCATGATAGCCGCGCTCGGAAAAAACCTGCAGCGCCTTGTCCAATGCTGAATCGCGATCGAACTTGCGCGGTCTTCCGCGTGTGCGGGTGGGTTCAGTGAAGGTCGCCATACTCATGGTGACCTAATTAGGAAATGATCGTTTCCAAATCAAGTGAAACTTTCGCGACGCAGCAAATCAGAGATCAAGAATCCAGATCTGACCGTTTTCCTCGGGCCCGAACATCCGGTGTCTCTCTTCTGAGGCAAGGCGAAAACCGGCCTTCAAGTAAATGCCGCGCGCAGCGTGCAGGATGTCGTTCGTCCAGAGCGAGATTTGTCGATATTTCTTTGCCCTGGCAAAGCGGATGCATTCGTCCACCAGCATCTTGCCGAGCCCGAGGCCGCGTGCCGCTTTGTCGACATAGAGCAGGCGCAGCTTCGCAACGCCGTCGCCGCCATTGGTCACGAGAATGGAGCCGACGTTGATGCCACCACGCTCGGCAATCCAGCAATACTCCGTCGACGGATCAAAATTCGCCAGGAACTTGCCGGCGACCTCTGCAACAAGGCCCTCGAAGCGCATGTCCCAGCCGTATTCCTCGGCATAGGCCTTGCCCTGGCTCTGGACGATCCAGCCGATATCTCCGGGCCGGTGGGTGCGGATGACCAATGGAGGAGGTGAGGCGTCCGGATCGAGTAGCGAGCGGATGGCTGTCATTGCCGTTACAACGCTTTGCGGCTCGCCCTCGGCGAGGTTGTCGAAGCGCTCCGCGATCTGAGCATTTGAGCGCCTGCCAAGTTCCTCGAACTGATCGTGCCCCTTGGTGGTGACCATAATGATCTGACTGCGTAGATCGCTGGGATCGGCCTTTGTTTCGATCAGTCCGTCGGCTCGGAAGCGCTTGAGGATTCGACTGAGATAGGCGGGGTCGAGGTGCAGGTCGCGGGCAAGAGTGACCGCGCTTATACCTTTGCGAGAGCCGATCTCGAAGAGGACGCGTGCGTCGGTGAGCGTGAACTCCGTATCAAGATAGGCCCGGTTCAAGACGCCGAGAAAGTTCGTGTAGAAGCGATTGAAGTCGCGGGCGACGTCGATCAAGCCAGAGTCGGACATAGACAATACCTCCTGATAGGAGATTTTGTCCTGCAATTAATTGACTTAGTCAACTAATTTGTCGCTCAGGCGGCGGCGATCTCTTCGACCGATTCGTCGCCAAGCGCGAACTCGACAGCCGCCCTGGCATGGATCTCAGTCGTGTCGAAGCCGGGCAGGGGCAGATGCTTCGGGTCGAGGATGAGGCAGATTTCCGTGCAGCCGAGAACAATGCTGTCGGCGCCCTTGGCCCGCTCGCGCTCGATAATCTGCATGAGCTTGTCACGCGAACTGTCGAGCACCTTTCCGGCGCAGAGCTCATTGAAGATGATGTCATGAACGGACGTCCGGTCGGCGGCTTCGGGAACGACGACGTCGATGCCAAGGCTCTTCATGCGATCGGCATAGAAACCGTGCTCCATCGTGTATCGCGTGGCGAGCAGCAGCGGGCGCTTGCGTCCGGCGGCCTTCAGGGACTTCGCGGTCTCGTCGATGATGTGGATCAGGGGAACGGAGATACGCGAGGCGACCTCATCGGCGATGAGATGCATGGTGTTCGTGCAGATGAGCATGCAGCGCGCGCCGGCTATCTGCAGATGCAGCGCGACGTCGCCGAGCCGGTTGGCAGCGGCGTCCCAGTCGCCCGCCCTTTGCATGGCGACGATCTCGTCGAAATTGACGGAGTGCATCAGGAGGTCGGCCGAGGCGAGCCCACCGAGGCGCTCGCGCACCATTTCATTGATCAAGCGATAATAGACCGCCGAGCTTTCGAAGCTCATCCCGCCAATCAGTCCGATTGTCTGCATTGTTGTTATGCTCCCGTCTGGAATTTCCTATTGGCGAGATCATGCATCGATCATCGCGCAAATGGTTTGCTTTGTTTGTATCAAGCTCTCCGTTGGCGCTGTATTTTTGCGTCAAAATTCAGTATCGTGCAAAATAAAATCATGACTCTGGGAAGACTCGATGCTGGATGATCGCGACCGTCGAATCCTCGAACTATTGCAAGCCGATGCGGGCATTTCGGTGACGGATCTCGCGGAGAAGGTCGCGTTATCGGTCTCGGCCTGTTCTCGGCGCATCCAGCGGCTGGAGGAGAGCGGCCACATTGCGCGGCGGATCGTGGTGCTTGACCGCGAGAAGATGGGGGTCCCGACGACGGTGTTTGCGCTGATCAAGACGGCACACCACACCGACGAATGGATCGAAGCATTTCGTCGGGCGATCAGCGCCATTCCCGAGATCGTCGAGGCGCATCGGCTCACCGGGAACCACGACTACATTCTCAAGATCGTGCTCCCACGCGTCGAGCACTACGATGTGATCTACAAGCAGATCGTTCGAAAGATCGAACTCTTCGATGTGTCCGCGTCCATCTCGATGGAGTTGCTGAAAAGCGGGACATCGATTCCGGTTGTTTACGCAGACTGAGTTGTCTTCACTCTCTGAATTCGACCTCCGCGACAACCGCTGGACGCAGGCGAGCTATACCCAAAGAGAGGTTGAAAGCCGCGGGCAATCGACGACATTTGCGGTAGCGCAATGGCACGGAAAGGCAAGTCATGAGCGAGCACCACGTTGTCGTTGTCGGTGGCGGTTTCGGCGGACTGCAGTTGGCAAACGATTTGAAGGGAGCGGGCGTCCGCATCACCCTAGTCGACCGTCGCAATCATCACCTGTTCCAACCGCTACTTTACCAGGTGGCGACGACAATCCTTTCGACCTCGGATATCGCCTGGCCGATTCGCCACCTCTATAGTGACCGGCCGGACGTGACGACGCTACTTGGTGAAGTCGTTGGTATCGATACTGCCGTAAAGGAAGTTGCCTTACGCAGCGGCATGACTCTGCGTTATGACAGCCTTGTTCTAGCGACGGGAGCAACGCACGCATACTTCGGGCGAGACGACTGGGAGCCGGTTGCGCCAGGGCTGAAGACGCTGGAGGATGCCACGACGATCCGACGGCGGGTTTTGCTCGCATTCGAGCGGGCGGAGACCGAAACCGATCCCGCTATCCGTGATGCGCTTCTGACTTTCACGATTGTCGGTGCAGGGCCGACCGGTGTCGAACTCGCCGGGATCATTGTCGAGCTTGCGCGCAATACCTTGCCGCGCGAATTCCGCAATATCGATACGCGCAAGACACGGGTCGTGCTCGTCGAGGCGGGGCCGCGCGTGCTTCCTACCTTTGCCGAAGAGCTTTCGGCCTATGCCAGCAAGGCGCTTGAAGAACTCGGTGTCGAACTGCATATCGGCGAGCGCGTCCTGGAGTGCACGGCAGCAGGCGTCGAGACAAGCGAAGGACACATCCCAAGCCGCACGATCGTCTGGGCTGCAGGCATACAGGCGTCGCCCGCTGCCAAGTGGCTCGATGTGCCGGCAGATCGGGCAGGGCGCGTGATCGTCGAGAAGGATCTGACGGCGCCGGGGTTTCCGGATGTCTTTGTCGTCGGCGACACGGCCTCTGTCATTCAGGAAAGCGGCGCCCCGGTTCCAGGGATCGCGCCGGCTGCCAAGCAACAGGGTGCCTATGCCGCAAAGGTGATCCGCGCGCGCCTAGCGGCAAAACCGGCGCCCGCTCCGTTTCGCTATAGACATCAGGGCAGTCTTGCGACGATCGGCCAGAGCGCCGCGATCATCGATTTCGGTTGCATCAAACTGAAAGGCTGGATCGCCTGGTGGATATGGGGCATCGCCCATATCTACTTCCTGATCGGGACGCGTTCGCGCTTTGCTGTGGCCTGGAGCTGGCTCTGGATCTACCTGAGCGGTCAGCACAGCGCGCGGCTCATCACTCAGAAGGAAACGATGCGCGACGACGATCGCACATAACAAAAAGGGCGGCTCAAGCAAGGCCGCCCTTTGCGTTTGTCAGGCAGCCAGCGAGGCGATGTCGATGACGAAGCGGTAGCGAACATCGCTCTTCAGAACGCGTTCGTAGGCTTCGTTGACCTGCTGGATGTTGATCTTCTCGATCTCGGAGACGATGTTGTGCTCGCCGCAGAAGTCCAGCATTTCCTGGGTTTCCTTGATCGAGCCGATCATCGAGCCGGAAATGCTCTTGCGACCGGGGATCAGCGAGAAGGCAGCGACCGGGATCGGGTTTTCCGGCGCGCCGACCACGACGAAGGCGCCATCGACCTTGATCAGGCCGAGATAGGCGTTCCAGTCAATTTCGGCGCTAACAGTGCAGATCACAAGATCGAAGGCGCCGGCAAGCTTTTCGAAGGTCGCCGGGTCGTTGGTGGCGTAATATTCCTTGGCGCCGAGCTTCAGGCCGTCTTCCTTCTTGGAAAGGCTCTGGGAGAGGACGGTGATATCCGCGCCCATGGCGGCGCCGAGCTTGACGCCCATGTGGCCAAGGCCGCCCATGCCGACGATGGCGACCTTCTTGCCGGGGCCGGCATTCCAGTGGCGAAGTGGCGAATAGAGCGTGATGCCGGCGCACAGCAGCGGGGCGGAAGCGTCAAGCGGAAGGTTGTCCGGAATGGACATCACGTAGCCTTCCTTGACGACGATCGAGTCTGAATAGCCGCCCTGGGTAGGCGTCTTTCCGTCGGCCTCGACGCTGTTATAGGTGCCGACCAGGCCCGGCATATACTGCTCGCGGTCAACGTCGCGGGTTGCGCATCCAACGCAGCTGTCGACGAAGCAGCCGACACCGACGCGGTCGCCGACCTTGAACTTGGTCACGGCAGAGCCGACAGCCGAGACGATACCAGCGATTTCGTGACCCGGCACGATCGGGTAGACCGCATTCTTCCACTCGTTGCGGACGGTGTGGATGTCCGAATGGCAGATGCCGGCGAACTTGATGTCGATCACGACATCGTCAGGATTGGGGTCGCGACGCTCGAAGGTGAAGGGTGTTAGCGGCTTCGACGCGTCGGTGGCAGCATAGCCTTTTGCAATAGGCATCCGGGACTTCCTTTGGTTGCTGGGCGGATGGCCGAAAATGCATCGGAACGTCTCAGGTGCGGTAGAGCGATCCTCCGAGCTTTTTGCACGATCCTGCAAAATTGAGGGGATGGGCTATTCTCGGGGGCTCGAACCTACCCTAGATAGAGCACATCCGCCGGCGCTGCAGATAAAGGTTTCTTTCGCATGACCTTGCCGTTCAATCCCTATCAGGAGATCGCTTCGATTGCCGCTCGATATGCCGGCGACGAGGGCGAAGTCCGCACTGCCATCGAGAGCCTGGGGATCAGCCGCCGGCATTCGCCGAGCGCGCCGTGCCACGGCAGCTACCGGCCTTGTATTGCCTTGGTTATCCAGGGCTCCAAGAGCCTTCGTCTCGGAACCGACGTTATCAATTATGGCGCTGGCGATTACCTTCTGACCTCGCTCGATCTGCCTGTCATCTGGCGCGTGGTCGAGGCCAGCGTGGAGGTTCCGCACTTCTGTCTGACGCTCGCCATCAACAGCGAAAAGGTTCTTGAGTTGCTGAGTCGTGCCGATATGCCACGGCCAGCCATGCCGGGACGGGGCCGCGGGATCGCAGTCAATGTCGCGACGCCGGAGCTTCTGGATGCAACGGTGCGGCTGCTGCGCTTGCTCGATAGTCCGAAGGATATCGCAGCGATGGCGCCGCTGATCGAACAGGAAATCCTCTATCGCGTGCTTACGGGCCCAGATGGCGGCCGACTGATCAGTATCGCGGTCGCTGATAGTCACGGCAACCGTATCGCACGAGCCATTGCCTGGCTCCGCCAGAACTTCGCGCGCCCGCTGCGCATCGAGGATCTCGCCGAGCAGGTCAATATGAGCGTGTCGTCCTTCCATCATCATTTCAAGTCGATCACGGCAATGACGCCGGTGCAGTACCAGAAGCAGCTGCGGCTACACGAGGCACGCCGTCTGATGCTGGTCGAGCGTCTTGATGCCGGCACCGCCGGGCATCGGGTCGGCTATCAAAGTCCGTCGCAGTTCAGCCGCGAATACAGCCGAGTTTACGGTCTGTCTCCCGTACGAGACGTCGAGGCAGCGCGTGAACCGGTTGATGGTGCTTGAGTCTGTGTAAGCGAATTGCCTGAGCTTGGCGCAGGCATAGTTAGGCAGTGCGCTGCAGCATGAATTTTTCCCTAGATGCCGCTTGACGCGCATCGAGCTTTGCAGCATAAAGCTTGCGAACCGTACCGTACGGTACTTGTCGGGAGTGAGGCTGTGTCCGTCGATAATTTGGAGCCCAGCGAGTTTTCGCCGCGCCAAAACGCCGTTCTAGAGCAGGCGTTGCGGCTGCTCGTCGATGGCGGCGAGAAGGCGCTGACGACATCGGGCGTTGCCCGCGCCGCGAATTGCTCCAAGGAAAGCCTCTACAAGTGGTTCGGCGACCGTGACGGACTGCTGTCTGCCATGATCGCCTACCAGGCCAGCAAGGTGCGCACGTTCGAGCGCAACGGCGAGCGACTGACGTCGGCCAGCCTGCACGACCACCTTGTCATCTTCTCGAAGGATCTGCTTGAGGTTCTCGCCGGCGACGTCTCTCTGGCGCTCAACCGTCTTGCCATCGGCCAGTCGCATCGCGACGGCTCCAAGCTCGGCAAGCTGCTTCTGGAGCGCGGTCGCCGCCAGATCGATCGCCGCGCCATGGGGCTGATCGATTCCGGCAAGCGCGCCGGTCTGCTGCGCTTCCATGATGCCGACGAGGCATATCACACGCTTTATGGCCTGATTGTTTCCGATCTGCATGTTCGCATGCTGCTCGGCGAGCCGGGCCTCAAGGATACTGCGCGTCAGGCGGAGAGGGCGGTTTCCGCCTTCCTGCGCCTCTACGGCACGGAAAAGGTTTTGGCGGAGATGCCGCTCGTCGGCTGACCCCACTCTTACAACAGTCACAGGACAAGCAAAGGGAAGGAAAGAACAATGCGCGTCTATTACGATCGTGATGCAGATCTCAACCTCATCAAGTCGAAGAACGTCGTCATCGTCGGCTACGGTTCCCAGGGTCGCGCACACGCCCTGAACCTCAAGGACAGCGGCCATGCCAACGTTGCGATCGCCCTGAAGGCCGGTTCGGCAACCATCAAGAAGGCAGAGGCTGACGGCTTCAAGGTCATGACCGTTGCCGACGCTGCCAAGTGGGGCGACCTGATCATGATGGCGACCCCGGACGAGCTGCAGGCCGATATCTACAAGAGCGAAATTGCAGGCAACATCCGTGATGGCGCTGCGATCGCGTTTGCGCACGGCCTCAACGTTCACTTCGGCCTGATCGAGCCGAAGGCTTCGCTCGACGTCGTCATGATCGCGCCGAAGGGCCCGGGCCACACGGTTCGCGGCGAATATCAAAAGGGCGGCGGTGTTCCCTGCCTCGTTGCCGTTCACCAGAACGCTTCCGGCAATGCGCTTGAACTGGCTCTCTCCTACGCCTGCGGCGTCGGCGGTGGTCGTTCGGGCATCATCGAAACCAACTTCCGCGAAGAGTGCGAAACCGACCTCTTCGGCGAACAGGTCGTTCTCTGCGGCGGTCTCGTCGAGCTCATCCGCGCTGGTTTCGAAACCCTGGTCGAAGCCGGTTATGCGCCGGAAATGGCCTACTTCGAGTGCCTGCACGAAGTGAAGCTGATCGTCGACCTGATCTATGAAGGCGGCATCGCCAACATGAACTACTCGATCTCCAACACGGCCGAGTGGGGCGAATACGTCACCGGCCCGCGCATCATCACGGCTGAAACCAAGGCTGAAATGAAGCGCGTCCTGCACGACATCCAGACCGGCAAATTCACGTCCGACTGGATGCAGGAGTACAAGGCAGGCGGTTCGCGCTTCAAGGGCATCCGCCGCATGAACGACAGCCACCAGATCGAAGAAGTCGGCGCCAAGCTTCGCGGCATGATGCCGTGGATCGGCAAGAACAAGCTGGTCGACAAGTCCGTCAACTAAGCGGTTTCAGACTGCTGTCTTAGCAGGGCCGGGGCGAAAGCTCCGGCCTTTATTTTTGCGCCCGCACCGCAAGCCAGCGGGTCGGCTTTCCGTCGTAGCCTGTGCCGTCGCCTTCGCTGATGACAATGTTGTGCCAGCCGCCATTGCTCAGCATTTCCGACAGAAGCTCCGCCGACGGGTAATTATAGTATCGACCGAAGCCGTCGTACCCCTCAGCCTCGCCTGCCTTGAAGGTGGCATGGAAGGTGCCGCCGGGCCGCAGCGCCGTGCGGATCCGTTCCAGCACCTCGGGAAGGGCTGCGCGCGGGACATGCAACAGGCTGGCCTCGGCCCAGACGCCGTCGAAGGCTTCTTCCTCGTCCAAATCCTCGAAGCGCAGTACCGCAACAGGATGTCCGAGAAGCGTCTCTGCCTGCTTTGCGACTGCCGCCGATCCGTCTGTCGGCGTCACGTCGAAGCCCTTCGACAGCATGTAGGCGCTGTCCTGACCGCCACCGCACCCCAAATCCAGGACGGCTGCGCCCGGAGGCAACAGCGAGAGAAAGGCATCCAGCCGTCGAATAGGCAAAATGCGCTCGCGCGAGGCGTAGCTGGCCGCGTTGTCGTCGTAGAATGAAGATGTACTCTTGTCTGCCATGATCGTTCGCCCGATGAGTCAAGGCCGGAGTTACACGCACAATGCCGCCGCCTTTGAGGCGGCGGATATTCGATCGATGAAGAAATAGCGAACTAGATGGAGCGGCGCCCGCTGACGGCGTGGTAGAGCCAGAGAACCACAACGGCACCGATGACGGCGACGACAAGGCTGTAGATATTGAAGCCCGTCACGCCCGACGCACCGAAGAAACTGAAGATGACGCCGCCGACGATTGCACCGACGATGCCAAGGACGATGTCCATCAGCATGCCCGCGCCTGACTTGTTGACGATCTTGCTGCCGATGAATCCTGCGATCAGTCCAAGGATAATCCAACCGATTACTGACATCTGCCATCCCCTCCTTGATTGGTTGAATATTCAGGCCATCTTCCCGTTTAAGCTAAATAGCTCGTCGGGGAATTCAAGGTTCGCGAGAACCTTATGCTTTCATTCTACAGTTGTTGTTCTGTGAAATGAAGAAACCGAAAAGGAGGATAGCATGGGTATCTTTGATGACGCCGTTCCAGGCGGAAATATATCAAAGCCGATCATGATTGCTCTTGGAGCGCTGTTGGTGGGAAAGCTTCTCGGTGGTGCGGGCAGCCAGACCGATCCAGCCGCCCAGCAGGCCAATCCGCAGGCTAGTCCACAGACCGGTGACGGCGGGCTTTTGGGTGGGCTCGGCGGTCTGGGTGGCCTCGGTGGCCTTCTCGGCAAGCTGACGGAAGCCGGGCAGGGCGATACGGTGGATTCCTGGGTCCAGCCCGGGCAGAACAAGCCGATCGCGCCGGGCAGCCTCAATGAAGCGCTGGGCTCCAAGACGATTAGCGATCTCGCACGTCAAGCGGGAATCAGCGAGCAGGAGTTGCTAAACCAATTGTCGACCGTCCTACCTGGGGTGGTCGACAAGCTCACGCCGCGAGGCCACCTGCCGACACAAGAGCAGATCGCATCGCTTTTCCGCCAGTGAGCCGATGCTTGCAGGGAAGCCCCGCTCCCGAGGGGAGCGGGGCTTCCCTGGCGTTTTTCCGGTCGCTGTCTCTGATTTTTTGGACTAAAAGGCGCCCAGACTTATCACCGTGACAAACAAATAGGTCAGTAATGTTGACTTATCATTTGTTGCGTGGTTCTGTCGCCTAAAGACAAAAAATTACGAGGAAATGCCCATGTTGAATTGGGAAAGCATATTCGCGACGCGTTCTTCACGTATGCGCGCATCGGAGATTCGCGAGCTTCTCAAGCTTCTTGACCGTCCTGATATCATTTCCTTTGCCGGCGGCATCCCGGATCCGGCACTTTTCCCCGATCAGGAATTCAAGGCCGCTTACGCCGATATCTTCAATAGCTCCGCCGTAAACTCGGCGCTGCAGTATTCCGTCAGCGAAGGCTACAAGCCGCTCCGCGAATGGCTGATCAAGCAGATGGCCGCCATCGGCATCCCTTGCGACCTCGATAACGTCTTCATCGTTTCTGGTTCACAGCAGGGTCTGGATTATCTCGGCAAGCTTTTCCTTTCGCCTGATGACACGGCGCTCGTTACCTGGCCTACCTATCTCGGTGCGCTGCAGGCCTTCAACGCCTACGAGCCGACCTATGACCAGCTGTCGCCGAACGGCAACCGGACGCCCGGTTCGTACAAGGCGCAGGCGGCTGCTGCCGGCGGCAAGGTGAAGTTCGCCTATCTCTCGGCCGACTTTGCCAACCCAACGGGCGAAACTGTCGATCAGGCCGGACGAGAAAAGGTGCTCGCGTTGGCAGAGGAGCTCGATATCGCGGTCATCGAAGACGCAGCGTACCAGTCGCTGCGTTACGATGGGACGCCGATCGCGCCGATCCTGGCGACGGAAATCGCGAAGAAGGGACATATCAACGACACGCGCACCATTTATTGCGGCAGCTTCTCGAAGACGCTGGCGCCGGGCCTTCGTGTAGGCTTCATCGTTGCCAATGCTCCTGTCATCCGCAAGCTGGTGCTGATGAAGCAGGCGGCTGACCTGCATTCCTCGACGATCAATCAGATGGCGATCGCGCACGTCGCCGAGCGCGGTTTCGATGCTCAGGTCGCCAAGATCAAGTCGGTCTACAGCCATCGCCGGGATGTGATGCTGGCGGCGCTGGAGAAATACATGCCGGCCGGAACGAGCTGGACCAAGCCGGAAGGCGGCATGTTCATCTGGGTGACGCTGCCGAAGGGCATGGACGGCGCGAAGCTGCTCGCCAAGTCGCTGGAAACGGCCAAGGTCGCCTTCGTCCCCGGCAAGGCATTCTTCGCCGACGGTTCGGGTGAGAATACCTTCCGCGTCAGCTTCTCCTGCGCCAACGATCAGATGATCGAAGAGGGGATCGGCCGCCTCGGCGCGCTGATCGCTGGAGAAATCGGCGGCTGATCGGCCGCCGACTTTTCAGAACCAACTAACGATTCAAGTGCGGGCCGAACAATTCGAGGTCGGCCTCACTCAGCCTATCGCTTGCCGTATTGAGCTGGTGCCAATACGGATAAAGCACGGGCGGCAGGCTGACCGCATCGAGGCGCTTACGCTCGTCTTCGGTCAGCTTCAGGTCTGCTGCGGCCAGATTGTCCTTGAACTGGGCTTCGGTGCGGCCACCGATGATGACTGACGTGACGGCCTTGCGGCCAATCAGCCAGGCAAGTGCCACCTGTGCTGCCGATGCGCTGCGCTGGTCGGCGATCGCCACCAGCGTTTCCACGATATTCCACAGGCGGTTTTCGTCTCGGATCGGTGGCTCTGTCCACCCGGCAAATTGACGCGAACCTTCCGGTGCGGCCTGGTTGCGACGATGTTTGCCGGAAAGCAGGCCGGCAGCGAGCGGGCTCCAGACAAGCACGCCCAGTCCCTGGTCTATGCTGATCGGCAGCAATTCGTATTCTGCTTCACGCGCTTCGAGCGTGTAATGGATCTGCTGGCTGACGAACCGTTCCCGCTTTTCCCTCTCGCTGACGCCGAGCGCCTTCATGATGTGCCAGCCTGAGAAATTCGAGCAGCCGACATAGCGGACCTTGCCCTGGCGGACGAGCGTGTCGAGCGCCTCCATGGTTTCCTCGAGAGGTGTCTGTCCATCCCATTCGTGAAGCTGGTAGAGGTCGATGACATCAGTCTTCAGGCGCCGAAGGCTCGCTTCGCACGCGCTGATGAGATGATAACGCGAGGAGCCGGTGTCGTTTACGCCGTCTCCCATGCGAAAGCGCGCTTTAGTGGCGATCAGAACACCGTTCTTGCGTGGCCCGCCGATGATCTCGCCGAGAATTTCCTCGCAGACGCCCTGCGAGTAGACGTCAGCTGTATCGATCAGGTTGACGCCGGCGTCGAGGCACATGTCGACGAGCCTGCGCGCTTCGGCGACACCGAGATCGCCAACCATCTTGGCCCAGCCTTGGCCGCCGAACGTCATCGTGCCCATCGTTACAGTCGAAATCTTGAGGCCGGAGCGGCCGAGAAGGCGGTATTCCATATGCGTCCTCCCAAAATGCTTGAGTCAAAACTTGCGGTAGAAGATAGGGGCGGGGCAAGTGGGTCAAGGGCGCGATGCGTGTCAGCGCCACGAAGACGACTGTCACAATCATGTTATCCGCGGTGGCTAAGGAACAGCTCTCCCGTCACCGAGGATCCATCATGAAGACGATCGTTTCCGCCGCCGCGCTGTTCGCTGCGAGTTTGCTTGCAATCCCGGCATCCGCCGCCAATCTCGTTCTCTACACGAGCCAGCCGAACGAAGATGCACAGGCGACCGTGGATGGCTTCATGGCTGCCAATCCTGACGTCAAGGTGGACTGGGTGCGCGATGGCACACCGAAGATCATGGCCAAGCTGCAGGCGGAAATCGAGGCGGGCAATCCCGTTGCCGACCTTCTGCTGATTGCCGACATAGTGACGCTCGAGCGCCTGAAGGAAGCCGGTAAGCTGCTCGCCTACAATTCGCCGGAAGCCGCAAGCTATGACGCCGCGCTCTACGACGCCGACGGCTACTATTATTCGACGAAGCTGATCACCACCGGCATCGTCTATAATACTTCTGCCGCGTTCAAGCCGACGAGCTGGAGGGATCTGACCAAGGCTGAAGCGAAGGGTCTCGTGACCATGCCGAGCCCGCTGACATCTGGCGCAGCCCTCATTCACGCGCAGACGCTGGCCGCAGTCGATGGTCTTGGCTGGGACTTCTACAAGGATCTCGCCGCCAATGGCGCGACGGCTGCCGGCGGTAACGGTGCGGTCCTCAAGTCGGTTGCCTCCGGCGAAAAGGCTTTCGGCATGATCGTCGATTACATGCCGATCCGCGAGAAGGCCAAGGGTGCGCCGGTCGAGGTTGTCTTCCCGACCGAAGGCGTTTCGGCGGTAACGGAGCCAGTCGGTATTCTCGCCAGCTCGAAGAACGCCGATGCCGCGAAGAAATTCGTCGACTACGTACTCTCTGAAAAGGGGCAGGAAGGCTTTCTCAAGCTCGGCTACATCCCGGCTCGCAACGGCATGAAGCTGCCGGAAGGTTTTCCTGCTCGCGACAGCATCAAGGTGCTGCCGATCAATGCCGCCGAGGCGTTGAAGAATACTGACCAGGACCTCAAGACCTTCTCCGGCATCTACGGATCGAACTGATCGTTGCTGCACGGATATGTTCGTCCCGGAAACAGCCAGCCAGTCTGGCTGTTTCCTTTTGTGGTCAGCATCGTCCTGATCCTCGGCGTACTGCCGTTGGCGCGGCTCGCGATTGCAGGCATTGCCGCGCTCTCAAATGGCGGCCTTGGCGCGGTACTTCGCGATCCCGCGCTCTGGTCGGCGACCTACTACACGCTCGTCACAGCCATTCTTGGGACGCTGATCTCGCTTGCCATCGGCTGCACTTTTGCGTTCCTGCTGACGCTGACGGATATTCGCGGTAAAGGCCTGCTGAGCTTTCTGTTCGTCCTGCCGATGATGATCCCGCCGCAGGTGACGGCGCTTGCCTGGGTGCAGATGTCCGGGCCGTCAAGCCCGCTGCTGAAGGCGCTGCACATTGCACCTCCGCTCGGATCGTCGCAGCCGCTTTATTCGGTTGGCGGCATATCGCTGCTCTACGGCGTGCAGCATGCGCCGCTCGTTTATCTCGCTCTCCGGGCCGGCCTGATGGCACTGCCCCGCGATGGCGTCGAGGCGGCGCGTCTCGCCGGAGCCAGTAGTCTTCGGGTTTTCCGCGACATCATCCTGCCGCTTTCGCTGCCCGGCATCATTGCCGGAGCTGCAATCTCTTTCGTCTCCTGCACCGGCAATTTCGGCATTCCGGCAATCCTCGGCATACCCGCCTCAATCTACACGCTTCCGACGCTGATCTTTACCAAATTCTCGGCCTTCACCAGCCGGACTTTCGGCGACGTGGCGCTGCTTTCGGCGATCATCGCGATCATTTCCGTTGCCGGACTTGCCATTCAGGACCGCGCCTTGCGCGGACGCGATTACCGCGTGCTTGGGCTCTCGGGCGCAAGCGTGGCCTTCGAATTGGGCGGTTGGAAGTTCCTTTGGCAGCCGCTACTTTGGCTCTGCCTTTTCTTCATTCTGGCAGCACCATTCTTCGCTCTCTTGGCCGGTGCGCTCGTGCCGGCCTATGGCGTGCCGCTCACCATCAAGACGATGTCGGCAAACGCGTTCCACGAAATCCTCTTACGGCAAGCGGTCACGCGGACAGCGTTCGTCAACTCGCTGTCTCTCGCTGCGGGGACGGCATTGTGTCTCCAGGTGGTCACCGTGCTTGCGGCTTACGCCTTGACGCGACGCAGAGACCTTTTGAGCCGGATTGTTTCCAGCCTGATCGAGATTCCCTATTCGCTGCCCGGCATCGTCATCGCCGTGTCCTTCATTCTCGTATTTGCCGCGCCGATTCCCATCCTGCACGTGACACTTTACGGGACGATCTGGATCATCTTGATCGCCTATCTCTCGAGCTTCTTTGCTGTCAGCCTAAAGCCCGTCGTCAGTGTGTTTCATCAACTCGATCCGGCGCTAGAGGAGGCGGCACGGCTTGCGGGAGCGGGCTTCTTCCGGCGGCTTGTCGATATCATCGTGCCATTGATCGCCCCCGCCACGGGAGCATCGGTCATTCTGGTCTTCCTGATCGCGTGCAATGAGCTCACTATCTCCGCACTCCTGTGGTCTGCCGGGACGCAGACGCTTGGCGTGGCAATCTATAATCTCGACGATAGCGGCAGCTCCGATCTGGCATCGGCGCTCTCGGTGCTCGTCGTCTTCATGGTCGTTGTCATGATGCTGCTTCTGGAGCTGATGGCAAAACGTTTGCCACGAGGAGTCGTGCCGTGGCGGAACTGATCCTCAATCGTCTGGCCAAGGATTTCGGCACAGGGCGCGCGGCCGTTGCAGATTTTTCCCTGAAGGTGCGGCACGGCGGCTTTCTGGCGCTGCTTGGACCGTCGGGTTGCGGCAAGACGACGGTGCTGCGGATGATCGCGGGTTTCGAGGCCCCGACGGATGGCTCTATCCATCTTGGCGAGCGGCTGCTTGCAGACGCCTCCCGGTCGCTGCCGCCGGAACGGCGCAATATGGCGATGGTGTTTCAATCCTATGCACTTTGGCCGCATATGAGTGTCGCGGACAATGTCGGCTATCCCTTGAAGGTGCGCGGTATTTCCGGCGAGGCCTACAAGCACAAGGTCCGCGAGGCGCTGGCGACGGTCAGGCTGGCCGATCACGCTGAGCGCCGTCCCGCCGATCTGTCCGGTGGCCAGCGACAGCGGGTGGCACTGGCGCGCTGCCTCGTGTCGTCACCTGACGTCGTGCTGCTCGACGAGCCGCTTGCCAATCTCGACCGGCACTTGAAACAGGAGATGGAGGAAACATTTCGCGAGTTCCACCAGCGCTCTGCTGCGACGATGATCTATATCACGCACGACCAGAGCGAGGCGATGGCACTCGCAACAGACGTTGCCGTCATGTCCGAAGGACGCCTTCTGCAGGCGGCGCCTCCCGCTGAGATTTATGCCCAGCCGGAGGGCCGGCTGGTTGGAGGGTTGATCGGTCGCGGCGCAATTCTCTCGCTTCCGTCTCCAGCTGGTGACATTAGACTGCTCGACTGGTGCGCCCTCGAACCGTTGTTCTCCGACAAGGCCGATGATCGGCCAAAGGCGGATGTGTTGGTGCGGCAGGAGGATGTCTTTATCGCGGGTGAGGGAATCCCGGCACGCGTCGAATCCATTCTCTACGAAGGCGAGCGCTATGCCGTGAAGCTGCTGCTTGGGGACGGGCAGGTGCTTCGCGCCTTCAGCCGGGAGCGGCTGCAGGTTGGCGAAAGCGTGCGGGCGGTGGCGCGGGCCGCGTGGCGCCTCTGATTTCAAAACGTCTTTCCGAAGCAGGCGCTAGCCACTACTAATGGTGCAACGTCAACTGGAAATGCTCGATGTCGCTTCGCCTCGCCACTTTCAACGTCGAAAATCTCATGACGCGTTTCGACTTCACCGGCTTCCGCAACCAGCTGCGCCAGGATCGGGTGATCAAGCTTTTCGATGTGCGTAGCGAAGGTGTGTACCAGCAGCTCGAGCAGGCACGGGTGATTTCCTCGACCGATGATACCCGGCAGATGACGGCGCTGGCGATCGCGGATGCCGATGCTGACATTCTGTGCCTGCAGGAGGTCGACAACATGGAGGCGCTGCAGGCCTTTGAATACGGCTATCTGTTCCGGATGGTCGGCAACGGCTACCGACAAAAATATCTGGTCGAGGGGAATGACAGCCGCGGGATCGACGTTGCGGTGCTGATGCGGGAAGAGACGCGCGACGGGCAGAAGATCGAGCTCAGGCAGATCAAGAGCCATGCGATGCTCACTTATCGCGATTTCGGGCTTTTCAACGATCAACTGGCGCTGACCAACCGCATCGACGATAAGCTCTTCAAGCGCGACTGCCTGGAACTGGACCTCGAGATTGGTGGCGTGCCTTTGTCGCTCTATGTGGTCCACTTCAAATCGATGGACGGACCGCGCACGGAAGGCGTCGACAGCAGGCTCGGCACGATGCCCGTGCGGCGGGCCGAGGCGCTGGCGGTGCGCCGTATTATCGAGGACCGCTTCGGCGGTCGCATCGATGACAAGCGGTTCGTCATCTGCGGCGATATGAACGACTATCAGGAGCGCGTCGACGTCATAGGACGGCGCCGCACAGGGTACCGTTTCGAGCATCGAGACGAGAGCGTCAGCGCACTCGATGTTTTCAGTCATGACGGATTTGCCGAGAACGTCGTCCGCCGGCGTGATCCGCTCGATCGCTGGACGCTCTACCATGCTCGCGGGCCCGAGCAGCAATGGCTGTGTCAGCTCGACTACATCTGGTTGTCGGACGCACTCGCCAGATCCAATGCTGACCGCCTGCCGGAGATTATCCGATCTGGTCAGCCTTATCGCACCGTCTTTCCGCCCGGCCAGGAGGTCGAGCGTTATCCCCGCACGGGCTGGGATCGACCGAAAGCCTCCGACCATTGCCCCGTTGTCATGACATTGGATTTGATATGAACATTCATTTTTCAGAGGATTTCGCCGGCTGGCCGCCGGAGCAGACCGTATTTCCGATTGCCGGTCTGGATCTCCGCGTCCTGTCGGGAGACCATCCCTTCTATCTCGCGCAACGTGAGGCGATTCGGGAAAACTGGGAAAAGGAAACTGCTGCGAACCCGGCGCTATTCGATGGCCGAATGGTCTTTCAGATGCGGCTGGCGCTGACCGATAGCGGGAGTATAGCGGCCGAAGGCCACGTCATACCGTTTTCGACATTTATGTGGTGGCGCCGTCAGGCGAGCCGGCAGGGTGGCATCCACCTGTTTGCCTATCCTGTTTTGGAGACATCCGATGGCGCGCTGGTAGCGATCCGCATGGGAAGCCACACAGCCAATCCCGGCCAGGTGTATTTCGCCGCCGGCTCTCTGGAGCCCGAGGATGTTTCCGGAGACCGCTGCGACGTCGAGGGCAACATGCGTCGCGAGGTGCTTGAGGAGACGGGGCTTGACCTCAATGATGCCAAGGCGGGCGATCGGTACTATGCAAGCCATGTCAGGCGCACCGTAACGGTGCTGCGTCTCTTTCGCTTCGATCTGACCGCGAATGAGATGATTGAGAAGATCCACGCACACATGCTGGTAGCCGATGACAAGGAGATTGCCGGCGCGGTTGCGATACGTTCGGCCGATCCCAAGGCGTACCCCTACAACATTGCGATGCTCCCGGTCATCGACTGGTACTTTGGAGAAAGGCGAGGCGCTTAACGCCTTGCGCTCGGTCTTCTGGTCGGGCAGGTTGGCGAAACGAGGACCGAGACAAGGAGGCCGATGTGGCGCGCAGCTACAGCGTCTACGACGTGTTCACCGACCGCAAACTCGCCGGTAACCCGCTCGCCGTCATCTTCGATGGTGACGAGCTCAGCGATGACGCCATGCAGGCGATCGCCAAGGAAACGAATCTTTCGGAAACGGTCTTCGTCCAGCCCGCAGACAATCCAGCCTACACGGCGCGGATTCGTATCTTCACGCCCGGTCGCGAATTGCCCTTTGCGGGACACCCGACGGTCGGCACAGCGATCGCTCTTGCCGAGTATGCACACGGTAAGTCTACCATCGATCTCGTTTCGGTACTGGAGGAGAATGTCGGGCCGGTGCGTTGTGCGGTTCGGCTGCGGGAGGGCGAGGCGAGCTTTGCCGAGTTCGACCTGCCGCGGAAGTCGCAGCAGATCACCATGCCGCTCGACAAGCTTGGAATTGCCAATGCGCTGTCGCTGAAGACGACGGAAATCGGCTTTGAGAACCACGTGCCATCGCTCTGGAGTGCGGGAGTGCCATTCCTCATGGTTCCCATCCACGACATCGGCGCGGCGCAGCGAATGGATTTCGACCCGCAACTTTGGGAAGCGACGGTTCCCTTCGTCGATGGCGCGCTTGCCTCCGCCTATATCTACTGTCGGGGCGGCGTAAACCATTCCGCGAAGTTCCATGCGCGGATGTTTGCGAGCGGCATGGGGATCGTGGAGGACCCGGCTACGGGGGCGGCAGTGGCCGCGCTATCCGGCACCATTCACCATTTCGATCGCCTGACGGACGGACACCATGGGGTGATGGTCGAGCAAGGTGTGGAAATGGGCCGACCATCGTTGATCCATCTGCATATGGATATCGAAGGCGGAGCGATCTCGAATGCCCGGATTGGCGGGCAGGCGGTGCGTATCGCAAGCGGAACGCTGGACCTTTGATTTCATTGCATTTCGGCCATGCGCAAAAATCTTCGCATTTAACCAAAGAATTTTCGAGCAGGCGCTAGACAAGCCGAACGATCCTGTTTATACGCCCCCTCACACCGCGCAACACGGCGGTTACGGGTGATTAGCTCAGTTGGTAGAGCAGCTGACTCTTAATCAGCGGGTCGTAGGTTCGAGCCCTACATCACCCACCAAAACATCTTGAAATCATTACTTAATTGGGAATGCGGCGGAAGTTTTCGGCTGCCCAGTTTTTCAGTATATCGGTTGGCAAATTCGCGTTCCGTTCCTGTTCCGGAATGCGGCGGGCTCAATCTCGTTCCAGCGGCTCTCCAGGGCTTCATCGCTTCGCACGTCAAGCTGCGCAGCGCGCGCTTTGCCCTGAAACTCCCGCTCCAATGGTTCTGCCAGCGCGACGGAAGTCCGGTGGCCATCGTGTTTCTGAAGCGGGTGTAGAGGGTGTAAACAGTCTCGGTGCTATTTATGCATGATCACAACAGCTTCACGAGGGCTTAGGCTCCCTCTTATTGAGTTAGCGCAACTGGAAATGGCAGAGACGGCCAGCAGAACCGTCATCAAATGCATCATCTTTCCTACGAGCATCCACGTTGCAGATTGTATCGCTTTCCAGCATTCCATCACGTTTCGATAAACTCGCTCCGACCCTCAACAGCCTGGTAAAGACGATTCCATCGACGGCGGTCCTGATCGACGGCCTGGGCCGCCCAATCGCTTTCCTCTTGACCGGCGACCAGGTCGCCGATTGCACGGCTGGCGAGCTGCTTCTGAGCAGATGCCCAAGAGCCCGATCCTGCATGCCGACAAGGGCTATGATACCAATGCCATCCGCCACAAGGTCGAGGGCAAAGGAACGATGCCGAACATTCCGCCGAACGCTAACCGGCGCTGGAAGAACCGATTCTCGCCGTTCCTCTATCGCGATCGCAACGCTATCGAGCGCATGTTCGCACGGCTCAAAGACTTCCGCCGCATAGCCACCCGGTACGATCGATCAGCGACGAACTTCCTTGCGGCCGTCTGCCTCGCCGCCACTGTCACCTACTGGTTACGAGTCAGGGCACGAATCACGGCAAACAGCCAGACGAGAGCAGCATTTCTTTCGTTCTCACTTGGCGGCGCCAAGTAGGTAGCCCCCGTCCCAGTGATAGATCTGCTTGTCGTCGACCGTGACCTTGACGACCGCCTGGAATCCGGCAAGCGTTCCGCTGCCGGCATGGAACGCACAGGTTCCTTGCATCGGGCTGGCGGTGTCGTAGGTGACGCAGTACCCGACCGCCGTGTCTCCGTTTCCGACGGCAATAACCGCTGTGCTGCTGCCGAAAAGGGGACTGCCGGTCACCGGCCCATAATATAAGATCTTGGTGCCCGCCGGGATCGCCGCGAGGTTCGATTCCGTAATGGTGCAGAAGCTTGGGGTATCGCCGGTGTACTGGCTGCATTCCTTGGAGATCTTTAGCGGTTGCATAGCCGGCGCAGCGGACGCCACGGACGCTAGTGCCAGGACGGCGCCAGCCGACAGGATCAACAGTCTGCTCATTGCCCACTCCCTATGGTCGAATTAACGTCTAAGATTCTACTCGTTGTCTCCTATCCTAGCAATTCGCCGCTTTGAATCTTCTGGCAAGGGGTTGCCGTCTGCCTCGCCGCCGGCGGCTTGCTATGAGTCCGGACCCTAAGCCACATTGCGTGAAGACCATGCGAGGTAATTGGGAACCAACAGTCTAGCGTCGCGTTCCAGGTAGAGTTCCAAGGCGATTCGCACACTGCGCCTTGGCCTTTCCAAATGTCCCTGTCATTTGCCCCGCTTCCTGCGGGGCTCCTTTCTGCCTCTGGAGGAGGGAGGAACCACCATGTCTCGGTTGAGTCCGAACGGACCGCCTCAATCATCATCGAGTTTTATCGCCAAGGAGTCCGAGACGAGAAGCAGTTGCGCGCACTCATCGACGTGGCGGGGGTTAATAGAGCGATCTCCGTAGACATTACGAACAACGGTCGGGAACAGAAACGAACCAGCGGCGTTTTTTCAGGTCGTGCCGCCTTAGGCACGTTGTTTTGAGATGTCCCGATACTAAAGAGCCCCGCCAACACCGCGGGGCTTTTCTTCTGCTGTTTTTCCATCAAGAGGCAAGTCCGTCGTAGGACTTAGGTCCTATCAGACCTCAAACGCGCGAACCATACACGGGTCTGGTGCGTTGAATCTCCAGAGAAAGGAGACTGACCATGAAACGGTTGATTATCGCAGTGGCCGGCCTCGCAGCACTACTGGTGAGCGCTCCTGCCGAAGCGCAAGGTATCTATTTCGAGTTCGGTTCCGGCGACTCGAGGTATTATGACGATCCGCCACCGCCTCGTTACTACCGATACGGCCCGCGGTACCGTGACGATTACCGGCCGCGTTACGCTTACCGCGACGTATGCTGGAGGGTGCCTTACCAGCACCGAAGCCACAACCACTACATCACCAGGTACAGAACGGTTTGCCGATAGAGAAGTAGCCTCGCGTTAAGCGGGGCTTTTCTCGTCCCTTTATGACTTCCCCGTCCGGAGCGCCGCCTGCCAGCCGATTTTCGCCAGGTTGTCCCGTTACCGATAAAGAGACGGCTTTTCGGGAATCTGGACTGCCGCGCAGGTTCCCGTTTTCCAGGCCTGCAGGCAAGCCTTTGTCACCAGCATCGCCATGTAGCCGTCCCATGCACGTGAGCCCAAGGGCGTCTGCGTGAGATTGCCCGCCGTCCAGGTCTCCAACTGCGCCCGATAGGCCTGCCGGAACCGTGGCGGCCAATCGGCAGGTGTTCGAAATCGGTCGTAGCCTTTGGAGCGGAACGTGGTTGTCGGGCTCGGGTCGAGAGCGACGGTTCCATCCTCGCAGACAAGTTCAGTCCGCACGTCGTAGCCATGCTGCGCGTCCGTGAAGACTTCGATATCGATCACGACGCCGGATTCGGTCTGTAGCAAAATGAACTGCGGCTGCCTGCTCGGGGCGTTGCGGGTGGCCGGAGGGCTTGCGATAATCGCCGAGGTGATGTCTTCGCCGAGTAGATACCGCACGATGTTGAACTCGTGCCCGGCGGAATTGGCGATCACCAGTTCGGATGCAAGATAGTCGGGGCCGACGGCGTTTCGGTGAACGCAATGCAGGAAAAGCGGTCGCGCAAGTTCACCGGAGGCGAGCGCCTGTTTCATCTCGATGTAACCGGCATCGAGGCGTCGCATGAAGCCGACCCGCACGAGACGCTTGCCGGCTGCGACTTTCCGCTCGAATGATTGCCTCGGCAGCCTCCAGACTTGCCGCGAGCGGGCCCGAATGCAGCGTCCTTAACGTGGTTCAGGAGCAAGTCGGAAGCTGGAGCCGCGTCAACGGTGCCGATCTGGTCTCGAATTGGCTGACCTCGGGTCTCGAATTTGATGCGGTCATCGCCAACAATGACGAAATGGCGCTGGGTGCGATCGCCGCACTCAAGAACTCAGGTGCGTCGACCGACAAGATCCTCGTCGCCGGCATCGACGCACCTGAGGCCCTGCAGGCAATGAAGGCTGGAGACCTGAAGGTCACCGTCTTCCAGGACGCGAAGGGGCAGGGCAAGGGATCGATTGACGCAGCCCTAAAGGCCGTAAGAGGCGAGAAACTGGAGCGCGAGGTATAGATCCCGTTCCAGCTCGTGACGCAGCAGAACATGGCTCAGTTCGAAAACCTCAACGAGCTCGGACTGCATCACAGTCTGAGCACACGGGATCACGGCGACGCCTTTGTGCTTCGCCATGATCGCGCTGTTTTGGCGAACAGGTAGGCAGTGTCGTGCCGGTCGCGACGGCGTGGATGCTTCCCGCATAGCTTCATTTAGGCTGCAAGATACGAAGGGCAGCCATGCATCAGCGGCATTGGTAAACTGCAGCGATACGCTATCTATCTCCGTGCAATACAAG
Organism: Rhizobium sp. 3T7; assembly: GCF_020166565.1. Lineage (NCBI taxonomy): Bacteria > Pseudomonadati > Pseudomonadota > Alphaproteobacteria > Hyphomicrobiales > Rhizobiaceae > Rhizobium > Rhizobium sp. 3T7. Next base: position 189,593 of record NZ_JAIQXS010000001.1, read on the forward strand.
GAGAAAATGATGAAGAAGATCGCAACCGTTGTTGCTGCCGCATCCCTGACGCAAGCCTTGGCCTCAAGCGTTATCGCGGCCGATTTGGCGACCACCTACCAAGCGCCCGAGGCCGACGTGCGTGACGGGGTCAAGATCGGGATACTTACTTGCGATGTCGGTGGTGGTGTCGGTTACGTCCTCGGTTCGGCAAAATCGGTCGATTGCGTCTTCAGCCCGACCTTCGGTAGCGAGGCGCAGGATCGATACACCGGCGCGATCCGTAAGTTGGGCGTCGATGTCGGGTTCACCACGCGCGGCCGGATTGTATGGGCGGTGTTTGCACCGACCACGGGATACCATCGCGGTTCGCTGGGTGGCCTTTATCAAGGCGCATCGGCTGAAGCGACGCTTGTTGCTGGTGTCGGTGCCAACATCCTCGTTGGCGGCACTAGCGGCTCGGTCCAATTGCAGACGCTGAGCGTAACCGGCCAGCTCGGCATCAATGTTGCTGCTACCGGAACGTCCATGACGTTGACGCCGCAAGGCTAACGGTGTCTCGCCGGCAATCGCTCGGCGATCGTGCATAAAGCCGGCCGCATTCTCATGCGGCCAGCTTTTTGGGGGTCGGCATAGGAGGAAACCGTGAGATATGCCGCGATACTCGTTACAATGGCGCTTGCCGGCTGCAACACAACTGTGCCGCCGCTTGAGCCCATACCTGGAAGCCTGACCTATGGACGCGTCGCGCACTCACCATACCCACCTGGAACGGTGATCAAGAACACGTTCCTGGGAAAATGGGGTTACCGAACGTTCGAGAAATACGTGGTTCAGCCTGATGGAACACTCAAGTTGACCTATCAGCAGACCGCCCCGGATTTCCTGACCGACTGATACTTTCGGTTCGGCTGCCGCTATCGAAGTTTCGGTGGCTTACTGGTGCCACTCGGCTGAATATCTTGTTCAGGGGCGTGGCGTTTGAGGAGTTTGTGCAGCTTGCGCTCTTCTGCGGAATCGGCGCCGGTGCGTCTGCCCTGGTTGACGATACTCCGACCCCGCGGCCCCGGATTTCTGATCTGTCTGTTTGATGTGCTGTGCATGGCCTTTCCTCCCGCGGGGGAAACGCACAACTCGCGCCAATGTTCATGGCCGCGCTAGAAAAGTCTTCGCTGCCATATTCGAAACTGTCTCAATTTCGAAAAACGGTGCAGGCCGCTCCGGCCGCGCGGGCGGTCACGCAGACCTTGTCGGCTTCGGCGCGGGTCTGCCTGCCGATACGGGCTGCGTAGCGCGGCCTGAAGCCGAAGCTGCGGTCACGCACGCGTACGATGACCGGCTCTTCACCCGCGAGCGATGCGGGAAGCTGACGTGCGACCGCCGAAAACAAGCGAAGGGCGGCTGCGTCGTTGTTATGTGCCGCAAACTGCGCGCCCCACGGTGCCCACGGCCCCTGTTGAACCGAGGCGGTTTCGGTCAGCCGGCGCTTGCTGGCAAGCTCGATGCAGCCATCGATGAAGGGCTTGTTCGAGGTCAGAAATCGAGCGGCCTCATCAGGAGGGTTGTTCTTCCATTGCTCGATCGTATTCGCAGTAATGGCAAGGACGTAGCTGCGCGTCTCGAAGGGCAGCAGGCCTTTATCGAGATAGTCTGCAAGTCCCTGCTCGCCGGCATTGTAGGCTGCGGCGGCAAGGCCGAGATTGCCAAAGCGTGTTCGCAGCTCGTCGAGATATCGGGCTGATTCCTTGAGGGATTCGAGAACATCGAAACTATCCCTCAAGCCGCGCAGCCTGGCCGTATGGGGCATGAACTGTGCGATACCCTGCGCGCCCTTGGGGCTGATGGCGCCCGCCCTGAAGCGGCTCTCCCGCCAGATCAGGCGGGCGAAATAGTCCGGCGGTAGGTGGTTTTCCCGCGCGAAGTGATCGATCGCGACGCAGAGATCGCGGCCATATGTTTCGCGTGTGATGCAAAGGCGCTCGCCGGAGTTCGGTACCGCAAGCGAATAGACGCAGACGCGATGCGATATGGCGGCAGGCGGCTGGGAATGGGCCATCCGTGGAAACGCCAGCAGAAAGCCGGCTACCACCATTACGATGCCTGCTTTGCCAAACGATACGCCCACAGCAGCCATCGTCCCTCTGCCGCAATTCCTGTCTTCTACGTCGAGCCGGAAAAGATACGCCCGTCAATGATGACGGGCGGAGTTGGGAGATTAATACGCACCTGCACGTTAGCAATGCTGAATATGACGTCAAGACAGAAACGGAGCATGGAAGGTTTTTGCCATATGCCTGTCGCCGCTGCTCGACTATTGTCAGGAAGAAAAGCTCCCGATTGAGCGAGGCCGCCATGAGACTTTCCGCTTGCATCGAATGGCTGTTCGCAGCCGAAGCCGACAACTTTGCGGACAGGATCCGGCTTGCGCACGCACATGGCGTGGAGGCCGTCGAATTCTGGAAGTGGACGAACAAGGATATCGGCAGCATCGAGTGGGCGCTGACGGAAACCGGTATAGAACTCAGTAGTTTTGTTGCAGAACCGATGATTGCCCTTACCAATCGTGCCAATAAGGACGCGTTCCTGAAAGGCTTGAAAGGTTCGGTGGAAACGGCCAGGCGCCTTGGTGCCCACACGTTGATTGCGCAGGCGGGCGATGACCTTCCCGGCAAGTCTCGCGAAGAGCAGAAGGCGGCGCTGATCGAAACCCTGACCGCCGCTGGCGAGATTCTCGAGGGCAGCAGGGTCCGCCTTGGTCTCGAGCCACTCAACACGTTGATCGATCACGTTGGCTATTTCCTTCATTCAACCGTCGAAGGCATCGAGATCGCAAAGGCGACGAGGCGTCCGGAGATCGGCATCGTCTACGATGTCTATCATTCCGCCGTCATGGGAGAGGAGACGGCCGATGTGATTGGCGGCAACATCGACCGGGTTTTCCACATCCATATCGCCGATCATCCCGGACGGAACGAGCCGGGCAGCGGCGATATCGACCTTAAGCGGCGCGTCGATTGGCTCGTCGAACATGGCTACGGCGGTGCGATCGGGCTGGAATATCGGCCGTTGGCGGCGAGCGCAGCGACAATTGCAGAGACCCGGCGTATGCTCGGCTAAAAACAGCACGATTCATACTCGGATTGTCTCGGCTATTTTAATCTGACGTGTCGTGCACCATCTAGTGGATGAGTAATGTCTTCCCTCAATCGGGAGGCGACTGTGTTTGTGGAGCATAGCCATGCAATCCCTTTCCGACGTGCCTTTGTATTTCATGGACCAGAGCGAAGGCGTGTGGCCCTCGCGTCGGCGAAAGATCATTGATTGGCTGGTCACTGAAACGCGCGACGAGCGCTTCATCGACAACATATTCGTGCAAATGTGCCAGCGGCTGCGGGACGAGGGTGTACCTGTCGCGCGCGCATCGTTGCACTTCAGGACGCTTCATCCGCAATGGCTCGGAGCACGTATTCTTTGGAAAACCGGTTTGGCCGAGGCCAAGATCGACACATTCGGTTACGGTGTCGAGAACACACCGCAGTTCCGCAACAGCCCCGTGAACGAGATCTTCAGCGGCGCGACTGAAGTCCGCAAGAACCTCGAGACGATGCGTGACGGCGACGGCCACCATCAGTTCTATGACGAACTGATACGTGACGGGCTCACAGAGTATATCGCCTGGCCAATGGAACACACGCTTGGCAAACGGCACATTGCGACCTTTTCCAGCGATCGGCCTGGCGGCTTTGCAGAGGAACATATCGTCTTCCTCAAGGACATTTTGCCTGCTTTGACGCTTGTCACCGAGATTCGCATCAAAAACATTCTCGCGCGGACTTTGCTGGAAACCTACGTTGGTCCCCATGCCAGCGGACAGATCCTTGCCGGGGCGACGACACGCGGTAGCGGTACGACCGTCGGTGCGGCAATCCTGATCTGTGACCTGCGCGATTTCACGACGATCTCGGATCAGTGGCCTCGCGACGACGTGATCGACTTGCTGAACGGCTATTTCGACGCGATGTCGGAGCCGATCGAAAAACATGGCGGCGAGATACTCAAGTTCATGGGCGACGGCATGCTGGCGATCTTCCCGCTGGCCGATCCGATGGCCTGCAGGAATCTGCTGGCGGCGATCAAGGAGGCAGAGGGCTCTGTTGCCGCCCTGAACGAGCAGAATGGGCGTGATGGTCGCGAGGTGCTGCGCTACGGCATCGGCGTGCATGTAGGGGACGTGATGTATGGCAACATCGGCTCGCGCCGGCGGCTCGACTTTACGGTCATCGGACCCGCGGTCAACGTCGCCTCGCGCCTGGAAAGCTTGACGAAGGAGATCAAGCGTCCGGTACTATTTTCCAGAGCCTTCGTCGAGATGGCGACGTGCGAGGAGGGCATGGAAAGCCTCGGCTCATTCCCTCTCAGGGGATTGGGCGAGCCCGTCGATGTCTTTGCCTTCAAGCAATCCTGAGAGTGGCAGGTATCTGACAAAGCGTGGGCAGGGTTTCTAAACGCGTGGCGGGGTTGTAGGGCTACCATAGTCGAACGATCTTGAATCCTTGCCAGGAGACAATCCCTCATGCCCGGTCCGTATGTCGTTCCCGTCCATGGTGACGAGGAACTTCCGAAAGAGTGCGACGTCGTGGTGATCGGCGGCGGCATTATCGGTTGTTCTGCGGCGCTGGAGCTAGCCGAACGTGGCTTGCGCGTCACGCTCTGCGAGAAGGGCGGGATCGGCAAGGAACAGACGAGCCGGAACTGGGGCTGGGTGCGGATTTCGATGCGTGATCCGCGCGAGGTGCCGCTGATGGCCGAGGCGCTGAGGATTTGGGATGGCCTCGACAAGCGCACGGGGCGCGATGCGGGATTCAAGCGCGCCGGCATCATCTTCAGCTGCGCCAACGAGAAGGAACTGGCCGACCACGGGCGCTGGCGCACCAATCTGGACGGCTACGAGATCGAATCCCGCATGCTGACGGCGCGGGAATTCGCCGAGACTGTTCCCGGGGCCAGGTTGGACATCGCCGGCGCCCTCTACACTCCGGCTGACGGCCGCGCGGAGCCGCAGAAGGCGGCACCGGCGATCGCCGAAGCGGCGCGCGACAAGGGAGCGACCATTCTGACGGAATGCGCCGTACGCGGCATCGAGACCGCGGCGGGCGCCGTCAGCGGCGTAGTGACGGAGCGTGGCGCGATCGCCTGCAAGGCTGTGGTTCTGGCTGGCGGGGCCTGGTCCAGCCTGCTTGCCGGTCGGTTCGGCATCGACCTGCCGCAGCTCAAGGTGCTGAACAGCGTGATGCGTACAAAGCCGCTGGAAGGTGGCCCGGAACAAACCATCTGGGCGAAGGATTTCGCGATCCGCAAGCGACAGGACGGTGGTTATACCGTCGCCTGCGGACACGACAACATCGTCGATATCGTGCCGGCCTCGTTCCGCTATGCTTCAGCGTTCCTGCCGGCCTTGAGGTCGGAGTGGAAGTCGCTTTCCTTCCGCCTTGCTGGCCGCTTCTTCGACGAGTTGCGTATTCCGCGGCGCTGGTCGATGGATGACGCAAGTCCGTTCGAGTATCACCGGGTTCTCGATCCAGTGCCCTCGAAGAAGTTGACGCAGGGTGCACTCGCAGGCCTGAAGAGGGCGTTTCCGGTGTTCGAGAAGGTGGAAATCGCGCAGCGTTGGGGTGGCTACATCGATGTTACGCCGGATGCCGTGCCTGTCATCTCGGCGGTCGACGCCATTCCCGGCTTCCACATTGCTACCGGGTTTTCTGGGCATGGCTTCGGAATTGGGCCGGCAGCTGGACGATTGATGGCTGATATCGTCACGGGCAGGGCGCCTGTCGTGGACGCGAGCGCGTTCCGACTCTCGCGCTTTACTGACGGCTCGAAGGTAGAACTGATCAGCGGCTTCTGATTGCACGGAGGTAACGCTCTTCCGCCCGTTTATATCAACGTTGCCGCCACCTCGAACGCTTGCCACAGCGATGGCACCCGGATCCGGCACGCCCTCCAGATCCTTCTCACCGACATAAGAGGCGCGACCGGCCTTTGCCTTTCGCATTGCCTTTGTCGACTCGGCACCTGTCGCCGCAGCCTTTGCCGCTCCGGCGACATTGCCTGATGTTAAGACAGCAAGCGCCGGAGCCAGTGCGTCGACCATCGTACGGTCGCCGACACCGGCACCGCCATAAAACGTCATCCGATCGAGCCCCGCAAGCAGGGCGGCAGCGAGATCAGCCTTTTCCGCCATGGCCTTGGATGCGGCTGTAAAGAAGATCGAGAGCAGCACGCCGCTCGAGCCGCCCATGCTGGTGCTCAGGATCTCACCGACCGAGGCCATCAAGGCTGCGGGATCCTTCAGCGGCAGCGTGTCGATGCGGGAAAGAATACTGCGCGCGCCGGTCGCCACGGTGGAGCCCGTATCGCCGTCGCCGACGCGGCTATCCAGGCGGTTCAATTCGCTCTCGAGAGAAATCAGATGCTCGCAAGCGTCGTCAGAAAACGCGGGTCTGCTTGTCGTCGCGTCGAAATTGAGCGGATTGTGCAGCGTTAGGCTGATTTTTATGACCTAGACGGATCGCGAGGTATGATCCGCAAACGTGACGAGTGTAATCGCGCAAGTGTCGCGTACGTGCCACCTGGAGTGCAATCCACAATCGAGAGGTCTGGTACGCCCTAGGGGAATCGAACCCCTCTTTACAGAATGAGAATCTGTTGTCCTAACCGATAGACGAAGGGCGCATCAGGCAAACAAATAGGAACGAACAGGCAGTCGACAAGACGTTCGAGCTTTGTGAAAGTGGAGATGGCGACGACTTCTTTGGTCTTGCTTGGCCGGCGCGAACCGATGCCCTCAGCTTAATACAGTGAACGGATGTCCCGCGCGACGTCGCTCAAATCATTGTTGAACTGGTGATCCTTGCGTTCGAACATCCGAACCACGGCGTGCGGAATCGCTTTCGCATAGAGGTGAACATGGGCAGCGGGCACCTCCGCGTCGTCAATGCTATGATAGAGATAGAGGGGAATGCCGGGCGAAAGGCGTTCTGAGACGTCGCCGCAGTCACCCATGTCATCGCTATGCCATCCGCCTTCACCGAAGAATGGCGCAGCGATGACAAACAACCCGCCGAATCTCAGCTTCGGCTGCTTGGCAAGCGCATGGATCAAAATGGTGCCGCCGAACGAGTGACCTACGAGAATTGCCTCGTCCTCCAGCGAGTCGAACTGTTTCGCCAAGCCAGCCTTCCAGACTGAGTAGCTAGGATCGTCTTCGCCGGGCATTCGGGGATAGCGGATGGCATAGCTTTCGCCGAGCTCGCGCGCGAGGCTCGCCACCAGCTTGTTGTCCCAGCGGTCGTGGACGCCTTCGCCTGCTCCTTGAACGAAGAGGACCTGCTTAGCCATTGCGCCATTTTATTCGACGGACACTGACGGACGCAAGACCGGGCTACGAGACTCCAAAAGAGGGCTGGAATACTCAGCAACGGGGGGATACGTCGTCAACGCCGCAGCGGTTGCTCGACGTCGTGCTCTTCTGGATGCCATCAACTCGCGGCGCGTGCCAACCCTTGCGGACGGTGGCGCGATTGGCAGCGGGAGCCGAGTTATTCCCTCGGAAGCGGGCGGGATCAACATGGGCGGGATTAACGTCAACGTGACGACAAACGGCTCTTCCGGCAACAAGGCCAAAGACGAAGAGTACAGCCAGAACATGGGCAAGTTCATTGGGGCCGCCGCCGATCAACATATGTCCGGTTGGTCATCAAGAGTCCGCTACGTGGCAGACATCAACCAGAAGAAGCTGGCTAAGAGGGCCATGGGCAAGGTGAAGTGACCATGAGAACGGACGAAAAACGAAAATCTGCTAGCAGGGAACGGCGTTAGTAAATGCCGCTCATAAGGTATTGAAAACATTGAATGGAGAATTTGATGTGGCACGCCCTAGGGGAGTCGAACCCCTCTTCCCAGAATGAAAATCTGGTGTCCTAACCGATAGACGAAGGGCGCTTCCTTCGTGGTGGCGCCCTTATAGTCAGGCACTTTGAATCCCGCAAGCGGCAAATTCGATTTTTTTTCAGAATAATGACAGGAATATTTTGCGGGTGCGAAATGCCGTTTATTACAGCCGAATCAAAATAATATCGGTCGGTGCTCGCAATTCATCCAGCAAACTTACGTGGCGTTATGAACGCCTCAGCAGCGTCACAGGGCGTGCGCGATGGTCGCCGGAGCAGTCCTGCCTCCGCAACCCCAGTTCCAATCCCGGTTCTTTCCGGTGTCGAGGTGGACAGAGTCGGTATGGCAGTAGGTGCCGACACCGCCGCGATCCGGCAGCGAGCGGATATAGCTTGCGATATCCCATTTCGACACGCCGTCGATCTGAATGTCGGCCGCGTCACAGGTCTTGTGCATGGATTCTTCGGCGCCGCCGACCATGCGGTTGTGGTCCGGGTCGCGGTAGCCCGAGGTGACGACGACCGGTTTGCCGAAATGCGTTTCGACCGCCTTGATCACGTTCAGCAGGTTCGGCTTGAAGCAGCCGACTTCCACCTTGTCGTTTTGAAGATGCAGGCCGTTGGGCGCAATCCGCGTCATGCCGGGCAGGGAGGCCTTTTGCAGCAATCCGGAAAGACTGCCGAGCAAGTTTTGCCTGGGCGCGCTGTAGAGCGCATTCATCGTCTGGCCTGCCAGGGCTCCCGTCGAGAATGAGGCGCTGTGCGCCGGGGCGCTCGTGTTCTGTGAGGATTGCTGTGGCAATAGCGGCTGGCCCTGCTGTGTTTGCTGGGACTGATCGACCGGAACCTGGCTGCTATACACGCTCGAGCGCGTGGGGCTGACACCAACCGGCCCGTAGGCGTTGCCACCGGCCGGCTGCAGTTGGGTCGAGGTCGGATTGTTCTGCGGCAGCGTGCGTACCGAAAAGATGCTCATCGCCTGCGCGTTGATGCCGGTTGACTGCATTGCCAAGCCGCCGATATTGGCGGGAGCAGAAACGGCCGATCCTGCTGCCATAGGCTGCGCGTTCGGAGCCTGCGCGGGCTGAGAGCCCGATACATTCGCCACCATGGGATCGCGATAGCCGGGCTGGGCAGGGGTGGTTGCGGCGGCTTGCTGCGCTACTGCTGCCGGTTCGACCGGGGCGACGACGGCCGCGGCATCGGCAGCCTTCTTGTCCGACATGCAGCCGGTGAGCAGCAGCGTCGCCGATGTGACGATCAGCAGGGTAGGTCCGAAAGGTAACCGCTTTTCAACAGCGAGCACGCGAGCATTCTCCAGAGGATGGCGAAAGCAGCGCCAAAATCGCGTCGTTCGCCTTGAGTCGGCTGGAGAGTGCCTGCACCATTAGCCTGCGGCAAGCGCGATGCGGACACGCAGGTCCGAAATCGCAAAAGCCGCAAGCCTCGCAAAAGCCTCGGCTTACCAGGCGCCGGTATTGCCCATCGAAGCCCAAGGTTCTGCCGTCGGGAGGCTGCCACCTTTCTGCAGAATCTCGATGGAGATATCGTCCGGCGAGCGCACGAAGGCCATGTGGCCGTCGCGCGGCGGCCGGTTGATCGTGATGCCACTGTCCATCAGCTTCTGGCAGATGGCGTAGATGTCGTCGACCTCATAGGCGAGATGACCGAAATTGCGCCCGCCGGTATAGTCTTCGGTATCCCAGTTGTAGGTCAATTCCAGGCAGGGCGCGCCCTTGGCGCCGGCCTCGGCCTTGTCGCCGGGAGCTGCAAGAAAGACGAGTGTGAAGCGGCCTTTCTCGTTTTCTGTGCGCCTGACTTCTTCGAGGCCGAAGAGCGTGGTGTAAAAATGCAGGGAGGCGTCCAGATCTTTCACGCGGACCATGGTGTGGAGATAACGCATTCTATTTCCTCTCTAATGCGGGGCGTTGGATTCATATGTGGCGGAACACCAGCTTCGGGCAAGACAGCGGGGTATGATCGGCAATTGGGAATAATCGAAAAGTAGGACTTGCGCTAATCCGTTACCAACATGTTAATCTTGATCTCAAGAATCAGTTAACCGTAACAGTGTGACGCGTATTGAGGGGCTGGCGACATGGCTGACAGGATTTCATCGAAGGAATTCACCGACCTCGATCAACTCGCGGGGGAAGCGGTCGACCTCATTGAAATCACTGGCGTCGTCAAGTGGTTCGACGTGGCCAAGGGCTTCGGTTTCATCGTCCCGGACAACGGCATGCAGGATGTCCTTCTTCATGTGACCTGCCTGCGCCGAGACGGCTACCAGACAATTCTCGAAGGTACACGGATCGTCGCGCTGATCCAGCGCCGTGAACGCGGCTATCAGGCATTCAAGATTCTCTCCATGGACCAGTCGACGGCCGTACATCCTTCGATGCTGCCGCCGGTTCGCACGCATGTGCAGGTGACGGCGACGAGCGGGCTCGAGCGCGCGCTGGTCAAGTGGTTCAACCGCACAAAGGGCTTCGGCTTCCTGACGCGCGGCGAAGGCACGGAAGACATTTTCGTCCACATGGAAACGTTGCGCCGGTTCGGTCTCACCGAGTTGCGCCCGGGTCAGGTTGTGCTCGTGCGCTACGGCGATGGCGACAAGGGCTTGATGGCTGCCGAGATCCATCCAGACGTGCCGAGCCCGGTGAGCCGCGCGCACTGATGCGGATGTCTGCCCATTGGATCAGAAGCGCCCTCGCGGCGCTTTTTTTCATCATAGCCCTTCCGGCTCTTTCCCAAGAGCCGATGACCTTTGACAAGGAACCGTTGATCATTCAGACGGCTTCCGGCAAGCGACTGAACTTCATCGTCGAGATCGCCGACACCAACGAACAGCGCCAGCGTGGCCTCATGTATCGCAAGGAGATGGCCGAAGACGCCGGCATGATCTTCGATTTCGGCGTTTCGCGGCGGGTGCAGATGTGGATGGAAAATACCATCCTGCCACTCGATATGCTGTTTGTCGATTCGACGGGCACGGTTCGCAGCATAAAGCAGAACGCGGTGCCGTACTCACGAGACATCATCGATTCGATGACGGAGGTGAAGTACGTGATCGAACTCAATGCCGGCGTGACAGCCAAGCTCGGCATTAAGCCTGGCGACAAGGCGATGAGCGCGACGACCACAAGGAAGAAGTAGAAGGGCGCCCATCGGAGCGCCTGTTCTTTGCCGTGTGATCTCTGCAGCCTGCGTGAAGGCTAGAACTTGACGCCGAGGCCCGCCGAAACGATTTGCTCGTCGAGATCGACGTCGGCTCCCTGGATCTCTTCGTCGCTGTAATCGTTGTAGCGATATTCTGCCCGACCGAAGAGGTTGTCGGTAAAGGCGTAGTCGAGGCCTGCACCGACCGTCCAGCCGTTGAAGGTCTTGTCCGCATCGCCGGCAGGCGTATCGATGGTGGCACGCGTGGTGGCCCAGCCCGCTGTGGCGAAGATCAGGGCGCGGTCGACGGCATAGCCGACGCGGCCGACGACGGAGCCGGAGAGATCTGTACCTGCCTCTGTTGGCGTGCCAAAGACGGTCAGATCCTTCTTGTTCCAATTGTAAGAAAGGTCGCCTTCAATACCGACGACGATGGTATCCATCTGATAGTTCGCGCCGACGAAGCCACCGACCAAGCCGCCGTTGAAATCCTCGGAAGAACTGGCGCCGGGTATGCTGAAATCGCTGTTCAGGAAACCTATGCCGCCGCGTAGGCCTGCATAGGGTCCGGTCCAGCTGAAAACTGGGGCAGGTGCAACGGGCATCCCTGGGACATCGGGTGCAAGGTCCGCTGCGCAGACCGGCAGGGCAAGTGCGGTCACGACGAGAGTGAGCGAAATCCGCAAAGACAACATCATGAGATTCCCCGTAACGTTAACAAAGTGCAGCTGAATATGGTGAATGATACCTTGTGCAGCCTTAACAAGGGGTTTCTGCGCAATTTTCGCGCGTTGGTGCCATTGTTGCTGCGGAGCGTGCCAAGAACATGTGCTTTAGCGGGGAAAAGGCAAAAGCCGCACCAATTCTCGCTCGGAGGCCAGGCCGCGTTCGTTGGTCATGCCGTGAATTGAGAGAAAAATGGTCGGAGTGGAGAGATTCGAACTCCCGACCCTCTGGTCCCAAACCAGATGCGCTACCAGACTGCGCTACACTCCGTGCCGACGAGGGAGGGCAATACACGGTTCGCCTCGCGCCCGCAATACATAAATCGCGTATCCCCATGCTTGGTGTAAGCCCCCCATCGTTCAGCTTGCTGTGCGGAGTGGTTGATATGAGCACGAGTTATCTAGTGATCGCGAAAAGAGGAGGGCTGCCGGAAAACCATCGGAAATCCAGCGCTCCGCCGCCTTGGCTTTTTTCTTGAAAAGAAAGGGATTCGTCGGTAAGCAAAATTCATCTCTTTGTGCGATAGTTTGGATGAAGAGAAGCCTCGGATGTGGGGCAGAGTGAAGTTTCGAGTGCGAAAGCCCGCTAATTCGGAGGCGTTGCAGCAATGTCTGCCAAGATCTACCGTCCAGCCAAGACCGCGATGCAGTCCGGCAAGGCAAAGACAAAAATTTGGGTTCTCGAGTTCGATCAGGAGACGCCGCGTACCATCGATCCGATCATGGGTTACACGTCTTCCTCGGACATGCGCCAGCAGCTGAAGCTGACCTTCGAAACGCAGGAACTCGCTGAAGCTTACGCGAAGCGCAACGGCATCGAGTATCGGGTCATCGCTCCTAAGGATCCGCAACGCCAGACTGTGGCTTACCCTGATAATTTCCGCTATACGCGGACTCAGCCATGGACGCATTGATCCGCTTTCATGCACGCTGATTTGACCAAGGCATGAAGCCTGGGTCACTCGGCCCCTTAGCTCAGCTGGATAGAGCACCTGCCTTCTAAGCAGGTTGTCGCAGGTTCGATTCCTGCAGGGGTCGCCATCAATTTTGCAAGCGATTGATTTAGCTCAATCTTTTTGTGTTTTCCCCTCGCTGAGTTCCAGTGAGGGGTAAGAATGTTCTCGTTCAGTTTCTCAGCGCCTGCAATCGCAAGCTTCCGCTTATTTGCGCTCCGGGTGTAAGGGCTGCCCTTTGCGTCGCCCCCCACCCGAATCTGATGAAGGACCAAGACCCGATGGCTTTTATCTACGAGACATAGTCGAAACAAAAGAGTATCCACCGGAAGTGAGCGAGAGAATACTTCTGGAGCAGGAGTCCAGGTTTCTCGACGAACTTAAAGTAACTCTCGCGAAGTTGTGAATTGCCTGCGGCACGGAATAGCCTGATAGCATTATGTTTGTTCCCAGCGGCGATCCGACGATGGTGAGCGGCTGCCCTCCATTCCCGATTTCTCTTGCTATTCAGCGGCCAATGACAGCTAGCTCTGTTTTCACGAGGAGACTACGCCAATGGCCAAGGGTCAGGTACGAAGCAACAAGGAAACCAGGAAGCCTAAGAGGGAAAAGGCCGCCGCTAAAAGCGCCCCGCCCACTTTAGGTTCTCAGGTCAAGGACAGCCAAAGCGCCCTAAAGAAGAAGTGAGGTACGGGAAGGCGGTTAACAGTCGCCTGCTCTACTACTGAGATAAGCCAATCCAGCCAGATCCGACCCCAAAGGCGGCGCCACCCAAAACCAACAACGGATATCTTGGCGGCCGTCGCCTGACCACGAGTGCAATCCCCAAATAAGGCCCTTAAACTGGGGCGGCGGGTAGCTCGCCGCTTTCGCCAGGGCGGTCCGCGAGTATCATAATTAAAGCGCCGCGCTCCGACCCAAATCGGCGCTGCCTCAGAAACGAACTCACGAGTGTTGTTTCATGACCGCCAGACGATGGGTTTGCACGGTGGACGCTGCGCGGGCAAGGGGCTGCCCTGTCGAAGTCGTTGGTGACATTATCGCCCCATAGGTCCGATAGTTGATGTTGGTGTGAACGTGGATGGCCCCTAGGATTCGCGTGCCTCCGGGGTACGTCGTCGTGACTGAAACGATTGTCCGGCAATTAGTTAGGCCGCAGACTCATGCGCGGGCCATAGCGCTCTGGCAGGTCGCCACGGCGCGCGACGCGCCCACAGACAGTTGAGCTGCCTCGATGGATGCTTGAGCCGCCCCGGAGGAAAGTTGCCCCGAGGCGGCATGAGCCGCATACGTACAAAACGTACTCGCCCTCCTCGACGGTTCATTCAATGCCGAATACGCCCATAAAATGCCTCATGCGTGCGGTGGCAAGCTCTGGCTTGTCGAGGACGTTTGCCTTGTCGGCAAGCCGGAAGATATCGGCATAGTGATTGATGCCGCGCGCCGATTGCAATCCAGCAGGAAGGCTGAAATGGCTCTGGTGGCCGTTCAGCCAGGCGAGGAAGACGACACCGGCCTTATAGTACTGCGTCGGCGCCTCGAAGATCTTGCGGGAGAGCGGAACAGTCGGCTCGATCACCGAGCGGAAGGTAGCGGCATCACCTGTTGCAAGTGAGGCCAATGCCTTCGACGCTGACGGTGCAACGGCATCGAAGATGCCGAGGAGGGCATGGCTATAGCGGCGGCCATCGCCTTCGATCAGCTCCGCATAGTTGAAATCGTCGCCGGTGAAGCAAAGGATGCCTTCCGGAAGCCGATTGCGCAGTTGTATTTCCTTGGCGTTGTCGAGCAGCGAAATCTTGATCCCCTCGACCTTCTCCTTGTTCTCATTGATGATCCTGAGAACGCACTCGAGCGCCGGTTCAAACTGCGCACTGCCCCAGTAGCCTGCTAAGTTCGGATCGAACATGTCTCCGAGCCAGTGTAAGACGACCTTGTCTTTGGCCTGGGAGAGAATTCTGCCATAAACCTTGGCGTAGTCGTCAGGAGAGGACGCCACGCGGGCGAGGGCGCGGCTGGCCATCATGATGGCGCGACCGCCATTCTTTTCCACGAACTCGATCTGAGTCTCATACGCCTTGATGACATCGTCGATCGATCGCGCATCGGATGCAGCGAGATGATCGGTGCCGGCGCCGCATGCAAGGTCAGCCCCCGGAACGGTCCGAGCCTCCACCAACGATCGCCGGATCAGTTCCCGCGCGCCGTCCCAATCAAGGCCCATGCCGCGCTGGGAGGTATCCATCGCTTCGGCGATCTTGAAGCCGAGGCTCCACAGGTGCCGGCGAAAGGCGATTGTTGTGTCCCAGTCAATCGCCGGACGACCCCAGGGATCGAAGTCCTTTCGCGGGTCGGACACAACGTGAGCGGCCGCATAGGCAATCCGGTTGAACTTGGGCGGCGCGGACGGCCGCTCGATCGGCGTCCCTACAAGACGGTATTCGCTGGCGGAACCGTCGGTGTTCGGCAGATTTAAAGACAAGCTCATTGTGATCCTCCTCGACAGCTAGTGACGCAATAGTTTGGATCGTTCCAAATTGCAAGAGTGTTTCTCCGGTTCTTTAGTTTCCGTAGATGGCACGCGAAATGAGGTTGTTTCGAATAAAATAAATGTAGTCTAATCAGAATGATAATTGCTTTTTTGATCTGATTTTCGCCGTCGCGGTCAGATGAAGATTGCGCTTGACATATTTGGAACGTTCCAATTATGTAGCGTCCAAGTTGGCGAGAGCGCCGGGAGGAATTCATGACCAAGGGGCGGGTGACCGTCATTGATATCGCCAAGGCCGCCGGCGTCTCGAAGTCGACGGTGTCTCTGGTGCTGCAAGGGTCGTCGCTCGTGAATGAGGGGACGCGATCCAAGGTCAATGCAGCGATGCGTGAGCTTGGCTACGTCTATAATCGTGGGGCAGCGAATCTGCGCCAAGCAAGTGCGAAATCGAAGATCATCGGTGTTGTCGTGAACGACCTCACCAACAGCTTCTTTGCCGAACTTGCGGTTGGCGTCGATATGGTCGTGCAGTCTGCCGGCTTCGTACAGTTCCTCTCGAATACCAGCGAGAGCATCGACCGGCAGCGAGAAGTCGTTGCCTCGATGAGGGAACATGGAATCTCGGGCCTCATCGTCTCTCCGGCGCGCGCTACCGAAGCGGCCGATCTCAAGCCGCTCGTTGCTGCCGATATTCCGGTCGTTGTCGTTGTTCGCAGCCTGCCTGGTGCGAAGGTTTCGTCAATTGTTTCCGATAATCAGGGCGGGACCTCAGCGGCGGTCGAGCACCTGGCATCCCTAGGGCACACGCGAATCGCGTTTCTCGGCGGATTTCCCGATACGGCGGTCTTCGAAGAGCGTCTGGGGGGCTATGCGGGCGGCATGAAGGCGGCGGGCCTCGGCTTTCATGAAGAGTTGGTCGTCTCGTCAGCGCCCTCAAGGGCGGGCGGTGTCGACGCGATCGGACGGGCGATGGCGATGGGCGATCGGCCAACGGCGGCGGTTTGCTTCAATGATGCCGTCGCCTTCGGTGTGTGCGATGGCTTGCGCGCGCGTCACATGGAGCCCGGTCGGGACTTCGCTGTCGTCGGCTTCGACGACGTGATCGAGGCGCAAACGGCAGTCCCGGCTCTCACGACCATTTCCGTTGATCCTCAGAGTATGGGTAGACGCGCAGCGCAGCTTCTCCTCAAGCAGATCAATGCCGGCAAAGCGGAGCCCGAAAGCATCACGACCGCCGTCCGGCTTGTCGTTCGCGAGAGCTGTGGTGCCGCGCAGAAGAAGGCAGGGAGAAAGATGGCATGACGGTTCGTTGGGGGCTGATTGGCGCGAGCACCATCGCGCGCGAATGGGTGATTAGCGCTATCCGCGCGACCGGCGGCAATATCGTCTCCGTCATGAGTTCGAGCGCGGAGCGCGGCCGGTCCTATGCGAAGGAAAACGGGATCCCGAGGCATGTCGCAGATGTCGATGCCCTTGTGAACGATCCGGATGTCGATGCGGTCTACATTTCGACGACCAACGAACTTCATCGCGACCAGGCGATCGCTGCGACCCGCGCCGGCAAGCATATTCTTTGCGAGAAACCATTGGCGATGTCGTTACAAGATGCGCACGCCATGGCGAAGGCGGCGAAGGAGGCCGGCGTCGTGCTCGCCACCAACCACCATCTTCGCAATGCCTCCACTCACATTGCCATGCGAGACGCAATTGCCGCCGGAAAAATCGGCAAGCCACTGGCCGCCCGCGTCTTTCATGCCGTCTACCTGCCGGCCCACCTGCAGGGCTGGCGGCTCGATAAGCCCGAAGCCGGTGCCGGCGTCATTCTGGATATCACGGTCCATGACACCGACACGTTGCGGTTTGTTCTCGGGCGTAATCCGGTGGAGGTAGTCGCGTTTTCGCAGGCGGCGGGCATGGGAAAGCCTGGCGTCGAAGATGGCGTCATGGGCGTGATGCGTTTCGAGGACGGTATCCTCGCGCAGTTTCACGATGCCTTCACCACCAAATATGCCGAGACGGGGTTTGAGGTGCACGGCACCGAAGGTTCGCTCGTCGGCCGCAACGTTATGACGCAGCGTCCGGATGGGACGGTGGCGCTGAGGAATGCGGATGGCGAACAGCAACTGCCGACCAACGCGAGCAATCTCTACGAAACTGCACTGCAAGCCTTCCACGGTGCGGTGGCCGGCAAGGGCCGTCCTTCGGCGACGGCGGAGGATGGCATCTGGTCGGTCGCGACAGGTCTTGCCGTTGTCGAGGCGACCAAAAGCGGTTCTGCCGTGAAAATCGAAACAGGACTTTGAGTAATCCCAATGAGCAAGCACATCACTCCCGCCGAAGCTGCCGCACTGATCCCCGACGGAGCAGTCGTATCTGTGTCGTCATCGAGCGGCCTCGGCTGCCCCGACCTGATGTTGAAGGCGATTGGCGAGCGCTTCGACACCACCGGTCATCCGCGGGATATCACAACGCTGCATCCGATTGCGGCAGGTGACATGAGCGGCATCAGGGGCGTCGACCACATTGCCAAGAAGGGGCTTTTGAAGAAGATCGTCGGCGGCTCCTATCCATCGGGTCCATCCAGCGCGGAGCCACCGCTGATTTGGCAGATGATCACGAGCAACGAGATTCCGGCCTACAATATTCCTTCGGGCATCATGTTCGATATTCATCGGGAGGCTGCTGCTAAACGCCCCGGCGTTCTGACGAAGGTTGGTATCGACACGTTCGTCGACCCAAAGAGGCAGGGCTGCGCGATGAACGACCTTGGGGCAGAGGAGCCCGTAGTCAAGCGTGTCTTGTTCGAAGGAGAGGACTGGCTGTTCTTCCCGTCGATTGCGCCGCAGGTCGCCATCATCCGTGCGACAACCGCGGACGAGCGCGGCAACCTTACTTATGAGCACGAAGGCGCCTATCTCGGTGGCCTAGATCAGGCGCTTGCTGCCCGCAATAATGGCGGCATCGTCATCGCCCAGGTCAAGCGGATTACCAAGGAAGGTTCGCTGAAGCCGCATGACGTGCGTGTACCTGGCATGTTGGTCGACTATGTCATCGTCGATCCGGACCAGAAGCAAACCACACAGACGCTCTACGATCCGGCCATCTCAGGCGAAATCTTTCGGCCGCTGGACAGTTTTCGCGTGCCGGAATTCAATATCCAGAAGGTCATCGCGCGCCGCGTTGCACAGGAGCTGCAGGCGGGCAGCTGCGTGAATCTAGGCTTCGGCATTTCTGCCAACGTGCCGCGCATCCTGCTTGAGGAGGGGCTGCACGGCGCAGTCACCTGGGTCATAGAGCAGGGAGCCGTCGGCGGCGTCCCTTTGCTGGACTTCGCGTTTGGCTGCGCATCGAACGCCGATGCCTATATGCCGTCGCCATATCAGTTCACCTACTTTCAGGGCGCTGGCTTCGATGCGTCGCTGCTGTCTTTCCTTGAGATCGACAAGAATGGTTCCGTGAACGTCTCGAAGCTCTCGTTCCGTCCCCACGTGACAGCGGGGGCCGGCGGCTTCGTCGATATCACGGCGCGGGCGAAGAAGATCGTATTTTCCGGCATGTTTAATGCGGGGGCGAAGCTTGCCATCATCGACGGCAAGTTGGTGATCGAGAAGGAAGGCAAGCTGAAGAAGCTCGTAAACGAGGTCGAGCATGTCACCTTCTCTGGTAAGCGGGCGATCGAGCAGGGCCAAGACATCACTTATGTCACCGAGCGGTGCGTGATGACATTAATGCCAGAAGGCGTCGTTCTGACGGAGATCGCACCGGGCATCGACCTGCAGAGCCACATCCTCGATCAATCCGAATTCCCGCTGATCGTAGCGAAGGACCTCAAGGTTATGGATGCGAAGCTTTTTGGCGAAGCAAATATAGGCCTGTCTCTGGCGAAGAAGAGCACCGGCGTTCTGGAGGGTGTCTTCAATGGCTAGCGGCACCGTCAGGATCCAGGTCGAGGATCACGTCGCGATCATGACGGTATCGCGGCCGGAGAAGCTGAACGCGCTCGATCTGGACATGCTAAAGGCGCTCGCGGATGCCGCCGACGAAGTCGAGGCCAACGCCGACGTGCGAGTGGCAATCCTGACAGGCGAGGGCAAGGGCTTCTCGGCTGGTGGCGATATCAAGGCGTGGGGCGGAATGCAGCCGCAGGAATTCGGCCATGCCTGGGTGCGCCATGGACACCGAGTGTTCGAGAGACTTGCGACCCTCAGGGTGCCGCTGATCGCAGCCCTGAATGGCCACGCTCTCGGTGGCGGGCTGGAGCTTGCTGGTGTCGCCGACATTCGCATTGCCGAAGAGCACATCAAAATCGGACTGCCGGAAACGGGCCTCGGCATGGTCCCCGGCTGGTCCGGCACGCAACGCCTTGTGAAGCGCTTCGGCGCGCAGGTGGTTCGCCGCATGGCGCTGGGTGGTGAGATATTCACTGCCGAGGAAGCCCGTGTGCTCGGGGTTGTGGATGCGGTCACATCGAGCGGCAACGCCGTCAATGCCGCGAAGGAGTATGGGCAACGGGTCGCGTCGAGAGGGCCTGCCGCGCTGGAGATCGTGAAGCTGATGATCGCTTCGGCAAATGGCGAGGACAACGGCACTGCCGTCGAAGCGCTGGGTTCGATCCTGGTCGCGAAGACCGCCGATCTCAAGGAGGGCGTCGCGTCTTTCAGCGAAAAGCGCCCGGCCAAATTCAAGGGAGAATGGTAATGACGGTTCTGGTCAATCCAAAGGCGCTTAGCGACCACAAGACCCGCGACTTCAAGATGCTGGTCGATGGCAAGTGGGAAGCGGGGTCCGCCCAGCTGATCGAGCGCGTTGCGCCGAGCCATGGCGTCGTTGTGAGCCGTTTCCCGGCTGGCAGCAAAGCGGATGCCGAGCGCGCGATCCTCGCCGCTCGCAAGGCCTTCGATCACGGGCCGTGGCCGCGAATGACCGCTTCCGAACGGTCTGCCATTTTGCTCAAGGCGGCTGATTTAATCGCTGCTCGTGCGGAAGAGCTCGCCTTCCTGGACGCGATCGAGGCCGGCAAGCCGATCTCCCAGGTGCGCGGCGAGATCGCGGGCTCGGTTGACATTTGGCGCTACGCGGCGGCCCTTGCGCGCAATTTGCACGGCGAGAGCTACAACACGCTTGGAGACGGCACGCTTGGCATTGTCTTGCGCGAAGCGATCGGTGTGGTGTCGATTATCACTCCCTGGAACTTTCCATTCCTGATCGTCGGCCAGAAGCTTCCCTTTGCCCTAGCAGCCGGATGCACGACCGTCGTCAAGCCGTCGGAGTTGACCTCGGGGTCGACGCTTGTGCTTGGCGAAATCCTCCAGGAAGCCGGCGTTCCGGACGGCGCTGTCAATATTGTCACCGGTACGGGACCGGAGGTCGGAGCAGTCCTGACGTCCCATCCGGAGGTCGACATGGTGTCTTTCACCGGCTCCACCGGTGTCGGCAAACTCACCATGGCGAATGCCGCACAGACACTCAAAAAGGTCTCGCTGGAACTGGGCGGCAAGAACCCGCAGATCGTGTTCCCCGATGCGGATCTCGATGCGTTCATCGATGCGGCCGTTTTCGGTGCTTATTTCAATGCCGGTGAGTGCTGCAATGCAGGCTCCCGTCTCATCCTGCACAAGAGCATCGCTTCCGATGTCGTCAGGCGCGTTGCCGACCTCTCGAAGGACGTCAAAGTTGGCGATCCGCTCGATCCAACCACGCAAGTTGGTGCTATCATCACGCCGCAGCATCTGGAGAAGATTGCCGGTTACGTGGCCGGCGCAACCAGCAGCGGCGCGCAAGTCGCGCATGGCGGCGAAAAACTTGACCTGGGCATGGGGCAATACATGGCGCCGACCATCCTCGAGGCGGTGACGCCCGGAATGGCGGTTGCGCGCGAGGAGGTCTTCGGTCCTGTCCTGTCCGTTCTCACGTTCGAAACCACGGCGGAGGCAATCCAGGTCGCCAACGCCATCGACTACGGTCTTTCGGCAGGGGTCTGGAGCCGCGACTTCGATACCTGCCTGACTGTCGGGCGCAAGATACGAGCCGGGACGATCTGGATGAACACCTTCATGGACGGGGCTTCCGAGCTGCCGTTTGGAGGATACAAGCAATCGGGGCTCGGTCGTGAACTCGGCCGTCACGCGGTGGAGGATTACACCGAAACCAAGACGCTCAACATGCATATCGGCGGCCGCACTGGCTGGTGGATGCCGCGGTAAGACTGCCGAGGAAGCTCAAGTGGGAGAACGGAGAGAGCAAATGGCTGGATCGACGTTCGCTGGTGGCAACTGGCGTGCCTTTCGCTTCCTCATTCCCGCGCTCCAGGACTGGGCCAAATTGGGTCTGTGCCAGATGGGTGGGGATGCGGCCTGGCGTTTGGCCGGCGCTACTTCTGGTCGGAGTTCGAGAACGCAGCTGTCAGCTGCTTCCAGCTTCAACGGAAAGGGGTGGCTGCGGCGTCAGCAGTACCTGCAACTGGTCTATATCCGTCTCGCCGCTGATCCGTTTCTTCAGAATGCTGCCGATCTGCTCGCCGGTGGCCGTCAGGTCCTCATAGATGGTCTCCACCTTCGGTTGGATGGCGGAGAGGAGCTGGGACGTCTGCTTGGCGACGATGTCGTATTCAACGCCGAGTGTGAGACCGCAGTCGCTCATGCCGGTGACGGTGGCGAGCGCGCAGACTTCGCCGCCGCAGGTGAATGCATCGGGTGGGTCGGGTTCCCGATGGCGTCGGGCGATGCGGTCGCGAATGGCGCCTGCCGGATGATCGAGGTCGATCTCGGAGATGACCTCATAGGCGCAGCCGGCTTCGCGAACGGCGGTCATGAAGCCATGCAGGATATGGCTGCCGAAGCTGAACTGCATCGGGCCGCTGATCAGAGCCGGCTTGCGGCGCCCCTTGGCGATCAGCCGCTTGGTTGCCTCGTAGGCGAACGTGAAATTGTCGTAGTCGACATAAGGATGCGGGGTCGAAAGTTCGGTACGGCCATGGGTGACGAACGGAAAATCGTGCTCCATCAGCAACCGCACGCGTGGGTCGAAAGGTTCGGTGCGCGACATCACCAGGCCGTCGGCCATGTGGTTGCGCATGATGTAGTTGACCGCCTCGATGTTGGTTGTGTGCGGCAGGTTGGGCATGACGATCAGATGGTAGGCGGTGCCCTGCAGTGCCTTGGCGATGCCGGACATGATCGAGGTGCCATAGCCGAGGATTTCCTCGTGCGGCTCAAGCAGGATGGCGATGACATTTGTGCGGCCGGTCTTCAGGCGCTGGGCGGCGCGATCGGGGGAATAGCCGACCTGAATCGCGATCTCGCGGACACGCTTGCGGGTTTCGTGATTGATCACCGGGTCGTCCGACAGCGCCCTCGACACTGTGGTTACGGCAAGGCCTGCCATATCCGCGATCGTACGCAGCGTTGGTTTGCCGCTCCTGCGGGTCGATCTGTTCGTGGGCGGCATTGCGATGCGAGACACGCTCGGCTTTTCTCCAAAGGGGTCGGATTGCCGGACACTAACGCGACAGCCAAGCCGATGCAATGCTGGACTGGAAACGTTTTAAATTTTCTGCTCAGTTTCGCTTGTTATGCAGGTAATGCTAAAAAACAAACAAAAACATATGGTAACTTATGTTTTCTCGAACGTGGAAAGGCGGCACGTGTGACTTGACTTGGTTAAGTTTATAACGTTTTAAATTAACGCAAGCGGCGTTTTCGCCGTGATAGCCAGGGCCTTTGTGCGGGGAGTGTGCACGGGCTTTTGAACGCGGATTTTCCGCTTTTGTGAACTTGCAAACCGGGAGGAAAACGATGCGCAAGTTTTTGATGACGACTGCTTTGGTGACAATGACGGTAGCTGGCCTCGGCGCCGCCAAGGCCGCCGACGTGAAAGAAGTGCAGATGCTGCATTGGTGGACATCGGGCGGCGAGGCCGCGGCCCTCAATGTCCTGAAGGAGGATCTGGCAAAGGAAGGGTTTGCCTGGAAGGACGTGCCGGTCGCTGGCGGTGGTGGTGACGCGGCAATGACCGCGCTCAAGGCCATGGTTGCTGCGGGCACCTATCCGACGGCTTCTCAGATGCTCGGCTATACCGTTCTCGACTACGCACAGGCCGGTGTCATGGGCGACCTCACCGAGACGGCGGTGAAAGAGGGCTGGGACAAGTCGGTCCCGGCTGCACTGCAGAAGTTCTCGATGTATGACGGCAAGTGGGTTGCCGCTCCGGTCAACGTTCACTCGGTCAATTGGCTGTGGATCAACAAGGCCGTCATGGACAAAATCGGCGGTACCGAGCCGAAGACCTTCGACGACCTGATTGCACTGCTCGACAAGGCCAAGGCGGCAGGTGTCACCCCGCTCGCGCTCGGAGGCCAGAACTGGCAGGAGGCGACGATGTTCGACTCCATCGTGCTGTCGACGGGTGGGCCCGAGTTCTACAAGAAGGCCATGAACGATCTCGACGAGGAGTCTCTGAAGTCGGACACGATGAAGAAGTCGTTCGACAATCTCCAGAAGATGGTCACCTACGTCGATCCGAACTTCTCCGGACGTGACTGGAACCTCGCAACGGCCATGGTCATCAAGGGCGATGCACTCGTTCAGGTCATGGGCGACTGGGCGAAGGGCGAATTCGTAGCGGCCAAGAAGACGCCGAATACGGACTTCCTGTGCTACCGCTTCCCGGGCACTGACGGCAGCGTGATCTACAACTCCGACATGTTTGGCATGTTCAATGTGCCGGACGATCGCAAGGCGGCCCAGGTCGCGCTTGCAACGGCAACTCTTTCCAAGAGCTTCCAGTCTGCATTCAACGTCGTCAAGGGCTCGGTTCCTGCTCGTACCGACGTGCCGGATACCGACTTCGATGCTTGTGGCAAGAAGGGTATCGCCGACCTGAAGAAGGCGAACGAAGGCGGCACGCTGTTCGGGTCGCTGGCGCAGGGCTATGGCGCTCCCCCGGCAGTCGCCAATGCCTACAAGGACGTCGTCTCCAAATTCGTGCATGGCCAGATCAAGACCTCCGATCAGGCGGTCGAAGAACTCGTCAAGGCAATTGAGGACGCCAAGTAACCAAGGCCTCCCGCGGTCTTCCCCGCCCTCGTGGCGGGGAAGGCTCCGCAACGGACGACATCGTCGGAGGAGATGAACCCATGAGCACCATCACTACAGATAAAACCGTTCTTGCGCGACACCAGGGAACGCCAATTTCAATCCGCGCGCGCCTGCAGGACGCGCTGCCGAAGATCGTGCTCGCGCCGAGTTTCGCCATCACGCTTGTTTTCGTCTACGGCTTCATCATCTGGACGGTCTATCTGTCCTTTACCAATTCCAAGACGTTTCCGTCTTACGCCCTGACCGGGCCGCGCGCCTATCAACGGCTCTGGCGCTGGACGTTTGAAAGCGATCCGCCCTCCAGTTGGTACACCTCGATCACCAACATGGGCATTTTCGGCGTCCTCTACATCGGTATATGCCTGGCGCTCGGACTGTTTCTGGCGATTTTGCTGGATCAGAAAATCCGCGGCGAAGGCATACTGCGGCCGATCTTCCTGTACCCGATGGCGCTTTCCTTCATCGTCACTGGCGTTGCCTGGAAATGGTTCCTCGATCCGGGCCTTGGCCTTGAGCAGACACTGCATCAGTTCGGCTGGACGAGCTTCCACTTCGACTGGATCAAGAACAAGGATTTCGTGATCTACACGGTCGTGATCGCCGGCGTTTGGCAGGCCTCCGGCTTCGTGATGGCGATGTTCCTTGCCGGCCTTCGCGGCATCGACAGCGAGATCATGAAGGCGGCGCAGATCGACGGCGCAACCACGGTGCAGCTCTATCGGCGCATCATTATTCCGCTGCTCAGACCCATCTTCCTATCGGCCTTCATCGTGCTCGCCCACATGGCGATCAAGTCCTACGACCTTGTTGTGGCGCTGACATCGGGCGGACCGGGTGGCTCGGCCTGGCTGCCGTCGAACTTCATGTACGAATACACGTTCAAGCGGAACGAGATGGCGGTCGGGTCGGCCAGTGCGGTGATCATGCTGATGACGATCTCGGCGATCATCGTTCCCTATCTCTATTCCGAGCTCCGGGAGAAATCGCGATGAGCGCTGTCACCTCGACCATTTCCGACGCGGCCAATGCGGCGCGCTCCAGAATGTTCAGTCGGATTTTCATCTACGGCCTGCTGGTCATATTCGCGGTCATCTATCTGATGCCGTTGTTCGTCATGCTTGTGACTTCGTTCAAGACGATGGACGAAATCCAGAGTGGCAATATGCTGGCCTTGCCGCAGTCGCCGACGATCGATCCCTGGTTCAAGGCCTGGGGCGAGGCTTGCGTCGGTCTGACCTGCGCCGGCATCAAGGGTTACTTCTGGAACTCGATCAAGATGGTCGTCCCGGCTGTGGCGATCTCGACGATCATGGGGGCGCTCAACGGCTACATCCTGACTAAGTGGCGCTTCCCCGGCCACACGCTGGTATTCGGCCTGATGCTGTTTGCCTGCTTCATTCCGTTCCAGTCGGTGCTTCTGCCCATGGCGACCATCCTTGGCAGTCTCGGCCGGTTCGGGGCGGCGTTGCGCAACGAAATTGGCGTATCGCTGGGTTTCGGCAATCCGACCGTCAATCTCGTCACCGTTCACGTCATCTACGGTCTCGGCTTCACCACGCTTTTCTTCCGTAACTATTACGAGGCCTTTCCGACCGAATTGGTGAAGGCGGCGCAGGTCGATGGCGCAAGCTTCTTCCAGATTTTCCGCCGCATCATGCTCCCCAATTCGCTGCCGATCATCGTCGTCACGGTCATCTACCAATTCACCAATATCTGGAACGACTTCCTGTTTGCCTCGGCCTATGCGGGAACGGGCGATTCCATGCCGATGACCGTGGCGCTGAACAACGTCGTGAACACCTCCACGGGTGTCGTCGAATACAACGTCAACATGGCGGCGGCGATGATCGCAGCCTTGCCCACACTCCTCGTCTACATTCTCGCCGGCCGCTACTTCGTGCGTGGCCTGATGGCGGGCGCTGTCAAAGGATAATCCAATGGCTTTCCTCGAAATATCCGGTCTCAAGAAGCGTTTCGGCTCATTGGAGATCCTCAAGGGTATCGACCTTGAACTGGAGAAGGGCGGCTTCCTTGTCCTGGTTGGTCCCTCCGGTTGCGGCAAGTCGACATTGCTCAACACCATCGCCGGCCTCGAATCGATTACCGCGGGCGACATCCGCGTCGATGGTCGAAGCATCGCCGACCTGCATCCGTCGAAGCGCGATATCGCAATGGTGTTCCAGAGCTACGCGCTCTATCCCAACATGACGGTTGCCGGAAATATATCCTTCGGCATGGAAATGCGCGGCGTACCTGTCGAGGAGCGCAACGAGGCGATCGACAAGGTCGCCAAGGTGCTTCAGATCGGCCATCTGCTCAATCGCAAGCCGAGCCAGCTGTCGGGTGGGCAGCGGCAGCGCGTTGCCATGGGGCGAGCGCTCGTCCGCGATCCCAAGCTCTTCCTGTTCGACGAGCCGCTTTCAAACTTGGACGCTAAGCTGCGTGTCGACATGCGTATCGAAATCAAGCGGCTTCATCAGGCGACCGGCACGACGATCGTCTACGTGACCCACGACCAGATCGAGGCAATGACGCTCGCAACCAAAATCGCCGTCATGCGGGATGGCGAGGTGCAGCAATTTGGCACGCCTGCGGAAATCTACAACAATCCCGCCAACATGTTCGTGGCTGATTTCATGGGGTCTCCGGCCATGAACCTTCTCGCGGGAACGATCGAGAAGGGGGCCGCGGGATTGACAGTATCGCTGGCGCGTCCGCACGGAGAACCGGTTCGGCTCCCGGTCACATCAGGCAACGGTGCGCTTGAGGCGCATGCCGGCCGGGAGATCGTCTTCGGCATCCGACCGGAGGCGCTGACCGACCCGGATGGCGCGGACCGCAACGCCAAGGCCCTAGCCGAAAGCGACTGCCTGATCGAGGTGGTGGAACCGGCGGGATCGGATACGTTCGCAGTGACGAAGCTCGGTGGGAAGGAAGTCGTGGCCCGCCTGCGCGCGGATGCCCGAATTCAGCCGGGGCAGAGCGCCCGCCTGGCGTTCAATCTCGACAAGGCAGTGTTCTTCGATCCTCAAAGCCAGACGCGCATAGCGTAGTCTGGTCTGGATTTTCGAAATGAGCAGCACACCTGATATCATCATCATAGGATCGGGCGTGGGCGGTTCCACCGTTGCCGCCGGACTGGCGGCAACCGGTGCCGAGATCCTGATCCTCGAGGCTGGCGACTTCATTGCCGATCGCCCGGAGAACCGCGACCAACGGGCCATTTTCCAGCGTGGGCATTTTCGTCCAAGGGAGATGTGGTACGAGGCGGACGGTACGGCCTTCAATCCCGGCAATTACTACAATGTTGGCGGTAATTCGAAGTTCTACGGTGCGGTGCTATCGCGCTATCGCCGGGAAGATTTCGAGGAGATCCGCCACAGGGAAGGCGTCTCGCCCGCATGGCCGTTTCCCTATGAGGTTCTGGAGCCCTGGTATAGCCGCGCGGAACGGATGTACGAGGTTCGGGGAAACCTCGGTGATGATCCCACGGAGCCTGCCCACTCGAGCAACTACGACTATCCGGCTGTTCCCGACGAGCCCCCTATTGCCGATGTCAGAGCGCGACTTAAGGCGAAAGGCCTGCACCCGTTTTCGCTGCCGTTGGGGGTGAATATCGACGCTTGGCTGTCAAAGGCCAAGACACCCTGGGATGCTCATCCGAATTCGCGCGACGGGAAGATGGATGCGGAGACCGCCGCTCTCCTCAAGGCCTTGGAATATCCGAACGTCCGCCTCGAGACGAACGCGAAGGTGATGAAGCTCGAGGCTGATGGAAACGGCAGGATCGAACGCGTCCACTACCGCAAGAACGGCGAGGACCTGGCTGTCGCTCCAAAGCTGGTCATTTTATCGGCTGGCGCCGTTCAATCCGCCGTGCTGCTGTTGCGTTCGGCCGATATGCGCCATCCGAACGGGCTCGCAAATTCCTCCGATCAGGTCGGGAGGAATTTCATGAACCACAATTCGTCGGCGGTGATCGCTGTTTCGCCGACCTATCGAAATAGGTCGATCTATCAGAAAACCTTCGGTTTCAATGATTTCTATTTGTCTGATGGAAACGGCGGCCCACCGCTCGGGAACGTTCAGCTGCTGGGCAGAATCTCGGCAAAGGTACTCAAGGGCTCGCTGCCCTGGGCACCGGAATGGCTGCTCCAGAACATTACGGGCCATGCGATCGACTTTTATGCAATGAGCGAGGATATACCCCACCCGGAAAGCCGCGTGAGGGTGGATGGGGAGCGCATCGTTCTGCAGTGGCAGAGGACGAACTGGGATGCGCATCTCGACCTGGTCTGGAAGCTGAAGGCGGTCCTCAAGTCGATCGGATTCCCGATCGTTCTTTCAAAGCCGTTCGACAAGCGCACGCCGTCTCACCAGTGCGGCACCGTCAGGATCGGCAACGACCCCGCGAGCGCACCGCTGGATCCTTATTGCCGTTCCTACGATCACCAGAACCTCTTTGTAGTGGACGCCAGCTTCCTGCCGACCTCGGCTGCGGTGAACCCTGCTCTGACGGTCGCCAGTCAGGCGCTGCGGGTCGCCGACCACATCGCATCGAAGGATTTGCGCGCATGACAGAGCAGGTTGAAAGGCCAGTCGCCATAGTCACCGGCGGACGCCGCGGCATCGGTCTCGGGATCGCGATCGCGCTGGCGAAGGTCGGTTACAACATAGCGATCACCGGTGTCGGGGGGGCGGAGGAGAGCCAAGACGTCGTCGACGAGCTTCGGGGCTTGGGAGTGGATGCCGTCTATCTGCAAGCGGATGTTTCCGACGTCTCCAGGCATGACGAGACCGTGCGTGCAGTCCTGTCGAGCTTTGGCCGCATCGATTGCCTCGTCAACAATGCCGGAATGGCGGCTGTGGTTCGCGGCGATTTCCTAGGCTTGCTTCCAGAAAACTTCGACACGATCATGGCGACGAACCTCAAGGGCACGGTGTTTTTCACGCAGGCCGTCGTGAAGGCGATGCTCGTGACAGGTGTGGCTCATCATCCGAGATCGATCATCAACATCACGTCTGTCTCCGCCGAGGCAAGCTCGCCGGAACGACTGGATTACTGCATCAGCAAGGCGGGCCTTGCCGCCTTTTCGCAGGGGCTTGCTTTGCGGCTGGCGGATTTAGGAATCGCGGTGTTCGAAGTGCGGCCTGGGATCATCCGGACCGACATGACTGCCGGCGTGACATCGAAATATGACGCCCTCATCGAAAGTGGCCTGGTGCCGATGAGGCGATGGGGCGAGGCCGAAGACCTCGGGAAGATCTGCGCAGCGCTTGCTTCCGGCGACTTCGGCTTTGCCACCGGCACGGTGATTAACGCCGATGGCGGCCTGTCCATTCCTCGCTTGTAACAGGATAGAAAAATGCGTTTCGACTACATCATTACCGGAGCAGGCCCCGCGGGATGCGTGTTGGCCAGCCGGCTGAGTGAAGATCCCGACGTTAATGTGCTGCTCCTTGAAGCCGGTGGAGGCGACTGGAACCCATTGTTCCATATGCCTGCGGGCTTCGCGAAGATGACGAAGGGCGTTGCGAGCTGGGGCTGGGAGACAGTTCCGCAAAAGCACATGAAGGGCAGGGTGTTGCGCTATACGCAGGCTAAGGTGATCGGCGGCGGCTCATCGATCAATGCCCAGCTCTATACCCGCGGCAACGCGGCAGACTATGACCTGTGGGCAAGCGAGGATGGATGTGAGGGCTGGGACTATCGCTCCATACTGCCGTACTTCAAGCGCGCCGAAGACAATCAGCGCTTTGCTGACGATTATCACTCTTACGGGGGCCCCCTCGGTGTCTCGATGCCTGCCTCTCCCTTGCCGATTTGCGATGCCTACATACGGGCCGGCCAGGAACTCGGCATTCCGTATAATCATGATTTCAATGGTCGGCAGCAGGCGGGCGTTGGCTTCTATCAGCTGACGCAACGCGACCGTCGCCGTTCGTCGGCATCGCTGGCATACCTCTCCCCAATTAAAGGACGGAAGAACCTGGCGGTCCGGACGGGCGCGAGGGTGGCGCGCATTGTCCTGGAGGGCCATCGCGCCGTCGGCGTCGAGATAGCGACCGACCGTGGCTCCGAGATCGTTCGCGCCGAACGCGAAGTGCTTGTATCGTCGGGTGCGATCGGATCCCCCAAGCTACTCCTTCAGTCGGGGATCGGTCCTGCTGACCATCTTCGATCGGTAGGGCTCAAGGTGCACCACGATCTTCCGGGCGTTGGTGGCAACCTGCAGGATCACCTCGATCTATTCGTCATTTCCGAATGCACGGGTGACCATACCTACGATGGCGTCGCCAAGCTCCACAGGACGATCTGGGCGGGCATTCAGTATGTGCTTTTTCGAACTGGCCCTGTTGCCTCCTCCCTCTTTGAGACCGGCGGGTTCTGGTATGCCGACCCGGATGCGCGGTCGCCGGACATCCAGTTCCATCTCGGCCTGGGATCCGGGATCGAGGCCGGGGTCGAGCGCCTGAAGAATGCCGGTGTAACCCTGAACTCGGCCTACCTGCACCCACGTTCACGCGGAACGGTGCGGCTTTCCGCGGCTGACCCGAGTGCTGCGCCTCTGATCGATCCGAACTACTGGTCCGACCCGCATGATAAGCTCATGTCACTGGAAGGATTGAAGATCGCCCGCGAGATCATGCGGCAGGCAGCGCTCAAGCCCTACGTCCTGGCCGAGCGACTGCCGGGCCCGAAGGTCATGACCGACGAGCAGCTGTTCAATTACGGCTGCGCCAACGCGAAGACCGATCACCATCCCGTTGGCACCTGCAAGATGGGAACGGGGCCGGAAGCTGTTGTCGGTCTCGATCTCAAGGTCCATGGTCTCGAGGGGCTTCGGGTGTGCGATTCGTCGGTCATGCCGCGGGTCCCATCGTGCAACACCAACGCACCGACCATAATGGTTGGCGAACGAGGCTCTGACCTTATCCGGGGATTGCCGCCGCTGCCTGCAGCGATCTTTGCTCACGAGCGCAACGAAACGCGACCGAGGGCGAGGGCGATCGTCAGCTAAGTGGTCGCGCACCGAACTTTAAAAATGGAGTAGGGTTTGATTTCCGATCCACGAGCTTTCCTGCAAACCCTGTTTCATGAGGCGGTCAAGGCTGCCGACCCCTACGAGGCATTGGTGCGCCACCTGCCGGATCTGCCAAAAGGCCGGACAATTGTTATCGGAGCCGGGAAGGCAGCGAGCCAAATGGCGGCTGCATTCGAGCGTGCCTGGTCTTATCCGTTCGAAGGTCTCGCTGTTGCCAGGTATGGGCCAATCGCGGACTGTCGGTCGACCAAAATTCTGCAGGCGGCTCATCCCGTCCCGGACAGGGCTGGCCTCGTTGCGGCAGAGGCGCTGATAAACCATGTGCATGGGCTGACCTCCGACGATCTGGTCATTGCGCTGATATCCGGCGGCGGCTCAGCCCTCCTGCCGGCACCGCCGACTGGCTTTACTCTCGCCGACGAAAGCGCCTTGAGCGAAGCACTGCTGGCCTCGGGGGCTCCCATCTCAGGCATGAACGTCGTGCGGAAGCATTTCTCTCGCATCAAGGGAGGACGGCTTGCCGCCCTTGCCTACCCGGCCAGGGTAGTCAGCCTCGTTGTATCAGATGTCCCGGGAGACAATCCGGCCTTCGTTGCGTCAGGGCCAACGGTTCCAGACAACAGCGATGCGGAGGAGGCGCTCCGAGTGATTCGGGACTACCGGATCGATCTCCCGGCGCGCGTAATCGACTGTATCCGGAATACGAGGGCGCCAGCCGCCGGCGACAACGTATTCGCCAACAACGAGGTTCATGTGATTGCCTCGGCGCGCGTGTCCTTGGAGGCGGCTGCCGATCGGGCGAGATCCCTTGGCGTGTACCCCCTCATTCTTTCGGATTCGATCGAAGGAGAGGCGAAGGATATCGGCCGGATGCATGCGGCGCTCGCTCGTGAGTTCTCCGCAAGGCCTCCGGCTCCAAAGCCTTTCGTGCTGCTTTCTGGCGGGGAGACCACCGTCAGTATCGGATCTGGAGCATACGGCAAGGGTGGGCGAAATTCCGAGCTTCTTCTCTCCGCAGCAATCGATCTTCAAGGTGTTGACGGTATCGTGTCGATGGCTGCGGATACCGACGGCATCGACGGCTCCGAAGACAATGCCGGCGCCTTTTGCGACGGCGGGACGGTGGCGCGCATCAGGAGCGCCGGCGGCGATGCGCGCGCTTTCCTTGCGGGTCATGATGCGTGGTCGGCCTTCAACCTCGCCGGCGATCTCTTTGTACCCGGACCGACGGGTACCAACGTGAATGATTTCCGCGCTTTTCTTGTAACGTAGGGGCTGCAGCGAGAGGCCGATCAGCCTTGGCGTGTGCCGGTTGGCGGCGTCCTGCGTGAAGTCCCGCAGCACCAAGTCAGTATGCTGCAAGTCTGTGCGGCACGATCCGGCGACACTTATGTCTTTGTTGTGTTTGAGGAAGCCCGCCCCAGGCCCCTCGGGGGCGGGCTCTATCGATCCGGACCCCTTCCGGACCGCGGCTGATGGTGAGCCGCTGGAAATACCAATGCCCGGTGTCGCGCGTTGAGACAACCGAAAGCTGTTCTGTTGGTTATTTGGTAAGGTTAACGACCCGGCGTGCCGTATGTCTGGACATTGGATGGGACTCCCTTCAACACTGGATGCTTGGGCGTTCCCTCAAGCTAGAGTGAGCGACGGCGGAACAAACAAACAAGGGGAGTGGTCATGGTCGACCGGCTGAAGGGGAAAGTTGCAATCATTTCCGGTGGCGCGACGGGCATGGGTGGAGCGGCCTCGCGTCTCTTTGCCGCCGAGGGCGCCAAGGTGGCGATCATTGACCGGAATGAAGCGGCAGCGCGCCAAACGGCGGAGGAAATCCGCGCTGCCGGTCATGTGGCGGAGTACTGGGTAGCCGACGTATCCGACGAGGCGGCAGTCATCCAGGCGGTCAAGGGTGTGGAGGAAAGCTTCGGCGCGGTCACCGTGCTTTTCAACCACGCCGGGACGATCGTCATCAAGCCGTTCCTGGAAACGACACTTCAGGAGTGGGAATGGCTGCATGCGGTGAACGTTCGGTCCATGTTCCTGATGACACGGGCCGTGCTGCCGGGGATGATTGCCGCCGGCGGCGGTTCCATCGTCTGCACGTCGTCAATCTCGGCAGTGGCCGCGACGCCGATGGAGGTGCTTTACGACACGACGAAGGGCGCCGTGCATATGTTTGCGCGAGCAATCGGCGTGGAGTTCCGCGATCGCAACATTCGCTGCAATGCCGTCTGCCCCGGCTTTATCCGCACGCCGCATGGGTTACGCGAGGTGAGCGAATTGCAGGCCCTCGGCGTTGATGTGTCGGACGCTGCCATTGCCGCTCAGCAGGGTCGGATCGGCGAGCCTGAGGACGTGGCGCGCGCCGCGCTCTATCTCGCGAGCGACGAGTCGATGTTCGTCAATGGCGCACATCTCTTCGTCGACAACGGGTTCACCGCTATCTAAATCAGGCGCCGCAACGCCGCCAGCGTGCCGGAGGATGCGCCGTTTGGCGTCGGAACACTGTGATAAAATGGGTCCGCGATCGAAATCCGACATCGATCGCGATTTCATCGATGCTCAGGTTGTCGCTGATCAGCTTCGGTTTCGCGCGCTCTATCCGACGTTCCCGCAGATAGGCGCGTGGACTGAAGCCCGTCGCTGACCGGAACCCCGCAGCGAAGTGCATTGGACTGAGCCCCGCCGCGTGCGCGATGTCAGCGAGCCGAAGCGAGGTCGCCAGGTTCAGCTGGATGAAATCCATGGCGCGCTTAACCCGCCAGGGTGCGAGGATGACGAATTTATTTCGGTGATTCTTCATCTCTGCTCTCCTCTACTGGTCGCAGCAAGAAGTCTGGACTGGACCCGCTGAAGGGTCCGTTCGAAGACCTCAGGTTCGTCGAGTGCCCTGGCGACCACCAAAGCCCCCTGAACGGCAACGACTGTCTCCTCGGCAAGCAAAGTGGCATCAGGCTCGGGGCATCCGGCTCGCGTGAGAGCTGAGGCAAGCGCACTATGCCATTCGGCGAAGTAGTCCCTGACCTGAGCGCTGAACCGGTTGCGAACATTATCGAGTGCGAACGCACCAACAAGGCACACTCGGCTGCCGGAGCGAAAATACCTGGAAACCGAGCTAAACATCTCGGAGATAGCGGAGCGCGGATCATCCGCGCTCCGTAACGGTTCGAAGACCTGCGTCTCGAACCATTCGTCGATCTCGCCGAGCACGGCTGCGGCCATCTCTTCCTTTCCACCGGGGAAGAAGTGATAGAGGCTGCCCTTGCCGAGCCCCGTCTTCTCGGTGATGGTCGAGAGACTTGCGCCCTCGAAACCATATTCCCGAAAGACCTCGGCCAAAGAAGGAATTGCGTCCGAGCGCTCGGCGACGATCTTTGGCATGTGTTACAGTCCCAATTCCGAAAGGCTCGGGTGATCAGCAGGTCTGGGGCCAGACCGATCCCAGAAGAACTTACGTTCGGATTCCTTGATGGGCATATCATTGATGCAAGCATAGCGGTGGTGCATCAAGCCATTCTCGTCGAACTCCCAGTTCTCGTTGCCGTATGCCCGGTACCAGTTCCCGGCATCGTCGCGGTATTCGTAGGCGAAGCGAACCCCAATGCGGTCGCCGTCATGGGCCCACAGTTCCTTGATCAGCCGATACTCGAGTTCCTTACGCCATTTCCTGGTCAGGAACTCGACGATCTTTTCGCGCCCTTGGACAAATTCCGCGCGATTACGCCAATAGCTGTCAACCGTATAGGCGAGTGACACTCTGTGGGGATCGCAACTGTTCCATCCATCCTCTGCGGCTCGGACTTTGGCAACTGCGGTCTCGCGGGTGAAGGGGGGGAGTGGCGGGCGCCGTTCAGGCATGGTTTAGATCTCCTAGTGCTTTCTGTACCAATCGGTAAACAGTGTGGCAATCAGTACAATAGGCTGCGCGCAGAGTCAATGCGATTGCCAAGCACTCCATCTTTTTCCGTGCGAATTGAGAGTTTTCGGGTTGGAAAGCAGGCAACCCAGCACGTGCCAACCACTGCAGGAGGCTGGTCCTGAAAGCGCGCAACCGATCAAGGGGCGGGGCATGGCTGCTGTTCTTGTCGGCCTATTTACCCGACCTCAACCCCATCGAGATGGTATTCTCCAAACTCAAGACCTTACTGCGCGTCGCACGCAGCTTCGATGCAATAACGAGGCCGCCCGCGATGAAACGTCGGTCTGTTTTCCGTCGACGAATGTCTGATTTTTTCGGGGGAGCAGGGGTATGAGCCGGATTAACTGCGCCACGCTTTAGTTGCAGGCCAGCTCACTGAGGGCTGAAAGGGCCGAGAATGTGATCTCCGCCCTTGTCGTTTCGTGCGCTGCGCGTGTTCGCTTACTTGGCCGCTTTGGTGGCGTGGCGGCGGCCCTTGCCAATATCGGGCAGGAAGATGGTGAGCAGGCCAAGCAGCGGCAGATACGAGCAGATCTTGTAGACGAACTCGATGCCCATGTGGTCGGCCACCATGCCGAGGCCCGCTGCGCCGATGCCGCCGATACCGAAGGCAAAGCCGAAGAACAGACCGGCGATCATGCCGACGCGTCCCGGAACCAGCTCCTGGGCGAAGACGACAATGGCCGAGAAAGCCGAGGCGAGAATGACGCCGATCAGGAAGGTCAGGAAGACCGTCCAGCTGTAGTCGGCATAAGGCAGGGCAAGCGTGAAGGGCAGGGCGCCGAGGATCGAGAACCATATCACGAACTTGGTGCCGAACCAGTCGACAACAGGACCGCCGGCGACCGTGCCGATGGCGACGGCGCCGAGGAATACGAACAGCAGAATCTGCGCGTGCTGTACCGACACGCCGAAGCGCTCGATCATATAGAAGGTGTAGTAGCTCGAAAGGCTTGTCATGTAGATGTACTTCGAAAACACCAGCAGTGCCAGGACGCCGATCGAGGCAATAACCTTCGCGCGCGGGACATTTGCGGCAGGTACCACTGCCTTGCGACCGGCATTGTTCTTGCGGTGGTCCGCATACCAGGCACCGACGCGCCACAGGATGATCATGCCGGTCAGCGCTGCAAGCGAGAACCATGCAACGCTATGCTGGCCACGCGGCAGCACGATGAAGGCTGCCAACAGCGGACCGATCGCCGAGCCGAAATTGCCGCCAACTTGAAACAGCGATTGGGCAAGACCATGGCGTCCGCCCGAAGCCAGCCGGGCAACGCGTGAGGATTCCGGATGGAACACCGCCGAGCCGAGGCCGACGACGCCGGCGCCAATGAGCAGCACCCAATAGGCGTGCGCGTAGGCAAGCAGCACCAGGCCGATCAGCGTGAAGCCCATGCCGACAGTCAACGAGTAAGGCAACGGGCGCTTGTCAGTATAGATGCCGATCAGCGGCTGTAGAAGCGATGCAGTAACTTGGAACACGAGGCCAAGGAAGCCGATCTGCGTGAAGTCGAGACCGTAGCCGTCCTTGATCATCGGATAAAGAGCAGGGATCAGCGACTGCATCGTGTCGTTGAGGAGGTGGCAGAAGCTCACGGCCATGATGATGCCGAAAACCGTCTGTTCCGCAGAGTGCCTCTCTGCCGTCATTGCGCTGTTTGTCACGATTCTACTCCGTCCTTTGACGATTCGGAGATAGCCGACTTGCTGCTGTCCCGCTTTCGTGTTTTGGTCTTGCCGTTTCGCGAGTGGGCCAAAAATGACAAAATCCGGACAGCGGTTGGCGGTGAGCGAGCTGGCCACGCTCCATGTGGAACGACTTGCTGCCATCGAGGCGGCCTCCGAGCCGGTCTATGCCATCCCCGCGGAATATCCGGCCGGCTACCATGTAAAACCGCATAGCCATAGTCGTGCGCAGTTCGTCTATGCCCGCGCCGGCGTCGTCATGGTGTCGTCAGTACAGGGGCGGTGGATGGTGCCGCCACAGCATGCGCTATGGATACCGGCCGGGCTTGTCCATACCGTCGACATGCTCGGCGACGTTGCCATGCTGTCCGCCTATGTCGCGCCTCATGCTCTGGCCGACCCGCCAACGGTCGTCCGCGTCGTTGCGCTGACCGACCTTGCCAGGGCACTGATCATCGAGGCCGTCGCGCCGCCGGAGGCCAAAAGCGCCCGGCATGATCTTGTCATGGCCCTGTTGCTCGAGGAAGTCCTGCGGCTTCCCGACAGGCCGTTGGGATTGCCGTTTCCGTCCGACATACGCCTGGCCGCCCTCTGCCGCGGCTTCATGGAAAATCCAAGTGCCCGGCTGGTTATCGACGACTGGGCTGAGCGGCTCGCTATGAGCCGGCGCGCCTTTACCCGATTCTTCCGAAAGGAAACGGGAATCAGTCTCTCGACGTGGCGCCAGCAGGCAGCGGTATTTACTGCCTTGCCACGCCTTTCAGCCGGGGAGGCTGTTACAGCCGTTGCCCTTGACCTCGGCTATGACAGCGTCTCCGCCTTTACCACCATGTTCAGGCGGATGCTGGGGGCTGCTCCGCGCGCCTATTTCAGAGCACCCGAACAATATTGAGGGTTTTCCGGGGGAGGGATTCGCGGTTTAGCAGACGGCGCGCTATCTGCGCCGGACACCGATATGACGTTGACGTTCACGGCAAATCTGTGGGTTTCAAAAATTCGAAAAACATTCGTTTGACATTCGAATAATCTTCGTTTTAACTGATTTTACTTTCGCAACTGCGCATGCTTTTTGCGATGCGGTATATTCTGGCTCGGAGGGGGAACGTGAGCCGTCAGATTCACGATCTTTTCATCATCGGCGGTGGCATCAACGGCTGCGGGATTGCGCGTGACGCGGTCGGACGTGGCTATTCGGTCGCGCTTGCAGAGATGAACGATTTCGCTTCGGGCACGTCCTCCGGCGCGACCAAGCTCATTCATGGCGGCCTGCGATATCTCGAGCACTACGAGTTTCGTCTGGTGCGCGAATCGCTGATGGAGCGCGAAGTGCTTTGGGCGATGGCGCCGCACATCATCTGGCCGATGCGCTTCGTGTTGCCCTATCACAAGGGCGGCATCCGACCGGCATGGCTCATCCGCCTCGGGCTGTTTCTCTATGATCATCTCGGCGGTCGTAAACTTTTGCCGCCGACCGCGGTTCTCGACATGCGTCGGGATGCGGCCGCCAAGCCGTTGAAAGCGCTCTTCACAAAGGCATTCGAATATTCGGACGGTTGGGTCGACGATGCGCGCATGGTCGTCCTCAACGCGCGGGACGCCGCCGACCGCGGCGCGCTGATCATGCCGAGGACGAAGGTCGTTTCGGCGCGACGTGAAAATGGGATGTGGTTGATCGAAACGATCGACACCGTCAGCGGGCACGGGAACAGTTTTCAGGCGCGGATGCTGGTGAATGCAGCCGGTCCCTGGGTCGATCACGTTATTCGCGCGGCTTTCGGGCAAAACGAGGCTCACCATGTGCGCCTCGTGCAGGGCAGCCACATCGTGGTGAAGAAGAAGTTCGACGATGCTCGAGCCTACTTCTTCCAGAATCCGGACAACCGCATCATCTTCGCGATCCCCTACGAGCAGGATTTCACGCTGATCGGTACGACTGACCGCGACTACTCGGCCGATCCGAAGGATGTGAAGATATCCGAGGAAGAAACGACGTATCTCTGCAACGCGGCGAGCGAATATTTCAAGGAGCCGGTGCGGCCGGAAGACATCGTGTGGACCTACTCGGCCGTGCGGCCGCTGTTTGACGACGGCGCTTCCAAGGCGCAGGAGGCAACCCGCGACTACGTGCTGAAAATCGAAGGCGAGGGGGAAAGCGCCCCGCTGCTCAACGTATTCGGCGGCAAGCTCACGACCTATCGGCGGCTTTCCGAACACGCGTTGGAAAAGATTGCTGCGGCGATCGGCGCCAAAGGTGCGCCGTGGACAGCGAAAAGCCATCTGCCGGGCGGCGATTTCGCAGCAACCGGCTATGAGGCTGAAGTCGCGAAGCTGAAGGGCCGCTATCCGTTCCTGGCCGACCGGCATGCGCGCCGACTGGTGCGCCGCTACGGCACGAAGGCGTCGGTTCTTCTTGGACGGGCGGCCAGCACCGAGGACCTGGGACACTGTTTCGGTGGCGATCTCTACGAGGTAGAGGTTCGCTATCTCATCAATCACGAATGGGCCAGAAGCGCGGACGATGTGCTTTGGCGAAGAACGAAGGACGGCCTGCGTCTGAACAAGGAACAGGCTGCGCTGTTGGAGGAGTACATGGCCGCGCGACCGGCACAGATGGCTGGTTGAAGCGGTAATGTCCCCGCTGTTGAGGAGGCACGGGAACCGGAATGCTTGAATTGCGGAACGCCGCAAAGATGGTGGGTGGGGAGAATCATATCCACGTGACCAATCTTGCGTTTGAAAAAGGCACACTGAATGTGCTGCTGGGGCCGACGCTGTCCGGCAAGACGTCGCTGATGCGGCTGATGGCCGGGCTCGATCGTCCGACGGGTGGTTCGGTCCATTTCGACGGCGTGGA
This sequence comes from Rhizobium sp. 3T7, assembly GCF_020166565.1. Taxonomy (NCBI): domain Bacteria; kingdom Pseudomonadati; phylum Pseudomonadota; class Alphaproteobacteria; order Hyphomicrobiales; family Rhizobiaceae; genus Rhizobium; species Rhizobium sp. 3T7. Next base: position 229,449 of record NZ_JAIQXS010000001.1, read on the forward strand.
TGTGACCGGCATGCCGGTGCAGAAGCGCAATGTCGCGATGGTCTACCAGCAGTTCATCAACTATCCGGCCCTGACGGTATACGAAAACATCGCCTCGCCGATGCGGATTGCTGGGAAGGATGCGGCGACGATCGACCGGGAAGTGCGCAAGGCCGCCGATCTGTTGCGCCTCACGCCCTATCTGGACCGGACGCCACTCAATCTCTCCGGCGGCCAGCAGCAGCGCACGGCGCTTGCGCGTGCGCTCGTCAAGAATGCCAGCCTGGTGCTGATGGACGAGCCGCTCGCCAACCTCGACTACAAGCTGCGCGAAGAATTGCGGGCTGAGCTGCCGAAGATCTTTGCGCAGTCTGGCGCGATCTTCGTCTATGCCACAACGGAGCCCTCCGAAGCGCTTCTGCTCGGCGGCAACACGGCGACCCTTTCGGAAGGCCGTGTGACCCAATTCGGACCGACCATTTCAGTCTATCGAAGCCCGTTCGATCTTGTCACAGCAAAGACCTTCGCCGATCCGCCGCTCAATTTCATTGATGTGGTAAAGGCAGGTGGAGTGTTCCAAAGGCAGGATGCGACGATGCTGCCGGTGCCTGCACATCTGGCCGGAATGGCCGATGGCCCGGTCACCATTGCGTTCCATCCGCACCACCTCGGTCTTTCGCCGCAGACCCCGGCCGCCGCACGGCTCCAGGCTCGCACACAGATCTCGGAAATCACCGGCTCCGAGAGCTTCGTGCACCTGGATTTCGATGGTGTGCGCTGGGTCATGCTCGCGCACGGCATTCACAACATCGATCCGGACACCGAGGTCGACGTCTATCTCGACACGCGTCACGTCATGGCTTTTGGCACCGACGGTCGCGCTATTGCAACTGGCGCAAAGGCGTAAGGGAGAAGGACATGGCACGCATCACGCTCGACCACATCCGCCACGCCTACGGGCCGAACCCGAAGTCGGACACGGACTACGCGCTGCGCGAAGTCGATCACGAATGGAGGGACGGCGGCGCCTACGCGCTTCTCGGACCGTCCGGCTGCGGAAAGACGACGCTGCTCAACATCATTTCCGGCCTGCTGCAGCCATCGCATGGCCGCATCCTCTTCGATGGCAACGATGTAACGAACCTTTCCACGCAGGCGCGCAACATCGCGCAGGTGTTCCAGTTCCCGGTCATCTACGACACCATGACCGTCTACGACAATCTGGCCTTTCCCCTGCGCAACCGCGGTGTTGCCGAGCCGGAAGTCGATCGCCGCGTTCGCGACATTCTCGAGATGATCGATCTCGGTGGGATGGCAAAACGCAAGGCACAGGGCCTGACGGCCGACCAGAAGCAGAAGATCTCGCTCGGCCGCGGACTGGTGCGCAACGACGTCAACGCAATCCTGTTCGACGAGCCGTTGACCGTTATCGACCCGCACATGAAATGGGTGCTGCGTTCGCAGTTGAAGCGCCTGCACAAGCAGTTCGGTTTCACCATGGTCTACGTGACCCACGACCAGACGGAGGCGCTGACCTTCGCTGACAAGGTTGTCGTCATGTACGAGGGGGAAATCGTCCAGATCGGCACGCCGGCAGAACTTTTCGAACGGCCGAGCCATACATTCGTCGGCTACTTCATCGGCTCGCCGGGCATGAACGTTCTGCCGGTCCAGCTGCAGGGTAACGCGGTCCGCATGGGCAGCGAAACACTGTCATTGGACTATGCGCCGCAAACGGCCGCTGGTGCAAAGATCGAGCTGGGCATCCGTCCGGAGTTCATCGATCTCGGCCGCGAGGGGATGCCGGTTACTGTCAACAGGGTCGAGGATATTGGACGGCAGAAGGTCGTACGGGCGACATTTGCCGGTCAGCCGATCGCCATCATCGTGACGGAGGATTCTGAAATCCCGGCGGATGCGCGGGTGACCTTCGATCCGGCTGCGATCAACATCTATGCCAATTCCTGGCGCGTCGGCAGGGAGGGCTGAGCATGGAAAAGACCTGGAACAACAAAGCCTGGTTTCTGGTTCTGCCGGTTCTGGTATTGGTTGCCTTCTCGGCCGTCATTCCGCTGATGACCGTTGTGAACTACTCGGTGCAGGACACGTTCGGTAACAACGAGTTCTTCTGGGCGGGTACGGACTGGTTCGTGCAGACGCTTCACTCCGACCGCTTCTGGGCAGCGTTGCAGCGCAACCTGGTTTTTTCGCTGATTATTCTGGCGTTGCAGATCCCGCTCGGCATCTTCATCGCGCTCAACATGCCGAAGAAGGGGATCGGCGTGCCGGTTTGCCTCGTGCTGATGGCGCTGCCGCTGCTCATTCCGTGGAACGTGGTCGGCACGATCTGGCAGGTTTTCGGTCGTGTCGACATCGGCCTGCTTGGTCATACGCTTGAGGCTATGGGGTTTGACTACAATTATGTCCGCGACCCCCTTGATGCGTGGATCACCATCATCGTCATGGACGTCTGGCATTGGACAAGCCTCGTCGTGCTGCTCTGCTATGCCGGCCTCGTTTCGATCCCGGACGCTTACTATCAGGCGGCAAAGATCGACGGCGCGTCGCGCTGGTCCGTTTTCCGCTACATCCAGCTGCCGAAGATGAAGCGCGTCTTGCTCATCGCCGTGCTGCTGCGTTTCATGGACAGCTTCATGATCTACACGGAGCCTTTCGTCGTCACCGGCGGTGGCCCTGGCAACTCGACCACGTTCCTGTCGATCGACCTGGTGAAGATGGCCGTCGGCCAGTTCGACCTCGGTCCCGCAGCGGCAATGTCGATCATCTATTTCCTGATCATCCTGTTGCTGTCGTGGATCTTCTACACCGTCATGACCAGCAGCGACGCGAACGCATGAGAAAGGAGAGGACCATGGCTCAGACAATGAAATACAAGCCTGCGGGCAACTTCTCCTGGGTCGTTTCGACGATCTACATCATCTTCCTGCTGCTGCCGATCTACTGGCTGATCAATATGAGCTTCAAGGAGAACGCCGAGATTACGGGCGCCTTTTCGCTCTGGCCGCAGAACCCGACGCTGCGCAACTACAGCGTGATCTTCACCGATCCGTCCTGGTACAATGGCTACATTAATTCGATCATCTACGTCGTGATGAATACGGTGATCTCAGTCCTGGCGGCGCTGCCGGCGGCCTACGCCTTCTCGCGCTATCGGTTTCTGGGCGACAAGCATCTGTTCTTCTGGCTGCTGACGAACCGTATGGCACCACCGGCGGTCTTCGCGCTGCCGTTCTTCCAGCTCTACTCCGCCTTCGGCCTTATCGACACTCACATCGCGGTGGCACTCGCCCACTGCCTGTTCAACGTGCCGCTGGCGGTCTGGATCCTGGAAGGTTTCATGTCGGGCGTGCCGAAGGAGATCGACGAGACGGCCTATATTGACGGCTATTCCTTCCCGCGTTTCTTCGTGAAGATCTTCATGCCGCTGATTGCCTCAGGCATCGGTGTCGCGGCCTTCTTCTGCTTCATGTTCTCGTGGGTGGAACTGCTGCTTGCCCGCACGCTGACAACCACTGCCGCAAAGCCGATTTCCGCGATCATGACGCGCACCGTCTCGGCTGCAGGGATGGATTGGGGGGTGCTCGCGGCAGCCGGTGTGCTGACCATCATTCCTGGTGCGCTCGTCATCTACTTCGTACGCAACTACATCGCCAAGGGCTTCGCGCTCGGCCGCGTCTGACAAGGAAGGACCACACATGAACTTTTCCTGGATGGCGTGGACGCTGCCGACCGCATTGTTTTTCCTCACGATTCTCATGCTGCTGGTTGGCATGAGCGTCTGGGAGTATTTCGCGCCGGGCGGTTCGCCGCGTGTGGGCATCCTCAGGTTCGAAACCACGCGAGGAGACCGGCTCTTCGTATCGCTGCTTGGCGCGGCATTCATTCATCTCGCATGGCTGGGTCTTGTCGGACCCAACCTGTGGTGGGCTCTTGCCCTCTCCGTAGTCTACGCCATCGGCGTCTTTCGCTACGTGTGACGGCAAGGAAAGACAGATGGCCGGGGGTACTGGCCGCCTGAAACGTGAAGACTGCAATCGCAACCCTGGGAGGATATTATGCGAAAGCATTTACTAGCGACAACAGCAGGCATGTTGCTGGCCATGGCGGGCTCCGCCTATGCCGGCATGGACGAGGCGAAAGCTTTTTTGGACAAGGAGGTCGGCGAGCTCTCGACGCTTCCCCGCGCCGACCAGGAAAAGGAAATGCAATGGTTCGTCGATGCGGCGAAACCGTTCGCCGGCATGGATATCAAGGTGGTTTCCGAAACCATCACCACGCATGAGTATGAATCGAAGGTCCTGGCGCCGGCCTTTACGGCCATCACCGGTATCAAAGTCACGCATGACCTGATCGGCGAAGGCGACGTCGTCGAAAAGCTGCAGACGCAGATGCAGTCCGGCGAGAACATCTACGACGCCTACATCAACGACTCGGATCTGATCGGTACGCATTGGCGCTACCAGCAGGCACGCAGCCTGACGGACTGGATGGCCAACGAAGGCAAGGACGTCACCAACCCGAACCTCGACATCGACGACTTCATTGGGAAGTCCTTCACCACGGCTCCGGACGGCAAGCTCTATCAGCTGCCGGACCAGCAGTTCGCGAACCTCTATTGGTTCCGCTACGACTGGTTCAACGACGAGAAGAACAAGGCCGACTTCAAGGCGAAGTACGGTTACGATCTCGGCGTTCCGGTCAACTGGTCTGCCTATGAGGACATCGCCGAGTTCTTCACCGGCCGCGACGTTGGCGGCAAGAAGGTCTACGGCCATATGGACTATGGCAAGAAAGACCCGTCGCTCGGTTGGCGTTTCACTGATGCCTGGCTCTCCATGGCAGGCAATGGTGACAAGGGTATCCCGAACGGCAAGCCGGTCGACGAGTGGGGTATCAAGGTCGATGAGAACTCACGCCCGGTCGGCTCGTGTGTTGCACGCGGCGGCGACACCAACGGCCCGGCAGCGGTCTATTCCATCCAGAAGTACCTGGACTGGATGAAGGCCTACGCTCCGGCAGCGGCCCAGGGCATGACCTTCTCGGAGTCCGGCCCGGTCCCGTCTCAGGGTGAGATCGCACAGCAGATCTTCACCTACACGGCCTTTACCGCCGATTTCGTCAAGCCGGGTCTGCCTGTTGTGAACGAGGACGGCACGCCGAAGTGGCGCTTCGCCCCGTCGCCGCATGGCGTCTATTGGAAGGACGGCATGAAGCTTGGCTATCAGGATGCCGGCTCCTGGACGCTGATGAAGTCCACGCCTGACGATCGCGCCAAGGCTGCATGGCTCTATGCGCAGTTCGTCACTTCGAAGACGGTCGACGTCAAGAAGAGCCACGTCGGTCTGACGTTCATTCGCGAATCCACCATTCGCGACAAGAGCTTCACCGAACGCGCTCCGAAGCTCGGCGGTCTGGTCGAGTTTTACCGCTCGCCGGCCCGCGTGCAGTGGTCGCCGACCGGCACGAACGTTCCTGACTATCCGAAGCTTGCTCAGCTTTGGTGGCAGGCGATCGGCGATGCGTCGTCGGGCGCGAAGACCCCGCAGGAAGCCATGGATTCGCTTTGCGCCGAGCAGGAAAAGGTCCTGCAACGCCTGGAGCGCGCCAAGGTTCAGGGCGATATCGGACCGAAGCTCGCCGAAGAGCATGATCTCGAATACTGGAACAAGGACGCAGTCGCCAAGGGCAACCTCGCTCCCCAGCTGAAGATCGAGAACGAGAAGGAAAAGCCGGTTACCGTCAACTACGACGAACTGGTCAAGAGCTGGCAGTCGAACTGATCGGCTGCCTTTGGTCGGGTACGAGGCCCGGCCAACAGCAATGCCGACGGCGCAAAGTCGCCGTCGGCACCAACCACCTCTAGGGAACGACTTATCGCATGAGCTGGCGCAGTCGCGGCGGCTGGGCGAACTATTGCGCCGGAGAAGACAATGAGCGGCCATATTCTCGCGATCGACCAGGGCACGACGTCCTCGCGCGCGATCGTCTTCGACGCCGGGATGAAGATGATTTCGTCTGCACAAGAGGAGATCAAGCAATCCTATCCCCAACCAGGTTGGGTCGAGCATGACCCGGATGAGATCTATACCACGGTGGTCAATACGGCACGGAAAGCTTTGGCAAACGCCAACGTTCCAGCGGCCGATATCGCCGCAATCGGTATCACCAACCAGCGCGAGACGACCGTTGTCTGGGAGCGAAAGTCGGGCAGGGCGCTCTACAAGGCGATCGTATGGCAGGACCGGCGCACGGCTGAAGTCTGCGACAGTCTCAAGGCTGACGGTTACGAGAAGCTCTTCAGCGCCAAGACGGGTCTGCTACTGGATCCTTATTTTTCCGGAACGAAACTGCGCTGGCTGCTCGATAATGTTGACGGATTGCGGGAGCGTGCCGAGGCTGGCGAAGTGTGTTTCGGCACTGTCGACAGCTGGCTGATCTTCAATCTGACCGGCGGACGCGTTCATGCCACGGACGCCACCAACGCCTCGCGAACGCTGCTTTTCAATATAACGGAGGGCCGGTGGGACGAGGAGCTTCTTGGCCTTCTCAGGATTCCGGCAGCCATGCTTCCGCAGGTCAAGGACTGCGCGGACGATTTCGGCGTCACCGATCGGGAAGTCTTTGGCGCAGCCATCCCAATCCTAGGTGTTGCCGGCGACCAGCAGGCCGCCACCATCGGCAATGCCTGCTTCAAGCCCGGCATGATGAAATCGACCTATGGGACAGGCTGCTTTGCCCTGCTGAACACAGGGCGGGACTGCGTGGTATCCAGCAACCGGATGATTACGACGATCGCCTATCGGCTCGGCGGCAAGACGACCTATGCGTTGGAAGGCTCGATTTTCATCGCCGGTGCAGCCGTGCAATGGCTCCGCGACGGGCTTGGCCTTATTTCACAGGCATCGGAGAGCGGCACGCTGGCGACGCGGGCCGATCCCAATCAGCAAGTCTATGTGGTGCCGGCCTTTACAGGGCTCGGGGCTCCTTATTGGGATCCGGAGGCGCGGGGTGCGATTTTCGGCTTGACCCGAAACAGCGGCCCGGCCGAATTGGCGCATGCGGTGCTCGAATCCGTGGCCTACCAGACGCTCGATCTGCTGATCGCGATGCGGAAGGATTGGGGCGGCCATCACATCGAGACGGTCCTGCGCGTCGATGGCGGCATGGCCAGCTCTGACTGGACGATGCAGCGCCTTTCCGATGTGGTCGGCAATCCGGTGGACCGGTCCGCTGTTCTGGAGACAACGGCGCTGGGCGCGGCCTGGCTCGCAGGTTCGAGAGCGGCGGTCTGGCCGGACCACGAGCAATTTGGAAAGGCCTGGGCTTGCAACAGGCGGTTCCAGCCTTCGATGGAGGAGGCCGAGCGGCAGACGAAGATCGCCGGCTGGCGCAATGCCGTGTCGCGGACGCTATCCGGCGCGCAATACGGCAATCCGCTGGCCTGAACCGCTCAATGTATGCCCGCTCTTTAGATGCGGCTGCGACGCTTCGCTTCAAGCGTTCAGGTGACTGTCAGAAAACACGGCCATGGCTGGCAAATACTATCGGCGGCCATGAACGACCCATGATCCAATCCTGGTTCCGTCGACGCCAAATCTGGACGCGGAGACGACCAATTGAAAGAAAGTGCCACCAAGGCCCGCCTGATCGACTGGCGGCCCGCAATCGGCAGCGTGACGCTTTGCCTTGTGACGACCCTCTACCTTCTTTTGGTGACAAATCATTCGTTCTGGATCGCCGCTTACAGTGATTTCGCTGCCGATCATCTGTCATTCGTGCTTTTTGTGATCGGCATTTCAGCGATCAGCACGGCAATTATCACGGCTTTCTCGGCCAAATATGTCACCAAGCCGTTTTTAATCTTCTTTGTGCTCGCAGCGGCTGCCGGCTCCTGGTTTACCGATCAGTTCGGTGTGATCGTGGACAAGGAAATGATCCGCAACGCGGCAGTGTCGACGGGCGCGGAGGCGGGGCATCTGATAACGGCGCGCTTTGTGCTTCATATGCTGCTCACTGGGATCGTGCCGTCGCTTCTTATCATGTGGCTGCGTATCCGGCATCGCCCCGTGCTGTCCAAGCTTGCTCACAATACGGGCGTGATTCTGGCTTGCCTGGCGGTCTTCGCCACAGTCGGATTCGGCGATTATCGGGCCTTTGCGGGCGTCGGGCGGGCTCATAGGGACATCCTCGAGAGGTTAAATCCGTTTGCGCCGATCACCAGCACCATTGGCTTTGCCGTTTCGTCCGAGGAGGATGCGCATGTGGTCGCCGCACCGCTCGGCACGGATGCGCACCGGGTGAACACTGCCGGCCTCAACAAGCCTCGCGTGACGATTATCGTCGCGGGCGAGACGGCGCGTGCCGATGATTTCTCGCTGGGGGGCTACCAACGCAAGACCAATCCGGAACTCGAAAAGCAGAACGTCATCTATTTCCCGAATACGAGCAGCTGCGGTACCGCGACGGCAATCTCGATTCCTTGCATGTTTTCCATCTATCCGCGAACGGCCTATACCCATCGAAAGGGGCTCGCGACCGAGAACCTTGTCGATGTGTTGAGCCACGCCAAGGTCGACGTGTCCTGGCTGGACAACGATACCGGCAGCTATCACGTGACTGACCGCGTCGCCTATACCTCGCTGCCGCAGTCTAACGATCCACGCTTTTGCAAGGACGGTGAGTGCCTCGATGCCATCCTTCTCGACAAGGTCGACGATTGGCTCGATCACGTGAAGGGCGACAGCGTCTTGGTCCTGCACCAGCTCGGCAGTCACGGGCCAGCCTACTTCGCTCGTTACCCCGAAGAGTACCGACGCTTCGTTCCCGACTGCAGGGCCAATGACTTTGGCAGTTGCACGGCCGAAGAGATCACCAACGCCTACGACAATACGATCCTCTACACGGATCACGTCGTTTCGGCTGTCATCGACAAGCTCAAGCAGCATGCCGACAAAGTTGCTGGTGCAGCGATCTACGTGTCGGATCACGGGGAATCGCTTGGTGAGAATGGCATCTACCTGCATGGTGCGCCCTACATCCTGGCGCCGTCGCAGCAGACGCATGTGCCGTTCCTTGCCTGGGTGGGCGACGATCTCGCCAAGTCCGCCGGCTTCGACATCAGCTGCATGGCCAAGCAGACGGATGGCTCCCGTTCGCATGACAACCTCTTCCATAGCGTGCTTGGGCTGATGGACGTGGCGACCAAGGTGTATGATCCGCATCTGGATGTTTTCGCCGCGTGTCGGCGGAAGACGGATAAGGTCGCGAGCGTCGAGTGATGAGAGAGCCGGGTTCAGCTGTGCTGCCACAGTAGCTACCCGAGAGCGTTCTGCCGGTCGCCTCTTTCTGGCGGCCAAGTCAGCTCTCAGTGCTTGCGGTTTGCGGCTTTCATGCGCTCGGAGAGTTCGGAAAGCCCGAAGGGCTTCACCAGGAAATCGTCTGCGCCACTTTGCAAGCCCTCGATCTGATCTGAGGTCTGATCGTGCGCCGTCAGAATGATGACGGGGACGGCGTTCGCTTGTCTTCTAAGCGCCTTCAGCAGAGTAAGGCCGTTGCCATCAGGTAGCCGCAGGTCGAGCAGGATTACTCCGTAGCTGCCGGTTCCGGCCGCTTCTGTCGCTTCCGCGAGGTTGAGGCACCAATCGACCGAATGACCGTCGGCGGCGATGTGATCGCGCACGGCGTCTCCCAGTAGGATGTTATCCTCAACCAATAGTACATTCATGCGTCATCTCCCCTGCTGCTTGCCTGCCTTGCGGCAGCTGCCCAGCCATGATGATGGTTTTGCTTGGGGGCATCGCACAGCGTCGCCAGGATTTTTAATGGGGCCGCTAGCTGACAGTGGCCTTAAAGCTGCGTGGGGGCGCGTTCAAAAAATGCTGTGACGAGCGCTCCAAGACGGTCCCCCGGCAAGCGACTAGCCGAAATGCGCTCTTGAAGAGCTCTTGAGCCTATGCCGGTGTTCTGACGTCAGAGCCGGCCAGCAGCGAAAGCTCGCCCGCCGTCTTCAGGACCATGGTGATCGCTTGGGCGATGTCGGGTGCAGTTGGCGCATTGACCAGTGCAATATAGGGACAGGTCAGAGCTGCAATGCAGCGCCCGTCTGGCCCAAGGATCGGCGCCGAAAGGTTGTGGACGCCTGCAGTTTGCGCGCTTGCCATCATCTCGTACCCGCGCTCGCGGATATGGGCGAGACGCTCGTAAAATTCCGGGCCGAGTTTCACCTCTTCGCGGCTGCGTGCATGCTCCGCGATCATCATCTTCCGCTCTTCATCGCTTCGGAAGGCGAGAAGCACATGGCCGGAACCGGTGTCGAAAAGGCTGATATGCGAGCCGACGCGGATCGAGATACCCCAATAGTCCGGCGCCTCGTGCTGGGCGATCACCACGGCCGAACCGCGGTCAAAGACAACCAAGTGGTTTGCCTGCTTGGTCCGTTGCGCGAGGTCGCGCATCAGTGGTGTGGCGAAGGACGCCAGTCGGCGGGTTGGCGCATGCAATTGGGACAGGCCGAAGAGTTTAAGTGTGAGGGTGAACCGATCACCCTCAAGCTTGGTCACGTAGCCGCGGCGGACGAGGCGATCGAGCATGCGATAGAATTCGTTAGGGCTGCGATCGAGGCGTTTGGCGATCTCCGCTTGGGTCAGCCCTTCCTCGACGCCGGCCAATAGCTCAAGGATATCGAGCCCTTTGTCCAGTGCCGGAGCACGGTACCGATCGGGGTCTTCTGCTTCCATGAACTTCTCCTGTGAATACCAACTTACATATACAAATGTGAAGTTGCGGAAAAGCGGGGGGTTATGCAGCGAACTTCGCCATCGACGACGAAAAACGGACAGGCTAGGTTCGAGCCTCGCGCGTTTCGCGCAGTAAAGGCCACGTGTATTCCGAGGATGTCGACGATGTTTTTGACGAATGAAGAGCTCAGCGAAATCGAGATGTTTCGGCGAGAACTTCATCGCAATCCGGAAGTCTCTGGGGAGGAGGCACAAACCGCCTTGCGGGTGACAGAAAAGCTGAGCGTAACAGGACCCGATCAGATCATTACAGGCATCGGCGGACATGGCCTTGCAGCGGTTTACGAGGGGGTGATTTCAGGTCCTACGATCATGATCCGTGCGGAACTGGATGGCCTGCCGATCGAGGAAATCGCCGACATACCACACCGCTCGACCGTACCCAGCAAGGGCCACCTGTGCGGCCATGATGGCCATATGGCGATCCTGGTCGCACTCGCAAAGGGGCTCGGGCAGATGCGGCCCGCGCGAGGGCGCGCAATCCTGATGTTTCAGCCGGCCGAAGAAAACGGTGCAGGCGCAGCGGCGGTGCTTGCGGATCCGAAGTTTGCGACGCTGACGCCTGATATGTCGCTCTCGCTTCACAATTTCCCGGGGATCCCGCTTGGCCACGTCCTTCTCAAGGAGGGACCGGTCAATTGTGCGTCGCGGGGAATGAAGATCGTTCTGAAGGGCAGGACATCGCACGCTTCCTATCCGGAGCAGGGCATTGCACCGACTTTCGTGCTGGCCCGGCTGCTCGGTGATCTGACGGCATTGGGCAACAATCAGCCGCTCGGACCGGATTACTCGCTGATCACGGTCACACATGCGCGTCTCGGTGAGCCGGCTTTCGGCGTAAGCCCCGGTGAGGCGCAAATCTGGGCGACCTTACGGACGCTGACGGATGAAGCGATGACTGCCTTGGTTTCACGCGCCGAGGAACTTGTGCTGATGCAGGCGAAGGCCGGACAGCTACGGGTCGAGATCAGCTATGAGGACGTGTTTCACCAGTGCTACAATTCCGCCGAAGCGGTTGCGGAGTTGCGGCGCGCGCTGGATGACGAGGGTGTCAGCCATGATAGCGCAAGCAGCCTGCTGCCGATGAAAGCGTCGGAAGACTTCGGTCTGTTCCGCACCGTGGCGCCGGCTGCGATGTTCTTCCTCGGGGCAGGCGAGGATCATCCCCGACTGCACAACCCCGACTACGACTTTCCCGATGAGCTGATTGCCACCGGTTCTCGGGTCTTCATGCGAGCCATCAGGAACGTTCTCGGCTGAAAGAGGCACATAGCAGCCATTGAACTCTCCGGCCGACGATTGGAGAAAGGCGAAGGTCCCGCATCCGGCGCAGCGCCTCCGCTTCACGACCGATCCGTCCGCGCTATGCCACTGCAACTATTTTGCGCAACATCTAAAACTGATCTCTAAGGTTGAAATTAAGATCGCGATCCCTGATCGACTTGCGCGCTGATTTGCGCAATATTTTCCGTGGCAGATGCGTGCGCTGTTAGCGCCAGGCATCAGACAGGCACCATTAGACTTCCTCCAGAGTGCAATGGGATTATCATGTTTGCTCAAGACATCATGAACACCGACATCACGACGATCAGCGCCGACAGCAGCGTGCATCAGGCAATCGACCTGATGGTAGCCAAGGATATCAGCGGCCTGCCTGTGATCGACAACGATGGCAACCTTTGTGGCCTGTTGACGGAGGGCGATCTCATGCGACGCATCGAGTTCGGCGGTGGTAGATCGGCCGGCAATCCTGATAATACGTCGCTCGTCGATTTCGACGACTACATCCGTAGCCGCAGCTGGCGGGTATTTGACGTCATGTCCGCGAGCGTGATCAGCGTTACGCCGGAAACACCGGCGGCGGCCGTCGCCGAGGTCATGTTTCAGCACAAGATCAAGCGCGTTCCCGTCGTCAGTGGCAAGCGCCTTCTCGGCATCGTCAGCCGCATCGATCTCCTTAAGGGCATCGTTGCGGCGCCGGCGGCAAGAACGGCAAGTGGTGACGATGCCCTCGCTCGTGCGATTCGCGCGCGACTGCAGGGCGACCTTGGTCTCGACACCGATGCGATCAAGGTATCGGTTCATGATTCCAGGGCAATACTTGAAGGGACGGTATCCAGCGAACTGGAGCGCCGCGCCATCCGTGTGCTGGTGGAGAACGTCAAGGGGGTCAGCGGCTTTATCGACAAGCTGGCCCTGGCCTGATCGGAGCCTCCTCAGGCTGCCGAGCAGAGGAGCTTTTTGGCGTGCGTTGCCATGAGGCGCTCCTCGTTTGTCGGAATCACGAGCGTCTTGAAATCGCCGAGGACGCGGAGCCTTCCAAGGATTGACTCGCGGACCGGACCGGCGTGCTCGCCGATCCCGCCGGTAAAGACAAAGGCATCGATGCCCCCCATGGAGACGGCCATCATCGCGGCATGCTGTGCCGTTCTCAGAGCGAAATATTCGAGGGCAAAGGCGGCTTGCGGATCGTCGCTGCGAAGCAACGTCTCGACGTCGTTGCTGATGCCGGACAATCCCCTCAGACCGGAACGCTCATAAAGGATATCCCGGACCGTCTCGACGTCAAGATTCAGATCCTGAAGCATATAGAGAACGGCGCCGGGATCGATCGATCCGCTGCGCGTTCCCATCGGTATGCCATCGAGCGCGGTCATGCTCATCGTGGTGTCGACGCTGATGCCGTTCCTCAGCGCGCAGAGGCTGGCGCCGTTGCCAAGGTGGCCGACGACAACGCGGCCGGCATGGAGGTCCGGATAGTCCTTGGACAGCACCTGCGAGATCCATTCGTAGGAAAGTCCATGGAAACCATAACGGCGGATGCCTTTGTCGCGCATGTCCCTTGGCAAGGCAAAGCTGCTGGTCAATTTGTCGTGCCCGGCGTGGAAGGCGGTGTCGAAGCAAGCGATATCGGGCGCACCGCTTGCCAGTCTGGCCGAAGCGGTGATGCCGGCGAGGTTGTGCGGCTGGTGAAGCGGCGCCAACGGGATCAGCGCTTCGAGGCGACGCATCACCTCGGGCGTGACAATGACAGGCTCTACGAAAGCTTGTCCGCCGTGGACGACGCGATGCACAACGGCCGCTATGTGCCAGGCGTGGTCGTGTCCGCCGATGAGGTTTACTACGGCGCTGAGGGCCGAATCGTGGTTGGTATCCGCGGGCAGGGAGGTTCGCGTCTCTTGTCCATCGGGGAGCTTGGCACACATCTCAGCCGTGTCACCAATGCCGGTGACCTTGCCGCTCATCAGCACGTTTAGGGTCTGATCCTCGAAAATCTGAAACTTGAGGCTCGATGAGCCGGTGTTGAGAACAAGCAGCGTGTCGATCATCGAATTGTGCTCCGAGTCCGGTCACGTGAATGGTGAGGCGATGTTGTGTCAGGAGGGCGGGTGTCACCGCGCAGCCGCTGAAATGATGTTGACGCTGCCCCTGCGCGCCACGGTGGTCGCAGAAGATGTAGCTGTCAATTGTTTCTGCTTCGAAATTTCGCGTGGAACGAGTTGCCTGCGGCGTGCCTGGGCGGCCTCTCGGCGATCAAAATCCTTTGAGATTTCAGGATTTTCTCTTTCCGCGTTGCGCTGATCGGCCTATCTAGCGGTAGTGCTGTTCGGCACGCATCGAGTCCGGCTTCCGCCCGTTCTATCCGATTGCTTCCAATTCACACCGGCAGATCAATGACAGCTAGGCAGACGACAGAGAAGGACGATGCGGAGAGCATCCGCAGGGCAAAGATCGTAGCACTGGTTGTTGCCGTTTCGTTTTTCATGCAGATTCTCGATGGCACTATTGTCACCACGTCGCTGCCGCAGATGGCCGCGAGTTTCGGGGTTCAACCGGTCTCGATGAGTATCGGTATCACCGTCTACATGCTGACGATGGCGGCATTCATCCCGCTTTCGGGATGGCTTGGGGATCGATACGGCGCAAGGCGCGTCTTCATGGCGTCCATTGCTGTCTTCACGATCGCCTCGCTGTTCTGCGGGCTGTCCGACGGGCTTGCCGAATTTGTCGTGGCACGCGCTGTGCAGGGCGCGGGCAGTGCACTGATGACGCCGGTCGGCCGCATCATTGTCCTGAAAAATGCTCGCAAATCGGAACTCGTACAAGCGATCGCTCTGATCACCTGGCCTGCGCTGACGGCTCCCGTTATCGGCCCGCTGCTTGGCAGCTTCATAACGACCTATGCAAGCTGGCATTGGAATTTCCTCATCAATCTTCCGATCGGGGTGCTCGGCATGGCGCTGGTTCTTCGCTTCGTGCCGGAACAGCGCGAAGAAAATGCCGGCCGGCTCGATGCGCTCGGGTTCGCTCTCAGCGCTGGCGGGCTGACTTTCCTGCTGGCGGCGCTCGAACTTTCCGTGAAATGGGATGGTGGCCTGCTGCCGATCCTGCTGATGCTCGCGGCCGGCATTGTGCTGTCGGTCATGGCGACGCGACACTTCCTGCAGGTCGGCAATCCGCTGCTCGATCTATCCGCCTTCAAGGTGCAGACTTATGCGATTGCGACCCTTTCTGCCGGGACGGCGAGCCGTGTCGCGATCAATGCCACGCCGTTCCTCTTGCCGCTCCTCTTCCAACTCGGTTTCGGATTGAGCTCGATCGAGGCGGGTGCTTATCTGCTGGTCTACTTCCTTGGAAATCTCGGTATGAAAGCGGTGACGACGCCGCTGCTTGCCAAGCTTGGATTTCGCACCGTGCTCTTCTTCAACGGGATGATTGCTGCGCTGTCGATTGCGGCTTGCGGCTTTCTCGTGCCCGAGACGCCACGCGCAATGATCTACGCGTTGCTGATGATTGCGGGTCTCTCGCGGTCGATGGAATTCACTGCGCTGAACACCCTGGCTTTTGCCGATATCAATCCGGCACAACGCAGTTCGGCTTCGACGCTCTCAAGCATGCTGCAGCAAGTTTCGATGTTGCTTGGCGTCGCGATCGCGGCGGCGACGCTGAACATCTCTGTCGCTTTGCGTAGCGTCGAAGGTCCGGGGCTCATCGATTTCCGCTGGGCGTTTCTTGTCGTGGGAGCAATCGGCATCATATCGTCACTGCGCTTCCTGCAGTTGGCGCCGGATGCCGGCGCCGAGGTGTCGGGTCACAAGATCGGCACGAAATAGTCGGTCGCTTTGCAATCGGTCGGCCTTTGTCGGGAGGAAACATGGAACTCGGATATGTTTGCACGCCTCAGGAGGTCTTCGACTTCTGGTTCGAAGAGTGTGGGCGGGATCAATGGTTCAAGGCGACGTTGGACCTTGATCGGGATATTCGTCAGCGCTTCCGTGACACCCATCTTGCACTCTCGCGTGGCGTGACGGAGGAATGGCGCTCGACCCCGAGCAGCAGGCTTGCCGCAGTGATCGTGCTCGATCAGTTTCCGCGCAACATATATCGCGCGACACCGCTTGCATTCGCCACCGACGGGCTTGCGCTACGCGAGGCAAAGCTTGCGCTGGAAGCTGGAGCGGACCAGCAAGTCAGCCCGGAATGCCGGACGTTCTTCTACATGCCTTTCGAGCATTGCGAAGATCTGGACGAGCAGGAGCGTGCCGTGGCGTTGTTCAGAGTGCTTGGCGATGAGGAATATATCGACTATGCGCTTCGCCACCGGGAGGTGATTGAAGTGTACGGTCGATTTCCACATCGAAACGCCCTCGTCGGGCGGCAATCGACGACGGCAGAGCTGGAATATCTGGCGCAGCCGGGCACCGGCTTCTGATCGCGTCGCCTTTCTGTCGCCTTTCTTTCTTATGAAAAGCTGGAATCCAATCTGATCCAGCAAACCCGAGCGGGGATATTTTGCGGCCGACACGACTCTTGCTTCGCATTCTCCTAGTCGCAGCGCTGGCGGGCGTGGGCGCGAACCTTGCGAGCGCCCAGACGCCCGCACCGCAGGCCTCGCAGCCGCCGCAAGCGACCGAGCAGGCGTCTGTCGCTGACAGCTCAATCGAGCAGGCCTCAAAAGCGATCGAGAAGGCAAAGCAAGACCTCGCTTCGCTGGAGGATGGCGTCAAGCAGAAGAGTGACGATGACGACGCGCTGGTGGTTCTCGCTGGAAAGACCGACGAACTTGGCCGCTCGGTTCTCAACATATCCGTTGGCCTCAGACCGCGGCTCGACCAGATCAAAAACCGCCTGACCGAGCTCGGCGATCCACCGAAGGAAGGTCAGCCGGCGGAGGCGGAGATCGTCACGACCGAGCGTAACGCCCTGACGGCGGAGCGCGCCCAGATCAACGCCGTTACGGGCGATGCCGAAACCCTGTCCGCCTCCATCGGCAAGCTCGGCAACCGCATTGCCGAAACCCGCCGTCAGCTTTTTGCCGCCACCTTGCTGCGGCGCACCGACATTTCGTTTTCCGTTCTCGACGATGCAGCACGCGCCTTCGTCCAGGAAGGCTCGGAATTCGTCCAGGCGCTGAGCAGCTGGCTGGGATTCGTATTGAAGTTCAAGGCTTTCGCATTCTTTGCGGCCATCTTCATGTCCCTCGTGACGGCAATGGTGCTCTTGTCTGGCGGCTACCGCATTTTTGGTCGCTACCTTCAGCGCAAGGAGACGGACGAGCAGCCCTCCTATATCAACCGTCTCTCCATCGCTTTCTGGTCGACGCTGATCCGCACGTTTGCGCTTGCTGCCCTCTTGGTGACGTCTTACTTCTTCCTCAATAGTTTCAACGTTCTGAGGCCGGATATCGCGCCGATCATCGGCGCGCTCTTCGGATCGATCGGGCTGATTTATTTCGTCAGGCGCTTCACCAATGCGGTGTTCGCGCCGAGGGAGCCGCATTGGCGTCTTGTCAGGCTTTCCAACCGCGGTGCGAGCTCGATCGGCGCCTGCCTGCTTGCGATGGCGGTCGTCAATGCGCTTGACTACCTCTTCGGCAGCATCAGCGAAGCGATGGGGTCTCCGCTCGTCCTGACTGTCGTCAAGAGTCTGATCGCGGCCCTGATCATTGGTTTCATCCTGATCGCAGCTTCTTTCGGCCGACCGATGCTGGCGCGAAACGGGGATCCCGATGCGCCGGGACGCCATTGGCCCCGCGGCATGGCGATCATTCTGCGCGTGCTGGGTGCAGGTCTGATCATAACGGCGTTGACCGGCTATGTCGGGCTTGCGCGCTTCGTCGCAACACAGTTGATCATCACCGGTGCAATCATCGTCACGACCTATATTGGTCTGCTGTCGGGGAAGGCGATTTCGCGCAGCGAAACCTTCGGTGAGACATCGCTTGGTCGCTTCCTCCAAAAGCGCTTCAAGCTTGGTCCGGTCGCCATCGATCAGGCGGGACTGTTGGTCGGCATGTGTATCTCCGCCATCGCGCTGATGGTTGGGATCCCGTTGGTACTGCTCCTGTGGGGTTTCCACATCCAGGATCTTCAACTCATCGCCTATCGCCTTCTCACGGAGGTCCGGCTGGGCGGTATCAGCATTTCGCTGGTCGGGATCATGACCGGCATCCTGCTTTTTGCCGGTGGTTACCTGCTGACACGCTGGATCCAGCGCTGGCTTGACGGCAACGTCATGGCGCGCAGCCATGTCGACCTTGGCGTTCGAAACTCGGTCAAGACGGGTATCGGCTATCTCGGCGTTGGTCTTGCGACGATTGTCGGCGTTTCCGCCGCGGGCATCGACCTCTCGAGCTTCGCACTCGTCGCCTCGGCACTTTCGGTCGGTATCGGTTTCGGCCTTCAGAACATCGTGTCGAACTTCGTCTCCGGCCTGATCCTGCTGGTCGAGCGGCCATTCAAGGTTGGCGACCACGTGGTCTCCGGCGCTGCTGAAGGTATCGTAAAGCGGATTTCCGTGCGCGCGACCGAAATCGAGACATTCCGCAAGCAGTCGATCATCGTGCCGAATTCCGAGCTGATCAACGCGTCTGTCGGCAACTGGACCCATCGCAACAAGATGGGACGCTCCGAGATACCGGTCTCGGTGAGCTATGATTCCGACCCACAGAAGGTCATGGATATCCTGCTGGAGCTCGTCAACGCGGTGCCCGTGGTCCTGCGCAATCCCGAACCGCATGTGGAATTCCTCCGCTTCGGGCCGTATTCGCTCGACTTCGAGCTTCGCTTCATGCTTGCCGACATGGGTGATGGCCTGAAGGTCAGGAATGATCTCCGCATCGCGATCCTGAAGCGGTTCAGGGAGGAGAGTATCGAGATACCTCTTCCGCAGAGCGACATCGTTTTCCATCGACAGCCGGAGCAGGTTGGAGCAGCGGCCAACGCAGGCAAGCCGCCGGCCGAGGACGTTTCCGAGACGAGCGAACTGGGCGAGGAGGCCGGCACGGTGCGCCGGTTGCGCGGCAAGGCGGCTGATGGCAATCTCAAGGGGTGAAGGGGTTGTTCAGCGATCGTTCAGAGCGGTCGCTTTATAACGCCTGCAATCGGGTTTTCGTTGTTGGGGGCAGCAGCGCCGAGACGCTCCAAGGGAGGGCGCTTCATCCGCGCCGCACTGCATGGCAAGATTTGCCGTCGTACTGTTTCTTTCACTCGTGGCCCCAGGCCAAACTCACGCAGCTTCCATTACCAACACCGACAGTGCCGCTGTTGTGATCGTCCTTACCGAGGGCGGCAACAAGATGCAGATGGTGCTCGATCCCGGCGCATCGGAGACGTTCTGCCGGTCGGGCTGCTTCATCACCGCGCCTGACGGTGATCGGATCGGTCTCGATGGCGGCGAAACAATCGACATCATCAAGGGATCTGCCGTCGTAAAGTGAACGACGGTCCTCTCTGATCGAACTTTTTGTCCACGGATTTTCGGCCAAAGGCCTTTTGTGGCTTGCCTATTTGCACGCAGTCGCGGCAAGCTTTTCCCATGTCGTAAACAGGCATTTGGCAAACCCGGCCTCGCTGCATAGTTCGCAAAGGCGATTTCCGTCGGCGGCATTCGTCGGACAGGTTAGTAGAACAGAGGGTAATTCTCCATGAAGACACATGCGCGCGCAGTGGTCATCGGCGGCGGCGTCGTTGGCGTTTCGACGCTTTATCACCTTGCCAAAAAGGGCTGGGACGATGTCGTCCTGATCGAACGCAAGGAACTGACCTCCGGTTCGACGTGGCATGCCGCCGGCCTGCTGCCTCTGTTCAACATGAGCTATTCGGTCGGCCAGATCCACAAGTATTCCGTTCGATTTTATCAGGAGCTTCAGCAGGAGACCGGCATGAATGTCGGTTTCAGCCAGGTCTCCAATATCCGCCTGGCACGCACCAAGGATCGCTGGGACGAGTACATGTACTACGCCGGCATCGCTGAAACGATCGGCGTCAAGGTCGAAGTGCTGACACCGGAACAGGTCAAGGAAATCTGGCCGCTCTGCGAGACGGACGGTCTGCTCGGTGCGATCCAGCACCCAGACGACGGCTATATCCAGCCCGCCGACCTTACGCAGGCGCTCGCCAAGGGCGCGCGTGATCGCGGCGCCACGATCTACCGCAACACCACGGTCACGGCGATCGAGCAGCAGTCGGACGGCCTGTGGAAGGTGACGACAGACAAGGGCGAGATCACCGCCGAGCATGTCATCAGCTGTACCGGCAACTTCGCCCGCAAGACCGGCGAGATGGTCGGAATCAACATTCCGGTCATCCCGGTCGAACACCAGTACATCGTCACCGAGCCGCATCCGGCCATCCTCGAGCGCAAAGCCAAGGGGCTGCCGGAGATGGGCGTGCTCCGTGAATCCGACAGCGCCTGGTACATGCGCGAGGAAAACGGCGGCCTTATTCTCGGGCCATATGAACATGGAGCACCGGTCTGTTACGTCAACGGCCCATCGGACGAGAGCGAATACGAACTCTTCCAGGAAGAGCTTGATCGCCTGATGCCGCATATCGAGACTGCCATTGCCCGCGTCCCGGCCTTCGGCGAGGTTGGCATCAAGAAAGTGTACAACGGTGCCATCGCGTATACGCCTGATGGCAACCCGATCGTCGGTCCCGCACCGGGCCTCAGCAATTTCTGGCTCAACGAGGGGCACTCCTTCGGGATCACGGCTGCCGGTGGCGCCGGTTGGCAGTTGGCGGAATGGATCGTCGATGGCGAGCCGACCGTCGACATGATGGGCGTCGATCCGCGTCGTTTCGGTCCCTATGCGACCGAAGGCTACCTCATCGCCAAGAACGAAGAGGCCTACGCGAATGTCTTCACCATGCACTATCCTGATGAAGAGCGTGCCGGCGCCCGTCCGCTGAAGACGACGCCAGTCTACGACCGCCTGAAAAAGCTGGGGGCTGTTTTCGGTTCTGTCTACGGCTGGGAGCGCGCCAACTGGTTTGCGCCCGAAGGCTACGACCTGCCGAAGGATCAGATCGGCGTCGGTGAGGATGTTCTCACCAACCATAATCACTCTGACCCGGAAGAGGACGGTCGCATCCTCGAGCGGTGGTCGTTCCGTCGCTCGAACTACTTCGAGCATGTCGGCAACGAAGTCATGAACGTGCACAAGAACGTCGGTGTGCTCGACATGTCCGCCTTCGCCAAGATGGAAGTCTCCGGCCCCGGGGCGCGCGCTTGGCTGGAATCGATCTTCGCCAACGCCATCCCGAAGAAGCGCGGCCGCATCGCTCTTTGCCATATGCTGACAGTTCACGGCGGCGTGCGTGCCGAGTTCACCGTCTACGAATGGGCTCCGAACCGCTTCTATCTTGTCTCGGCGGGCGCCTATGAAGCGCACGACCATGACTATCTGCGCAAGCTCGCACCCGCCGACGGCTCCGTTCGTCTGCAGCAGATCACGCAGCGGCTCGGCGTGCTCGTGCTTGCCGGTCCGAAGTCACGTGATCTGCTCAAGAAGCTCACGCGTACGAGCCTTGAGAACAAGGACTTCCCGTGGCTTTCCGGCAAGGAGATTTCGATCGGCGTTGCGAGCGCACATGCGCTGCGCGTCAATTTCGTCGGCGAGCTAGGCTGGGAACTGCACCACCCGATCGAGATGCAGAACTACATCTTCGACAAGCTGATGGAAGCCGGCGCCGAATTCGGTATCAAGCCCTTCGGTATTCGCGCGATGCTGTCGATGTCGGTCGAGAAGTCCTACCGCCTCATCCCGCGCGAGATGTCGATCGAGTACAACGCCTATGAATCGGCACTCGATCGCTTCATCAAGCCAGAGAAGGAATTCCTTGGCCGCGAAGGGCTGCTGGCCTACAAGGACAAGGGTCTGAAGTGGAACTTCGCAACCCTCGTCGTCGAGACCGGCAACGATGTCGATGCCCGCGGTTCGGAAGCGATCTACAACGAGGCGGGCGAACTTGTCGGGCGTGCGACAAACGGCACGTTCGGCTTCCGTATCAATCGTTCGCTTGCGCTGGCGATGCTGCGGCCGGACTACGCAAAGGAAGGCACGAAGCTTAAGATCAAGATCCTCGGCACGACGTACAACGCGACCGTCGTCGGCGAGAGCCCCTTCGATCCGGACAATGCGGCGCTGCGCGCATAGTCTTTTAAGCATGTTTTGAAGAATATCAGGGCGGCCCTTTCGGCCGCCTTTTTGTTAGTCAGCGAAGGCGGTCGATTAATACTTATTCAAACCGGGTACTGTACCGATTTCAGCCGGGGACAGGAGTTTCATCAAAAGGTTTCGAAATGGCGTTTTTGGGTATTTCGGGAATGCAATATTCCGGAGGCATGTTCGCTGATGTGCGCATTATTCTGGCCGAGGATTCGAACGTATTTACGTCGATGATAGGCAAGCGGCTGAAGGAGCTCTTCGATATCGACGTGGAAATCTGCCGGAATTTCGAAGAGCTGCAGTTGTCCTACGACAAGTCGACCGACCCGATCACGCTCGCCATCTCCAACATCAACCTGCCTGGCGCTGAGAACGGCGAGGCCCTAGAGTATCTGGTCGATCTCAGCATCCCGACCATCGTCTTCACTGGCACCTTCCAGGAAGGCATGCGCGACAAACTGATGGCCAAGGACATTGTCGATTATATCCTCAAGGACAATGTCTTTGCAGTCGACCTGCTTGCGGAATCGATCTGCCGATTCCTCACCAATCATCGTCACCACGTTCTGATCGTCGACGACAGCCCGACGGCTCGTGCCCTGCTGTCAAGCCGTCTCAAGCGCTACAATTTCCGGGTCAGCACAGCAGACAGCGGCGCCAAGGCGCTCGAGATTCTTAAGGCGAACCGCGACATCGGTTTGATGATCACCGACTACAACATGCCGGATATCGATGGGTTCGAGCTGACCCGGCGCATCCGCGCCAGCATCGGCTCACATGAACTCCGCATCATCGGGGTGTCGTCATCGACGAACCGGCTGCTGTCGGCGCGCTTCCTCAAGGCTGGCGGCAACGACTTCATGCTGCGGCCGTTCATCGATGAGGAGTTCTACTGCCGCGTCAACCAGAACCTGGACACGCTGCTGCAAATACAGTCGATGCGCAAGGAGCGTGCCGTTGCCTGACGCGCTGCCTCCGCCCGACGATGGTAGGCGGAGGCGCTGTCACCCGTTTGAGGTCGAGATTTCTGCAATTTCAGGTATTGCCAAGTCCCGATATCTTCTCAGGCGTGTTTGTGTGAGTTATCTTCACATAAGTCGAGAAGATGGTCGATTCGGACCGCTGCGGCTTTCTGGGGGATAGGGGTGAATGGCGTTCCAGGAGGATCTCCATCGGGATGGGGCCGGGCCACGCTTTGGTGGTCAGTGGGTACTCCTGGTTGAAGATTCCCGCATGTTTTCCGCCGTTCTGTGCCACCGGCTTCATGTGGAACTCGGGCTGAACGTCAAGCCTTGCTCCTCCCTCAAAGTGCTGAACGAGACTATCGCCCAGTCGCCAGGCGATTACACAATGGCGATTGTCGACCTTAATCTGCCGGACGCGCCCTACGGTGAAGCGCTCGACTGCACCATACAGGCTGGTATTCCGGCCATTGTCTTCACCGCCACTTTCGACCTCGATACGCGCAATCGCATCATGGAACGCAATGTCATCGATTACGTGCTGAAGGACAATGAGTTCGCGCTCGATAACGTTGTCGCCAGCGTCAGACGGGTATTGTCGAACAGGAAAACGCGGATTCTTGTGGTCGACGATGTTGATTCCGCGCGCCAGGCCCTTGTCGGGCTGCTCCAAGCGCACCAATACGTAGTTGTCGAAGCGGCTTCTGGGCTCGAAGCCTTCGCGGCGCTCGAAGCCTACGACGATATCGAGGTTGTGGTCACGGATCATCATATGCCCGACATGAGCGGCTACGAATTGACGCGGCGGATACGGCGGCGCTTCGGCTCGGACAGGCTGCGGATCATCGGGGTCTCATCCTCGAGCGATCGCATGCTTTCTGTGAGCTTTCTGAAGGCCGGCGCATCCGATTTTCTCTACAGGCCGTTCGTGGCCGAAGAACTGCAGTGCCGGATCGCCAATAACGTCGAGACCTTGACACAGTTGAAGCAGCTTCGGGCAGCCGCGGCCTGCGACTATCTGACCGGGCTCTACAATCGCCGCTATTTCTACGACCTCGGGCCGAAGCTGGTGAATGACTGCCTGCGTCAGAAGGCTACGGCCGCCGTTGCTGTGCTGGACATCGATCATTTCAAGCGGCTGAACGACACCTACGGTCATGAGATCGGAGATGAAGTGCTGAAGGCGGTCGCAAATCGGCTGGGGACGATCTTCGAGGGGGGCGACAACCTGCTTTCGCGCCTTGGCGGAGAGGAGTTCGCGATCCTGTTCCCGATGATGGGTTCGATTGCCGCGAGCAAGCTGTGTGACGAGATACGGTCAGATATCTCACGTCTGAAGGTGATGGCGGATGACGAAGAGCTTTCCGTCACCGTGTCGATCGGCGTTGCCGAAATTTCCGACTACGAGACCTTCGACAACTATCTGAATGCCGCCGACCAGTTTCTCTATATGGCCAAGCACAAGGGTCGTAATCAGGTCTATTCCGACGCGCGCATGACGGAGGAGGCGGCTCAATAGCCGCCCCGGCTGACATCACGCCGCAATCGCCTGGCGTGCGGTTGCCATCGTCATCTTGCGCTCTGCACGCTCCTGTTGCGGCGAGCGATGATAGAGTTCGCGATAACACTTGGAGAAGTGCGAGGCGGAAACGAAGCCGCAGGCGACAGCCACTTCAACAACCGGCATGGAGGACTGCACGAGCAGATGGCGGGCGCGATCCAGCCTTATTTCCAGATAGTAACGGGCCGGCGAGCGCCCCATTTCCTGGCGGAACAGCCGTTCGATTTGCCGGCGTGACAGGTCGACGCCATCGGCGATCTCCAGAAGTGAGAGCGGTTCGGAAAGGTTGCCCTCCATCAGCTCGATGATGGAAAGAACCTTGGCATTCTGGACGCCGAGGCGCGCACGCAGCGGCAGGCGCTGGCGATCGTTGGGGCTGCGCACGCGATCGGTCAGGTGCTGCTCGCAGACCCGGTTCACCAGCGTTTCGCCGAAATCCTGGCCGATTAAATTCAGCATCATATCCAGCGAAGCAGTGCCGCCAGCACAGGTATAGAGATTGCTGTCCACTTCATAGAGATCGGCGTAGACCTCGGCCTGCGGAAAAGCTTCGGAGAAGCCAGGCAGGTTTTCCCAATGGATCGCACAGCGCTTGCCATTCAGCAGCCCCGCCTGGGCGAGGATATGTGCGCCCGTACAGAGGCTCCCGACGGCGACGCCGCGATTGTAGGATTCGCGCAGCCAAGCGCTGACCGACTTGTTATTGAAGTCTTCGACATCGATGCCGGAACAGACCAGCACCATGCTCGGACGGTGCTCGCCACCGAGATTGCGGCGCTCGTCCGCAAGCGACGTATTTGCCTCGATACCGATGCCGCAGGAAGAATAGACCTTTTGCCCATCAACCGAGGTCAGCCGCCAGGTATAGGCCTGGTAGCCGAGCATACGGTTGGCGATGCGCAGCGTATCGATTGCCGCTGAAAAAGGCAGCATCGTAAACTGCGGAACCATGAAGAAGACGAGAGAGCGTTGCTTATGCGACATCTTAGTCATGAGACAAATCCGTGCTCGAGGTCGAATGCACTATTCGTTGCTTGGAATACGTCGTTTCGATATCCTGAAAGCGACATTCTCATGGATAAATGCGGCCGCAAAGAGCAAATTTGCGACATTGTTGAAATTGACGAAGGTCAAATGACGATCGCTGTCTTCAAAAGTTCAAAAAAGGCGATTGCGGAAAATATATGTGTCTGAAATTCAAGATTTAACAAGGTGGCCGTAAGACGGAGAAAGCGGCGCTGCACGAAGGCGAGGCGCCGCTTTCACACGGGGAGGAATGTCGGATTCATTACATGACCTTGCGTTCATCCGCGTCATCCGCCGACGGCCAGCCAATGTCCTTGCGCATATCGAAAGGCATGGATTCAATGTCGCGGGCAACCTGTCGCTGATGCCATGCATGTACAAGCTTGCGGGCATAGTCGACAATATGCAGGTGGGCTTCGCTTGAAGGCGTCTTGGTGTGTCTGAAGGTAATCGTCGTCATGTCCGTTCCTTTCCTCGTCGGATGACGCTTGTTTCATGACGAGAATATGGGTGTTTTGCTCCCATCAATCAAACGAATAGAGTTTATGGATATCATCAGTGTTTTTGAATGATGAGGGCGGGCGCGCGCCGGCCAAACAGGGGCGCGCTCGTTGACGAACCCACCTCAGAGCGACGCACTCCTTTACGCCTCGCTCGTCGCTCGCGGCTCGAAAGCGCGCAATGTGGCGACAGTGGTTGAGTGTAGCCAAGTTAAATTGGCCCATTCGTCCGGCACCGGGATGCGAGATCCGGACTAGAAACTCTATCGTCTGACCGATCCGCTCAGGCGGATTTCATGCCGAAACCCGACCTATCGCTAAGGTGAACCATCCTTAGGGATAGCTGCGCGGAACACTGGGTGCGCCTACTCTAGGTCACCGACGTCATCGACGTCACCGACGTCATGGCGCTGCCGTTACCCTCCCAGTTTCGGAGAACAGTCATGGAAACGAACACTGATACAGAAAGGAAGCCCCCTTCGTTCACGACGAAGATGGAAGTGCTGCTTCTAGTTGCCGCGGTTTGTGTAACTGCGATTTGGGCTACGCTGCTCTTCGGCAGTGCCGACAATGTGGCGGCAGATGTGTCTACCGGCTATCTCATCTCTAGTAACTGAGTGTATACGAACCTGCTTCACCTGAAGCCTTCGATTACCGTAAAGCCGGCCGGCAACTGACCGTGATGCTCGCCGGGGGACTCCAGTGGCAACAGACGACCAGCGACGCGATCTACACACAACCGAACGTTCCCGTGAGAGGAACTGCGGCCGCGGCAGTCTATGGACGGGGTCCTACGTCCAGCTCAGGATGGATTGCAAATTCAACGTGGTCACGAAGCACGAGGGGCTACATTGGTCACAAGTGTTTGCTGCCTTGCGATGGCCTCAAGCTTTCCAGCGTTAGGAATTTTCGCCAACAGTGTATCTCCGGGGCCGAAATCATGACCTATCTCGCCGCGCGGAGGCACCCAAAGCGAGCGATGGCGGTGATTTTCTCTAAGATATCGGAGGCTGGCATTCTGCCGCTACATTTTCGTCCTTCAGTACGGGATCGCAAGGCGATGAGAAGATACTTCCGGGCGTTAGAAGCACTAGGAAACAGGTCCTGAGGCACGCCACAGAATCGCGTATTTTTGGCTCGCGCAGATTTCTTCAATGCTTTCAATGCATCGGCAGAATCGCAATAATTTGTCCCGACAAGCGGATCGGAAGCATAGTGCCGATTTCGCGGATAAGGGCACTTCGGCCCAGTTGCCAACCTGAGTTCAATTTCGGAGCATTCCAGCTCCCAAGTGGGCAGCCTCACATATGACACCCGAATCGAATGCGCCCGCCGTTGTTAGGGGCTTGCGGTCGATCCAGCCACGCCAGCTTCGAGACGCGACTCCTGCGATCCGATCACCATCCTGTTCCCGCGCCAATCGAAGCTCCCTGCCAACCAGCTCCTCGTCCAGATAATTGGAAGCAAGGCATCGCGCGTAACCATTGCGACGAGTGACAGCGGGGACAAGTGCCAATTCTTGCGGACCGTAAGGATAAGCTCCGGTGTGTAGGCGGCGCATAAAACCGCGAAAGCTGTTGCGGGAAGACTAGTCCCAGATACGAAGGCAGCGCTCATGCACAGCAATAACGGGGGCACCACACCAAGCAGGATCTCCGGCGCGAAGAAGTGCGGGAAGGTGACGCGCCTTAGCCGCGCCCAACGGCATTGCCTTGCCCAGATCTCGCGGAAGGTCCGTCTGCCCAGGGGCTGCTCGAACGGCCCGGCGACGAGATGTACCTTGAGACCCATGCTGTTCACCAGCTTTGTGGCGGCGGCGTCTTCGGCGATTTCAGCCGCAAGTGCCTGGATGCCTCCGTGGGCGTCGAGCATCTTCTTGCGCCATAGCATGCTCTTGCCCTGCGCGAAGCCGAATCCAAGCGCCTCACCGGCATACTGCCAGCGCGCTTGGTGAGTGTTGAGAAACGCACATTCGACCTCCGCCCAAAACCCATTGGGACGGGACCCAAGTGGCGTCGAGCAGACAAGTCCGCTATCGGGCCGCCATGATGCCAGCAGGCGTGCGAGATAGTCTGTGGGCATCAGGAGGTTGGAGTCGGCAAGTACAACCCATTCATGGGACGCGATGTTCCAGCCCTTGAC
The DNA here is from genome assembly GCF_020166565.1 of Rhizobium sp. 3T7. Lineage (NCBI taxonomy): Bacteria > Pseudomonadati > Pseudomonadota > Alphaproteobacteria > Hyphomicrobiales > Rhizobiaceae > Rhizobium > Rhizobium sp. 3T7. Next base: position 257,888 of record NZ_JAIQXS010000001.1, read on the forward strand.
GCAATTGTTGAGTTTCGGATTTGCGCTGATGCGGTCGTCTCCGACAAGGATTTTCGCCTTTGTCAGCGGCTTTGTTCGGAGGGTGTGCTCGACTACACCAATGATGGGATCGGTCCTGTCGGCAACGCAGAAGATGACTTCGTAGTCGGGCCAATCCAGGCTAAGTGCGCTTTGGAGTGTCTCCCGCGAGAACCGTTCCACTCCGCAAAGAGGTATCACGATCGAGACTGAAGGGCGCGCAGAGATGCTTGGCGCCTTGTCTTGGCGGGACCGAATCCGCCATCCGGCGATCATAAGGCTGAGGGTATTGACTGCCAGCAGGGCACTGGCGACGGCAATGATACACAGCATCGGTCATTCCAACGGTGAACAGCGCCGAATGGAAACGAATCTCAGCGCTCGGTGCGTTAAGACATCACCGTCACATGACGCGCTGATGACATGTGCCCAGCAACATCTCAGTCCATTCCGAGGTAGCAGGGACCCACCACGACGTCGGCCCGCGCCGCGAGGGCAACGCCGCCTAGTAGCAGCTCAGTGCTTTTTCCTTAGAGCCCTCTGAATCTTAACGACCTCGCCCTTCATCAGGATCAGAAAGTGCTTCTTGTCGAGGCGATTGGCGACATCGCCATCCACCGTCATATAGTCTGTTCTTGGGCTGGCAACGGCTTCATCAGCAATCTTGATCTGTTCGATGACGATGCAGGGATTTCCAGCGTCGCCGGTGCATTTGAACCGCCGCGTTTCCTGGTACTGTGACATCGATACCCCTCCTGGTCGACGGCAAGCATCATCATTAGCGAGACGGCGATTTCAAGATTTATTTTAGGTGTCTCTTAATTATCTAAAGGGTGAATGGTGAGCAAAGAGAGAAAAGCCCGGTGCTGGTTTGGACAGCGCCGGGCCTCTGGGGACTGCAGTTGAGGGAAACGCAGTCTATGCAACGACAAAGGGTGCGTTGCATAGAAGGAACGTCGCTCCACACAGGATGTTCCGACAGTGTTGCGTCGTCACGTGGGCCGCTTCCTGGCTACGCAGTCGATACCCTGCCGAAAGCCACGGTGGCTTCTGCGACATGGAAACGGGGCGCCGAGCTGCTTAGGTCTGGCGCGGGGCCTCGGCGGTGAACACAAACGCGGACATCCGGCCCTCGATCGGTCCCTTGCCGAAAACCTGTTCAAGTGTATCGGCCACGCGGGCAACGACATCGATTTTCGACTGGCGGGCTTCGATTTCCATGCGGAGCGGGCTACCCCGGCAGAAGGCGGTCGCCACATCCCTTGCCGAGGATGCACGGGCAGTCTTGTCGACCTTTGTGAAAGTCGCCGACTGGAAGCCGGCCCGCTCGAGTTCCGACAGGATCGCCTCGGCATCAAAGTAGCCGTGCGGTGTCCGCCGGAAGAAATCCGGCGGATCGTCTGGAAACAGCGCATCCGTCGCAGCCTTGACGGCCTTTGCGAAGTCGTTGTTCTCCACGGAGTCCCAGGTGTTGAAGAGGAACGTCCCCTTCGGCTTCAGCACCCGGAGGATTTCGCGGTAGGCGCGGTGCTTGTCGGGAAAAAACATGACGCCGAACTGGCTTGTGACGGCGTCAAAGGTCTGATCGGGGAAGGGCAGGCTCAAGGCGTCGGCCTGTTGCCATGCGACATGCCCTCCGGAATGTCTCAATGCGGCGACATCCAACATGGCTTGGTTCAAATCGGTGGCAATGATTTCGGCGTGCGGAAGCGCCGACGATAGCGCACGCGTCAAAGCGCCAGACCCCGCCGCGACTTCGAGAACGCGGTGCGGATGAAGCGGCGCCAGGCGCTGCGCCAGATCGGCCGCATAAGGGTCAAACAGGATCGGTACCAGGTACCGATCATACGCTGCAGGGATATCACCTTGGAAACACGCGTCATTCATCGCCATGGTCATTGCGCTCCGTAGCCGCGCCGCGGAGCGTATATTAGAACCTTTGACCGTGTCTTTGAAGACGCTGCTGGGGTCTCGCGTCTCAGCGAGGCTCGGTCATGCCAAGAGCTTGCAGGTCGAGATCATCAGCGAGATGTCTCGGCAGCCGCGCCAACTGATCTCGTGTGCGATCGCGCGTCTGGCGGGAGATCTGGCGTGATCTGAATGCGTAGAAGATGTCAAAGATAGCGTTGAGAGTGTTCATCGCGGCCTCCTTTCATCAGTACTAGCCGCTACGAAGGAAGGATATTGTCGGGTTGACTTTCAATCAAACAAAATGATATGGAATTCAAATTCAGAAAAATTGAAAGATGTGACGATGAGCATTCCCTTTCGCCGTCCCATTCCCTTGCTTGATAACGACGTGCTGCGCACCTTCGTTGCCATAGCAGAGACCGGCAATTTTTCCACTGCCGCGGAGGCCGTCTACCGGACACCGTCGGCGGTCTCCATGCAGATCAAGAAGCTGGAGGAGCAGCTCGGCGCCACGCTTTTCCTGCGGGATGCGCGGTCCGTCAGCCTGACCCAGCATGGTGAGGTGCTGCTGTCTTATGCGCGCAACATTCTCGCTTTGTCCAACGAGGCGGTTTCGCGGTTCATCATGCCCGAACTAAGCGGCGTGGTGCGGCTCGGTGCGCCGGAGGATATCGGTGAACGACTGCTGCCGCGCATCCTGAAAAGCTTCGCCGAGAGTTTCCCGAGCATTATGGTCGACGTCACCATTGACATGAGCATCGGCCTCAAGAAGCGCATTGAAGAGCAACGCCTGGATCTGGCGCTGATCAATTGTGCGACGCGTCCACTGCCGACTGACGGCGAGATCGTATTTCGCGAGCGGCTGGTGTGGGCTGGCGCCAAGTGCGGTACGGCGCATCGTCGCGATCCGCTGCCGATCTCGATCTGGGAAGATGGCTGCATCTGGCGCTCGGAGGCACTGTCGCAACTTGAGCGCATGAAGCGCGGTTATCGTGTCGCTTTTCTCAGCGGCCACACGATGGCGCAACGAGCAGCTGTGGTTTCCGACCTGGCAATCGCGCCGCTGCCCCGTTCCTATGTCACCGATGAGATGGCGATCCTCGGCCTGCAGGAAGGATTGCCCGAGCTTGGTTCCTTCGACATCAGGCTGCTCACCGCATCGCAGATGAACAGCCCGATGCGGGCTGTGGCCGAAAGTATCCGCTTTGCCTTTGCCGAAAAAGCAAAAGCCGTTGCTGCTTGACAACTAAGCGGGGACCTCTTTTCTTCCTCCGGGGTTTAACGCGCGTGGTGGAAACCTCCCGCGCCCGGACGATTGAGAAGGAAGGATTTCATAATGACGACAATGGCTAAAATCGGCTCCGCCCTCGCAATACTGCTCGTGCTTTCTTCGTGTGGAAACACGATTCGCGGCATCGGTCGCGACACGGCAAATGCCGTAAACGCGACTCAGGATGCAGGTCGTTCGGTCGGTCGCGCGGCCACGAGGTAATACGGCGTCAGATCGCTGCCGGCGGGTAGGCCTTTTTGAGCCCGCCGGAACGCGAAAGCCCGGTCCGGAAAGCTGCATAGGCGGGATGCTGGCTTGATTTCGCGGCCTCCATGAGGCGTATCTGCAGGCGAGCGGGTGCTGCCTCGCCAATCCATTTCCCAAGGTGATCGAGTTTCAATGTGTTCAGGAACGATGCGCTCGCGGCGTTGTCCAGGTGGCGATGGAGGCCATCGATGAGGTTCTCATCCTGTGCCGCGGTTTCCATCAACAGGACAATGTAGGCTTTCTCCTGTTCACCGAGGTTCGCAAACTTTGAGGCGATCGTGTCTCGGTCTGGAAATGGAGCGGGTGTCATCTCTATTCTCCTGGTCTGGGGCAAACGACTTGGCACGATTTGGGCACAAACAGTCGCTGCTTATAGGAAAACCACAACGCCACAGGGAAGACGTTCTCGTCGCGCGTTCACTCTTATGCGCGGATCTATCGTCCGGCGGGCTCGCCTTAAAGCCCGGCCTTGACCTTCTGGGCGACATCGGCAGGAACCCATTTGGTCCACAGGGCGGCATAGTTCTGGAGGAAATAGATCGTGGCCTCCTCGTTGCTCTTGTGGTTCTCATCCTGCCAGGCAAGCACTTCGTTGATCGTCGTGTTGTCCCATGAGCGGACCTTGAGATAATCCATCGCCAACCCGGCCCGATCGGCGAAGCTCTTGGTCACGATCGTGTAGGCCCTGGAGACTGGGTAGGAGTTCACCTGCGGTCGAGCGCAGCCAGGGACCGATGTGCAGCTGTCCCATTCTGCCTTGTTATGACCGACGCCGAAGCTGAGGAGAGTCATGTCGTATTTGCCGAGGATGGCTGTCGGGGCCCAATAGTAGCCAAGCCAACCGGTCTTTTTCTGGAATGCGGCTGCGATGGAATCATCAAGTTCCTGCGGGCTGCTGGTTTCGACAAGCTGAAACCCGTTCTTGTCGGCTCCCAGCGCGCGGAACAGATTTGAAGTCGATATCTGGCAACTCCAGCCGACGGGACAACTATAGACCGCGCCCTGCGAGGAATTGCCCGGTGCCGGGAAAAGTTCGGGATGCTTGAGTGCGTCCTCTACGCTGCGGATATCCGGATTGGCATCGGCAATGAATTTCGGTATCCACCAGCCCTCGACGGCGCCCTCCGAGAGGATTTCGGCCGCCTGGATCAGCTTGCCCTCCTTGACTGCGCCATCGAGTTCGGTGCGCACTGAATTGATCCAGAACTCGGACGCGATATCTGGCTCACCTTTTGCGTTCATCGAGAGGAAAGTCGGCATCGTGTCCCCCGGGACGATCTTGACCGAGCAGCCGTAACCCTTCTCGAGAATGAACTTATCGAAGTTGGCGGCAATACCGGCCGAAGCCCATTTCATTTCAGCGATGGCGACGTTGCCGCATTCGGCAGCCTGCGCGGTAGCGGCGGCTGCACAAACTCCTGCGGCGAGCAGGATTGACGTGCAGAGAAATCTCATCTTGCGTTCCCATTCTTGCTGCAGCGGCCACAACCTAGGCGTTCCACACCCTGCGGAGGTCCTCGTGCTGTTGTCCGGGCTTTTGCTGTGGCGCTCGTCTTGGCGCCTTGGAAGGCAGCCTACGCGTTCGGCTGCGGAAATCAATTGTCTTCTGTGCTTGAGGCGTGAAGTCTAAACATCTGATTTAATATCGTTAATGCTAGTCTCACCAAAAGGTTGGCGCGAGCGTTCAGAGATTGTGTTGGTAGCTTTGTCAGCGGCGCCTCGATCGAGAAGAAAAGTCAGAAAATGCCAAAATTCATCTTTGCTTAAGGGCTTGCTAACCCTCCGGTAACGATGTGGCGCTATCTGTTGTTGCGTAGCGGGGGACACCGCTGCTTCTCCGGATCAGGTAGTGCGTCCCGGGGAACGTGAGCTTCGCCGTGTGTGGGCGAATGCGCCAGCGTATTTCGGCAGGCCGCGCAACCTTCAACGGTTGACGCGGCCTTCGCATTTTCGGCGCCTGCGATTGACCGCAACCTTGACGTCGTTGTAGGCCGAGGCGAATTTCTCCGGAGTTCTGCGACAATGACCAAGGCCATCATGCTCCAGGGTACCGGCTCCGACGTCGGCAAGACCGTTCTTGTTGCGGGGCTTTGCCGGCTTGCTGCCAATCGCGGCCTTTCGGTCCGTCCCTTCAAGCCCCAGAACATGTCAAACAATGCCGCTGTCGCTGATGACGGTGGTGAGATCGGCCGGGCGCAATGGCTGCAGTCGCTCGCCGCGCGGGTACCGTCCTCCGTGCACATGAATCCTGTGTTGCTCAAGCCGCAATCCGAATACGGCAGCCAGATCATCGTCCAAGGCAAGGTCTGGGGGCAGGCCAAAGGGCGGGACTATCAAAAGCTCAAGCCCGCACTCCTCGACTACGTGATGCACAGCTTTTCCGAAGTTTCGATCAGAGCAGACCTTGTAATCGTGGAAGGCGCCGGCTCACCTGCCGAAATCAATCTCAGGGCCGGCGATATCGCCAATATGGGATTTGCGGCACACGCCGGTGTGCCCGTCGTCCTGGTGGGCGATATCGATCGGGGCGGTGTGATCGCTTCGCTGGTCGGCACACATACGATCCTATCCGGGGAAGACCGGGCAATGATATCCGGCTACATCATCAACAAGTTCCGCGGCGACGTTTCGCTGTTTGATGCAGGGATCGATGCTGTAGAGGATCATACTGGGTGGCCATGCTTCGGTGTGGTGCCGTGGCTCAAACACGCTTCGCAATTGCCGGCCGAGGACTCGGTGGCGCTGGAGCGCCTGGCACGAGGCGGTAAGGCTGCGCTGAGGATTGCCGTACCGGTCTTTTCCCGCATCGCGAATTTCGACGATCTGGATCCGCTGGCTGCGGAGCCGGATGTCGAGTTGGTTTTTGTCCGCCCCGGCGAGCGGCTGCCGTCGGACGCCCGTCTGGTCATCCTGCCCGGTTCGAAGTCGACGATATCAGACCTGGCGGATATGCGCACGCAGGGTTGGGATGCCGATCTCCTGGCCCATGTGAAACGGGGTGGCCGGGTCTTCGGCATTTGCGGCGGCTATCAGATGCTCGGACGTAAGGTCCGCGACCCCTTGGGCATCGAGGGAGATGCGGTGGAGACTACCGGTCTCGGCCTACTGGATGTCGAGACGGAGATGGCACCGGAAAAGACGGTGCGGAACAGCGTCGCCGTGGCGGTGGAAGACGGCGCGCCGCTTGCAGGCTATCAGATCCACCTCGGCATCACCGTCGGAGAGGATTGCGGCCGGCCGTTCGCGATCATCGATGGAAAGCCGGACGGTGCAGTATCCGCAGACGGCCGGATTGCCGGCACATATCTGCACGGGCTCTTCACGAGTGACATTTATCGTGCCAATTTGCTGCGAAGTTTCGGTCTTTCGGGCGAAACGAACGATTACCGGGGGGGCGTCGAAAAAGCCCTTGACGACATTGCGGCCGAGTTGGAAGCCTGTCTTGACCGGCGCTGGCTTGACAAGCTCTTCGGTTAGATCTCGCCAGATATTTCGCGGCGGCGGCGATCGAGTTCTTCGCTATAGCGGCGGAGCGTATAGGCCTCGCTCAGCTGCCCGACAACCTTGCGCTCAATCAGATTGTTGACGACGGCCAGCGCTTCGCTTTCGGTCTTGTCGAAGATGGCGGCTGCCTGCTTGGCGTTCATCTGCGGCTGCAGGAAATCGTTCTTGTAGCGGATGAATTCGCTGAGATCCTTGCCGGTGTCGTCGGTGTCGGTCAGGTTCGCGTAAATATCCGGAACGAGCACCAGGCCGCTGTATTTGCCCGTGTCGTCCACCAGGACGACCCGCTGCGCCGAACCAATGGGGAAGCGCTCCTTGAACTCGTCGATCGAGAGAGTGGCGTTGGCGGTCTTCACATCGGCGCGCATCAGCCGGCCGACCGTTAGGTTGCGAATCCAGCCGACATCGTGGGCGCTGCGAATGCTCTCGCCACGCAGGTGGAAGCGCCATGTTGCGAAGGAGTAGCCGAAGGTGCTGCGCACGACGAGTGAGGAAGTGATGACGGCCGCAAGGACAAGCGCCGTGATCGGAAAGTCGCCGGTGATCTCCAGCGCCAGGAACGTCATCGTCAGGGGGCCGCCAATAACGGCGACTGCGAGCGAACTCATGCCGACGACCGCGTAGATGACGGGTGTCAGCGTCGCATGGGCGAAATAGGGTGCGGAATAGGCAAATAGCTTGCCGAGCAACGCCCCCATGAACAGCGACGCGAAGAAGAGGCCGCCTCTGAAACCCGAGCCGATCGAGATCGCGGAGGCGAAGGCCTTGAGGAGAAGCAGCCCAATGAGGACCGGAATAGCGACATCGCGCCCGAGATTGAGGTGCAGCGCTCCGTGTCCCGCTGACAGGACCTGCGGCGTGATAAGGGCCAGGAGACCGACGACGATGCCGCCAAGGGCAGGGCGCAGCGGTGTTGCGATGGAACTCCGGCGCGCCAGTTCCTCGATCGAGGCGACGCCCTGCATGATGAGAATGCCAACGCCCGCGCAGACGGCACCGAGCAGCAGAGCCGGGACATAGTCCGCCGGCATGACCGAGCCGAATTCGCCAACATCGATCAGGAAATCGCTGCCGGCCAGCAGCCGCGCGACCTGGGTCGCGACCAGTGCGGAAACGACGACCGGCGTCAGCGAGACGATGGTGTATGTGCCAATGATGAGCTCGAAGGCATAGAAGGCGCCGGTCAGCGGCGCATTGAAGGCCGCGGCAATCGCACCGGCCGCGCCGCATCCGACGAGAACGCGCAGGTCCGACCGGCGAAGCTGCAACTTCAGGCCAAGCTTCGAGGCCAGACCGGCCGCCAGCTGTGTGTAGCCGGCTTCCAGGCCCACCGAAGCGCCGAATCCGTTCGAAACTAGGTTCTGGACGGCCACCAGAATGCTGTCGGTGAGCGATAGCCGACCGCCATGCAGAGCGTTTGCCTCGATCGGGTCCACCATCGGCTTCTTACGGGTCTTGGCGAGGATGAACAGCAAAAGCCCGAGCAGGATGCCGCCGCAAACCGGTGCCGTCAGCAGCAGGAACTTGTTATCGATCTGCGAGGAGCTCAGCCTCTCGACGTCGCTGATTCCGAAGATCAGCCTGTGCATTGCACGGGAGGCCAGGCTCATGCCTGTCACAGCCAGCCCGGAGATCACCCCGACGATCGCGCCGGCGATAACCATCCCCATTTCGCTCCGCCGCAGCAGAGCGCGCATCCGCCCGATATCGAGAAGGGTGTGAAACGGGCCGAAGCGGCGGATATCGACTTTCAGGAGCATGGCAGGGAAACTAGGCGGGCGCTGGCGCGGTCAAGTGCGGTGAGGGGAAGGGCAATCGGTGGCGCGACCCGCTTGCGATGCAATTGCGGCAAAAGACCGGCGCTGGCAACAATTATTTGTGACGTAAGCCACTGATAAAAGACGATAAATATGGTAGAGAAGGTCGTCTAGACCGCGGCCCGAGGCATGCAATGTCGTTGTCGTGAGTGATGGCTCACGATTGACTTCGCCAGTGGCCTTGCCTAACGATGACTTCACAACGGATGGTTCCGGACCGGTTGAATCGGTACGGATGAAAAGGGAATGTGAAGCGGTGGACCCAATCCGGGCACCGTCATCATAGCCGACCCCGCGACTGTAGAGCGGTCAGGGTTTTCCGTCCGGCGTTGGTTCCCCGTGGTTGACGGTCTGCAATAGTGCAGGCGGGCGGCGCGGAAGCGGCGACGGAAAAGTCACTGGCAGTGCATCATGATCAACCGGGGCTGGACGCCTCTTAACGTCTACGAATCGTCCGCCTTTTCATGAAATGCAGCCGGGAAGGCGAGGAAGATCCGCTGGCACGATCTGGGCGACCGGTTTCCGGTCTGCCCCGATCGCAGCTAAAATCCGCGAGCCAGGAGACCTGCCAATCGTGCCGGGCGAACAGCCCATTCCTGGGCGATGCCCGCTGCCAGCACGGAGGTTGTCATGGCTGAAAGAGAGACTTTCCGGCTGCGTCTTGCAGCCGCTCCGGCTTCTCGCGGAAGACTTCCGCAGATCGGACAGTACTTTCCATGAACCCGATATCATCCGGCGCGACCTTCGTCTTGGGCGGTGCGCGCTCTGGAAAATCACGTTTTGCCGAGCAGTTGGTCGTTTCGACCGGTCTGGAGCGCCATTATGTGGCAACGGGCCGGGCTTGGGACGACGAGATGCGCGTCCGGATCGACAAGCACAAAGCCGACCGCGGCGATCTCTGGCATACCCAAGAAGAACCGCTCGATCTTGTCGGATGCCTGCGGGCGATCGATGGCCAGGGGCGGGCGATCCTTGTCGATTGCCTGACGCTTTGGGTCACCAATCTGATGATGGCGCAGCGCGACATGGGGGCGGCGTTCGCCTCGCTTGCCGCCTACGTGCCTAAGGCGCGTGCGCGCCTCGTCATCGTTTCCAATGAGGTCGGTCTAGGCATCGTTCCGGAAAACCGCATGGCGCGGGAGTTCCGGGATCATGCCGGCCGCTTGCATCAAATGATCGCGGCTGAAGCCGCGGATGTGTATTTTATCGCGGCAGGTCTGCCGCTGAAGATGAAGGGTTGAATTTCATGAACCAGCAGAAAATCCCGGCGACCGTGATCACCGGCTTTCTCGGCGCCGGCAAGACGACGATGATCCGCAATCTGCTTTCCAATACGAACGGCAAGAAGATCGCGCTGATTATCAACGAGTTCGGCGATCTCGGCGTCGACGGCGAGGTGCTCAAGGGCTGCGGCGCCGAGAATTGCACCGAGGACGACATCATCGAACTCACCAATGGCTGCATCTGCTGCACGGTTGCCGACGACTTCATTCCGACGATGACGAAGCTTTTGGAACGCGAACAGCGCCCCGACCACATCGTCATCGAAACCTCCGGCCTCGCGCTGCCGCAGCCGCTCGTTGCCGCCTTCAACTGGCCCGATATCCGCACACAGGTCACCGTCGATGGCGTGGTCACCGTAGTCGATAGCGCCGCCGTTGCTGCCGGCCGCTTTGCCGACGACCACGATGCCGTCGAGGCCCGCCGGGTTGAGGACGAGTCGCTCGACCATGAAAGCCCGATCGAGGAGCTTTTCGAGGATCAGCTGACCTGCGCCGATCTGATCGTGCTCAACAAGACCGATCTTCTCGATGCGGCAGGCCTCGGTCGCGTGCGCGACGAGGTCGCTTCCCGTATTGCCCGCAAGCCTGTCATGATCGAGGCGCGCAATGGCGAGGTTCCGGCGAGCGTGCTGCTCGGGCTCGGCGTGGGTACCGAAGACGATGTGATCAACCGCAAGTCCCAACATGAACTCGAGCACGAGGACGGCCTACCGCACGACCACGACGAGTTCGACAGCTTTGTCGTGGAACTCGGCCCCGTTGCCGATCCTGCCGCCTTCGTGGGCGCGTTGAAGTCGATCATCGGCCAGCATGACGTGCTGCGCCTCAAGGGATTCGTCGATGTTCCCGGCAAGCCGATGCGTCTGCAGTTGCAGGCGGTCGGAAGCCGCATCGACCACTATTTCGATCGCGCCTGGGCGCCCGGCGAAGCGCGCGGTACTCGCCTGGTCGTCATCGGCCTGCACGAGATGGACGAAGCGGCAGTTCGCAAGGCGATAGAAGCGCTGGCATAAGGCAGACCAATGCATCTGCTCCTGGCACAGCAGGGAACGATAAGTGACGGCGAGGAGGCGATCGATCTTGGTCAGTCTCCGGGCGATGTCCTCTTTTTGTCGGCGGCCGACACCGAACTTGCTGCAGTGGCGGCCGCGTATGACGAGGCGGCCGCTGGCTTCGGGCTGCGGCTGGCAAGCCTGATGAGCTTGAAGCATCCGATGTCGGTCGACGCCTATATCGAGCGGACGGCCCGGCATGCGAAGCTGATCGTCGTCAGGGCGTTGGGTGGCGCAAGCTATTTCCACTATGCACTCGAGGCGCTTCATGCGGCGGGAGCGCGCCATGGCGCGCTTATCGCCGTGCTGCCGGGAGATTCGAAGCCGGACGCGGGTTTGTCGCCGTTTTCGAATGTTCCGCTTGAAGATTTAAATGCCCTCTGGGCCTATCTCATCGAAGGTGGCGACGCCAATTCACGTGCGTTTCTCGCTTATGCCGGCGCGATGCTTTCAGGAAGTGAAAAGCCCGAAGCGGCATCGCCGCTGATGAAGGCCGGGATCTGGTGGCCGGGCAAGGGCGTCGTTGGTGTCGAGGAGTGGAAAGCGGCATGCGATGAGCGGCTTCGGTTCCTGCAGGGGGCGTCGCATTCGCCTGTCGTTGCAGTCAGCTTTTATCGGGCGCTCGTGCAGAGCGGCGAGACCAGGCCTGTCGAAGCCTTGATCGATACGCTGCTGGCCGAAGGCATCCGGCCGCTGCCGGTGTTTGCCTATAGTCTCAAGGACACGGTGTCGAAGGGCATTCTCGAAAGTGTCTTTGACCTCATCAAACCCGAAGTGGTGATCAACACGACGGGCTTTGCCGTATCTGCGCCGGGCGCGGATCGTGAACCGACCGTGTTGGAAGCCAACGACGCGGTCGTGCTTCAGGCGATCTTTTCGGCTTCATCGCGTCAGGCCTGGGCCACCTCCTCGCAGGGGCTTTCCGCGCGCGATCTTGGAATGAATGTTGCGCTGCCTGAAGTGGACGGACGGGTACTTGCCCGTGCGGTCTCCTTCAAATCCGCGGCTCGCTACGACGCGAGGGTCGAGGCCAACATTGTCGGTAGCGAGCCCGATATCGAGCGGATGCTCTATACGGCCCGGCTTGCTGCTAACTGGGCGACGCTGCGCACGACATCCGCCGGTGACCGGCGCATTGCGCTTGTCATGGCGAACTATCCAAACCGCGATGGGAGGCTTGGCAATGGCGTCGGGCTGGACACGCCTGCGGGCACCGTCGAGGTGCTTAAGGCAATGCGCGCCGCCGGCTATAGAGTGGCGGATGTGCCGGATGATGGCGACGCGCTGATCCGGCGGCTTATGGAAGGCCCGACAAATTCCGGCACGGATGGGAAGCTTGTCCGAGAAGTGCTTTCCTTGAGTCGTTACAAAGCTTTCTTCGCAAGTCTTCCCAAAAAGATTCAGGATGAAATCGGTGCGCGCTGGGGTGCGCCCGAGACCGATCCCTATGTGTTGAACGGCGCTTTTGCGCTGCCGTTCATGCGGCTTGGGGAGGTGCTGGTCGGCATCCAGCCGGCGCGGGGCTACAACATCGATCCGAAGGAAAGCTATCACTCGCCGGATCTCGTGCCGCCGCACGGCTATCTCGCCTTCTACGCTTTCCTTCGCCACGAGTTCGGCGCGCACGCCGTCATCCACATGGGCAAGCACGGCAATCTCGAGTGGCTGCCAGGCAAGGCGCTGGCGCTCTCCGAGAAATGCTATCCGGAAGCCATCCTCGGCCCGATGCCGCATCTCTATCCCTTCATCGTCAATGATCCCGGCGAGGGCACTCAGGCGAAGCGTCGCGCTGGCGCCGTGATCATCGACCATCTGACACCGCCGCTGACACGTGCCGAGAGCTACGGGCCGCTGAAGGATCTGGAGGCGCTGGTCGACGAATACTACGAGGCGTCGGGTGGCGATCCGCGCCGCATTCGGCTTCTCAGCAAGCAGATTCTCGACCTCGTGGCGGACATAGGTCTCGACCGCGATGCCGGTATCAACAAAGGCGAGAGCGAAACCGAAGCGCTGAAGAAGCTCGATGCCTATCTCTGCGACCTCAAGGAGATGCAGATTCGCGATGGCCTGCATGTGTTCGGCGTCTCGCCTCAGGGCCGACTGCTGACCGATCTGACCGTGGCATTGGCTCGGGTCCCGCGGGGCCTCGGCCAGGACGGCGACCGCAGCCTCCAGCGGGCGATTGCCGCAGATATCGGCCTGGATTTCGACCCTCTCGACTGCGACTTGGCCGAGCCTTGGGCCGGGACGCTTCCGGATAGTCTTGCTGATACCACAGACGCGATCTGGCGAACGAACGGCGATACTGTCGAGCGGATCGAACTGCTTGCGGCAAGGCTGGTCGCAGGCGAGTTCGTTTGCCCGGAGGATTGGGAGGCCACAGGCGCGGTGCTTGCGGAGATCGGACTGCGGCTCAAGCCCGCCATTTTGGCCTGCGGGGCTGCCGAGATCGAAGGTCTGCTCCGGGGGCTCGACGGCCGTTTCGTGGCGCCCGGGCCGTCGGGTGCGCCGACGCGAGGACGCCCGGATGTACTGCCGACTGGGCGAAACTTTTACTCGGTCGACAGCCGCGCGGTTCCGACGCCGGCCGCTTACGAGCTAGGGAGGAAGTCCGCCGAATTGCTGATCCGCCGCTATGTGCAGGATCACGGCGAATGGCCGGTGTCCTTCGGACTGACCGCCTGGGGCACCTCGAACATGCGCACCGGCGGCGATGATATTGCACAGGCTCTGGCCCTGATTGGCGTGAAACCGGTCTGGGACATGACCTCGCGGCGCGTCACCGGCTACGAAGTCATTCCGCCGGCGCTGCTGCGCCGCCCGCGTGTCGACGTGACGTTGCGCATTTCCGGCTTTTTCCGAGATGCCTTTCCGGAACAGATCGCGCTGTTCGACAAGGCGATCCGTGCGGTCGGCGCGCTCGACGAGGATCCGGTGGACAATCCGATTGCCGAGCGCATACGCGGAGAGGCGGCGCGGCTCGAGGCTGCCGGTCTGGACGCGACGCAAGCGGGTCGTCGCGCCGGCTATCGTATCTTCGGCTCAAAGCCGGGGGCCTACGGCGCCGGCTTGCAGGCATTGATCGATGAAAAGGGATGGGAGCGTCGCGCCGATCTGGCCGAAGCCTATCTCGTGTGGGGTAGCTATGCTTACGGTGCCGGCGAAGAGGGTCGGGCGGAGCGTGGCGTCTTCGAAGAGCGCCTGCGCTCGATCCAGGCTGTCGTCCAGAACCAGGACAATCGCGAGCACGACCTTCTGGACAGCGACGACTACTACCAGTTCGAGGGCGGGATGGCGGCTGCAGCCGAAATGCTGGCGGGTGATCGGCCATCGATCTACCACAACGATCATTCGAGGCCGGAAAAGCCGGTCATCCGATCGTTGGAAGACGAGATCGGGCGTGTGGTGCGTGGCCGCGTGGTTAATCCGAAGTGGATCGATGGCGTTATGCGCCATGGCTACAAAGGAGCCTTTGAGATCGCTGCGACTGTCGATTATCTTTTCGCCTTTGCCGCGACGACGGGAGCGGTGGGCAATCATCATTTCGAAGCCGTCTATCAGGCCTTCGTGATCGATCCGAAGGTGCGTGATTTCATGGTCGAGAAAAACCCCGCCGCCTTCGACGACATGAAGGAGCGGCTGCTCGAGGCCATCGATCGGCACCTTTGGACGCCGCGAAGCAATTCGGCGCGGTTCGATCTTTCAGACACATTCAAGCTTGCATCCGGGGAAAATTGAGATGACTGCCGAAACCACTGAGCCGACTGGCCACGACGACGCACGCCACGCCGAGAAGATGGCGAAGAAGAAAGCCGCCCGCGACAAGATCATGGCCTCAAAGACCGATGAGAAGGGTCTCATCATCGTCCATACCGGGAAAGGCAAGGGCAAGTCCTCCTCGGCGTTCGGAATGATCTTCCGCCATATCGCGCATGGAAAGCCCTCCGCTGTCGTGCAGTTCATCAAGGGCGCGATGTGGACCGGCGAGCGCGACCTGATCGAGAAGCACTTCTCCGACATCTGCCAGTTCCATACCATGGGCGAGGGCTTCACCTGGGAGACACAGGATCGCGCTCGCGACGTGGCTGCCGCCGGTGCCGCCTGGGAGAAGGCGAAGGAGCTGATCCGCGACGAGCGCAATTCGATGGTGCTACTCGACGAGATCAACATCGCGTTGCGCTACGACTACCTCGATATCAACGAGGTGGTGGAGTTCCTGAAAAACGAGAAGCCGTATATGACTCATGTCGTCCTGACCGGGCGCAACGCCAAGGACGAGCTGATCGAGATCGCCGATCTCGTTACCGAGATGGAGCTGATCAAGCATCCGTTCCGCTCGGGCATCAAGGGGCAGCCGGGCGTGGAGTTCTGATTTTCTGGGCGGTGCTTTCGGCGGCCTTTGCAGCATTGACTGCGATCTTCGCCAAGATCGGCGTCGCTGTCATCAGTTCCGATCTCGCCACCCTGATCCGCACCGTGGTCATCGTTGTCATTATCAGCGCCATTGGCGCTGCAACCGGACAATGGCAGCCTTTCTCCAGCATTTCAGGCAAGGTTGCGTCCGTCTCGTTCCAGGTTGCGATGTTAGCGTTCGGCATCGATCATCTCCTGTTGGCGCCCGGTCTATCCAGGCATCGCGATCATGGAGAGGCGGCGCGGCTCCCTCAATGACGTGGGAGGTAATCGAGTTAAATGTCAGATCTCCAGCCAGAGTCGGATCGGATTGGCGGGATCGGAGAGAAGCTTGATCGTGAAGGCGATGCAGACGGCGACGAGCAGCGGCTTGATCAAACGCGCGCCGGTCCGCATCGCAAGCCGCGAGCCGAGCTGCGCCCCCAGGAACTGGCAGACACCCATCATTAGGCCGATTTTCCAAAGGATTGCGCCAAAGGAAACGAAGATGATGAGGGCGCCTACATTCGAGCCGAAATTCAAGAGCTTGGTGTGCGCCGTTGCCTTCAGCATACCGAAACCGGCAAGAGACACGAAGGACAGCATGAAGAAGGAGCCGGTGCCGGGACCAAAGACACCGTCGTAAAATCCGATGGCCGGCACCAGCGTCAGGCCGAAGACGAAAGGCGTCATGCGGCGATGCTTGTCGACGTCGTTCAGATTTGGCTTCAACGCAAAATACAGCGCGATTGCCACCAGAAGGACCGGCATGATCGCCCGCAGTACGTCACCAGGCACGATCGTCGCCAATGCGGCGCCGAGAGCGCCACCGAGGACCGCCATCAGCGCCATCGGTAGCTGTGTGCGCAGATGAACATGCCCCTTTCGGGCATAGGCGATCGTCGCGGAGGCTGCGCCGAATACCGACTGCACCTTGTTGGTGCCGAGTGTTTGGAGTGGTGGAATACCCGCGATCAGCATTGCCGGGACCGTGATCAGGCCTCCGCCGCCGGCTATGGAATCGACAAATCCAGCGAGGAAGCCGGCTGCGGCCAGCATGAAAAGCAGATTGGGGGCAAGATCGGACAAGGAGGGAAACTCTGGACTGTGGTACGCGGCGCATGTTGCATTTCCCGCCCCATGCTGCAATGGCTTGAGGGGCACAGGGGCGGGTTTCATTGTCGCACATGAGTGGAATTGGATTCGATAAAACGCGCCGGTACGTGATCGGCCTCGGGTGCGAGCGTGGGACGCCGGAGGGTGAGGTTCAGGAGCTTGCCATTGCGGCGTTGGCGGCGGCGGGCATCGACGCTGGCACGCTGGCGGCCGTCGCATCGATCGATACGCGGAGCAATGAATCCGCGATCCTTGGAGTAGCGCGCCACCTTGGCGTACCGCTCTTGTTCTTCGCTGCCGCGCGGCTCGAGGAAGAGACGTCGCGGCTGAAAAATCCTTCGGCGATCGTCTTCGCTCGGGTGGGGTGTCACGGCGTCGCCGAATCGGCGGCGTTGGCCGCGATTGGAACGCATGCGGAGCTCGTTGTCCCGAAGATCAAGTCGCGACGCGCCACCGCAGCGATTGCGTGTGCCCTGTTGCAGAAAGATTAGCGGACGCTATGGTGGCCGCCGACTTCGCGGCGCCGTCCGGCTGCCCTGCGACAATAACGAAAAGAGGCACACTCATGCACAAGGTCATTTATGACACGGATCCGGGCGTCGATGATGCAATGGCGCTGCTCTTCCTGCACCGCCATCCCGAAATCGATCTGATTGGAATCACGACTGTCTTCGGCAACGCATCGGTGGAGACGACGACGCGCAACGCGCTGTTCCTGAAGCGCGAATGGGATATTTCTGCTCCCGTCGCCAAGGGGGCGAGCGTGACGATCGATCCGGAGCGTAGGGAGGGGGCGTGGCCGACCGTCGTGCATGGCGAGAACGGCCTCGGCAACATCGAGGTGCCCGAAACGGTCGGTCTGCCGCTCGATCCGCGTCCTGCGCACCGCTTCATCATCGATACCGTCCGCGCCAATCCGGGCGAGGTCCGCGTGGTTGCCGTCGGTCGCATGACCAACCTGGCGATGGCGCTCAGGGAGGATCCGGAGATTGCCGGTCTCGTCAAGGACGTCGTCATCATGGGTGGCAACTTCTATGTTCCAGGCAACGTGTCGCCGGTCGCGGAAGCCAACATCCATGGCGATCCGGAAGCGGCCGACATCGTCCTCACCGCGCCTTGGAAGGTTGCCGTCATTGGCCTCGACGTGACTGCGACCACGACGATGAGCCGCAGCTACCTCGCCGAGGTTGCGGCCAAGGGCGACAGCGCCGTCAAGCTGCTGAATGATCTTTCGCAGGACTATATCGATTTCTACAAGCACGCCGTCGAGGACGGCATGATGGTTCACGACAGCTGCGCTTGCGTCTACATCGTCGCACCCGAGCTGTTCTCGACCATCCGCGGTCCGGTGCGCGTGGTTTGCGGCGGGATTGCCGATGGACAGACGATCGTGAAACCGGACGGCCGCCGGTTCCCGCCAGGCAATTGGGATGGCCTGCCGAGCCAGATCGTCTGCACCGGCATCGACTCCGAAAAGGTGATCGATCTCATACGCGATACACTTTTGCGCGCGTGAGAACCTGTGGCCGGCCGAGCGCGGATCTTTGTTGCGTCCGTGGGCCAGCAGAGGGGTTGGAGAGGGTGTGCCTTTTCACATCTTTCTCGTGGCCCGATCAGCGGCGTTGACCTTGCCACCGGCGGAGCATAGATCATGCCAATGATCGAAGCTGCGTTTTCACATCTGCCGGCTCTTGAGCCGGGCAGCGTCTGGCTTGTTGGCGCAGGTCCGGGCGAGCCCGGATTGCTGACGCTTCTTGCAGCCAAGGGTCTGGCAGAGGCGGACGTGGTGGTTCACGATGCGCTGGTGAACGCCGACTGCCTGAAGCTCGCACGGCCCGACGCCCTGCTGGAATATGCCGGAAAGCGTGGTGGTAAGCCGTCCGCCAAGCAGCGGGACATTTCGTTGCGGCTTGTCGAACTCGCTCGTGCCGGAAAGCGCGTCCTGCGTCTCAAGGGCGGCGATCCCTTTGTCTTCGGACGTGGCGGCGAGGAAGCGTTGACGCTGGTCGAGCACAATGTTCCGTTTCGCATCGTTCCGGGCATCACCGCCGGCATCGGCGGATTGGCCTATGCCGGCATTCCGGTCACGCACAGGGATGTCAACCATGCGGTGACATTCCTCACGGGGCATGACTCTTCGGGCATCGTGCCGGATGCCATCAATTGGGAAGCCATTGGCAAAGCCTCGCCTGTAATCGTCATGTATATGGCGATGAAACATATCGCGCAGATCAGCAGGAATCTCATCGCAGCGGGGCGCTCCCCCGAAGAGCCGGTCGCCTTCGTCTGCAACGCGTCGACGGGCGATCAGCAGGTACTTGAGACGACACTTGGCGAGGCACCTGCAGCTGTTGCGGCGTCGGGGCTCGAGCCGCCGGCAATCGTCGTGGTCGGGGAGGTGGTGCGGCTCAGGCAGTCGCTCGACTGGCTGGGTGCGCTCGCAGGACGCAGGTTGCGCCTTGATCCGTTCCGGGACTCGAACAGTAGGGAGACGGCATGAGCGGTTTGTTGATTGCAGCCCCTTCCTCCGGATCGGGCAAGACGACGGTTACGCTGGGACTTCTGCGCGCGCTTCGCAAGCGCGGTATCGCGATCGCCCCCGGAAAGGCGGGCCCCGACTATATCGACCCTGCCTTTCATTCGGCGGCGAGCGGCGTTGCCTGTCTCAACTTCGATCCTTGGGCGATGCGCCCGGAATTGATCTCCGCCAATGCGACCTTGCATCGCTCCGGCGACCGCATCCTTGTCATCGAGGCGATGATGGGGCTTTTCGACGGTGCGACAGACGGGAAGGGAACCGCAGCGGACCTTGCCGCCATGCTAGGTCTTTCCGTGGTGCTCGTCGTCGACGCCTCGCATATGTCGCAGTCGGTGGCGGCACTGGTGACAGGATTCGCGGGCTTCCGGGCCGATGTGCGCATCGCCGGCGTGATCCTCAACAAGGTTGGCGGCGAGCGCCATGAGATGATGCTTCGCAAGGCGCTCGAAGCGATCCGCATGCCGATCGTCGCCGTCGTCCGCCGTGACAATGACATTGCTCTTCCCGAAAGGCATCTCGGTCTTGTCCAAGCAGGAGAGCATCAGGCGCTCGAGAGTTTCATTGAACATGCAGCGGATGCCGTATCCGAAGAATGCAATTTCGAATTCCTGTTACGCATTGCTCGCCAGGGGCTCAACCGTCCGTCTCCCGCAAACATCGCCCGGTTGCCGCCGCTCGGCACTAGGATCGCCGTGGCCCGCGACATCGCCTTTGCTTTTTCCTACGAGCACATGCTTCTCGGTTGGCGTCGGCGTGGTGCGGAAATCACCTTTTTCTCACCGCTTGCCGATGAGGCCCCGGATCCGACGGCGGACGCGATCTATCTTCCGGGCGGCTATCCTGAACTGCATCCGGGGCGGATCGCCGCTGCGCGCAATTTCAGGGCAAAGCTTATCGATGCAGCAGGCAAGGGCGTGCGAATCTACGGTGAGTGCGGCGGATACATGGTTCTCGGCGAAGGGCTGGTCGACGGCACCGGCAAGCGTCACGAGATGCTCGGCCTGTTGCCTGTCGTCACGAGTTACGAGGAGCGCAAACGTCACCTTGGCTATCGGCGCGTGAAACCGCTGAGCGCTGCCTACTTCGAACAGCCCATGACGGCACACGAGTTTCATTATTCGGCGGTGGTTTCCGAGGGGGCGGCCGATCGCCTCTTTCAGGTGACGGACGCGTTGGGCAACGACCTCGGGCGAGCGGGCCTCCAGCGTGGGCAGATCGCCGGATCTTACATGCACCTGATCGACCTTGCCGAGGTGACTGGATGAACGCCCCGATCGTTCACGGAGGCGGCATCACGGCTGCGGCCGCTATCTACGGCGGCGAGTTAGAGCATTGGCTTGATCTTTCGACGGGGATCAATCCGTGCCCGGTTCCGCTGCCCGATGTCCCGATACGCGCCTGGCACCGTCTGCCTGACAGAGACCTAATCGATCGAGCGCGCGCCGCGGCGCAGAGCTATTATCGCAGCGGCGACATCCTCCCACTTCCTGTTCCTGGCACGCAATCCGCCATCCAGTTATTGCCGCGGCTCTTTGAGGTTGCCGGGCGGGTCGCAATTCTGGCTCCGACTTACGGTGAGTATGAGCGCGCCTTCAAGATGGCAGGTCATTCTGTTGATCTGGTCGCCGGTTTGGATGACGTCAGAGCGGATCACGCAATTGTCGTCATCGTCAATCCGAACAACCCCGATGGTCGTGCCTACGCTCCGGAAAGGCTCGTCGCATTCAGCGAAGAGATGAAGGCCAGGGGAGGTGTTGTCGTTGTGGATGAAGCCTTCGGGGATGCAGGCCCTCAGCTGAGCCTGGCACCCTTTGCCTCACGGCTGCCGAATGTCCTCATTTTCCGTTCGTTTGGCAAGTTCTTTGGACTGGCAGGGTTGCGCCTGGGGTTTGCCGTGGCTGTGCAGCCGATCATGAAGCGCATCGAAGAGCTGTCTGGGCCATGGGCGGTGTCAGGTCCGGCGCTTTCGATCGCAACAGACCTTTTCGCATCGGATGTCGCCCCGATACAGCGTCGGCTATCGGAAAGGTCCGGCGCGCTGCGCACAGTTCTCAGGCAAGGCAGTCTACGCATCGTCGGCGGGACTGATCTCTTTGCCCTTGTCGACCACGACCAGGCGGCCGAATTGCACCGGCATTTCTGCCAGCATCATATTCTGGTCCGCAAATTCGATTATGAGCCACGCTGGTTGCGTTTCGGTCTCGCCGCCGATGCGGCTGGCGACCAGCGGCTTTCCGATGCCCTGCAGAGTTACACATCATGATGCTTGACCATAACCTTCTCGTGCTGGTTCTGGCCCTTTTGCTGGACAGGATCGTCGGTGATCCGGATGCTCTCTGGATGCGGCTGCAGCATCCGGTCGTGCTGTTTGGAAACACGATCTCCCGTGTCGACCAGATGTTCAATCGTGATGAGCTCCACAAGCGTGAACGCCGGCGCAACGGCGTCTGGTCGATCGCCGGTCTCTTGATCTTCAGTGCCGTCGCCGGTCTTGTGCTGCATTGGTTCTTCTCGCTGTTCGGTCTGGCCGGGATCCTCTTGGAAGTCATTTGCGTTGCCGTCTTCATGGCGCAGAAGAGCCTTGCCGATCATGTGGAGGCCGTTGCCGCAGGACTGAAAACCGGAGGCATCAGTGGTGGCCGGCTGGCCGTTTCGCGAATCGTGGGGCGTGATCCGGAAACACTCGACGAGCCCGCCGTCTGCCGTGCCGCGATCGAGAGCCTGGCCGAGAATTTCTCAGATGGTGTGGTTGCGCCAGCCCTATGGTACACCGTTTTCGGCTTGCCCGGCCTCTTCGCCTACAAGATGCTGAACACGGCGGATTCAATGATCGGCCACAAGTCCGACAGATATGCCGATTTCGGCTGGGCTGCGGCGCGACTGGATGACTTCGCCAACTGGCCGGCAGCGCGCTTTTCGATTCTGTTGATCGCTGCCGGAGCCTGGTTGCGTCGGGGGCGCACCGCCTTTCAGGAGGCGATGCGCGTTGCGGCCCGCGACGGCGGCCTGCATCGCTCGCCGAATTCCGGGCGGCCAGAGGCGGCGATGGCCGGGGCTCTGAATGTGCAACTCGCCGGGCCGCGCGTCTATTCCGGGGTTGTCGTCATGGAGCCGATGATCAACGGCGGCGGGCGCGATACGGCAACTGTGGTCGATATCGAAGATGGTGTCTCGGTCTTTTATGCCAGCTGCTCGATCCTTGCTGCCACTGCGCTCGTTCTTTTCCTGCTCCTGCTCTAGGCCCGAACGGGAAGAGTTTCGCTAACGCGCCGTGGTAAACGCGTCGTTAAGCTTTGCTGTTTAGGCAACACTGATCCTGCAAATTGCGTGCCGAGACGGCGGAAAGCATTGGCTTTTTGAAATGGATTTGCCTATGAGGAGGGTTAAATCGTCATTTCAAGAGGTAAAGGCGTGACCGCTACATTCGATAAAGTTGCCGACATCATTGCAGAAACCAGCGAGATCGATCGTGATACGATCAAGCCGGAGAGCCATACGATTGACGACCTCGGTATCGACAGCCTCGACTTCCTTGATATCGTCTTTGCGATCGACAAGGAATTCGGCATCAAGATCCCGCTCGAGAAGTGGACTCAGGAAGTCAACGAAGGCAAGGTTTCCACGGAAGAATATTTCGTTCTGAAGAACCTCTGTGCCAAGATCGACGAGTTGCGCGCCGCCAAGGCCTGATTGGCACCGTCATCTTTTTCTCCGCCCTGCCGCTGTTAACCATGGCGGCCGGGCGGTTTCGTTCCTAAGTAGGCCTAGCCTCAGGGCGAGGTGCCCTTGTGGCCGGAGGATTCGATGCTACTGGAATACTTCCAGATGATTGACCGCATCGAGGCGGTCGACCTTCATAAGGGGACGCTGAAGGCGCGCTCGATCGTGCCGGCGAAAAGCCCGGTCTTCGAAGGTCATTTTCCCGGTATGCCGCTGGTTCCCGGCGTGCTGCTGATCGAAACGATGGCGCAGGCATCCGGCATGCTCGTGCTGGCGGCAACTGATTTTGCTGCAATGCCGTTCCTGATGTCCGTCGACGGCGCCAAGATGCGTACCTTCGTCGAACCGGAGGCGGTGCTGGACATCGAGGCATTTCTGGAGCACGACGGCTCTGGATTTGCGGTAACCAAGGCGAAGATCACAAGCGGCGGCAAGAAGGTTTGCGACGCGCAGCTGAAGCTGCGGACCATGCCTTTCAGCGAGGTTCCGCTCGGGGAGATCGTCAAGAAGCGGGCCGGGGAAGTTGGCCTGATGGATGCGATTGCTGCGCAGGGAGTGAATGGATGAGCAAGGCTCACAATGATGTCGTGATCACGGGCGTCGGCATTGTAACGTGTCAGGGCGTCGGCAAGGAGCCGCATATCGCGCTGCTCAATGCCGAAGGTGCGCCGCAGACAGTGGTCGAGCTTGAGAAGTTCAAGCCGTATCCGGTTCATCCGCTTCCGGAGATCGACTGGTCGCAGCAGATCGCCAAGCGAGGCGATCAGCGGCAGATGGAAAACTGGCAGCGCATCGGTGTTTTCGCAGCCGGCCTTGCCCTCGATGACGCCGGCTTCAAGGACGATGCGGAAGCCTGCGGCTCCATGGATATGATCGTCGCGGCTGGCGGCGGCGAGCGTGACATTAACGTCGATACGCTGATCGTCGACGAGGGCCTGAAGCGCAACGACCGTGAGGTTCTCCTGAACGAGAAGCTGACGACGGAGCTGCGTCCGACGCTCTTTCTGGCGCAGTTGTCCAATCTGCTCGCCGGCAACATTTCCATCGTTCACAAGGTAACGGGCTCTTCGCGAACCTTCATGGGTGAGGAATCTGCAGGCATTTCTGCTGTTGAAGCGGCCTTCTATCGCATCAAGTCGGGTGAATCGACGCACGCCCTGGTTGGCGGAGCCTTCTCGGCGGAGCGTCTGGACATGGTGCTCTTGTTCGAAGCGATCAACGTCCACAGCCGCAACGAATGGCAGCCGCTCTGGTCGCGCGATCAGGGCGGTGTCATTTCCGGCTCCCTCGGCGCATTCCTCGTTCTGGAGTCGCGCGCCCATGCTGAGGCACGCGGCGCGCATATCTACGCGTCGATGTCTTCCATCGAAGGCGATCGTGGCAATCGCAACCCCGGCAGTCTCGAGAAGCGCCTCGAGCGATTGCTGGCAGCCGCAGTCGACGTTTCGCCGGAAAGCACGGCGATCTTCTCCGGCTCGACAGGCATTCCCGACTTGGCCGGGCGCGAAAAGGCCGTTCTCGAACGTCATCTGCCAGGCGCGGCTATCCGCGGTTTCGGCGGTGTGACCGGCCATGGACTTGAGGCGCATTTCACGCTCGGTCTGGCGCTGGCGGCATTGGCGGTCGACAGCAAGGCGAAGGTCCCGGTCTTCGACCCAACCCACGAAAAGCCGATGGGCGCCGCGACCAAGGCAGCCATCGTTACGACAGTCGGTCATCAGCGCGGCGAAGGTGTCGCGGTTCTTGCCGCGGAAGCGTGAGGAGTGTGCAAATGAAAGATTCGGCTTACAAGGATCATCTCGGCCGCCCGATCGTCGCAGTGACGGGTGTCGGTATCATTACCTCGCTGGGGCAGGGCCTGAAGGACAACTGGTCGGCACTGACGGCCGGTACCTCAGGCATTCATGCGATCAATCGCTTTCCGACCGAGGGGCTTTCGACCCGTATCGCTGGCACCGTCGATTTCATCGACATTCCGGTCGCAAACGCCGTCGAACGCTCCTATGCGTTCGCCCGGGAAACCACGATCGAAGCGCTCGCCGATGCTGGCATCAGCGGTGATTTTGATGGACCGCTGTTCCTGGCTGCGCCGCCGATCGAACCGGAATGGAGTGCGCGTTTCGAACTCGCAGACCGTTCGCCGCCGGCCGACCACGCCGGAGACGCCTATGACCGGTTCCTCGCTGCGATGCGCCAGCGGCCGGATGCTGCTTTCCACGAGGCATCGCTGTTTGGTGCAATTTCCGAACGCCTTGCTGATCGCTTCGGCACGCGCGGCCTGCCGGTGACGCTGTCGACCGCCTGCGCATCGGGCGCGACTGCGATCCAGCTCGGCATCGAAGCAATCCGCCAGGGCCGCACGTCGCGGGCGCTTGCTGTGGCGACCGACGGCTCGGTAAGCGCAGAGGCACTCATCCGCTTCTCGCTGCTTTCGGCTCTCTCCACACAGAACGATCCGCCGACCAAGGCCTCCAAGCCGTTCAGCAAGGATCGCGACGGCTTCGTTATCGCCGAAGGTGCCGCTACCCTGGTGCTGGAGTCGCTCGAGGCGGCTGTTGCGCGGGGCGCGAAAGTTCTCGGCATCATGAAGGGCGCTGGCGAAAAGGCTGACTCCTTCCATCGTACCCGTTCATCTCCGGATGGCGGACCGGCGATCGCGACGATCCGCGCCGCGTTGGCCGATGCCGGCATGGGAGAGGGCGATATTGGCTACATCAACGCCCACGGCACCTCGACGCCTGAAAACGACAAAATGGAATATGCCTCCATGCTGGCCGTGTTCGGCGAGCGGATGGCATCCATTCCATTGTCGTCGAACAAATCGATGATCGGCCACACGCTGACGGCCGCCGGCGCGGTGGAAGCGGTCTTCTCGCTGCAGACGATGCTGACGGGCACGCTGCCACCGACGATCAACTACACCAACCCCGATCCCTCGATCGTTATCGACGTGGTGCCGAACAAGAAGCGGGAGAGCCAGGTCAGTGCCGTGCTTTCCAATTCCTTCGGCTTCGGCGGGCAGAACGCCAGCCTTGTCATGGCGCTCGAACCGGCTTAATCGGTTCGCGACAAAACATCGAGATAGAACGCCCTCGCGGCGAAGGACTTTGCCATGCGCGCTTTGCAACTGATTGACGATCGCAAGCTTGAGATCACCGACCTGCCGGAGCCCGAGGCCCCGGGCGCAGGCGAGGTTACGCTGCGTGTCAAGGCGGTCGCTCTCAATCACATCGACGTCTGGGGCTGGCGCGGCATGGCTTTTGCAAAGCGCAAGATGCCGCTCGTCATCGGCGCCGAGGCTTCGGGTGTTGTCGAATCGATCGGACCGGGCGTTGCCAACGTGCTGCCTGGTCAGCTGGTCTCGATCTACGGTGCGCGCACCTGCGGCCTCTGCCGTCCATGCCGTGAAGGGCGCGATAATCTCTGCGAACATGTGTCCGGCGTTCACGGGTTCCATCTCGATGGCTTCGCGCAGGAGAAGGTGAACCTGCCGGCGCGCCTGCTCGTTCCGGCTCCTCCCGGCGTCGACGCGATTGGCGCCGCACTTGCTCCCGTAACTTTTGGAACGGTCGAGCACATGCTGTTTGACAATGCGAAGCTTGAGCCCGGCGAAACCATTTTGGTTCATGCGGGCGGCTCCGGCATCGGCACGGCGGCGATCCAGCTGGCCAAAAAGATCGGCTGCACCGTCATCACGACTGTCGGCTCCGACGACAAGATCGAGAAGGCCAAGGCGCTCGGCGCCGATCACGTTATCAACTATCGCACCGACCGCTTCGAGGGTGTTGTCCGCAAGCTGACCAAGAAGAAGGGCGTCGACGTCGTTTTCGAGCACGTCGGCAAGGACACATGGGCAGGTTCGATGCTCTGCATGAAGCGCGGCGGTCGCCTCGTCACCTGTGGTTCGACATCGGGTGTCTCGACAGAGATGAACCTTATGATGCTCTTCCAGCAACAGCTGAAGCTGCTCGGCTCCTTTGGTTGCCGCATGGAGAACATGGCTGATGCCATGCAGAAGATGGGGCGCGGACTGGTCCATCCTGTCATCGACACTGAAGTCGGATTCGACGATATCGATCGCGCATTGGAGCGGATGGAATCGCGCCAGATCTTCGGCAAGATCATCCTCAAGATGGATTGAGCCCTTGAAGCTCTTCATCACTCGGATCGTCCTTGCGGTTACCCACTTTCGCCAGTGGTTGATCGCGCAGATGATGTTTGGTTTCCTGAACTTCCTGAAGCTGTTTCCAGCTGACGGTGCGGTCAACTTTGCGGATGGGCTGATGCGAAAGCTCGGCCCGCGCGTAAGCCGCCACCGGCTGATGCTCACCAACCTTCGCAATGCGTTTCCTGAGAAAAGCGAGGCGGAGATCCAGGAGATTGCGTCGGCGAGCTGGGGGAATATGGGACGTCTCGCCGCCGAGTATGTGTTTCTCGACCGCCTATTCGATTTCGATTATGAACGCCAGGAGCCGGGCCGGGTCGAGGTTTCCGGCATACCGATTTTTATCGATCTGCTCGAAAATCCGCGCCCATTTATCGTTTTCACAGGGCACACGGGCAATTTCGAGCTGCTGCCAGTGGCCGGCGCGGCGTTTGGTCTCCATGTGTCTGTGTTATTCCGCCCGCCGAACAACCCCTATGTCGCGCAGAGAGTCTTCGATTTTCGCAGCGCGCGCATGGGCAAGCTGGTGCCGTCTCATGCCGGCTCGTCGTTTGCCCTGGCGCGGCAACTGGAGGCCGGGCAGGGCGTTGGTGTCCTGGTCGACCAGAAGTTCCGTAAGGGCCTGAAGACGAAGTTCTTCGGGCTCGATGTCAAAACCAATCCATTGCTCGGAAAGCTTGTCCGTCAATTCAATTGCGAGGTCTATCCGGCACGCTGCATCCGGCTTCCGGGCAATCGCTATCGCCTGGAAATCGAGCCGAAGCTTGAGATGCCTCGAGATGCCAACGGTAATCTCGATATGGTCGCGACGGCACAACTCCTGAACGACAAGGTGGAAAGCTGGGTGCGGGAGTATCCCGAGCAGTGGCTCTGGTATCACGACCGCTGGAAGATAAAACACGACGTACTGAAGTAAACGCTACCCGATCCCTACATCTTATCATTGAAAAACAGGGGCGTGCGTTCATTGAATATGAACGTGCGTCATGTTACCGATTACCATCAAGGCGAGTGGCTAGGCGCCAGCGGTTTCAACTTCCGTAACGCAAAGCTCAGCCGATCTCTCGGTCGCATTCTCTTAGGGAATGCATTGGAGGCGTCTTGCTAGGGCTTTTTCGGGCGTTCTCATTGTGTTGTGCGCAGATCGATGCTGCAATTGCTGCAGGCGATGATGCGCGTGTGAACATGCTCGATTGCTCAATCGAGCCTCTTGTCGACGCAATCCTCGGATACCCAGCCGCAAATATTCTCGAAGTTCATACGCAGCTCGAGTTCGTCGGCTGCCTTATCGACCAGTATGCCGAAGACAGCGAGTCGGTTCGCGGCTATGTCGCACTGCTTTCTGAGCTCATGGAAAAGTATTTCGGCGGCGCAGCGCCCCGCTGGCGGATGCCGCCGGTCGAGCGGCGGCCTGTGGCTGCCCCCCTTGCGTTTACGCCGAACGTTGACAATGGCAACTTCTTGAACGCTGCGATCCTTGATGCCATGCCGGACCGTGTCGCGGTGCTGACAAGGGATTATCGCTATCTCTATTCCAACACCGTCAACTCGACCTATCTCGGCAGGAAGCCGATCGATATGATCGGTCGCCACCTGATCGAGTTTATTGGTGAGAAGCGCTTTCACGAGGGCGCGAAGGCAAGGCTCGACGCTTGTTTTGCCGGGCGCGGGAGCGACTACGCTTACGAGCGTGGCGACGGCGACGCCGTAAAGACGGTTCGCTGCCGCATGTCGCCACTGCGGGATTCTTCAGGAATTGTGATCGGGGCTCTGATCATCCTGCAGCATACAGGAGCCAAGGCGTCGACCGTTGTCGTTTGATCAGTTCTTCGTCCAAACGGCAAGCTCATATCCATCCGGATCACTGAAGTGAAACCGGCGTCCGCCAGGGAACCCGGTGATTGGCTTCACTATGGTTCCACCGGCACGTTCCACGCTTGAAAGGGCGGCTTCAAGATCGTCCGCGTAGAGGATGACGAGAGGTCCGCCAGTCCGCGGCGTGCCCAGCGTCGTAAAGCCGCCCTTGAGCCGCCCGTCATCGAATTCGCAGTATTGTGGGCCGTAGTCGGTAAAGGACCAGCCGAAAGCCTTGCCGTAGAATGCCTTAGAGGCTTCTATATTGCCGACGTTGAATTCGACGTAGTCAATGCGTCGGTTGTCCACTGCTGCAGCCACGATCGCCTCCTATGCTTCCATCAATACCTTCAATGCCGCCAGATCTTTCGCGATATGGGCGGCATCTGCTTCGAAGTGTTCGTCCGTCATGCCCGGGATGCGCAACAGCGTGAACATGATCTCGCAGCCATCGCCGTTCGGCACGATCCGCAGCGCGTTGTAGACCCGCAGCCCGCTCTCGATCGTCACTGTATGGTCGATGACGCCGAACTCGTTGTGCGGGACGAAACTGACCTTCACCGTGCCGAGCGCGCCGGTGGCAATCCAGTCATCGCCGCTCCGCTCCAGCCCTGAGGCAAGTCCGGACGCCCAGAGCGGCATGTTTTCAGGTGCGGCGGCAAAAGCATAGACGTCGCGCCAATTCCGGTCGATGGAGCGGTGGATGATCCTTGCGGGCATCGTAGACATGGCGATTTCCTGTGTTGCTCGAAATGGAGATAGCAGAACAGTCGGCTTCGTATTGAAGAAAACGGACACTCAGCCGGCTATCTGCTGCTGAAGCTGCATGGGCGTCAGCGTGGAAATTTCGCGTGCATCGCGGGTCATATGCGCCTGATCGGAGTAGCCGGCCGCCACTGCCAGCGCTGCGAGCGGGAGGGCCTTCTTCCTGCGGCAAAGGCTGAGCATGCCCTGAAAGCGGCGAATTCGGGCGAGCGTCTTCGGTCCGTAGCCGAAATGGGTGTAGCAACGGCGGCGAAGCTGGCGCACGCCGATGGAGAGGTCGTCGAGCATCAGATCGGTGACGTTCCCGCACGGCGAAATGTCACTTGCCCGCGCAAATACCGAGGCGATGTCCCTTGCCGGCGCCGCACGTTTATCGGCCTCCTTCTCAAGTGCTGTTTCTAACTGCGACAGCCGTTCGTCCGAATGGGCGCAGGCGCCTAGCAATTCATTCAATCTCAGCGCCGCCGCTTCCCAGAAATCGTCCAGAGGAATAGATTGGCCAACGATGTCGCAGAGCTGCACTTTGAGCCATTCAGCCGCCGCACCCGGGGCAAAGCGCGCGCCCACTATCCTCTCGCCGCCGGCGAGGGACGGGAAGGCACTGCTACGATCCGGCCCGGCGACCAGAAGCCTGCCACCCATCCAGACGATGTCGCAGTAACCGTCCGGAACGATCGCAATTCTGCGATTGGGGCCATCATGGATATCGTGCGACCACAGGCAGAAAAAATGCGCCTCAAGCGCAGGCGAAGGCGCGCGCTCCCTGTAAAGGCCCGCGCGTGCGGCCAGAAAGACGGCCTCCTGTCGTGCTGTACAGCCCATCAATCTTCTTCCCCTGCGTCTAAGAGAGAATATGGCTTAGCTTGTAATGCGGGCAATACGAGGCCGTTTCGAAGCCGAATCGAACTTGCCGTTTGAGCCAGAGAGTGCCACAACACCGGTCCAAAATGACTCATCGGAGGTGTATCGTGGAAAAGGCAGAAATCGGGCTGATCGGCCTTGCCGTCATGGGTTCCAACCTGGCGCTCAACATTGCGGAAAAAGGCAACAAGATTGCTGTCTTCAACCGCACTCCTGAGAAAACGGATGAATTCTACGAGAGCGCCGGCGATCTGAAGAAGCAGATCATTCCCTGCAAGACGATCGAAGAGTTCGTCGAAGCAATCCGCCCGCCGCGTCCGATCATCATCATGATCAAGGCCGGCGAGGCCGTCGATCAGCAGATGGAACTGTTGCGCCCGTATCTGTCCAAGGGCGACATCATGATCGATGCCGGCAACGCCAACTTCCGCGATACCATCGCCCGCTTCGACCGCCTGAAGAACACCGACCTGACCTTCATCGGCATGGGTGTCTCGGGCGGCGAGGAAGGGGCGCGTCATGGTCCTTCGATCATGGTCGGCGGCACCGAGGACTCCTGGAAGCGCGTCGAGAAGGTACTGACCTCGATTGCCGCCAAGTACAACGGCGACCCTTGCGTTGCCTGGCTCGGCAATGACGGTGCCGGCCACTTCGTCAAGACGATCCACAACGGCATCGAATATGCCGACATGCAGATGATCGCCGAAATCTACGGCATTCTGCGCGACGGTCTCGGCAAGAACTCGCAGGAGATCAGTAAGATCTTCGGCGAGTGGAACAAGGGCCGCCTGAACTCCTATCTGATCGAGATCTCCGAAAAGGTCTTGGCAGCGACCGATCCGGTTTCCGGCGGTTCCATGGTTGACATGATCCTCGACAAGGCCGGCCAGAAGGGCACCGGCAAGTGGTCGGCGATCGAAGCCCAGAACATGGGCATTCCGGCAACCGCGATCGAGGCTGCCGTTGCCGCCCGCAGCCTGTCGTCGATGAAGACTGAGCGCGAGGCGGCCGAAAAGATCTTCGGCAAGCCGGAATACAAGTTCCCGATCGCCTACGGACCTGAACTTAACAAGGATCTGGAACTGGCGCTGTTTGCCGCCAAGATCGGCGCCTATGCACAGGGCTTCGCCGTCATGGCGGAAGCCTCGCGCGAGTTCAACTGGTCGCTGCCGATGCCTGTCATCGCCAAGATTTGGCGTGCTGGCTGCATTATCCGTTCGCAGTTCCTGGACGAAATCACCTCTGCCTTCACCAAGGCTCCGGATGCGGCCAACCTGATCGTAACGCCGGCTTTCTCCGAGATGGTCAAGGAATCTTTGCCGGCGCTGCGCCGCGTGGTTGGTGCTGCCCTGCAGGCCGGTCTGCCGGTTCCGGCGCTCACCTCGGCTCTGACCTACTTCGATGCCTATCGCCAGGGCCGCGGAACCGCCAACCTGATCCAGGCGCAGCGCGACTTCTTCGGCGCGCATGGCTTCGATCGCCTCGACGGCAAGGACTTCCACCACGGCCCGTGGGGCAGTGGTGCTTCAACGTTCTAAAACTGCTTGATGAAGCCAGCCGGGTACGCCCGGCTGGTCTCAGACCTGAAAAGTGTCGCTTCAGAAGCGAATGTCCGCCATCGGGCGAACCAGGACGCGGGCACTGCCGGCATCGAAATCGTCGAGCGTTTCATTGTGATGCGCGACGATATCGGCGAAGTTCAGCGTATCAGAATCGGCCGTCGTATGGCCATCGCCAACCAGCGTGACATCATAGCCCAGCGACACTGCACGCCTGACCGTTGTGTCGACGCAGAATTGAGTCATACAGCCGCCGACGATCAGATGCGTCACGTTGCGTTCCGCCAATCGGTCGGCAAGATCCGTTTCGAAAAACGAGTCCGAGCTCTTCTTGTGAACGACGGTATCGCCTTCGGCAGGAGACAGTTCCGGCCGGATGGCCCAGCCGTCTGTGCCGACCGCCAAGCGGTGACCGGGATCGCCGTCGTGCTGGACGAGCACGACCGGTGCCCCCAGGCGATGGGCCTCGGCACGAAGTGACTGGAGCCGTGAAACCGTTTCATTCAGCGCCGCATCGATGATGGGTTGACGCTCGGGGCTGCATTTTCCCGCGAGAATGGCGTTTTGAACGTCGATGATCAGCAGTGCCGTAGTCATATCCAGTGCGTCTCCGCTGTGATTGCTTATACCTCTGCCG
This sequence comes from Rhizobium sp. 3T7, assembly GCF_020166565.1. Taxonomy (NCBI): domain Bacteria; kingdom Pseudomonadati; phylum Pseudomonadota; class Alphaproteobacteria; order Hyphomicrobiales; family Rhizobiaceae; genus Rhizobium; species Rhizobium sp. 3T7. Next base: position 290,618 of record NZ_JAIQXS010000001.1, read on the forward strand.
CCATCGGATAGAGGTGGCGCGGCGATGGCGATGGCGATGGTCTACTTGACTTTCCGCGACCAGACGGGCTGGCTGATGCTTTGCAGCAACTCCGGTTCGATGCCGTCGATGCGGGCGATAACCGCCTTCGCCATCTCCCGTCCGGCGTGGCGGACGTCCTCATAGGCGGTGATGATCTCCGGACGGATCCAGTTGAGGATCGGCGCCGATTCCTTGGAGACCATGTCGACATCCCGGCCAAGCCGCTTGCCAGCGGCCTCTATACCGGCGTTGACGGCGATGGCGGCACTTCCGGCGGAGCAAACGATTCCATCCGGCGCATTCGGCGCGCGCATCATCACCTCGACGGCATTGCGGATTTCCTCCAGCGGGTTGTCGATCGTGACGCGCAACGGCACTTCCTCGGCGCCGTAGTCATGCAGTCCCGTCTGAAATCCGATGCGCATGTGCGTGTAGTATGTGAGCTTGCTTGGAGGCTGGAGAAGGGCGATGCGCTTGCGGCCTTTGCCGACCAGCTTCTCGACGGCCTGATGGGCGAACGCCTCGTTGTCGAAGTCGTGAAAGGGGTGGGTAAGGCCGGCATCGGTGCGCCCGTGCGTGGCAAAGGGCATGTTGTGTTCGGCCAGCAGCCGGACCCGCGCATCGTCGGGCTCAATGCGGGAGATGATGACGCCGTCCGCCGATCCCGTTTCCAGGATGTAGCGCACCGGCAGCATCGGATCCTTGCTGTGGGAATGCGGCGTGACGACGATGTGATAGGGCGTGCCCGTCAGCACTTCCGAGATGCCGAACACCATTTGGCTGCTGAAGCCCATGATTTCTTCATCGATGCTGAGGACCAGCGCAATGACGTTGGTCTTTCCGGTTCGCAGGCGCACGCCGGCCCTGTTCGGCTGATAGCCAAGCTGGCGGGCGACCATGCGAACCCGTTCCTTGGTTTCCGCGCCGATGTCAGGGGCATCCTTGAGGGCGCGCGACACCGTCGTCACGCCGAGCCCGGTCATGAAGGCAATCGTTTTCAGTGTCGGCCGCTCTCGAGTTGCCTCGGAGGCCACTCCTGCGAAATTCGCTTTGTTTTCCATCCCTCTAGGCCGTCCTGCGCGTTTTGGTCCCGCTTATAGAGTCTTTTCGAAGCGCTGTAAGCACAAAGAACGCAATAGCTGCTCCTCCCGTAAGGAGCAAAATCTGTAACGATACAGTAGAAATGTCGAGAGCTTTTTATCATGGCGTTGCGGCCACTACTCTTTTTGGTTGAATCTGTCGATTTTGCTCGGATTTTTTGCGGCTGCGAACAAAAATCTTGGTTGCGCAGGCTAAATAAGGCGATTATATATCTATATATCAATATGATAAGAGGTGTGTGCAAATGCTCAATCTGTTGGCTAGAATGGCGCCACGGTGTTGAAAATGCGAGCATCTCAACAGTCATTGGTAGCAAATGCCCCTCGAAAAGAAAATTTTGGAGGCGAGCTGTTGCACCCAAATATCGATTGAACTAAGTTTTTCCGGCAACGTTTCAGTGAGGGAGGAGAACTCATGAATTTTCGTTTGATGGCGGCTGCACTTGCCGCTTCCGTAGTGCTGCCGCTCGGTGCGGCCAGCGCGACCGATCTTGAAGTCACCCATTGGTGGACATCGGGCGGCGAAGCTGCTGCCGTGGCGGAGCTCGCAAAGGCATTCGATGCAACCGGCAACAAGTGGGTCGACGGTGCAATCGCCGGCTCCGGCGGTACTGCGCGTCCGATCATGATCAGCCGCATCACCGGCGGTGACCCGATGGGTGCAACGCAGTTCAACCATGGCCGGCAGGCCGAGGAACTGGTCCAGGCTGGTCTGATGCGCGACCTGACCGACGTGGCCACCGCCGAGCACTGGAAGGACATCGTTCGTCCGTCGAGCCTGCTCGATTCTTGCACGATCGACGGCAAGATCTATTGCGCTCCAGTCAACATTCACTCCTGGCAGTGGCTGTGGCTTTCGAATGCAGCCTTCAAGAAGGCCGGCGTCGAAGTGCCGAAGAACTGGGACGAATTCGTCGCTGCCGCTCCGGCGCTTGAGAAGGCCGGCATCGTTCCGCTCGCCGTTGGCGGTCAGCCGTGGCAGGCTGCCGGCGCGTTCGACGTGCTGATGGTTGCCATCGCCGGCAAGGACACGTTCTACAAGGTGTTCAAGGAGAAGGACGCGGAAGCTGCCGCCGGTCCGGAGATCGCCAAGGTTTTCAAGGCTGCCGACGACGCTCGCAAGATGTCGAAGGGCAGCAACGTCCAGGACTGGAACCAGGCAACCAACCTAGTCATCACAGGCAAGGCCGGTGGCCAGATCATGGGTGACTGGGCGCAGGGTGAGTTCCAGGTGGCCGGCCAGAAAGCCGGTACCGACTACACCTGCCTTCCGGGCCTCGGCGTGAACGAGATCATCTCTACCGGTGGTGATGCCTTCTACTTCCCGCTGCTTAAGGATGAAGCCAAGTCGAAGGCGCAGGATGTCCTCGCCAAGACGCTTCTCGATCCCAAGACGCAGGTTGCCTTCAACCTGAAGAAGGGCTCGCTGCCGGTTCGCGGTGACGTTGACCTTGCCGCCGCCAACGATTGCATGAAGAAAGGTCTCGACATCCTGGCCAAGGGCAATGTGATCCAAGGCACGGACCAACTTCTGTCGGCGGACAGCCAGAAGCAGAAGGAAGACCTGTTCTCCGAGTTCTTCGCAAATCCGTCGATGACGCCGGAAGCCGCTCAGAAGCGCTTCGCTGAAATCATCGCTTCTGCCGACTGATCGTCGCATTCCGCTGCTGTTGCGATCCGGCTCCGTCTGACGGAGCCGGATTTGCCTGGAACTCCCATCGTGATCCGGGTGACGGCAGCGCTTGCGACTGACACGCGCTGATGCGCGATCGTCCGGTCTCGGTACGGGAGTGAGAAGAGGAGGCGACCGGCAGACGGTTCGCCGCTCTGGATCACAGAGGAATTGCGATTCAGGAGGAATTACAATGACGGGTCAAGCGAAAGCAGGCCGGCCAAATCAGCTACTGCGCAATCTGAATTCGAAGATTGCATCCATCCCCATGATCCTTACCGCCCTTGTTATCTTTCTCGGCGGCACGGTCTGGACGGTGTTCTATTCATTCACCAACTCGAAGCTCCTTCCGCGGTTGAGCTTCGTCGGTTTTGATCAATACAAGCGCCTTTGGGCTGCTCCGCGCTGGATCGTCTCCATAGAGAACCTCGCTGTCTACGGCGTTCTCTCGCTTATCTTCAGCCTGGTGATCGGTTTCGTGTTGGCGGCGCTGATGGATCAGAAGATCCGATTCGAGAATACGTTCCGGACGATCTTTCTCTATCCGTTCGCCCTGTCCTTCATTGTGACGGGCCTTGTGTGGCAGTGGGTGCTCAACCCCGAATTCGGTGTCCAGTCGGTGGTGCGCTCGCTCGGCTGGACGAGCTTCACCTTTGACCCGCTCTATACGCCAAGCATCGTCATCTACGGCATCCTGATTGCCGCCCTCTGGCAAGGCACGGGTCTTGTCATGTGCCTGATGCTCGCCGGCCTGCGCGGTATTGATGAAGACATCTGGAAGGCTGCGCGCGTCGACGGCATCCCGATGTGGAAGACCTATCTCTTCATCGTCATTCCGATGATGCGGCCTGTCTTCATCACGACGCTCGTCATCATCGCCAGCGGCATCGTCAAGGTCTATGACCTCGTGGTGGCGCAGACCAGCGGCGGTCCCGGCATCGCGTCGGAGGTGCCCGCGAAATACGTCTACGACTACATGTTCCAGGCTCAGAATCTGGGGCAGGGCTTTGCTGCCTCGACCATGATGCTGGTCACCGTTGCGATCATCATCATCCCCTGGGCCTATCTGGAATTCGGAGGGCGTAAACGTGCCTGATGCTATTGCTCTCAAGACTGCCGATGGTCGCATCTCCGACAAATCCGTCTCCGGCCCCAGCGGCCCGAAGCCGAAGCGGGTGATCTCTGCGCGCAACATCATGCTCTACGGCACGCTTTTCGTCGCCGCGGCCTATTACCTGCTTCCGCTCTACGTGATGATCGTCACGTCGCTGAAGGGCATGCCGGAAATCCGGCTTGGCAGCATCTTCGCACCGCCGCTCGAAATCACCTTCGAGCCCTGGGTAAAGGCGTGGGCGACCGCCTGCACGGGTCTCAACTGCGATGGCCTCTCGCGCGGCTTCTGGAATTCGGTGCGCATCACTGTTCCTTCGGTGATCGTCTCGATCGCCATTGCCTCTGTCAACGGCTATGCGCTCGCCAACTGGCGATTCAAGGGATCAGAACTCTTCTTCTCGATCCTCGTCGTCGGTGCATTCATTCCCTACCAGGTCATGATCTATCCGATCGTCATCGTGCTGCGCGAGATCGGCATCTACGGAACGCTGACGGGCCTGATTGTCGTGCACAGCATCTTCGGCATGCCGATTCTGACGCTGCTGTTCCGCAACTACTTTGCATCGCTGCCGCAGGAACTTTTCAAGGCTGCGCGAATCGACGGGGCGGGCTTCTGGCAGATCTTCTTCAAGATCATGCTGCCCATGTCGCTGCCGATCTTCGTCGTCGCCATGATCCTGCAGGTCACCGGTATCTGGAACGACTTCCTGTTCGGTGTCGTCTTCACAAGGCCTGACACCTATCCGATGACCGTGCAGCTCAACAACATCGTCAATTCTGTCCAAGGCGTGAAGGAATACAACGTCAATATGGCCGCAACGATCCTCACGGGTCTGGTGCCGCTCGTTGTCTATTTCGTGTCGGGACGACTTTTCGTCCGTGGCATCGCCGCCGGCGCAGTGAAAGGCTGATCCATGAATTCGAGCGTTTCCATCAGAGATCTTTCGTTGAATTTCGGCGCGGTCAGTGTGCTCAAGGACCTCAATCTCGAAATCAACAACGGCGAATTCCTCGTGCTGCTCGGCTCTTCAGGCTGCGGCAAGTCCACTTTGCTGAACTGCATCGCCGGTCTGCTCGATGCGTCGGACGGTCAGATCTTCATTAAGGGCAAGAATGTCACCTGGGAGGAGCCCAAGGACCGCGGCATCGGTATGGTGTTCCAGTCCTACGCGCTCTATCCGCAGATGAGCGTCGAGAAAAACCTGTCCTTCGGTCTTCAGGTTGCCAAGGTGCCGCAGCAGGAAATCGACAAGCGCGTTGCGCGTGCCGCCGAGATCCTGCAGATCCAGCCGCTCCTGAAGCGCAAGCCGGCCGAACTTTCGGGCGGCCAACGCCAGCGCGTCGCGATCGGCCGCGCCCTGGTGCGCGATGTGGACGTGTTCCTGTTCGACGAACCGTTGTCGAACCTCGACGCCAAGTTGCGCTCGGAACTGCGTGTCGAAATCAAGCGTCTGCACCAGTCGCTGAACAATACGATGATCTACGTCACGCACGACCAGATCGAAGCGCTGACCTTGGCCGACCGCATCGCGATCATGAAGAGCGGCATCATCCAGCAACTCGCCGATCCGACAACGATCTACAACAGGCCACGCAATCTCTTCGTTGCCGGCTTCATTGGATCGCCGTCGATGAATTTCCTGCACGGCGAGATCGCCAAGCAGGGCGAGCAGACGTTCTTCACTGCCAACGGCGTGAATTTCTCTGTCGCAGACTATGAAACGCCCGAAGTGCTGCAGGCCGGGCGCAAGGTCATCCTCGGCGTTCGTCCGGAACATGTGAAGGTCAACGAGAATCTCGGTGCTGAGGTTCACGATGCGACCGTCGACATCGAGGAACCGATGGGCGCCGATAACCTGCTCTGGCTGAAGCACGCCGGCCACACGATGTCGGTGCGCATCAATGGCTCACGTCGCTTCAGCCCGGGCTCGGCCGTCAAGCTCGGCTTCGACATGTCGCTGGCGTCGATCTTCGATGCCGAGAGCGAGCTTCGCCTTTAGAAACCGCAATGCGGGCGGAGCTTCGGTTCCGTCCGTTCGTCCAATCGGCCATCTGGCCACCAAGTTCGGCTGCGGCTCGCGGGTGCGGGCATTCCCAAGCGCGGCCCGATCGGGATAATACTATGACATTCTTGCCGACAAATGGGTTTAACCTCGACCTATCAGGATCGTGGACGCTCACTTCAGCCGATGGCGAAGTCACGACATCGATTACGCTGCCGGGCGATGTGCACACGGCCCTGCATGCCGCCGAGCTCATTCCCGATCCATATTTCGGCCGTAACGAGGAAGTCGTTCAGTGGGTCGCGCATCGCGACTGGCAGCTCGAGCGTAGCTTCACGCTGTCGGAGCCGGATGGCGACTGGTATCTCGATATCGACTATCTCGATACGGTGGCTGCCGTCTTCATCAACGGCTCGCCGGTTCTGCTTGCAGATAACAGCTTTCGGCGCTATCGACCTGACGTCGGCGGCCAGCTGAAGGCCGGCGACAATGTTATTCGCGTCGTCCTGCATTCGAGCATTGCGGCTGGCGCCGACCGGCAGGCTAGGCAGCCCTTCTATATTCCCTATTCGACAGGCAATTCGCCTATCCCCAACGGCAACATGCTGCGCAAGCCACAGTGCCATTTCGGCTGGGACTGGAACATTGCGATTGCACCCCTTGGGCTCTACGGCACGATCGCGTTGCGCAAGCTCGATACGGCTCGCATCGAGCATGTCACGACGCGGCAGGTGCACAATCTCAACGGTTCCGTGGATCTGCAGGTCAGCGCGACGTTGTTTGCCAAGAACCCCGGCATCGTGCCGGTCCATTTCTCGCTTGATGGTGAGCGCGTTCGTCTCGACGTCGGCGTTGGTGCCGGCGAGACGGTGGTCAATCATGTCTTCGAGATCGACAAGCCGCGGCTCTGGTGGCCGGCCGGCAGCGGCGAGCAGGCGCTGTATGCACTGACGGTCGATTTGCCGACGGATGCGGTGACCAAGCAGATCGGCCTTCGCACGGTCGAACTCATCACGACACCCGATGCTGCCGGCAGTCGCTTCGCGTTGAAGGTCAACGGCCGCGAAATCTTCTGCCGCGGCGCCAACTGGATCCCGGCCGATGCGCTGTTTTCGCTGTCGAGCCCTGAACAAACCGAGGATCTGCTGCAGTCGGCCAAGGCCGCCAACATGAACATGATCCGCGTCTGGGGCGGCGGCTTTTACGAGCACCACCACTTCTACGATCTGTGCGATCGGCTCGGCCTTATGGTCTGGCAGGACTTTATGTTCGCCTGCAATCTTTATCCCTCGACCGAGGACTTCCTCGACAACGTCACGCTCGAGGTCGACTATCAGGTCCGTCGGCTCTCATCGCATCCGTCGATCGTGCTGTGGTGCGGCGACAACGAGCTGGTCGGCGCACTGACCTGGTTCGAGGAATCGAGGAAGGACCGCGACCGCTACCTCGTTTCCTATGACCGTCTGAACCGCACGATCGAGCAGGCGATGAAGAAGGCGGTTCCCGATGCGATCTGGTGGCCGTCGAGCCCGGCATCCGGCTATCTCGATTTCGGCGATGCCTGGCATGCCGACGGCTCCGGCGACATGCACTACTGGTCTGTCTGGCACGAGAATAAGTCGTTCGACAATTATCGCACGGTACGCCCGCGCTTCTGCTCGGAATTCGGCTTCCAGTCCTATACGTCGCTGCCCGTCATCAAGACCTATGCCGACGCCAAGGATATGAACGTCGCGTCGCCGGTCATGGAGCTGCACCAGAAGAATGCCGGCGGCAATGAGCGCATTGCCGGGACCATGTTCCGCTACTTCCGCTTCCCGAAGGATTTCCCGAACTTCGTCTATCTCAGCCAGATCCAGCAGGGTCTCGCGATCAAGACGGCGGTGGAATACTGGCGCTCGCTGAAGCCGCATTGCATGGGCACGATCTACTGGCAGCTCAACGACACCTGGCCGGTTGCCTCGTGGTCGAGCCTTGACTACGGCGGTCGCTGGAAGGCGATGCATTATCTCGTCAAGCGCTTCTTCCAGCCCGTCGCTGTCGCGGCAATCCCTGATGAGGACGAAAAGACGATCCGCTTTTCGCTGGTCAACGACACGCTGGCCGAAGTCAGCGTTGATCTGTCGATCTCGGTCCTCGACATGAAGGGCGAGCGCAAGCACCTGAAGGATGTTCAGGCGGTCTGCACGCCTGATGCGGCAGTGACCGCCGCAACCATCGACGTGGCGGATCTACCGGCGGGTACATTGCTTGCCTGGCGCTTCACGGCGTCGAACGGTATGGGCGGCGAGGGGCACTATGTCCACGGCACCTACAAGGCTTTGGAGCTGGAGCCGGCAGGCTTGATGGTGACGCACGAATATGTCGAGGAAGACGGCTCCATCTGTCTCAACGTCACCGCCAAGGGACTGGCGCTCTTCGTGATGATCGAGACCGACACCGGCGGCAAGTATTCCGACAATGCCTTCGATCTGGCGGCGGGCGAGACGCGCCGCATCACCTTCACCCCGGCCACGCCGCTCGCGGGCGGTGCCCTGCCGGACTTCCGTTTCTATGACCTGCAATCCTGCCAATCCGTGGATTGATCCTGATTGAAATGCAATGGGCACGAGGCCCGAGGAGGAATGATGACGAAACTGAGTTTTCAGCTTTACAGCGCCCGTAACTTCCAGCCCTATTCGGCGATCTTCGAAAAGCTCGGCAAGGCCGGCTATCAGGAAGTCGAAGGCTTTGGCGGCATCTACGCGGATCTCGACGATGCCGGCCTGAAGGGCCTGCGTGCGGAACTCGACAAGAACGGCCTTGTCATGGCCAGCGGCCATTTCAGCCCTGATTTCCTCGACGGCGAAGTCAAGAAGTCGCTGAATATTGCCAAGATCCTCGGCATGGACTCGATCTATGCGCCCCACCTGGCCGCCGATCAGCGCCCGACCGATGGTGCCGGCTGGCTGGCATTCGGCAAGCGTCTGCAGGAAATGAGCAAGCCCTACAAGGATGCGGGCTATGAGTTCGGCTGGCACAACCATGACTTTGAGTTCGTGAAGCTGGCCGACGGCTCGCTGCCGATCGAGCGCATTTTCGAAGGCGCGCCTGATATTTCCTGGGAGGCCGATATCGCCTGGGTCGTTCGTGGCGGTGCCGATCCGTTCGCCTGGATCGAAAAGCTCGGGTCTCGGATCACCTCGGCTCACGTTAAGGACATTGCGCCGGCAGGCGAGAACAAGAACGAGGATGGCTGGGCTGACGTCGGCCACGGCACACTGCCTTGGGCAAAGCTCGTCGCAGCACTCAAGGGCACCAAGACCAAGCACTACGTCGTCGAGCACGACAATCCGGCCGATGTCGATCGCCTGATCACCCGCTCGATCGCATCCTTCAAGACATACTGAGGCACATCATGATCAAGGAACTTGGCGTCGGCATCATCGGATGCGGCAACATCTCCACCACCTACTTTTCGCTGGCCCCGCTCTTCAAGGGCCTCAAGGTTCTGGCCTGTGCCGATATCAACGTGCAGGCCGCCCAGGCCCGCGCCGAGGAATACGGCGTCAAGGCACAGACGATCGACGAGCTTCTCGGCAATGACGAGATCGACGTCATCGTCAACCTGACCATCCCCGACGCGCATTTCCCGGTTTCGAAGGCGATCCTCGACGCCGGCAAGCACGTCTATTCGGAAAAGCCGCTGGTTCTCACCCTGGAGCAGGGTGAAGAGCTACGCCGCATCGCCAAGGAGAAGAACCTCTCCGTCGGTTGCGCTCCGGATACGTTCCTCGGCGGCGCGCATCAGCTTGCCCGCAAGTACATCGACGAAGGCGGCATCGGCCGCGTCACTTCGGGTGCGTGCTATGTCATGAGCCCGGGCATGGAGATGTGGCATCCGAACCCGGACTTCTTCTTCCTGCCCGGCGGCGGTCCGATCCTCGATCTCGGCCCTTACTACATCGCCAACCTGATCAACCTGATCGGTCCGGTGAAGCGCGTCGGTGCCATGACCTCCATGGCGTCCGACACCCGTACGATCACCAGCCAGCCGCGTCATGGCGAGATCATCCCGGTCAAGACGCCGACGACGATCCAGGCGATCCTCGAATTCGTCAGCGGCGCGACTGTCACGCTGACGGCGAGCTGGGACGTCTGGTCTCACCGCCATGCCAATATGGAGCTCTACGGCACGGACGGTTCGCTTTATGTCCCGGACCCGAACTTTTTCGGCGGCGTCGTCGAGGCGAGCGGCCGCGACAAGGAGATCAAGGCGCTCGACGGCTGGGAGCATCCGTTCGGCATCTTCAACCAGGAAAGCCCGCAGGGACCGCGCGCCAACTATCGTACGGCAGGTCTCGCCGACATGGCGATGGCGATCATCGAGGGCCGCGATGCGCGTTGCTCGCTCGATCGCACGCTGCACGGCGTCGACGTCATGACTTCGATCCTGAAGTCGGGCGAGGAAGGCCGCTTCATCGAGCTGACGACGACCTGCACGCAGCCGGCCGCGCTCGGCATCGAAGAGGCACTGGCGCTCTTGAAGTAAGCGTCCAAAGGACTATGGTCCGGCGCGGGCGACGAGCCCGCGCCTTTTCGCTTAAAGGATCAGAATTATGAGCTGGCAACCGGCTTCCGACCGCTATTCAAAGATGAAGTATAACCGCACGGGCCGTTCAGGCTTGAAGCTGCCGGCCGTCTCCCTCGGCCTCTGGCACAATTTCGGTGGCGACACGCCGCATGACCGCAAGATCGACATGTGCCACACCGCTTTCGATCTTGGCATTACCCATTTCGACCTCGCCAACAACTACGGCCCGCCTCCAGGCAGCGCCGAAACCGCCTTCGGCGAAATCCTTCGCACCGAATTTTCAGGTCTGCGCGATGAGCTGATCATCTCGTCCAAGGCTGGCTACGACATGTGGCCCGGTCCTTACGGCGAGTGGGGCAGCCGCAAATACCTGATCGCCTCGTGCGACCAGAGCCTGAAACGCATGGGCCTCGATTATGTCGATATCTTCTATTCGCACCGCTTCGACCCGGATACGCCGCTTGAGGAAACCTGCGGCGCACTCGACCATATCGTCCGCTCGGGCCGCGCGCTCTACGTCGGCATCTCGTCCTATAGTTCGCAGCGTACCCGTGAGGCGGCAGCGATCCTGAAGGATCTCGGCACGCCTTGCCTGATCCACCAGCCGAGCTATTCCATGCTCAACCGTTGGGTCGAGGACGACAAGCTGCTCGATACGCTCGACGACGTCGGCATGGGCTCGATCGTGTTCTCGCCGCTGGCGCAGGGCATGCTGACGACGAAGTACCTCGGCGGCATCCCTCAGGACAGCCGTGCGGCCCAGAACCACTTCCTGAAGAAGGACTTCATTCGTCCTCAGATCATCGACAACATCCGCAAGCTCAACGAGATCGCGGAACGCCGCGGCCAGACGCTGGCGCAGATGGCGATTGCCTGGGTGCTACGCGGTGGCCGCGTCACGTCGGCGCTGATCGGCGCCAGCCGCTCGTCGCAGATCGTCGATTGCGTCAAGGCGCTCGACAATCTCGACTTCACCGCCGAGGAACTCAAGGAGATCGATGGCTACGCCCGCGAGGCCGACATCAATCTCTGGGCCAAGTCTGCGGAACGCGAATAAACGCAAGCGCCTGGAACACACGTTCCGGGCGTTTTTTCTATTGAGTTTTGATGTACGTGCCGCAAGCTGTGTACATATTTCAGGGAGGAGATTTCACCAATGATCCGCAACCCGATCCTGCCGGGCTTCAACCCGGATCCGTCCATCTGCCGCGTCGGGGACGACTATTACATCGCTACTTCGACCTTCGAATGGTATCCCGGCGTCCAGATCCATCATTCGCGCGATCTCGTGAACTGGACGATGGTGCGGCGGCCGCTCGAGCGTCAGTCGCAGCTCGACATGCGTGGCAATCCCGACAGCTGCGGCGTCTGGGCGCCCTGTCTGTCCTATGCCGATGGGCTGTTCTGGCTTGTTTATACCGACGTCAAGCGCTTCGACGGCAACTTCAAGGACGCGCACAACTACATCGTGACTTCGCCTGATATTGAGGGTGAATGGTCCGAGCCGGTCTACGTGAATTCTTCCGGCTTCGACCCATCACTGTTCCATGATGAGGACGGCCGCAAGTGGTTCCTCAACATGCAGTGGAACCATCGCACCGAGAGCTTCGGCGGTGCGCCGAAGTCGCCGGCGTTCGACGGTATCCTGATGCAGGAATGGGATGCGGTGACACAATCGTTGAAGGGGCCAATCAAGAACATCTTCGCCGGCAGCCCGCTGGGGCTTGTCGAAGGGCCGCATCTCTTCAAGCGCAACGGCTATTACTACCTGACGACGGCCGAGGGCGGCACCGGTTACGAACATGCCGTGACGATGGCCCGCTCGCGCACGATCGACGGTCCCTATGAGATGCATCCGAACAAGCACCTCATCACGTCGAAGGATCATCCCGAAGCCATTCTGCAGCGGGCAGGGCACGGCCAATATGTCGAAACGCCGGACGGTCAGGTCTATCACACGCATCTCTGCGGCCGGCCGGTGCCGCCGAAGCGTCGCTGCACGCTCGGCCGCGAAACCAGCCTGCAGAAGTGCGTCTGGAAGGAGGATGGCTGGCTCTATCTTGAAAACGGTACGATCGTTCCAGATGTCACCGTGCCGGGACTGGCTGGCGCCGTGCCCGTCGAGAAGCGCATGCGCAGCGAATACAGCTTCGATGGCGGCAGCCTGCCTGCTGACTTCCAGTGGCTACGCACGCCAAAGCCGGAGCGCATCTTCAACCTGACCGACCGTCCGGGGCACCTCAGACTGATCGCCCGCGAAAGCATCGGCTCGTGGTTCGAGCAGTCTCTCGTCGCGCGCCGCCAGGAGCACCACAGCTTTCGGGCGGAAACGGTCGTCGAGTTTCATCCCGAGACCTACCAGCAGGTTGCCGGCCTGACCCACTATTACAACAGGCACAAGTTCCATGCGATCGCCGTGACCCTGCATGAAAAGCTAGGGCGCTGCGTTACGATCTTTTCCTGTGACGGCGATTACCCACACAGCCGCCTCAGCTTCCCGGCAGGCAGCGGCGTCGCCATTCCGGCGGAGGGGCGCGTGCAGCTTTCCATGGAGATCAGGGACAACGACCTGCAGTTCTTCTGGCAGACGGAGGGCAAGGGGGCATGGCAGCCGATCGGTCCCGTGCTCGATGCGGGCATCGTGTCAGATGAAGGCGGGCGCGGCGAGCACGGCTCGTTTACGGGCGCCTTCGCCGGGGTCTTCGCCTTCGATACGTCGGGCCGCGCAAGAACGGCAGACTTCGACTGGTTCAACTACGAAGAGCTTTGATAGAGGCACCGACATCGCCCGAAAATGCCGGGCGATGTCACATTTATTAATTTAGCATATGCTTTTAAGTGTGTGTTATGATTACAGAAGTTTAACTTAAGTTTCAGTTTCGGTTCATCTCTTGGGGCCTAGGTTCGGGGCGTGTTCAACACGAGGAACCTCCCAATGAAAAAGCTCACCACCCTCCTTCTTGCCGCTACCGTGATTGCCGCTCCGCTGCTGGCAACGACCGAAGCGAGCGCCCAGGATCATCGTCGGCCGGTTGTCGTGGAGCGCGACGTTCACGTTAAGAAGTACAAGTGGAGCCGCGGCCATCGCATGACGCCGGCGGAGCGCCGCCATATGCGCGAGGTGCGCGATTATCATCGTTACCGCCTGTCGGCTCCGCCGCGCGGCTATCGGTGGGTGCAGGTCGATGACGACTTCCTGCTCATCGGCTCGGTCAACGGCCTGATCGCGAATATCGTCATTCGCTAAGCGGCAACGCCAATATCGGGAAAGGGCGGCTTGGATGCCGCCCTTCTGATTCAATCGGGTGCTTGTTTGCGTGAGTCCAGGAGCCGCTGCACGACGGCGGCCAGCCGACTGATGGCGCCTGCCTCCGCTTCCACTGCTTGCGGCGCGGCCAATCCCTCGATCGGTGGAAGAGGCTGACATTCCTCACATCGGCAGCGATAGGCTTTGGGAGCCTGTGTCGTCACGCTCCGCGCTCTCCCCAGCTCGCAAAGGGATCCGGCAGCCCGCGCCACTTTTCCGGCGCAAAGGTCTCGTCCTCTACAAGGCAGCCGTCGAGCTGCTGCCTTATCCAATCCTCGTGCATCGGATCGCTACCGATGAAGACGATCTCTTGCCGGCGGTCGCCCCAGACGGGGTCGAGGTAGGGCGACATGGCCGTCAGGAAGCGTTCATCGTCCGGCCATCGCTCACGCGGCACCGACGCCCACCAGAGCCCCATCTTGCCCGTGTGCAGGAGTGCCCCGGCCTGGCTGACTTCACCGACATGGTGCGGGCGCGTCGCTAGCCAGAAGAAGCCTTTCGCTCTGACGACACCGGGCCAGGCGGTGTCGAAGAAGCGCTGTAGCTTGACAGGGTCGAAGGGCCGCCTTTCGCGATAGACAAAGGAGCGGATACCGTATTCCTCGGTCTCCGGCACATGTTCGGAGAAGCCGTGCAGCTCCTTGTACCAGAGCGGATGCGTTTCGGCGCGGTCGATGTCGAAGCGTCCCGTTCCGAGCACTTCACCGAGCTCCACTTGGCCGAAGTCGGTCTCGATCAACCTTGCGTCGGGATTGAGCCCGACAATGATCTGGCGCGCGGCCTGACGCTCAGCCGTCGTCGCTGTGCCGATCTTGTTGAGGATGATCACATCGGCGAATTCGATCTGCTCGACGAGCAGATCGATGATCGTGCGATTGTCGCCGTCACCTGTGGTCTCGCCGCGATCTGTCAGAAAGTCTGCGGATGCATAGTCCGAGAGCAAGTTCGCGGCATCGACCACCGTGACCATCGTATCGAGCCTGGCGATGTCGGAGAGGCTTGCGCCATTCTCATCGCGGAACTCGAAGGTGGTCGCGACCGGCAGAGGTTCGGCAATCCCGGTCGATTCGATCAGGAGATAGTCGAAGCGTCCCTGTTCCGCCAAGCGGCGGACCTCCTTCAGCAGATCGTCCCGCAGCGTGCAGCAGATGCAGCCGTTCGTCATCTCCACCAGCTGTTCGTCGGTTCGCGACAGGTTGGCGCCGCCGTCTCGCACGAGGGCGGCGTCGATGTTCACCTCGCTCATGTCATTGACGATCACGGCGACACGCAGCCCCTGCCGGTTTCCAAGGATGTGGTTGAGCAGCGTGGTCTTGCCGGCGCCAAGAAAGCCCGACAACACCGTTACGGGAAGCTTCGTATCCATTCATGCCTCTGATATGTTATACAATTACATGCCTTGTGATGAAAAAGGCGGACTGCGAGGTCCGCCTTCGCCGCCTCTCAGCTTTCTCGCGAGAGGCAGTCCTTCATGCTGTTGGCGATGCCGCGCATGAGGCTGAAATAGAGATCTGGCCCAGCGTCGAGCGTGGCTGCCTCCGGATCGAGCACACCGGCCTTCGCCTTGGTTCCCTCGATCACGACATCGACCAATCGCGGCTGGAACTGCGGTTCGGCGAAAACGCAGGTGGCGCCGAGTTCGCCGACCTTCTTGCGGATCTCCGCAATACGTTCCGCGCCGGGGATCGTTTCGGGGCTGACGGTGATCGAGCCCGCGACCCGCACATCATAGCGGTTCTCGAAATACTGGTAGGCATCGTGGAAGACGACGAACGGCTTGTCCTTGACCGGTGACACGATGCCGGTGATTTCCTTGTCCAGCGCGTCGAGCCTGTCGTCCAGCGTCTTGGCGTTGGCCTGGTAGGTGAGGGCGTTGGCGGGGTCGGCCGCGACGAGGGTCGTGGTGATCTCGGCTGCCATCGCCTTGGCATTTTGCGGATTGAGCCAGAGGTGGGTGTCGAAAGCCCCATGATCGTGGTCATGGTCGGCGTCCGCATGGGCATGATCGTGCCCATCGCCGTCATGATGATCTTCATCGTGGTGGTCACCGTCATCGTGCGGCTCGAAGGCGCCGCCTTCCCGGAATTTAAGCTTCGTAAGGCCCGGCGCCTTATCGAGCTCGGCGACGATTGCATCGGACCCGATCGCCTCGACAGGTTTCTCCAGAAACGCTTCAAGTCCGGGGCCGACCCAGAACACGACCTTGGCATTCTGAAGCGCGCGCGCGTTCGACGGCTTCATGTTGTAGGTATGCGGCGAGGCGGCGCCGTCGACGATCAGCTCGGGTGTACCGACGCCCTGCATGATAGCCGATACGAGGGAGTGCACCGGTTTGATCGAGGTCACGACGACAGGCGCATCCGCCGTTCTGCCCGCCTCGGCAAACAGCATGGCGGGGACTGCCAGGGTAAGGGCCATCGCGAATTTCATCGGTGTGCTCCGCTTGAATTGCTAATGTAATGTTATTACATCAATTGCGTTATGCTATAACGTGTGCAATAGCAGATCGCAACAGCACATTCGGAAAAATGATGTTCTCTCCCGCAAATTCCGAAGCGAAGCCATTGGTGTCGCTTTCTAATGTCGGCGTTCAAAGGAACGGCCGCTGGCTCGTGCGCGGTGTGGATTTCTCCGTCTCGCGCGGCGAGATCGTCACGCTGATCGGCCCCAACGGCTCGGGCAAATCGACGACGGTGAAGACGGCGATCGGCGTGCTGAAGCCCGACGAGGGCGAGGTGGAACGCGCCGCCGGCCTCAAGGTCGGCTATGTGCCGCAGAGGCTGGCGATCGATTGGACATTGCCGCTTACCGTTCGCCGGCTGATGACGCTGACCGGGCCGCTCTCCGACCGTGATATGGCCGCCGCACTCGACGCGGTCGGACTGTCACATATGCTTGGTGCGGAAGTACAGCATCTTTCGGGCGGCGAGTTTCAGCGGGCCTTGATGGCGCGCGCAATCGCCCGCAAGCCCGATCTGCTCGTGCTCGACGAACCCGTCCAAGGCGTCGATTTCTCGGGCGAGATCGCGATCTACGATCTGATCCAATCGATCCGCAACACGACCGGCTGCGGCATCCTGCTGATTTCGCACGACCTGCACGTCGTCATGGCTGCGACGGACACCGTTATCTGCCTCAACGGTCATGTCTGCTGCCGCGGCACGCCGCAGGCCGTAACGCAGAGTGCCGAATATGTCCGGTTGTTCGGTAGCCGCGCGGCGCAGGCACTCGCGGTCTATAGTCATCACCACGATCACACACATCTACCGGATGGCCGGGTGCTGCATTCGGACGGTTCGGTGACCGATCACTGCCATCCCGACGATGGCCACCATCCCGACCACGCCGGCCACGGTCACGACCATACCCATGCCGCCGGTGATCATCATGCTGGTGATCACGGTCATGATCACAGCCATGATCATGATCACAGGCAGCCTGCAGGAGAACGCCATGTTTGACGATTTCTTCGTCCGCGCGATCCTTGCCGGCGTCGGGCTGGCGCTGACGACCGGCCCGCTCGGCTGTTTCATCATCTGGCGACGCATGGCCTATTTCGGCGATACGATCGCCCACTCGGCCTTGCTCGGCGTTGCGCTCTCGCTGCTTCTGCAGTTCAACCTGACGCTTGCCGTCTTCCTCGTCGCCGCGACGGTGTCGATCCTCTTGCTGTTCCTGCAGAAGCGTCAGGCGCTGTCTGCGGATGCGCTGCTCGGGATCCTCTCGCATGCGACGCTGGCGATCGGTCTCGTTATGGTCGCCTTCATGAGCTGGGTGCGCATCGACCTCATCGCTTTCCTGTTCGGCGACATCCTCGCGGTCTCGAAGGCTGATATCGTCATGATCTGGGGTGGCGGCATCCTTGTGCTGGCGGCGATCGCCTGGCTCTGGCGTCCGTTGCTCGCCTCCACCGTCAATCCTGAGCTTG
Source organism: Rhizobium sp. 3T7 (assembly GCF_020166565.1). NCBI lineage: Bacteria > Pseudomonadati > Pseudomonadota > Alphaproteobacteria > Hyphomicrobiales > Rhizobiaceae > Rhizobium > Rhizobium sp. 3T7. Next base: position 308,335 of record NZ_JAIQXS010000001.1, read on the forward strand.
CCGAGGCCGAGGGGCTGCAGCCGGAGCGGGCCCGGCTTTTCTTCATGCTGCTGATGGCCGTCGTCATCGCCATCGCCATGAAGATCGTCGGCATCATGCTGATCACCTCGCTGCTGATCATCCCGGCGGCCGCGGCGCGCCGTTTCGCCTCGACGCCCGAGGTCATGGCCATCTTCGCCTCGCTGATCGGCGCCGTTGCCGTGGTCGGCGGTCTGTTCGGCTCGCTGACCTACGACACGCCCTCCGGCCCGTCGATCGTCGTCGCAGCCCTGATCCTCTTCGTCCTGAGCCTGCTGCCGAAGCGCGGGCGCGGGCAGGCCTTGGAAGGACCACATTCATGAACGCACCCGCTTTGACCAAAAACCAGGCTCTCGTCTTCGAGGTGCTCGAGAAGGCAGACGGACCGCTCAGCGCCTACACGATCCTCGACAAGCTGCGCGACCACGGCTTTCGTGCGCCGCTGCAGGTCTATCGGGCGCTGGAGAAGCTGCTTGAATATGGTGTCGTGCACCGGCTCGAGAGTATCAACGCCTTCGTCGCCTGCGCGCATCCGGACCAGAACTGCCACAGCCACGGCATCGTCGCCTTCGCTATTTGTGAGAGCTGCGGACATGTCATGGAATTCCATGACCACGAGGTCGATCACCGCCTGATGGCTTGGACGCGCAGCAAGAAGTTCAAGGCAGAGAAGACCACGATCGAGATCCGCGGTCTGTGCGAGGCTTGCGCTGCTTAGGACACGTGACCGGCGTGGGTCTGCTATTCTGACGGTTATAGAGGGCGCAAGTCGCGCGCGAAACGCTGCCAGTTGCCGACGTACTTCTTGGCGGAGCGGCGAAGCCCCGCTATGACCGCTTCGTCGAGCGTGCGGACCACCCGTGCCGGTGAACCGACGATCAAGGAATTGTCGGGAAACTCCTTGCCCTCGGTGATCAGCGCATTGGCGCCAACCAGGCAGTTGCGGCCGATTTTGGCGCCGTTGAGCACTGTGGCGCCCATGCCGATCAAGGAATTGTCGCCGATCGTGCAGCCATGGACGATGGCGTGATGACCGATGGTGCAACCCTCGCCGATTGTCACGGGAAAGCCCGGATCCGTGTGCAGCATCGCGCCTTCCTGGATGTTGGTCGCCTTGCCGACGCTGATCGGCTCGTTGTCGCCGCGAAGCACCGCGCCAAACCAGATGCCCACATCCTCAGCGATCGCGACCTGGCCGACCACATGGGCGTCAGGCGCGATCCAGTAGGTGCCTGATGGCGGCAGGTCCGGCGTCAATTCGCCAAGCGCATAGACTGGCATAACATCTCCCCTCAGGCCACGTTGATCGACAGCGTGGCGATGCCGTCGATGCCGCAATCGACGCGGTCGCCTTTCTTGACGGCGCCGACGCCCGCCGGTGTGCCGGTCATGATGACGTCGCCTGGCGCCAGGATGAAGAGCTTTGACAGTTCGGCGATGATCTCCGGCACTTTCCAGATCATCTGGTTGAGATCGCCATCCTGGACGCGCTTGCCGTTCAAATCCAGCCAGATCCGGCCCGCCGAGGGGTGGCCGAGCTTGCTTGCCGGGACGATCGGCGATACGGGTGCGGAATATTCGAAGGCCTTGGCGACTTCCCAAGGACGGCTGAGCTTCTTCGCCTCGGCCTGCAGATCGCGACGCGTGAAATCTATGCCGACGGCGTAGCCGTAGACGCAGTCGAGCGCCTTGTCGGCGGCGATATTCCGGCCGCCGGCCTTCAGCGCCAGCACGCACTCGACCTCGAAATGCACATCGCTTGACAGAGGCGGATAGGGGAAATCCTTGCCTTCAGGCAGCAGATTGTCGGCATTCTTCTGAAAGAAGAACGGTGGCTCGCGGCTCGGGTCATGCCCCATTTCGATCGCATGGTCGGCATAGTTGCGTCCGACGCAGTAGACGCGGCGCACCGGGAAGAGTTCGGCCGTGCCTTCGACGGGAAGCAAGGCAGGTTGCGGAAGCGGGATGACGGTCGCGGGAAGGGACATTGCGAGCTCTTGCTGTTCGTGAGTCCTGGCATCTTAGACGGAAAGCAACCAAAGGGGGAAGCGTGGTTCGTCAAAGCGACAGTCATTGTTGCCTTGGATCCTGACATTGCTGCCCTGCGCGGGGAAAACTGGCGTTTCACCCGCCTTTGCGCTATGAGCGCGACATGACGACATCCAATTTCTATGCCGAGGCCCTGAAAACAGGCCGGCCGATCTTCGCGGTTGCGCCGATGATCGACTGGACGGATCGCCATTGCCGCTATTTCCACCGGCAGATCAGCCGCAATGCGCTGCTCTACACGGAAATGGTCGTGGCCGATGCGATTATTCATGGGCCGCGCGAGCGGCTGCTGTCCTTCGATACAGCCGAACATCCGGTGGCGCTGCAACTCGGCGGGTCGGATCCGGCCAAGCTTGCCGAGGCGGTGCGGATCGCCGCGCCCTACGGCTACGACGAGATCAATCTCAATGTCGGCTGCCCCTCCGATCGGGTGCAGTCCGGCACCTTCGGCGCCTGCCTGATGCTGACGCCGGAGATCGTGGCGGCCTGCGTCCGCGCGATGAAGGCGGTGACTGACGTGCCGGTCACCGTGAAGTGCCGGATCGGCGTCGACGAGCAGGATCCGGAAACGGCGCTGCCCGATCTTCTCGACCGGGTGCTCGATGCGGGTGCCGATGCGATCTGGATCCACGCCCGCAAGGCCTGGCTGAAGGGCCTGTCGCCGAAGGAGAACCGCGAGATTCCGCCGCTCGACTACCAGATCGTCTACCACATGAAAGAGGTACGGCCGGATGTCTTCATCGGCGTCAATGGCGGCATCCAGACGCTGGACGAGGCGGCCGATCATCTGAACCACGTCGACGGCATCATGCTTGGCCGCGCGGCCTACCAGAACGCCGCCATTCTTTCCGATGTCGATCATCGCTTTTATGGCGCTATCACCGACCCAGCCGACTGGGGCGATATCCGCGACCGGATGATGGCCTATGCCGAGCGCCATATCGCCAACGGCGGGCGGCTGCAGCAGGTGGCGCGGCACATGGTCGGGCTGTTTACCGGGCTGCCCGGCGCGCGGCGCTACCGACAGATCCTGTCGACCGATGCGGTTAAGGCAGGGGCGGGGCCCGAGGTGATCGCAGCCGCCTTTGCGGCCGTGGATTTCGAAGGCGCACGGGAAGCGGTCGGCGCGTAGCTCGATCCTGCAATGCGCCGGTGTCCGGCGAGCGGCAGGCGGCGACGCTGTGCCCTGGCTGCTGAGCCAGACTCTGTCCGAGATGGCATTCCCACGCCAGTTAAAGAAAACAGGCGACACGCCCTTGCGCGGAAGAAGCCTCTTCGCCGTTTGTGTACACACGCTCCCTCTCATCTCCAGCGGCTTGGTCCGCACCTGTTCCCCCGGTGTGCGGGAATGAAGCGCGGATCTTCGGAGCGAGTATCGCACTGTTGTCGGGAGCGGGGATGTTTGCGTCTGCGACAGCATGTCCGTGGAAGGCCAACGGGGAGCGGACCGGAGACGGGTGCAACTGCGGCCGTGGCGCCAGATGGGCAGGAGGCATCCGCAAGTGTGATGGCGCGCCACCTTGCGAGCGTCCTTTGCCATCCCGCAAACGAAAACGGCGCCCCTTGCGGAGCGCCGTTCCATCCTGCCGAAACAGGAAACTTGGATTAGTTGGCCGAAATGTTGACGGCCTTCGGGCCCTTGCCCATGCGATCCGGCTCGGTGTCGAAGGTGACCTGCTGGCCTTCGCGCAGCGACTGGATGCCAGAAGCCTGCAGCGCGGAGATGTGGACGAAAACGTCCTTTGCGCCGCCTTCCGGCGTGATGAAACCAAAACCCTTGTCCTGGTTGAAGAATTTTACGGTGCCCTTGGTGGCCATTGGGATAGTCCTTTTCCCTTAGTCTGTCTGGTATCCATCCCCCCGAGAGGAAATGGACGGCTTTAGCTTTCGCGCGCGCTCATCGAAAAATCAACGCACGAAGGGTCAGTCGAGTAGTTCACGAACGGGGAAAGAACGTCTACGCACGCAGGTGTCCCCCACGCTGCCTTCCTGCCGGAAGGCGTTACCACATCAGTCCAGTCACCGGCATGCAAATGCCCGAGAGCCGCATTTGGTGACAGCATTCGAAGCAAAAGGCAAGCGGCAATATTGTGGCATGCGATTCTGCGTACCGGGAATGGCCAAAGATTCAGACACTTGACGAATGGTAACCGTGCACAGCCGCGGCTGTCCCGTTTCCGGAAACTGTGCCGGAACGGCACCGCCGCGGCGCTTTCCCTTCCTCGTGCGTACCTGCAAGGAGGTGCAATCCTAACGGACAGCCGCGCCGCCGAGCTTGTGCTGCACGAAATCGGCGCTGCCGCGGACATGGGACACCACCGGCTTGCCGCCGGCATCGGCGACGGCATAGGCGATGATGGTGACATCTTCCTCAAAGGCGGAGACGTAGAGGACCTGCGCCGGATTGACATAGATCGCGTTGTTGTGGGTGTTTTTGAAGCCTACGAATGCCATGCATGTCTCCTTTCGCATTGCCGAGGCAGATATGCCATGCAGGGGTTGACGCAAGTTTAATGGGACGCGGTGCGGCCGCCCAAGCGGCACGAACGGCACCGGCCCGCCGCTGCGCCGGGATCCTGAGGATCGCGTCGAGGCCGGCATGACCGCGATGGTGAGCGGGCAGGGCGTGGCGGACGATCTCGATCACCGCCTGGTGACAGCCCTGCACCTCCTCGGTCAGCATAGTGTAGCAGAGCGGTATCCTGTTGTGGGTGAAGACGAGCAGGCAGGATCTCTTGCGGCGGCAGTTGCGCACGTCGCAGACTGTTGCCGGCAGACCGTGCATCTCGGTGGTGCGCAGGCGCAGCGCCAGCGTGCCGTAGTCGCCGATGCGGCGTTCCCATTCGCTCCGCGTCCCTTCGCCCGTTTCCCTGCAGATCCGGTCAGCGGCTTTGCCTTCACGCGGCTGGTTTCACCCGTGGTTTGATCCTTGCCTTGGCTAGCCGGCCCTTGCGGGCGGCAGGGTTCGGACGGGGCGCTCGAAAGAGCCTCATCTGAAAAGTGCAAAATGGCGCTGTGGAGCGCCCCGTTCAGCGGTTTATGCCCGCAGCTCCGGTCCCTCTGCAGCCTTGCCTGAGGACGCTGCGCTTTCCCCGGAGGTCATGTGTGCCACACAGGCTCGTCGGGGGCTCAACTCGACGCCGCATTCGCGCGGGCCGCCGTCCCCGCAGGGACCATTTTCTGCGGACCTTGATGCGGAAGCTCACGTCCTTCTTCCGCACGCGGCGCCGGTCCCGCCTCGCCGCAACGCCTTGCGATGTATCCGCGACGGAACGGAGGGAATGATGGCATCGGGGTGAGGGGCGGGGATGGGAAGGGTGGTCAGCGCCCAGGCCGTCCCGTCTTCCCCTTCGTACGGCCCTTGCGCTTCTGCTCGGCAGGATCCTCATAGCTCCCGACCCCCGTCTTGCCGCGCACCAGCGGGCGGACGTCGTCGCGGTCCGGCTGGCTTTCCAGCAGCGGTGAGAAGCGCTTTGTGCCCTTCGCGGCATCAGGCTTTTCCGGCAGGTGGCCGGTGACCGGCTTTTCGGTGCGGCCGACGGTCATTTCGTCGAGGGTGTTGCGGCGGAAGAGGCTCTTACCGGCGGGATCGGCCACGTCGCGGGCCATGTCGTCGAGGCCGGGCTTGGCGAAGAGCGATCCCGCGCCGGCGGCCGGCTTGCCGCTCTTCTTGCCGCTGCCTTCCTGCGAGCGGGCTTCCTCGCGCGCCATCGGATCGTCCATGACGGCGAGTTCGGCGGCCTTGAGGCGCTTGATCTCGTCGCGCAGGCGGGCGGCCTTTTCGAAGTCGAGGTCGGCGGCGGCGTCGCGCATCTGCTTTTCCAGCGCGTTGAGATGCGCCTGCAGGTTGCCGCCGACGAGGTTGCCGCCGTCGGCAAAGCCCTTGCCCGAGGCGCCCGATATGTCGGCGCGCACGTGGTCACGCTCGTAGACGCTGTCGAGAATATCGGAGATCTTCGCCTTGACGCTCTCCGGCGTGATGCCGTGTTCGGCATTGTAGGCCATCTGCTTTTCGCGGCGGCGGGTGGTTTCCTCCATCGCCCGCTTCATTGAGCCGGTAACGTTGTCGGCATAGAGGATGACCTTGCCGTCGACGTTACGCGCGGCGCGGCCGATGGTCTGGACCAGCGACGTCTCGGAGCGGAGAAAACCTTCCTTATCGGCATCGAGGATGGCGACGAAGCCGCATTCGGGAATGTCGAGACCTTCGCGCAAAAGGTTGATGCCGACGAGAACGTCGAAGGCGCCGAGGCGGAGATCGCGGATGATCTCGATGCGCTCAAGCGTGTCGATGTCGGAGTGCATGTAGCGGACGCGCACGCCCTGTTCGTGCAGGTATTCGGTCAGGTCCTCGGCCATGCGCTTGGTCAGCACTGTGCAGAGGGTGCGGTAGCCCTTGGCCGCCGTCTCGCGGATTTCGCCGAGCACGTCATCGACCTGACTGCGGGCGGAGCGGACCTCGACCGGCGGGTCGATCAGGCCGGTCGGGCGGATCACCTGCTCGGCGAAGACGCCGCCGGATTGTTCCATCTCCCAGCCGCCCGGCGTTGCCGAGACGGCGATCGTGTCGGGGCGCATGGCGTCCCATTCCTCGAAGCGCAGCGGCCGGTTGTCCATGCAGGAGGGCAGGCGGAAGCCGTATTCGGCGAGCGTCGCCTTGCGGCGGAAGTCGCCGCGATACATGCCGCCGATCTGCGGGATGGTGACGTGGCTTTCGTCGATAAAGACGATGGCGTTGTCGGGGACGTATTCGAACAGCGTCGGCGGCGGGTCGCCGGGGTCGCGGCCGGTGAGATAGCGCGAATAGTTCTCGATGCCCTGGCAGGAGCCGGTGGCCTCGAGCATTTCGAGATCGTAGCGGGTGCGCTGTTCCAGGCGCTGGGCTTCCAAGAGGCGGCCGGCCTTTTCCAGTTCGACGAGGCGGTGCTTCAGCTCCTCCTTGATCGACTTGATGGCGGCGTTTAGCGTCGGGCGCGGGGTGACGTAGTGCGAGTTGGCGTAGATCTTCACCGATTTCAGGTCGCCGGTCTTCTGGCCGGTCAGCGGGTCGAATTCGGTGATCGCGTCGATGTCGTCGCCGAACATGCTGATGCGCCAGGCCGCGTCTTCCAAGTGAGCCGGGAAGATTTCGATGGTATCGCCGCGGACGCGGAAGGAGCCACGCTGGAAATCCATGTCGCGGCGCTTGTACTGCTGGGCAACGAGGTCGGCGAGCAGCTGGCGCTGGTCGAGCCGGTCGCCGACACTCATCTGGAAGGTCATGGCGGTATAGGTCTCGACCGAGCCGATACCGTAAATGCAGGAGACCGAGGCGACGATGATGCAGTCGTCACGCTCGAGCAGCGAGCGCGTCGCCGAATGGCGCATGCGGTCGATCTGCTCGTTGATCGAGGATTCCTTCTCGATATAGGTGTCGGAGCGCGGGACGTAGGCTTCCGGCTGGTAGTAGTCGTAGTAGGAGACGAAGTACTCGACCGCGTTGTCCGGGAAGAAGTTCTTGAACTCGGAATAGAGCTGGGCGGCGAGCGTCTTGTTCGGGGCGAGGATCAGAGCCGGGCGCTGCGTCTGCTCGATCACCTTGGCCATGGTGAAGGTCTTGCCGGAGCCTGTGACGCCAAGCAGCACCTGGGAACGGTCGCCGTTCTCCAGGCCCTCGACGAGGTCCTTGATGGCGGTCGGCTGGTCGCCGGCAGGCTGGTATTCCGAGTCCATGCGGATCGAGATGCCGCCCTCGGACTTCTCCGGCCGGGCAGGGCGGTGGGGCGTCCAGATCTTGCCGTTCTTGTGCAGCGGGTTGCCGCTCTCGATCAGCTTGGCGAGGGCGTCGACGGTGGCGGTGACGGCGGTGCCGGCCTGCAGCGAGGCGGCCTCCTCCAGCGTCGTATCCATGCCTGCGACGGGGTTCAGACCGGCGGCGGCGCGGGTCTTCGGATCGGTCGAGCCGCCCATCGAGGTGCCGCGTGCGGATTTGGAGGCCGCGATCTCCACCTTCTTGCGGTGTTTTCCGGCCTTCGAGGCGATCTGGCGCTGCGTCTCGACGCTTGACGCCTCGGCATCGGCCTCCAGCTGCTTCACCCAGTCGGCGACGGAACCCTCTAGAGGGGCACCTTCAAAAGACGATTGTGGGGCTTCCTCGAAGCCATTCGGGGCGGGAGATTTCTTCGGAGCTTTGGCCATGGCCGGAATATGGCGAGACTCACTGCGAAAGTGAAGAGGCAAAGAGTACAAAAGGGAAACAAAAGAATCGTTCGGATTTGGCAACCAGTGGCGTTTGATTTTTTATCTCAACCGGTGGTCGGGCACCACCCGCGGTCGACCGTCCTTGGGGCAGTGAACGTTCTCGCCAAGGAGAGAGATGCGGAAGATCATTACAGGTGCATTCGTCAGTCTCGACGGCGTCATGCAGGCGCCGGGCGGTCCGCACGAGGATCCGATCGGCGGCTTCAGGTGTGGCGGCTGGGCCGCGCCTTATTTCGACGAGGCGATGGGAGAGGCCGTGGGCGAGATGTTCGCCAATCCTTTCGATCTGCTGCTCGGCCGGAAGACCTACGATATCTTCGCCGCGCACTGGCCTTATGTGGCGGCCGACGACCCGATCGGCCCGCTGTTCGACCGAATCACCAAATACGTCGCGACCCGCAATCCGGAGTTCAGGCCCAGCTGGCGGAACAGCCAAGTGCTGGGGGCCGACGCGGTTGGCGCGCTCAGGGCGTTGAAGAGCAGCGATGGCCCGGATCTCCTGACGCAGGGATCGACCGATTTCCTGCAGACGCTGTTCAAGAACGACCTGGTCGACGAATTGCATATTTCTTTCTTTCCCGTCGTGCTCGGCAAGGGCAAGAGACTGTTCGGCGACGGCGCCTTTGCTGGCGCGATGAAACTCGTCGGTTCGCGGGTTTGGGTTCCGGCGTCGCCACTAACAAATACGTTCGTAGCGGCGACATCGTGCCCGGCTCATTCGAGTTCGAACAGCCGAGCGCCGCCGAACTGGAGCGGAGAAAGAACCTGACGTGAGCGACCATTCAGTGCCGCATGCGGAGAACGGCGCCTCGCCGTTGCTCTTCGCGTCAATCGAAGGCGTATATGGAGGTAAGTCATGGAGGACGTTCCGGTCATCAAAATGCGGCGCAAGGGCAGGAACCTTGAGCAGCGGATGCTGATCCCGAGCGAAAGGATGGTCGTCGACGCATTGCGGGCGGCTCAAGCGGGGCGTCTGTCGGATCTGGCGGAGGTCAGGCGCGTCCTCGCGGTGAAATACGGCGCGGATGCGTGCTGCCCGGTGACGGTGCAGCAGCATCTGATACGCATTAGCCAGGATGGCAGCGCTCCGTTTTGGCGCGTCGTTGACCCGGACCGTCCATTTGCCCGACGTATGACGGGCGGGCCGGATCGTATTCGCGAGAAACTGGCCGCTGAGTGCTGAGCGACAGTCAAACTGTCGCAGGCGAGAACCAGGACAGCAATGCTGACGTTAGACGAGGCTGCCTGTCACAGCTTCGACCTCGCCCATCCCCGGGCGATCCCTTCCTTCGACGGCATCCGGATTTTGCCCGCCTCGCCGCCGCTTTCGGACGGAGGAACAATGATGTCCGCGCGCTCACCCCGCAGCAGCGCAACACCGTCATCGCCAGCTATCTCGGCTGGACGCTCGATGCCTTCGATTTCTTCATACTGGTCTTCGTTCTCAAATATATCGCCGAGGAGTTCCACACCGACGTTCCTGCCGTCTCGGTGGCAATCCTGCTTGCTACACGACGGGTGCGATCGCCATCGGCTACAATATCGGCGCAATCTGCGGCGGCCTGTTCTTCGGCGCGCTGTCGCAGAGGATCGGGCGCAAGAAGGCGATCGTCATCGCCTCGCTGATTGCCGCACCGGTGGCGCCGCTCTGGGTCTATGCGCCGGGACCGGTGCTCCTCGCGATCGGTGCGTTCCTGATGCAGTTCTTCGTGCAGGGCGCCTGGGGCATCGTGCCGGTGGATCTAAACGAATTGTCGCCAAATGAGGTGCGCGGCACCTTCCCGGGCTTCGCCTATCAACTCGGCAATCTGCTCGCCTCGGGCAACGCGACGCTGCAGGCCGGGTCGGCTGTGCATTGGGATGGCGACTATGCCTACGCGCTGCTGATCGTCGCGGCGAGGGTCGCTATCGACGTCGCGCTGCTTGCCGGCTTCGGCTTCGAGAAGAAGGACGTGGGTTCGGCACGGGGGAGGCTGAAGGGCCGCACGGGGTGAGCGCATGATCGGCGGAGCCGCCTATCGGCGTCAGCACGACCCCGAGGAGGCGGCCCGCGTCCGGGTCCGTCTTCTGCGGGCGTTGGCGGCGAACCGCGAGTCGCTGGTGGCCACTCACCTGTCATTTCCGTCCGTCTGCCATGTGGCGGTTGACGGCGACCACTTTCGTTGGGTACCAGGCCCCTGGGAGTACTGACCGCTTGTTGGAGCTCAACTCGGGTCAGACGGTGACCGGCATCAGGAAGCGCACTCTACTGGGCAAGCGTGAAGCGGCAAGTTAGTGCAGCCTCTTGCGGAGCGGAAATTTGGCGATACATGCTGTCGCGAGTTTCAACGTCGGGAATCACCCATGCACTTTGCCTTCAACCCGGCCGCTGTCTGGCCGGTCGTCATGCTTTTCGCTTCCAACATTTTCATGACCTTCGCCTGGTATGGGCATCTCAAGCACAAGGGCGCGGCGCTGTTCATCGCCATCGTCGTCAGCTGGGCGATCGCCTTCTTCGAATACTGCCTTGCCGTACCGGCCAACCGTATCGGTTCGGCCGTCTATTCGACGGCGCAGCTCAAAACGATGCAGGAAGTGATCACGCTGCTCGTCTTCTCGGGTTTCTCGGTCTTCTGGCTCGGCGAGAGCCTGACCTGGAACCACGTGATCGGCTTCGCCCTGATCGCGATCGGCGCATCCTTCATTTTCCGCGGTTAGGGCTGACAGGCTGGCTGGCGCGCTACGCCTACCGCTCCACGAAGGCGCGCAGGCGTTCGAGCGCGTCGTCCCATTGCCGGGAGACGCTGTCGAGATAGGCGCGCATTTCGCCGATCCGATCTGGTTGGAACGCGTAGTGGCTTTCCCGCCCGACCTTCGTCGAGCGGACGAGGCCCGCCTGTTCCAGCACATGCAGATGCTTCGTCACTGCCTGGCGGGTGAGGACGGTGCCGACCGAAAGACCTGCGATCGAGCGTTCGCGCCCGTCGCTGAGGGTCGTCAGCAGCGACAGGCGCGTCGGATCTCCGAGGGCGGCAAACAGGCTCGCCGCGCTCTCGCGATGGAGTTCGACGTTAGCGATCGACGTATTCCTTGATGTTTTTCATCTGCTCGGCCCAGCCGCCGTCGTTCATACGCAAGGCTTCCTCGCGCCTGTGCGGCGGGACCTTATCGAAGCCCGATTCCGTGACCGTCAGTCGTGAACCAGACGGCGTCGGCTCCAGGCGGAACTCGACGAGAGTCGGCGCTTCGCCGGAATAATCGATATTGGGATCGATGGCGTAGGGATGCCAGGTGAAGGAAAAGAGCTCGGGCTCCTCCATGCGCTTGACGGTCGCCTGCCAACGAATGTGTTCGTAGCCGGGATAGGTGATGTTACCTGTCGAATTTTCGCCCGGCACGAAGGGGCCGTCCAGTTGGACGCGGAACCATTCGCCGAATTCGCGATGATCGGTGATGGCTTTCCAGACGCGCTCGACTGGTGCATTCAGTTCGATGATCTTCTCGATGCGGTCAGACATATCAGCAACCTCCTGGTTGCCTTTTAATCTCATATCTGTGGTTGATTGGCAACCAAAAAGTTGCGCATCTCTATCCCAGGACGTCATAAATGCGGAAGATAAAGCTGACCTGACAGGCCAGATTGAGCCAGACAAAGGCCGCGTGAAAGCGGCGTTTGGCCGTCCATGCGGCAATGACGCAGAGGATGACATAGACGATATTGCGCGCCGGATATTCCCAGCCGATGGAGTGGATGTGACCAGTGCCCTTGATCGCGGTGTCGACGATATCGACGGCATAGGTGAGGGCGAGCGTGCCGAAGCCGCGCAAGGCTCAGCGAGATCACCATCCCCATCACCACCTTGATGTGGAGAAGGACCTCGGGCGAGGCGACCGTTTCCATGGCTTACTCCGCGGGGACCGGCTTCGGCTTTCCACTCTCGTCGAGCGCAACCATGATGAAGGTCGCCGCTGTAACCTGTTCCATGTTGTTGTAGCGGGCGCGCGTTGCCCATGCCTCGACCGAGAGCGTGATGGAGGTGCGACCGACGGCCTCGATCGTTGTGTAGACCGAGAGCGTATCGCCGATCTTCACCGGCAGGGCGAAGGCCATCTCCTTGACGGCAGCCGTGACGACACGGCCTTTGGCGCGCTCGGACGCGGTGATGCCCGAGGCAAGGTCCATCTGCGCCATGACCCAGCCACCGAAAATATCGCCTGCCGGATTGGCGTCGGCGGGCATGGCAACGGTGCGAAGGGTCAGCGCGCCGTTCGGCTTGGCGTTGTCGGTCATGCAAGGCTCCTGTTCGGCAAGATAGATAGCGATTCCGAAAGGACCGTAGCGCAGATGCCTCTGAAGCGAAACGCAGCGCTGTCCAGAGGCGGTAGGTTCGTCGCCGCATCTGCTACCATAGTTCTATGAGAAATTACCTAGCGCGATCTGTGGTAACCGCCTATTGCCGATATAGATCAATGATTTGCACGGCAATTTGAGCTGCTGACGAAAACGCTCACCCTAGGGCAGTTGAGTCAACTCTAATTAAAATTCACGATCCGGTAAGGCCCGCATAGCAGTATTTGACTATTCTCAAATTCTGAACTGCCGGGGCTCAATGCGTAACGTCAAGATTTCCACCCGCCTCTATTCTCTCGTGGGGCTGGCGCTGACCATTCTGGTTCTCGCCATCACCTTCTTCCTCAACTATTCGCACGCGAAGCTGGAGAGCGAGCGCAAGCATGGTCTTGCGCAAATGGATGCGACGGCGATCGCCATCTTCCAGAAATACTTCAAGCTGGAACAGTCCGGCGTCATGACGCGGGAGCAGGCGCAGACCGCGGCAAAGGACGTGATCTCGGCCATGCGCTACGGCGGTAGCGGCTACTTCTGGATCAATGACATGCATCCGACGATGGTCATGCATCCGATCAAGCCGGAGCTGAACGGAACGGACCTGTCCCAGAACAAGGATCCGACCGGCAAGTTCATCTTCGTCGAGTTCGCCAATACCGTGAAGAAGAGCGGCGAAGGCTTCGTCGACTACTACTGGCCGAAGCCGGGCGCGGCCGATCCGGTTCTGAAATATTCGCACGTGGTCGGCTTCGAGCCGTGGGGCTGGGTCGTCGGCACCGGCGTCTACGCTGACGATCTTGCGGCGCTTTATCGCCAGAACGCCATCTGGGCGGCCGGCGCCTGCCTTATCGGCGCGATCGTCATCCTCGGCGTCGCTTTTGGCATCGTGCGCAGCGTGACGTCTCCGATTGCTCGGCTCAAGGGCGCGATGAACGCCATTGCTGATGAGCGCGACGCCGTCGACATCGTCGACCACGACCGGCGCGACGAGATCGGCGCCATGGCGAAGTCTCTGCTTGTGCTGCGTGATTCCGTCCGCGAGCGAGCCTTGATGCGCGATCGCGAGAGCCGGCACCAGCTGCAGATCGAGGAGGAGCGTCGCGGCAACGAGGCCAACTGGCGCTCGGCAGCGGATCGCCAGACCTTTGCCATCCAGTCGCTCGGTGCGGGACTTGAGAAACTGGCTGCCGGCGACCTCACCGTGTCTATCGGCGATCTCGGCGACGACTACGCCAAGCTGCGTTCCGACTTCAACTCGGCCGTCGATGCGCTAAACGGCGTCATCCATGCGATTGCGGAATCGACCCGTGTCGTTAACGACAGCGCCAGCGACATTAGTGAAGCCACGAACAATCTGTCGAAGCGCACCGAGCAACAGGCGGCCGCGCTGGAGGAGGCGGCGGCGGCGCTCGACGAGATCACCGCGACCGTGCGGACCGCTTCGGAACGTGCGGCCGAAGCCCGCGAGATGGTGGCGGAAACCAAGACCAGCGCCGGCAAGTCCGGCGAGATCGTCCGCAATGCGGTCACCGCGATGAACCGCATCGAGGACTCATCAAACCGGATCAGCCAGATCATCGGCGTCATCGATGAGATTGCCTTCCAGACGAACCTGCTCGCGCTGAATGCCGGCGTCGAGGCGGCGCGTGCAGGCGAGGCGGGACGCGGTTTTGCTGTGGTAGCACAGGAAGTGCGCGAACTTGCGCAACGCTCCGCCAATGCCGCCAAGGAGATCAAGGTATTGATCAGCACCTCGGCAAGCGAGGTCGGCAACGGCGTGACGCTGGTGCGTTCCACCGGTGATGCGCTGCTTGAAATCGAGGAACTGGTCAATCGCGTCAACAATCACGTGACCTCGATTGCGACTGCAGCGCGCGAGCAGGCCACGGGACTCAACGAGATCAACACCTCGGTCAACCACATGGATCAGATGACGCAGCAAAATGCCGCGATGGTGGAGGAGACGACGGCCGCAAGCCAGACGCTGGCCGAAGAAAGCCGGCAGCTGAGCACCTTGCTGGCCAATTTCAGGCTGCGCGCCGCCGGTGGCAGCAGCGCGGGACGGATTGCCCGCGCTGCCTGATTAGCTGACTAACAAATAGGTCAAGGTCTCCCGGGCGACGCCACGGGGGACCTTTTTCGTGATGCCTACCTGCCCGTTGCGTCCCTTGAATTTGCGCTTTCAGATAGTAAGGTGCATGCCGTGGTGCAGGGCCGGTCGTTATCGGCGCGAGAAGCATGAGAGGAACGCATGAGACGTTTGCTGCTGCGCCTATTCGCATCGCTTTCGACGCCGGGGTTGGCACTTGGCTTCATCTTCTTTGCCTCGTCGCTGACGCCGAGCCTCATGCCACGATCCTTCTTTGTTCAAGGCGCGCTATCCGGCATCGCCGCCGCCGTTGGGTATCTGTTCGGGATAACCTTTACCTGGCTCTGGAAATACCTAGAGCTGCCGATGCCGGCCGGACGAAGGCTGCCCGGCAACTTGATCGTTTGCGGACTTGGTATTGTGCTGTCAGTGCTCGTCCTGTGGCGCGCTGCGGGATGGCAGAACTCGATCCGCGACTTATGGCACATGGAGCGGGTCGATACGGCTGAGCCCTTCAGCGTCGCCTTTGTCGCAATCGTCGCCTTCTTCATTGCGGTTCTGATCGGTCGGCTGTTCCGGCTGACGTGTCTGTTCCTGTCGGAATGGCTATCGCGCTTCGTGCCGCGCCGCGTTTCTCAAGTGACCGGGGGTGTCCTTGCGATCGCACTCTTCTGGTCTGTCGTTGACGGCGTGCTGTTGCGTGCAGCGTTGCATCTAGCCGATAGTTCATTCCAAAGGGTCGATGCGCTTCTGGAAGACGGCGTCCCTATGCCAGGTGATCCGGCAAAGACCGGAAGCGCTGCCTCGCTTGTCACCTGGGAGGGACTTGGGCGCCAGGGCCGTAATTTCATTGCGTCGGGCCCGACAGCCGCGCAGATCGGCGATTTCTGGAAGACGCCGGCGCGCGAGCCGCTGCGTACCTATGTGGGTCTGAACAACGCGGAAACGATTGAAGAGCGTGCAAAGCTCGCGCTCGAAGAGATGAAGCGCCAAGGCGCGTTCGAACGCTCGCTCCTCGTCATCATTGCTCCGACGGGAACTGGCTGGATCGATCCGGAGGCAATGGATACGCTCGAATATCTGCATCACGGCGACGTGGCGAGCGTCGGGCTTCAGTATTCGTATCTCACGAGTTGGTTGTCGCTGCTGGTCGAGCCGGAATACGGTTCGGCGTCCGCCAGGGCGTTGTTTCGGGAAGTCTACGGTTACTGGACGACCTTGCCACGGGACGAGCGACCGAAGCTTTACCTGCACGGCCTCAGCCTCGGAGCGCTGAATTCGCAGGTCTCGGCCGATCTCTTCGACATCGTGGCGGATCCATTTCAGGGGGCGTTGTGGAGCGGGCCGCCTTTTGAAAGCAGGATGTGGCGAGACGTGACGGCGGCACGCAATCCCCAATCGCCTGCGTGGTTGCCGCAGTTCCGCGACGGGTCTCTCATCCGGTTCACCAACCAGACGAACCAGTTGGATATTCCCGGCGCAAGCTGGGGACCCATTCGCATCGTCTATCTGCAGTATGCCAGTGATGCCGTGACGTTCTTCGATCCCTATTCTTTCTATCGGGAACCGGCCTGGATGAGGCGTCCGCGCGGGCCGGACGTTTCGCCGAGCCTGCGCTGGTTTCCCGCGCTGACGATGCTGCAATTGCTCGTCGATTTGGCGATCGCAACGAGCTCTCCGATGGGATACGGCCACGTCTATGCTCCGCAACACTATATCGACGGTTGGGTTGCCGTGACGGACGCGAAGATTGATGCCGAGACGATCGATGCGCTGAAACGGCTGTTCGAGGCCCGATCGGTGCAGGCAGGCGTGGAAGGCTAGTTATCCACAGTCAGCGTCCTAAACCGGGAAACGCTGTGCATTAACCATGCTTGTTAGCTTTTCATTTAGCGTCTCGTATCAGTTTGCGCCGCAGTGGCTGGGAAACCACAGCATTGAGGCTCGAAACAATGACCTACAGCGGATTGCTTCTTACTGCTATCGTGGCTGGTTTGATCACAATTCTGGCGGTCGGCAGTCGTCCGGCGAGTGAAGCCGCGTCCAACTGGCCGCAGATGCAGGTGATGAAGACAGACCGGATCGTCACGGGCAGCGTTCCTGCGCGATAATTGAGAAAGTGCCAGATTTATACCGCGTCAGCGGCGGCGGGCGCTTCGAATCGGCACGTTGGACCTCCCTCGGAGAGGTGTCGAGGCTGACATTCAGGCTTTGTTAGGCATCGCAACCGCGAGGCCTTTGTCAACATCGGCGGATGACCTAAGTCGAGATCATGGGAGAGAAATCATCATCCGAGTCGCGGCCGTGTCTGATCGATCTGGTGATCGTCGGGGTGGTCGCGGGGCTCCTGGCCTGCCTGCTGCGTGGCGGCAACATCGGTGCGATCGCGCCGGTGGGTTTGGGAACAGCCTTGTCCTGGTATTTTTTGGGCTTCCCGATCATCGGGACAAGAAATCGCTCGCGCTAATTGGTCGTCCGAAGCAAGAGCACGTTAAGAGTCAGGGGCTTAATCGGGTAGGGTTCTTGAGGCAATTTACCCATGTGTAGTACCGAGCAACGTTACGACGTGATTTGCGACCCACTCGATCTCTGGATCGTGTGGGACAACCAGACTGAAGAGCCCGCATTCTTCGGCGGACAGATATTGCATGGCTTGACGGAACGCCACGCCGTCGAAGTTGCCAAGATCATGAACGAGCTGTACGGCAACGAGAAGCGCGATGCGGCTCGCTTATCCGGCAACGACTTTAGCCCGACTGCGTGTCGCAGTGCCGGGGGCTGATGTTCTCGGGCGCCACCGTTGCGCGATGTGAGCGCCGGGCTGGCACTGGCATAAGGTTCAGGCTATTCTCCGTCACCGCGGGCTTGGGCAGCGATGTTGCGTGCGTATTTGGGAGGCGCGCGGCATAGGCGGGGAGGCGGATGCCGTGAGCACTAAGGAATTGTTCTCGATCGCCGCCGCTCATGCGGCACGTTTTCGCGACACGACGGACAGCCGTCCCCATAGTCCGTTGCGGGACTATGCCGCCGCCGTAGGGGCCTTTGGCGCCCCGCTGCCTGAACTGTCGTCGCCGATGATCGACGTACTCGACGAGCTGGTGGCGACGGCGGAACCTGGATTGCACTTGATGACCGGAGCGCGCTTCTTCGGCTGGGTCATCGGCGGCTCGCATCCCATGGGAGTTGCCGCTGATTTCCTGACGAGCGCCTGGGGACAGAATGCCGGCAACCATACGGCGTCGCCTTCGGCGGCGGCCGTTGAAACAGTCGCCGCACGCTGGCTGCTTCAGCTGCTTGGACTTCCGGCGGGCTGTTCTGTCGGCCTTGTCACCGGCGCGACCGTCGCGAACTTCACCTGCCTTGCGGCTGCTCGAGGCGAGGTGCTGTTGCAGGCCGGCTGGGATGTCGATGCCAACGGACTGTTCGGAGCACCGCCGATCACGGTGCTGATCGGCGATGATGCGCATACGACGGTGTTCTCCGCGCTGCAGTTTCTCGGCCTCGGCCACGATCGCGTGGTACGGATCCCGACGGACGATCAGGGGCGCATCGTACCAGCGGCGTTCGAGCAGGCCATGGCTGACGTCTCCGGCCCTTGCACAACGATCCTCCAGGCAGGGCAGATCAATACTGGCGCCTGCGATGATTTCGGCAGGCTGATCCCGATCGCCAAATCGAAGGGCGCATGGGTGCATGTCGACGGGGCGTTCGGCCTCTGGGCGCAGACCTCGGCGCGGCGGCGTCATTTGACCGCCGGCGTGGAGCAGGCGGACAGCTGGGCTACCGATGGGCATAAATGGCTGCAGACGCCGTATGATTGTGGCTATGCGATCGTGCGTGACGAACTGGCGCATCGGCGGGCGATGACCATTTCGGCGAGCTATCTGCCGCTTGCCAGCGAGGGCGAGCGCGATCCCTCGCACTATGTGCCGGAGCTGTCGCGGCGGGCGCGGGGCTTTGCCACATGGGCGATGATCCGGCATCTCGGGCGTAGCGGCATCGAGACCCTGATCGACAGAGCGTGTGACGCAGCTGCCGGCGTGGCGCTGGCGCTCGCTGACGAGCCGGGAATTACAATCGGCAACGATGTTCAGCTCAACCAAGTGATCGTGCGCTTCGGAGCGGACTTGCCGACCGAACAGGCCGACGACCTGACCAGACGAACGATCGGCGCCTTGCAGCGCGAGGGCGCTTTGTTTGCCGGCGGAGCGACATGGCGCGGCGGGCAGGTCATGCGACTGTCTGTTACCAACTACCAGACGAACGCTGCCGAAGTGGCGAAGGCGGTCGCCGCGATTTTGAGAGCCTATCGGGCAGAGCGGCGGGACGCCGTGTGACCGTATGGTGACTGCCTTGTCGTGGTTGCGACAGGGCGGTGTCCAGCGCACCCCGGCACTACAGCCCGCGCGCCCTCAGCCAACTGTCAATCGAGAGAGCGCCGGCTCCGGCGGCGGCGAGCACGAACATGCCGCCTGCAATGGCGAGGTCTTTTTCGAAATGAAGGAGCTCGTTCTGATCGCTGAAGTTGGTGTGGAAGAGCGTCGCAGTGGCGACGCAAAACAGGCCCAAGGCGGAAGCGCCGATGCGAGTGAAAAGCCCGGTGGCGATGGACAGGCCAGCGCCGATCTGGAGAGCGATCGTTGCCACAAGCAGTGGAACACTCAAGCCGAATTGTGCAGCCATCTCGACGGCGCCCGAAAAATTCAACGCCAGCGAGACGCCCTCATGCAGAAAGATCCAGGCGAGAAGCAGCCGGCCGATCAATAGCGCAATATCGATCACTCCTGTGCCGATCGAGGATTTGCCGTCTGCCATACGAACCTCCATGCCGCGCTACCAACGATCCGAGACAGCGTGCTCGCATCATAGACCAGAGACGAGGATTCGTCAGCCTTACCTCCTGAGCCCGCGGGGTGAGCAGGAGGCTAGGCAGCGTCCATTTTTGGATTGTCGATACCGGCGGGAGCCCCGTGGATCTGGAAGCGGTTCTTGCCGTCAGTCTTGGCCTTGTAGAGCGCGGAGTCGGCACAAACGAAGATGTCGGAGTTCATTGATGGATCGAAGAAGGCGACGCCCACGGACGCACCGACATGCATTCTGGACCCGTCCCGTTCGACCGAGCGGTTGAGGCAGTGGACGACGGTCTCAGCAAGCTTGGCGACGCTTTCGGCGGTGTCGCAGCCGCTGGCAAGGACAGCAAACTCGTCGCCGCCAATGCGGGCCACGAGGTCCGTTCCCTTGCACGCTGCCAGCAGCCGCTTGGCCGTTTCCTTGAGGCACTCGTCGCCAGCCTGGTGGCCGAAGGTGTCGTTGATGCCCTTGAAGCCGTCGAGATCAATGAGAAGCAGGGCTGCGGCGGTTTCGCCGACAGCGTGCTGGGCTAGACGCTGCAGGGCAGACTGAAACTGCGCGCGGTTCGGTAGGCCGGTCAGGATGTCGAATTCCGCGAGATAGCGAATCTGGTCGAACATCATCTTTTCGGCCGTGATGTCGAGTTTCATGCCGAAGATGCGGACAGGGACATCGCCCTCACATTCGACGGTGGCCGTGATACGGATCCAACGGGTATTGCCCTTCGGCGTCACGATCTCGGCATCGAGCGTAAAGCCGCTTCGCTCCTCAATCGCGTGACTGCGCAGCCGCACAAGTTCAGCCAGCGAATCCTTGGAATAGCATTTCAAGATCTCCGCGCGATCGAGATCGACCTCGTATGGCACGTCGAAGAGATCATAGACCATCTTGGTCCAGACAAGGCGGTTGTCCGGCAGGCTGCATTCCCACACACCGATCCGTGCGGCTTCCGATGAGCGATCGAATATCTTGCGGCTGTGGGCGAGGGCAATCGCCTGCTGTTCGAGCTGCTGTTCTTTTTCTGCGACGGCACTTTGGAGCGCTTCTACCACAGCCTGGCTGCCACGCGGGAATGGTGCCAGGCGAGCCGCGATTTTGGCGAAAGTAGCGAGGAGCTTCATGCCCGACCCAACGGTTGACGATCCAAATCCTACAATCGTTGGAATGACTTAAGATTTCGTTCTGTGCATTGTGCAGCAAGTTGCGTTGTCGAACGAAACGATGCCCAAACCGGAACATCTGCGCGTCCGGGCAAGCGTTTTTCCCTTGGACCTGCGTGTGCTGTTCCGGCTTTATATCGGGCTCAGGACGCGGGCTGCAGCAATCCAGGTAAGCTTTCGTTCACCGTTCTTCATTAAATTTCGGCGTACGTTTTAGATCCCTGCCGTTCCTCGGAAGCGATGAGAGCATGGCGTTTGTTTCCATACTTCGGCAATACGGGCTGCCAGTGCTGCTCTCGACGGCTCTGGTGACGTGTTCGACCGATGGCCTTATTCCGCCTGGTGATGTGGACAACGGCACACGGGTAGGGTCGATTTCTCCGCCTGCGCGTCGCGTCGCTGCGGCGCGGATGCAAACGGCACCGATTGAGCAAGCCTATCCGGTAGCAAATGCCCCGGTTAGTGATGCTGCGGGATCCGTCGACTACCTCAACACACCCAATCTTGCCGGAACGGGACAACACCGCGCCCAGAGCCAATCGCAAACGCGTCAGGCACCTGCACACTCCGGGCGGCTGCCGATGATCGACAGCGACGAGGCAATGGCGGGCGCGCAGGGCGCCGCCGGCTCTCTTCGCAATCAGCCTTCGACCTGGGGCGGCACGCAGCAGCTCACCGTGCCCGAGGGCGGCGTCAATATGGACGCCGAGCTTGGAGCCGAGCCTGTGGTCGGCCTCGCCGAGGAGCAACAGCAGCAAATCGCCGAGGGCCAATCCGATCAGCCCGTCGTCGATGGCATCGGTACCGATAATCCGACCCAGCTCAATCGTGTGCGGATCCCGGCGCCCACAGCGCAGGCGCAGATGGGCAACGCGCCTGTGTGGAACGATGGAAGGCCGGTGGTTGCGCCAGCGCGCGTGCCTGAGGAGAACGAGGAGCAGGAGGTCGCCATGCTGCGACCGAACAACCCGACCGCGCCAATGATGAGCGAACCGGCCGCCCCCGTAGATCCGAGCGTGATGCCGGCCTCGGAGCTTGCCTGCCGCCGTGAATTGAAGCGGATGGGCGTCGTCTATTCCGAGAAGCCGCCGATCTCGAACGGGCCGGCCTGCCAGGTGCCGTACCCGATCTCCCTGGAGGGGTTGTCCGGCAATATCGGCGTCCGCCCGGCGGTGACGCTGAATTGCCAGGTAACGCTCGCCTTCGCCAAATGGGTCAAGAACGAGCTCGCGCCATCCGCTCGGTTTCGCTACTGGTCCGGCATCAAGACCATTCAGCCGCTCGGTGGTTACAGCTGCCGCCGCATGAACAACAGCCGCCAGCGCTACAATCCGATGTCTGAGCATGCCCGCGGCAACGCAATCGATGTCGGGAAGTTCGTCCTGAAGAGCGGCCATGCGATCGACGTGCGCAAGAAGGGGCTGTTCTCGTTCCGCGAAGGCAGGCTGCTGCAGGCCGTGCGCAGCGACAGCTGTAAATATTTCAACACAGTGCTCGGACCCGGTAGCAATCCGGAGCATTGGAACCATTTCCACTTCGATCTCAGGGCACGCCAGAGCGGCAGGGTCTACTGCGATTGAAAGGAAAGGCCGGCTCGAAGGCCGGCCCAAGGAGAACGCGGCGCGGGCGGCTCCGCCCAGCCGGGTCAGGTCATTTGATGACTGGATACACTTCACTGCATGTCGAGGAAGCAAAGGGAGCGTAACGAGATCGCTCAGGCGGCTCTCCGCAAGGGGTGCGGCGGGACGGAGAGCGCTTGCTTGCCTCGCCGTCTTTATGGCTGAAGAATATCACCGGCTGATGACATCTTGCCGCTCTGGAGTTTTCCACAGGCGCGAATGTTTTTTCTTTCAGGCGCGTTTTCACGCAAGTGAATACTCTGTTCATCTGTGCCGGGATGTCAAAGCTACTCAAAGCGGATATATAGCGCCCCAGCAACTCCCGCCGCAGATGTCAGAAGAGCCCTTTATGGCCCCGATCATTTCCATCCGAAATCTCACCAAGACCTATGCCAATGGATTTCAAGCGCTCAAGGGCATCGACCTCGATGTCGAGAGGGGCGAGATCCTGGCGTTGCTCGGGCCGAACGGGGCGGGCAAGACGACGATGATCTCGATTGTCTGCGGCATTACCAATCCCAGCGGCGGCATGGTGACCGTTGACGGTCATGACGTCGTCAAGGATTTCCGGGCGACGCGCTCGATGATCGGGCTCGTTCCCCAGGAGCTGACCACGGATCAGTTCGAGACGGTGTGGAACACCGTCAGCTTCTCGCGCGGGCTGCATGGCAAGCGACCCGATCCGGCCCATATCGAGAAGGTGCTCCGCGATCTTTCGCTATGGGACAAGAAAGACAACATGCTGCGGCAACTGTCCGGCGGTATGAAGCGACGGGTGCTGATTGCCAAGGCGCTGTCGCATGAGCCGGAAATCCTTTTCCTCGACGAGCCCACTGCGGGCGTCGATGTGACGCTGCGCAAGGACATGTGGCACGTCGTCGAAAAGCTGCGGCGCTCCGGAGTCACGATCATCCTGACCACGCACTACATCGAAGAAGCAGAAGAGATTGCCGATCGCGTCGGCGTCATCAACGGCGGTGAGCTCCTGCTGGTGGAAGACAAGACGGCGCTGATGGCGAAGCTTGGCCGCAAGCAGCTCATTCTCGAATTGAACGAGCCGCTGCAAGAGCTGCCGGAGTGCTTCGCCGGCAACGGTCTTTCGCTCGCCGCAGACGGCAGCCGCCTGATTTACGATTTCGATGCTCAAAACGAGCAGGAGAGCGTCGCCACGCTGCTGACGCGGCTCGGCGAGCACAATATTCACTTCAAGGATCTTTCGACGCAGCAGAGCTCGCTGGAAGACATCTTCGTGGCGCTCGTGGGAGGAGCGAAATGAACGTCGAAGCCATCAAATCCATCTACTTCTTCGAAATGGCGCGCACACGCCGGACGCTCTTGCAGAGCGTCGTTTCACCCGTCATTTCGACCTCGCTCTATTTCATCGTTTTCGGCGCGGCGATCGGCTCGCGGATCCAGGAAGTCGAGGGCGTGTCCTACGGCGCGTTCATCACTCCTGGGCTGATCATGTTGACGCTGCTTGGCCAATGCATCAGCAATGGCTCCTTCGGCATCTACTTTCCGAAGTTCACCGGGACGATCTACGAAGTGTTGTCGGCGCCGGTGGCCATGAGCGAGATCCTGCTCGGCTATGTCGGGGCTGCGGCGACAAAGGGGTTGATGATCGGTATTATCATCCTGCTAACCGCGAATATATTCGTGGATGTGAGGATCGAGCATCCGGTGATGATGGTCCTGTTCTTCCTGCTGACGGCGATCACGTTCAGCCTGTTCGGTTTCATGATCGGCATATGGGCGACCAACTTCGAGCAGCTGAACCTGATCCCCATGCTCGTCGTGCCACCGCTGACGTTCCTTGGCGGCAGCTTCTATTCGATCAGCATGCTGCCGCCGTTCTGGCAGGCGGTGAGCCACTTCAATCCGGTGCTCTATCTCGTCAGTGGCTTCCGCTGGAGCTTCTTTGGCATCGCCGACGTCAATCCGCTGGTGAGCCTCGGGATGATCTCGATCTTCCTGGCGATCTGCCT
Source organism: Rhizobium sp. 3T7 (assembly GCF_020166565.1). Lineage (NCBI taxonomy): Bacteria > Pseudomonadati > Pseudomonadota > Alphaproteobacteria > Hyphomicrobiales > Rhizobiaceae > Rhizobium > Rhizobium sp. 3T7. The sequence goes on from NZ_JAIQXS010000001.1 coordinate 332,673, forward strand.
CGGGACGCTCGGCTGGATCTTCAAGACGGGATACAGGCTGCGGAGCTAGCAGGGACCGGCGCGAGGTGCAGGGCCGTCCCTAGTCTCGCATCCGCAGCTCGTCCGTCTGGATCTGCAGAGACCCGAGGGTGGACAAAAAGCTCATGCCGAGGAGGCTCTGGTCGAGCTTGCCCTCCTGCGCGACGCTGCCGGGAACGTTGTGGCGTACGATCGGGCCGATTGCTACCTCGGCGAGCGTGACACGGGCTGCGCGGGCGCGACCATTGGCCGTCATGACGCTCATTGAATAATCGAGATTGTCGGGCATGATGCCCACCCGCTCCGCGTCCTCGCGGGAAAGCGCGATCATGCTGGCGCCGGTGTCGACCAGCATCGAAATGCTCTGGCCGTTGATCGTAACATACGCTTCGTAGTGTCCGTTCAGCAGCTTGTGAAGGATCACCTCTTGGCCGCCCTCGCTGGTTGTCACGACCACCGCGCGGCCCGGCACGAGCCCGGCGAGCAGACGGTTGCCGACGCCAAGCGCCTCCTGCCGGTAGAGATAGACGGTCGCAAGACCAAGGATCAGCACGAGCCAGATCACCAGGTTGCGCAAAGTCTCGCTCGCGCGGGTGCGCCGCGCCCAAAAGCCGGCGGCCAGCATCAGCGCGATCGGAAGCAGATAGACAAAGCGGCCGAAATCGTCGGTCCGCATGCCGAAGATCCGGCTCGTGTCGTCGCTGAATATGAGGACGGCGAGGCCCAGGCCAATCACCGCAAGGACGATCGTCAGACGGTTCATGCACGCTGCTCCGCTGTCACCTGCATCGTCGGCTGTGGCGGGATTGCCAGTCGGCCTGCGGCAAGCCGCGCGGGCAATACGGCCATCAGCTGCCGGCGTTCCTCGTCGGAGAAGGACATCCAACCGCCGATCTCGGGAAGCGTACGGCCGCAACCCATGCACAGGCCGGTTGCCGGATCGATGGAGCAGACATGGATGCAGGGTGTTTGCATGCCATCTATATCGAGGTTTCACAAAGCCATAGCAAGGGCGCAAACGGCGGCGATTTCCGAAATCTGCTGGGCGGCGCCAAGTGTATCGCCCGTATGGCCGGCGAGCTTGTGACGGACGTACCCGGTGAAGGCCATGACCGACAAGCCACAGGCAAGAAGCGCGCAGACGAGGGGGAGGAGATCGAGGCTCGGCCAGAGCAGCAGAGCAGCAAGAAGGCCGCCGGTAACCAGCGCCATGTGCATCGCGCCTTCGTTCGGTCGTCCTGCGGCGGCGGCCACGCCATCGGGTTTTGCCGATGGCAGCCGATGCCAGTGCCAAACGAGGGCGCCACGGCTGATGCAGGCTATCGCCGGAATAGCGAGTGCTGCGGCCAGCGGCGGTGCTGCTCGTGCGACTGCGGCGAGTGCCGCTGCTCGAAGCGCAAACGACAGGATCAAGGCGATTGCGCCAAAGGTGCCGATGCGGCTGTCCTTCATGATCGTGAGTGCATGCTCGCGGTCACGCCCGCCGCCGAGGCCGTCGGCGCAGTCGGCCAGGCCATCCTCGTGAAGCGCGCCGGTCAATGCCGTCTGGACGGCGAGCGCGGCGAAAGCCGACATCAGCCGGTCTGCGCGCAGGCAAAGCATCACGAGGAAGACAAGCGCAGGCAGGAGTGCGACGACAATGCCCGCGACCGGAAAGGCGCGGGAGGCTCTATCAAGCTTGCCGTTGAAATCGGCGAAGGCTGAAGGCGGCATCGGAATGTGGCTGAGGAAGGCAACGGCGCGGGCGACGTCGGTCGCGTATTTTCCAATGTTCATTGTGCAGCCCGACCCCGCGACCATATGCAGCGCTTTTGGAGTTGTTCGCCTCCGCGCCTGCCTTTAAGAGAGTGGCGACGAAAGAAGCTGATTTGCAGCGAAAAGACAAGCTACCGACCAAGACAAGGAAACCGCATTCATGAGCGTTTCAGGCCTGCCATTCGACGATTTCCGGGCACTACTGCGCGATCTGCCGGGGCCGGACGCCAGGGCACTCGCGGCCGCGCGCGAACGCGATGCGCAGCTGACGAAGCCGCCGGGTGCACTTGGGCGGCTCGAGGAAATCGCATTCTGGCTTGCCGCCTGGACGGGCAAGGCACCGGCGGTGAACCGGCCGTTGGTGGCGATCTTTGCGGGCAACCACGGCGTGGTGAAGCAGGGCATCACGCCGTTTCCGCCTACTGTGACGCAGCAGATGGTGGAGAATTTCGCGGCCGGCGGCGCGGCGATCAACCAGATCTGCGTCGCCTATGATCTCGGCCTGAAGGTCTTCGATCTGGCGCTCGACTATCCGACGAGCGACATTACCGAGGAACCCGCATTGTCCGAACGTGACTGTGCAGCGACGATGGCCTTCGGTATGGAAGCGATCGCAGGCGGCACGGATCTTCTCTGCATCGGCGAGATGGGGATCGGCAACACGACGATCGCAGCGGCGATCAACTATGCGCTTTACGGCGGCACCGCGCGCGACTGGGTCGGTCCGGGAACCGGCTCGGAAGGCGATATGCTGGAGCGCAAGATTGCGGCTGTCGAAAAAGCGGTCGCGCTGCACAGCGATCATCTCGACGATCCGCTGGAGATCATGCGCCGGCTTGGCGGCCGCGAGATTGCGGCGATGGCAGGCGCCATTCTTGCCGCGCGCGTCGAGAAGATCCCGGTTTTGATCGACGGCTACGTGGCGACCGCTGCTGGCGCGATCCTGCAGGCGGCCAATCCTTCGGCGCTCGATCACTGCCTGATCGGCCATGTCTCCGGCGAGCCGGGACACCTGCGGGCCATCGAGATGCTCGGTAAGACGCCGCTTCTGGCGCTCGGCATGCGGCTCGGCGAAGGCACGGGTGCGGCCCTGGCAGCCGGCATCGTCAAGGCTGCAGCGGCCTGCCATTCCGGCATGGCAACGTTCTCGCAGGCCGGCGTCAGCAACAAGCACTGAGCTTTCAGGTTTGTGACAGGTTGATGACAGAGTTCTTGCCGCGGGGACCGTGAACCGGTATTCGCAATTCTGACTGGTGGCGGCAACGGCCGCCATCGATGGACGACGAGGGCACTTGATGAAACCTGCCGTGACAAAACTCACCGGCATCAGCCACTTCCTGGCAGCCGCCGGCTATTCGATCGGCGGCTTCCGGCGGCTGATCAAGGAGGCTGCGTTTCGGCAGGAACTACTGTTCTTCGCGGTTTCGCTGATCCTCTTGATGGCTGTTGGCGCGACGCTTTCAGAGCTGATCATCACCATTGTGCTGTTTCTCGCCCTCTTCGCCGTCGAAGCGCTGAACACGGCGATCGAGGAGGTGATCGACAGGATTTCGCCGGAGATCTCGATGGTTGGCAAGCACGCCAAGGATCTCGGATCGTTTGCCGTCGTCTGCATGATCGCGGCATGCGGCGTGTTCCTGTTGTTCACGATCGGGAAGCATCTGCTGTTTGGATGAGCTCGTCCGTTTCAACCTCCTGATGTAATCGGTTGTTGCTACTGCGCAAGTACACCTTGCGGCTGCAGCTTATAACCTTTCGATGGCATATACCCCGAAGGCATCGGAAATTTCGATCGCCGACAGCCTCGATGAGGATTTTGCGATAAGCGATGAATTCTGGCGTATCGTCAAACAACCCGTCTTACGCAAAGCTCCTGCGCTTGCGTGAGACCGCCGGGGCATCCTCGACGGCCGGGACGGTCTGCAGCACGCGCTTGGCCGGCAGGATGGCGATGACTTCGGTGCCTTCGCGCAGCTTCGACTTAAGGATGAACTGGCCGTCGTGCTTGGCAAGGATCGCCTGAACGATCGGCAGGCCGAGGCCGGTGCCCTGTTCGGCGCTCTTGATCGCGATCGAGCCCTGGCCGAAGGCGGAGAGGACTACCGGGATCTCTTCTTCGGGAATCCCGGGACCGTTGTCCTTGATGGAGATGTATTGGCCGCCGCCCGCCGTCCAGCCGACCTTGACGTGGATTTCGCCCGCCTGCGGGGTGAACTTTACGGCATTTGAAAGGAGGTTGAGAATGACTTGGCGCAGCGACTTCTCGTCAGCCCAAACGGCTGGCAATTCAGGCTCGAACTGCTGCGAGATGGTGATGTTCTTGCCGCGGGCCCGCAGCTGTATCATGCCGATGCAGTCTTCCGAAATATTCAGCAGCGAAACCGCTTCCTCGCTTAGCTCGTACTTGCCGGCCTCGATGCGTGAGAGATCGAGGATCTCGTTGATGAGATTGAGCAGATGTTCACCGGAGCGGTGGATGTCGCTGGTGTATTCCTTGTAAGTCGGATTGTTGAGCGGCCCCATCACCTCCGCGGACATGACCTCCGAGAAACCGAGGATGGCATTGAGCGGCGTTCTCAGTTCATGTGACATGGAGGCGAGGAAACGGGACTTTGCCAGGTTGGCCTCCTCCGCCCGGCGGCGGGCCTCATCCGACATCGACTTGGCGACTTCGAGCTCGGCGATCAGATCGTCCTTCTCGGCCTGATAGGCGAGGATCTTCAGGTTGGACTGGAAGAGCCGGTCGCTGATGTAGTTGAAGAGGATGACCGTCGTGGTGAAGATGGCCGTCAGGCTGATCTCGAGGATTTCGCGGGAGAGGCCGGCCTTGGCGATCAGTCCGAGGACGACCGGCGCGAAGGTAATGAGCACTGACGGCGTCAGCATGAAATTCGACATTGCTGTAACAGAGAGCGCAATGAGCAGCGTGGCGCCCTTGTAGAGCAGGAAGCTCGACGGTTCGCAGGTGGTGCAATCCTGCAGGGCGAACACAGCCCAGCAGCAGCCAGCCATGAATTGCCCAAGCAAGAGAACACGGCGCCATTTGCGCGCCGTCGTCGTATTGATTTCCTGCCCGCGGGCGCGGCGCGCGAGAAACACGTTTGTGGCATGGGCCGTCAGCGTCAGCAGCGCCCACAGAAAGATTTGAGTGTTTTCCGTGAAATAGACGCCGAGAGCGGCGATGATCGTTACAAAGAGCGGTACGATCGATGCGCCCTGGAGGACGGCATTTATGTACATCACCAGCACGTCGCGATCGAATGCGCCACTTGCCGCGTGGCTCGACTGGAGGCGCTCCCGCGTCAGCCGAACAGCCTTCGACACTGGCTTGTTTCGGTGACTGCGTGATTTGTCGACGATATTCTTATCGGTCGATGTGCTAACGCCAGTACTCATTGTGCACGTTGAAACTTGATCCGCGGGTGACTACACCCTAGACCGCAATTCTTAAGATGATGTTAGCCATCTTTGCCAAGGATTTGTTTTTTAAGGAGGCGAAAGCGTGACACGCGGTTTGCGAGTGATGCGCGACGGCGTGACCGCGCTGGCTCTGCTTGCATTCCTGTGGCTGATTGCGGCCAAGCTGAACGATCACGCCGAAACTGTCCGTTCCGGCCAGTTTCGTGCGGCTGACGGCGATAGCCTGAACCTCGGCAAGCAGCGGATGCGGCTTTACGGCATCGATGCGCCCGAACTCAGCCAGACATGCGAACGGGCAGGCAGTGCATGGGCCTGCGGGCAGGAGGCGAAGCGGACACTGCAGGCTCTTGTCGCGCCGACCGACACGCAATGTGGCGGAACCGAGCGGGACCGTTTCGATCGCTTGCTAGTGGTCTGTCATGCCGGCGGCGTAGATTTAAACGCCGATATGGTTCGCCGGGGCATGGCGGTATCCTATGGAGCCTATGGTGACGAGGAGGCGTGGGCAAAGGCAGAGAAGGCCGGGCTCTGGGCGGGCACGTTCGAGATGCCTCGAAGCGTACGGGACCATGCGCCGCGACCAGATGCCCGCGGCACCATGGGATTGCTCGGATGGTGATCGAGAAAAAAGCTCCTGAGGAGCGGGCGCTCGATATTCTTCGGCGAGAGATCGCCGCCTGTCGTATCTGCCGGGACGCGCCGCTTGGCGGGGCCGACACTCGTTTGCCGCATGAGCCGCGGCCGGTCGCAGTGATATCGTCGAAGGCGAGGATACTGATCGCGGGGCAGGCACCGGGCCTCAAGGTTCACGAGAGCGGCATTCCGTTCAACGATGCGTCCGGCGATCGCCTGCGCGACTGGTTGCAGGTCGATCGGGAGACGTTCTACGATCGTGACTGTTTCGCCATCGTGCCGATGGGCTTCTGTTTTCCCGGCTATGACGCCAAGGGCAGCGACCTGCCGCCGCGGCGGGAATGTGCACCGCATTGGCGGAGCCGGGTGATCTCGACAATGCCGCAGATCGAACTTGTGCTGGCAATCGGCCAATATGCGCAGGCCTGGCACATGGCCATGGAGCGTCGCGAGAACATGACCGAGACGGTGCGGGCCTGGCAGACGACGCTGGCGCGTCCGCGCTTGCCTGGCATCTTGCCGCTGCCCCATCCGAGCTGGCACAACACCGGCTGGATCAAGCGCAATCCGTGGTTCGAGGAAGAGTTGCTGCCCGTGCTGCGGGAGCGGGTTACCGCATTGCTGCGCTGAAACAAAATTCTTTCAAACTGCCGGAATCGCGTTATACAGAGAAAATAATTCGAAGGGGCTTTGTTGTATGGACCGTCTTGACCGCAAGATCCTGCGCCTTTTGCAGGAAGATTCGACCTTGGCCGTTGCCGATCTCGCCAAGAAGGTCGGGCTTTCAACGACACCGTGCTGGCGGCGCATCCAGAAGATGGAAGAGGACGGCGTGATCAAGCGTCGCGTCGCCATCCTCGATCCGGAAAAGGTCAACACGAAGGTCACGGTCTTTGTCTCGATTCGCACGGCAACGCACTCGATCGAGTGGCTGCGGCGCTTTTCGGAAGTCGTTGCCGATTTCCCCGAAGTGGTCGAGTTCTATCGCATGAGTGGCGACGTGGATTATCTGTTGCGCGTGGTCGTGCCTGACATTGCCGCCTATGACGCCTTCTACAAGCGGATGATCGCGAAGATCGAGATCCGCGATGTTTCGTCCGCCTTCGCCATGGAGCAGATCAAGTATTCGACGCAGCTGCCGCTTGACTACATGATCCTCGACAACGCCAAGTCGAACGAGGACTAACAGACGGCGGCCATCTGTTATTCGCTCTGGCGAAGGTTCCTCAGCCGGTCGAACAGAACCGCAAGCACGATCGCGCCGCCGATGAAGGTGCCTTGCCAGAAGGCGTTGATCCCCAAGAGACCAAGGCTGTTGCGGATAACCTCGATCAATGCGGCGCCAACGATGGCGCCGAAGGCGGTGCCGACGCCGCCTGCGAGGTTTGCGCCGCCGATCACGGCTGCGGCAATCACTTGCAATTCCATGCCCGCGCCGATGTTTGTGGTTACCGCACCAAGCCAGCCGGTCTGGACGATGCCCGCAACACCGGCTGATAAAGCCGAGATCATATAGACCGCGACCTTGATCTTCCTGACTGGCACACCGGTCAGCGTCGCGGCGTGTTCGTTTCCACCGATGGCGAAGACGTAGCGGCCAAAGCGCGTCCAGCGCAGCACGAAGCCGGTCAGAAGCGCCAGCACGGCCATGTAAAGCACAGGATTGGCGATGCCGAGCCATGCACCGCCCCCGAGCGCCAGCAGCTTGTCGTGATCCGGGCCGAACTGGAAGACGACGGTGTTGTTCGAGGCCACCATTGCGAGGCTGCGGGCAATGGACAGCATGCCGAGCGTGACGACGAACGGCGGGAATCCGAGATAAGCGATCAGGATGCCGTTGAATGCGCCGATCACCAGCGCCGTGCCGATCGAGGCGGCAATGCCCGTTCCGATGCCGTAGCCGGCATGCATGGTAACCGCCAGCACCATACTGCAGAGGCAAAGCACCGACCCAACCGATAGGTCGATGCCTCCGGTGACGATGACCAGCGTCATGCCGAGAGCAATAATCGCGACAAACGTGACGTTGCGCGTGATGTTGTACAGGTTGGTGGGCGTGGCGAAGGAGCTCGTGGCGAAGGAGAGGAAAATGCAGGCGACGATAACGGCTAGGAGGACCCAGAAGGTCTGGCTCGCGAAAATGGACGAGAGCCAGTTGCGCTGCTTCTGCGCGATCGTCTGATCGAGAGTTATTGCCATGGTCGACCTTCGCTTACATTAGGTGGTACCGTGCGCTAATCACACCTGTTCGATTGCGCCTGTTATGAGCCCAGTGACTTCCTCCGGCGAACTCGCCGCTATCGGTTTGTCGGCAACTTTGCGCCCGCGCCGCATGACGATCACGCGATCAGCAACCGAGAAGACATCAGGCATGCGGTGGCTGATCAGAATGACCGCGATGCCGCGATCACGCAGTTGACGGATGTGAGCAAGGACCTCGGCAACCTGGCGCACGGAGATGGCGGCCGTCGGCTCGTCCATGAGCACGAGCTTTGCTTCCGCCAACATGGTGCGGGCGATCGCGACGGCCTGGCGCTGGCCGCCCGACATCTGCTTGACCAGATCTCGCGGCCGCGTCTCGGATTTCAGTTCGTTGAAGATTTCGCCGGCGCGCTTGTACATTGTTTTGTAGTCGAGAATGCGTAAGGGCCCGAAACCACGGCGCATCTCGCGGCCTAGAAATACGTTGGCGGCCGCCGTCAGATTGTTGCAGAGCGCGAGGTCCTGGTGGACGATCTCGATGCCCCGCTGCCGGGCTTCTACCGGCCGATGCAGGATTAGGTCTTCGTCGTCGAGCCGCATCGTTCCGTGGCTTGGACGGAAATTGCCGGCAATCATTTTCACGAGCGTCGATTTGCCGGCGCCATTGTCGCCCATCAACCCAACGACCTCTCCCGCCTCCAGCGAAAAAGACACGTCGTTGACCGCCTGTATGGCTCCGAAATGTTTCGAGATGTTCGCGAGCTCGAGAACTGCCACCAGCTGTCTAGCCTCCCAAAGCCGCGACCGTGTTTCAGCCGCGATTTCACCCGCCAGTTTCCTCCCTGCGAGCGCTTTCGACATTTACCCAGAACCGCGCGAGACCGTCAATCGGATGCTGCTAATTTACGGTCTCCGCTACAATTATTCGTTTTATAGTACAATTTCGTTGACGCGCGGAGGTGTCTGTATATTAGCTGTTGATGGAGGAGAGCATGCTGATCCTTGTCACCGGTGCAACGGGCAAGGTCGGGCAGCACTTCATCGCTGGGCTGCTCGACGATCCGCGATTTTCGAAGGCGCGCATTCGCGCGCTTTGTCATAACCGCTTGTGCCCAGAAACCGAACGTGTCGAGGCGGTGCGCGGCTCGATCAGCGATCGCGAAGTGGTGACGCGTGCGCTTGCTGATGTCACGCATGTCGTGCATCTCGCGACATGCAAGGAGACGCCTGATGGCGTCATGGACGTCACCGTCAAAGGACTTTTCTGGCTTCTCGAGGGCTTCAGGACAAGCGCTACTGCGCGCCAATTCATTCTCATCGGCGGCGATGCGGGGATAGGCCACTTTTTCTATCGCCATGAGGCGCCAATCACCGAAGCTACGCCACACCAGGCTTATCCCGGTTGCTATGCGCTATCGAAGGTACTGGAAGAGGTGATGCTGGAGCAGTTCAAGATCCAGTATGGCATCAATGGCTGCTGTCTGCGGGCGCCATGGATCATGGAGAAGGACGATTTCAAGTTCACATTGTCGTTCGGTAATGATGTTTTCGGCGGACCGGACTGGAAGACGCTCGTTCCGGCGGGCGACGCCGCGCGCCATGTCCGGGAGCAGACGGTTCCGCTGTTGCGTGATGCCGATGGCCTCCCCTTGAAGCGCAATTTCGTTCACGTCGACGACCTTGTTGCGGCGATCCTTGCCGCGCTCGACAATCCACGCGCGAGAGGTCAACTGTTCAACATTTGCATGGATCGACCCGTCGACTACGGCGAGGTTGCCGCCCACCTTGCGCGCACACGCGGCCTCGGCTCCGTCGACATACCGAGCCAGTTCCATTCGAACTGGATGGACAACAGCAAGGCTAAATATCTGCTCGGATGGCGGCCCGTCTACGATCTGGAAATGCTTATCGACTCGGCCTGGGGGTATGTGCGTTCGGAGGAGGATCCTCGCATCGTCTGGTATCCGGGTTGATCATGTGGCGGGCGATGGTGTCCGCCATTTTTTCAATGGGAGGAAGAAGCTATGAGGAAGGCATTATTGCTTACGGCCGCGGTGCTGGCGCTGACGGCCGGACAGGCCCTGGCGGCCAAGAAACAGTTGGTCATCGTGGTGAAGGGCCTCGACAACCCGTTCTTCGAGGCGATCAACCAGGGTTGCCAGAAGTGGAACAAGGAAAATCCGGACTCCGAATATGAATGCTTCTACACCGGTCCCGCATCGACTTCCGATGAAGCCGGCGAGGCGCAAATCGTTCAGGACGTACTGGGCAAGGCGGAAACGGCGGCGATCGCCATTTCTCCGTCGAACGCCAAGCTGATCGCGCAGACGCTGAAAACGGCAAACCCAAAGGTGCCTGTCATGACGCTCGACGCCGATCTCGCGGCAGAGGATTCAGCACTGCGCAAGACCTATCTCGGCACCGATAACTATCTGATGGGTGCGCGCATCGGCGAGTACATCAAGAAGGCAAAGCCGAAGGGCGGCAAGATCTGCACGATCGAAGGCAACCCGGGTGCCGACAACATTCTGCGTCGTGCCCAGGGGATGCGTGACACCCTGACGGGCCAGAAAGGCCTGACCGCGCTGAAAGGCGAGGGCGGGTGGACGGAAGTTGCCGGCTGCCCGGTCTTCACGAACGACGACGGCGCTAAGGGCGTTCAGGCCATGACCGACATTCTGGCGGCCAACACGGATCTCGATGCCTTCGGTATCATGGGCGGCTGGCCGCTGTTCGGCGCGCCGCAGCCCTACCGCGATCTGTTCAAGCCAATGGCCGACAAGATCGCCAAGAACGAGTTCGTGATCGGTGCGGCCGACACGATCGGCGATGAAGTCGCGATTGCCAAGGAGGGCCTCGTGACGGCACTTGTTGGGCAGCGGCCATTCGAAATGGGCTACAAGGCCCCATCGGTGATGATGGATCTGATCGCCGGCAAGCCGGTTGACGACCCTGTCTTTACGGGTCTCGACGAGTGCACGAAGGATACCGTCGACACGTGCATCCAGAAATAGTTGGGCAGGAGGGACAGTGGGTGGACGGCGGTCGTCCGCCCGCTGTTCTTTGACAGACGAATGCGGCGGTCACCGGGCTGCCGATGTCCGCTCCAGCCTGGCAATGACCTTCTCGCTGGTCAGTTCCCGGACGGCGTCCTTGCCGATCCAACGAGCCGTCCGGTCGTCCGACGCGGCAAGGCTCTCCGCAAGCCTGAGCGCAGGACCATGGCAGTGGAGGTTGCGTTTGCCGATGTTTCTCAGCGCCCAATTCACCGCCTTGCGCACGAAATTGCGCGGGTCGCCAGCATGTGCCTCTATGAGCGGAAGCCATGCCAACAGCATCTCGTCCGGCTCTGTCTTCAGGTGCACGGCGGCGCCGGCAATCATCGCGAAGGCGGTTCGTCGGACGAACTCCCGATCATCGGCTGCGAATTCGGGGACAAGCGCCTCGAGACGAGCTTCCACGTAGAGGTCCGCAGCGCAGTCAACGATTTCCCACGAGTTGAAATCATCGGCCCAGGTTCGCGCAGTGTCTGATGTCAGCTTCCTGGGTTCCGCTGTGTAAAGAGCGAGCAGGTGGGCTTCGCGGATGTTGCTCTGCCAAAGCTCGAGGGCGCGACCATGGTTTCGCTTGACCGCTCTGGCGATTTTTTGGAGATCTGGATTGGATATTCCGAGCGCCGTTTCGGTAACAATACCGAAACTGGCCATCCCGGCGATGTTTTCCTCCGAGCGCAACGTTTGCAGGTGCGCAATCAGCTCTGCGGCGCTGGAGGAAGGACCGATCATTTCTCCAATCGAGCCAACAGTGAGGACGTATCCCATCTGTTGCCGCCCATAGCCTGCACGTCGCCGTAGAACTGGTCGACAAGGGCGGTGACCGGCAGCTTCGCGCCGTTGCGGCGCGCTTCGCTCAGGACGATCCCGAGATCCTTGCGCATCCAGTCGATCGCAAAGCCGAAGTCGTACTTGCCCGCGTTCATCGTCTTGTGCCGGTTCTCCATTTGCCAGGAGCCGGCGGCACCCTTGGAGATAACCTCGACAACCTTCTCGATGTCGAGGCCGGCGCGCTTGCCGAAATGAATCCCTTCCGCGAGCCCCTGGACGAGGCCGGCGATACAGATCTGGTTGATCATCTTGGTCAACTGACCGGCGCCAGCCGGTCCCATGAGGCCGACCATGCGGGCGTAGGCATCGATCACCGGCTTCGCCTTCTCGAACGTGGCTTCGTCACCGCCGCACATGACCGTCAGAACGCCATTCTCCGCGCCTGCCTGCCCGCCGGAGACCGGGGCGTCAATAAAGCCACAGCTCTTGTCTTTCGCCGCGGCATAAAGCTCGCGGGCGACTTCCGCGCTCGCGGTGGTGTTGTCGATCAGGATCGCACCCGGCTTCATCGACTCGAGAGCGCCATTCTCACCCATTGTCACTGAGCGGAGATCATCGTCATTACCGACGCACGTAAAGACGAAATCCGCGTCCTTGGCGGCTTCCGCGGGAGTGGGCGCCGATTTGCCACCGAATTTCTCTGCCCAGGCGGCCGCCTTTTCTGCGGTCCGGTTATAGACTGTGACGTCATGGCCGCCTTTCACCTTGAGATGGCCCGCCATGGGAAACCCCATCACGCCGAGACCGATGAATGCGACTTTTGCCATGTGCCTATCCTTTCGTGAACGCAGGGCACGAGGATTAGCCGAAAGCACGGCGCGCGGAAAGTCGGGTGGGACGCAAGTGACCTTGAGGTGGAAAAATTTTCCCCGAAAGCGGCGATTACTGGTCCGGATAATCCCGTGAGGGCCGAAAGATCATAAATATAAATGTCGATTGATTTTATAGAGTTTATCAGAATTGGAATATCGAAACTTGAAGCGGTGAAACCTGCCGGCTTCCAAAGAGGGAACAACCATGATTTCACGACGTCACACACTGGGGCTTTTCGGCGCCGCGGCGGCCACGGCATTGTTACCCGGCATCAAGGGCGCGCGTGCGGCAGCAACCGAATTTCGCATCGGTTGGCAGAAGAACGGGGTACTCGCTTTGGCCAAGCGGCGCGGCGCGCTGGAAAAGCGGCTTTCCGACCGAGGCATCACCGTCAGCTGGTCGGAATTCACCTCCGGTCCGCCGCTGCTCGAGGCACTCGGCGCGGGCGCGCTCGATTTCGGTGCGACCGGCGACGTGCCTCCGCTTTTCGCCCAGGCGGCTGGCGGTCATCTCTATTATGTGGGCCTCTATCGAGGCAGTCCCGCAGGCTCGGCAATCCTTGTCAGAAAGGACTCGCCGATCCATGCGCTAGAAGATCTGAAGGGTAAGAAGGTTGCCTTCAAGCGTGGTTCGAGCGCCCATAACGTTGCGGTCAAGGCCCTGCGTAAGGCGGGCCTGGCGCCTGAGGACATCGAGGGCGTGGATCTCAGCCCGGCGGATGCGGCGGCTGCCTTCAAGAATGGCAGCATCGACGCCTGGTCGATTTGGGACCCATATCTCGCGATTGCTGAAGTCGACCCTGAAACGCGGGTCCTGACGACGGCCGAGGGCATTGTCGACTCCTATAGTTTCTTCCTCGCGAATGCCGAGTTCACCGACGCAAACGGGCAAGTCATCACCGACGTGCTTGATGAACTTAAGCAGGTCGGGCGGTCTGCACAGAGCAATCTCGATCAGACAATCAAGGAGCTCTCCGAAATTACCGGCGTGCCGCAGGAGGTAACGCGCGTGACGCTGACGCGTGCTGGCGCCGATCTTGGCAGCGTATCCGCCATCACGGATGCGGCCGCGGCCTACCAGCAGGGCCTGGCCGATGAGTTCTACAAGCTCGGCATCGTCCCGAAGCAACTGAACACCGGCGATATTATCTGGCGCGCCAAGGCAAGCTGATTTCCATTCTGACTAGAAGGCATCACATCCATGACCGGCAAACACGACCCCATCAATTTCCTCTGGTTCATCCCGACCTCGGGGGACGGCGCCTATCTCGGTTCGAACGAACAGACGCGCGCTCCGGAGATCGGCTATCTCACGCAAATCGCCCAGGCAGCCGATCGCTTGGGCTACTCTGGTGTCCTTCTGCCCACGGGCGTTGCCTGCGAGGAGTCCTTCGTGACAGCCGCCGCACTCGCCGCAAAGACCGAGAAGCTGCAGTTTCTGGTGGCAATTCGTCCTGGCACGGCATCGCCGGCATATTACGCGCGCCTGACGACGACGCTGGACCGCATTTCGAACGGACGGCTGTTGCTCAATATCGTCGTTGGCGGCAGTCCGGCGGAGCTTGCCGGCGACGGAATTCATCTCGCGCATGACGAGCGCTATGCCCATGCCGATGAATTCTTCACGGTTTTCGAAGAGCTGCTGGAGAAGGGTGTCGCGAGCTATGACGGCAAGTACATCAAGGCCACGAACGCGCGCCTGGGCTTCCCGTCGGTGCAGAATCCGCGGCCGCCGCTCTACTTCGGTGGTTCCTCGGATGCCGGCATCGATTTTTCGGTCGGCCGCGTCGACAAGTACCTGACATGGGGCGAACCACCGGCGCAGGTTGCCGAAAAGGTTCAGAAGGTGCGTGCCGCTGCCGCGCAAAAGGGCCGCGAAGTCAGCTTCGGCATTCGCCTGCATTTCATCGTCCGCGAAACGGACGAGGAGGCATGGGCAGCTGCCGATCGCCTGATCTCGAAACTCGACGATGAGACGATTCGCGAGGCGCAGGAGCGTTTCGTCAACGAATCCGATTCCGTCGGCCAGAAGCGCATGGCGGCATTGCACGGCGGCCGGCGAGACAAGCTGGAAGTGTCGCCGAACCTGTGGGCCGGTGTCGGACTGGTGCGCGCTGGGGCAGGAACAGCGCTGGTCGGCTCGCCGAAAACCGTTGCCGCGCGTCTGCGCGAATACCAGGACGTTGGCATCGACACCGTTATTGGGTCGGGATACCCGCACCTAGAGGAGGCATACCGCGTTGCCGAGCTGCTATTCCCCGAACTCGGGATCACGCGCCAAGAGCAGCGACACGGCTTCCAGACCGATTTCGGCAAGCATCAGGTTTTCGGCGGCGGCAGCCATGGTGGAAACCTGAAAGTGGTCTCCGGCTCCTGATCCGCCAATTGGCGCCGTCCGCTCTCGGGCGGCGCTTCTTCATTGACGACGCACCGACTTACCATGCCTCTCCGGAAGCTCGGGTGAAGCAAGCAGAAGCGAGGAAAAACCTTCATGTCGACTTTCGATACGCTGATTGGGCGGACGCTGACCGAGCGCGTTGAACGCAAGGGAAGCCTCCGTGTGTCGCTTCCGGGGCGGGATAAGCTGTTGCCCTTCCTCGTCCCGGTGGCAATTATTGCCGCCTGGCAACTGGCCTCGTCGGCCGGCTGGATCTCCTCCCGCATCATGCCGTCACCCGCCGACGTGGCCATTGCCTTCTGGTCGACGACCATCACCGGACAATTGCCGCACGATATCCTCGTCAGTGCCGGTCGCGCCTTTGCTGGTCTGCTGGTAGGGGGCTCGATCGGTTTCCTCCTTGGGATCGCCAACGGCGTCTCGAAAATCTCGGAGCAACTGACGGATACGACGCTGCAGATGCTGCGCACGATCCCCCATCTCGCCATGATCCCGCTGGTCATCCTGTGGTTCGGGATTGGCGAGGAATCCAAGTTGTTCCTGACTTCGCTCGGCGTGCTGTTTCCCATTTATCTCAACACCTATCACGGCGTTCGCAACGTCGATCGTGACCTGATCGAAATGGGTCGCGTCTATGGCATGGGAAGCTGGACCCTATTCAGGAAGGTGATCTTCCCTGGCGCGCTGCCGTCGATCTTCGTCGGGCTGCGTTATGCGCTCGGCATCATGTGGCTGACCTTGATTGTGTCGGAATCAATCGCGGCCTCATCAGGTATTGGTCACATGGCGAACAACGCCCGCGAGTTCATGATGACTGACATCGTCGTGCTGGCGCTGGTGATCTACGCCATTCTCGGCAAGCTTGCCGATGTCGTTGCCCGTGCGCTGGAGCGCCGGGCGCTCAAATGGAACCCGGTTTACCAGAAGTAGGAGAGGCGCCATGACCATCATCGCGCATGAGCGTTTTCAAGGGGCTGCGGATGAGCTCGAATACGAGACCGATCGTGCGACGCCGGCTGGCAGTGGGGCTGCTGCGATCACGCTGAAGGGACTTGAGAAGAGTTTCGGCAGCAATCGCGTGCTGCGCGGAATCAACCTCCACATTCCTGCCGGGCAGTTCGTCGCGGTCATCGGCAAGAGCGGTTGCGGCAAGAGTACGCTGTTGCGCATTCTGATGGGGCTCGACGAGCCGACGAGCGGCGAACTGCATTTCGAGAACGCCGATGGCGCTGATGCCGAAGCAAACGCGAGGATCGTGTTTCAGGAGCCTCGTCTGCTCCCTTGGCTGAGCGTCGCCGAAAACGTAGTAGTCGGCCTTGGCGATGGGGTCGATAAGCGCGTTGCCCTCAGGGAGGCCCAGGCTGTGCTCGGCGAGGTGCAGCTTGCCGAAAAGGCGAACGAATGGCCAGCGCGTCTTTCAGGCGGGCAGCGGCAGCGCGTGGCGCTGGCGCGGGCACTCATCAGCAAGCCCGGCGTGCTGGCACTGGACGAGCCGCTCGGCGCGCTCGACGCGTTGACACGGATCAGCATGCAGGAACTGCTCAATCGCGTCTGGCGGGAGCTAGGCTTTACGGCAGTTCTGGTCACGCACGACGTCAGCGAGGCGGTGCATCTCGCCGATCGTGTGATCGTGCTGGAAGAGGGGCGCGTCGAGCTTGATCTGGCGATTCCCTACCCGCACCCGCGCCGACATGGCAACCCTGCGCTGGCAGAGCTCGAAGGGCGGCTGCTGGCGGCGATCTTGGGGACGGAAACCGCCCACTGAACGGCGCCGGTCATGATATGCGACGGGCGATCTCAGATTGCGCCGTCGACGATCACCATCGGCGTGCCCTGCGAGCAGCGCTCGATGCGGGCGTCGATCTTGTAGATGTCGCGAAGCATGGCGTCGGTGATGACGTCTGATGTTGGTCCGCTCGCCACCATTGCTCCATTGGCGATGACAATCGTATTCTCGCAATAGCGCAGCGCATGATTGAGGTCGTGGAGCGCGATGAGCACGATCATCCCGTTGCGGCGGGCAAGGTCGGCGATAAAGCTCAGCACTTCGATCTGCCTGTGGAGGTCGAGCGCGGAGGTCGGCTCGTCCATCAGCAGGACCTCGGGCCTGCGTACCAGCGCCTGCGCGAGAGACACGAGTTGGCGTTGGCCTCCGGAGAGTTCGCCGAGACCACGGAAGGCCAGATTTTCGATACGGAGGGCCTTCAGGATTTCATCGATGCCGTCAAGCTCGTCGTCGGCAACCCGCCAGCTGCTGCCTTGCTTGGCTGACAGAAGGATCGACTCGTAGACGGTCAGGACGGCATTGACGCCTGTATCTTGCGGCATGTAGCAGATCGTCCGTGATCCACGTTCGGTATCGGAAAGCTCGACCAGTCCCGGACCTTTCACCAGCGCCGCGATGCGCTTGAACAGCGTCGATTTGCCGGCCGCGTTGGGGCCGATGATGGCCGTGACGCTGCCGCCTTTCAGGTCGTCGATGCTCACGTTCGATAGAACGGTCGTGCGCCCGTAGGAGGCCCCGACATCTGCGAGAGCCAGGGCTACCATGCGCGCCTCCTATTGCTGAAGATGAGAACGAAGAAGAACGGTACGCCGACGAGCGCCGTAATCACGCCGATCGGCAGGATCGCACCTGGGATCAGGATCTTGCTGACGACCGATGTCACCGACAGGAGAAGAGCACCGCAGATGACCGAACCCGGCAGGAAGAAGCGCTGATCCTCGCCAACAACCATGCGGGCGATATGCGGGCCGACGAGCCCGACGAAGCCTATGGTGCCGACGAACGACACTGGGATGGCGGCCAGAAGACTGACGATCATCATGGTTTGTAGACGGAGCTGGCG
Organism: Rhizobium sp. 3T7; assembly: GCF_020166565.1. Taxonomy (NCBI): domain Bacteria; kingdom Pseudomonadati; phylum Pseudomonadota; class Alphaproteobacteria; order Hyphomicrobiales; family Rhizobiaceae; genus Rhizobium; species Rhizobium sp. 3T7. The sequence goes on from NZ_JAIQXS010000001.1 coordinate 350,644, forward strand.
GACGTTGATGCCGAGGCTGGCCGCCTTGTCGTCGCCGAGCCGCAGGGCCGTCAACGCCCAGGCCTGCCGCATGAAGAGCGGCACGGTGACGACGAGCACGGCAGCAGTGAAATAGACCTTTGCCCAAGTCGCCTTGGTCAGGCTGCCCATGGTCCAGAAGACGACGGCGGCCAAGGCCTGTTCAGAGGCGAGATATTCCAATAGCGACAGCGCGGCATTGAAGGTGAAGACGAGGGCGATGCCGAGCAGTACGATCGTTTCGACGCTCACGCCGCGCATCGTCGAGGCGAAGTGAATGAAGAGCGCAGCGGCCATCGCCATCAGGAATGCGTTCAACGGCACCATGTATTCGATCGCGCCCGGAAAGATCGCAACGCCGCCGACAAGCGCCAGGGCGGCGCCGAAGCTCGCGGCGGCGGAAATGCCGAGCGTGAAGGGGCTAGCCAGCGGGTTCGAAAGGATCGTCTGCATCTGAGCACCAGCCACGGAAAGCGAAGCACCGACGGTCACCGCCATCAAGGCGATCGGCATGCGGATATCCCAGATGATAACGCGAAGCTGGTTGGCAGCCGCTGCAGGGTCAAAGAGAGCCGAAAGCACATCCGAAAGCGCATAGTTGGCAGGCCCGAGCGCCATATCGGCCGAGATGCTGAAACAGAGCGCTGCGGTTAGCCCGACGAGGATGAGGATACGGCGAAACGCAAGGGCGCGATATTGCTCGCGCCCTGTCGCTTCAACGCGGACCTGACTGAATGAGGCCATCAGTTGGAGCCCTTTTCGAGAGAAACGAAATATCCCGGCTGGTACGTCACCGGCAGGAACCTCTTGTGGAATTCTGCGAAGTTGGCCTCGGGATCGAGATCAGCGAAGAGATCCGGTTGAAACCATTTGGCAAATTGCTGAATCGGGAAGAACTCGTAAGGCGCACCATAGAACTGGTGCCAGACGCCATGCACGTTGCCGTCCTTAACAGCTTTCAGTTCCGGAAAGGGCGTGCGGGTCATGAGATTTGCCAGCCGCTCGCGGGCCAGCGTCATATCGGCGCCGCGCCCGACGGGCACGAACTGGTTGATGTCGGACTCGGCTGCCCAGTTCGATCCGGTGACGATGACATGCTGCGGATCCGAAACGACAAGTTGTTCGGGATTGAGATCGCCGAACGTTGTCTTGATAACGTCGGCGGCAACGTTGTGGCCGCCCGCCTGTTCGACCATGGCGCCGAAATTGACCGGGCCGAAGGTGCGGCAGCACGTGTTCTCGCCGGAAATGCCAGGCGCGCGTTCGATGAAGACGTTCGCTCGCTTGAGATCCTTGACGGTCGCAAGCCTGTCGGTCACGCGCGCAATCTCGGCGCGGCGATAGGCGATGAACTCCTTTGCACGCTCCTCCGCGCCGAAGAGCTGGCCTAAAATCCGCATGGAAGTCTCGCTGTTTCTGTCGGGATCGATGCGAAAATCGAGGTAGATCACCTTGATGCCGGCGGCTGCCGCTTTCTCTTCGAATCCGCTCTCCTTCGCGGACTTTTCCGCCTCGAGATTGAGCGTAATCACATCCGGTGAGAGCGAGATCGCTGTTTCGAGGCTGAAATCGCCCTGCGGCACATAGCCGAAACGCGGCAGCTTCTCGATCTGCGGGAAGCGTTCGGCATAAGCCTTGTAGCTATCAGGGTCCTTCTTGATGAGGTCGTCGCGCCAGCCGACGATAGTATCGAAGGTCTGCTCACCCTTGAGCGCTGCAATCACATGGATCTGACGCGCCTCGCCAACGATGACGCGCTTGGCTGGCAGGTCAATCTCGACCGTGCGACCGGTGACATCGGTGATTTCCGCAGACAGGGCGGGCGTGGTCAGGAGCGCAAGCGCAAGGACGGTAATGTGCCGGAGTGTCGTGAGCCGCATGGACACCTCTCAATCTGAAAAAGAAATAACGGAGCCGCATACGTGCGGCCCCGTCTTGCTATGCCGGCGCACCTTCGGTGGTCCCGCCGGTCGCATCTTACTGGTCGTCCTTCAACGAAACGAAGTAACCCGGCTTGTATTCCAGCGGCAGGAAGCGCGCGTGCAGTTCCTTGAACGTCGCTTCGGGATCAAGATCGGCGAAGAGATCCGGATGCAGCCACTTTGCGATCTCCTGGATTGCCACGAACTGGTAGGGGTTGTTGTAAAACTGGTGCCAGATGGCGTGAACGTTCTTGTCTTCGACGGCCTTGACGTCGGTGAAGGCAGGGCGCTTGGTCAGGGCCTCGAGCTTGCGGTGCGCTTCCTTGAGGTTAGCGCCATAGCCAACGCCGACCCAGGCGCCGCCCGGAACATACTTGTCCCAGTTGCCGCCGGTAATGATGATCTGGTCTGGATTGGAGGCGATGATCTGCTCGGGATTGACGGTGCCGAACGTGCCCGGAATAATGTCCTTGGCCATGTTCTTTCCGCCTGAAATCTCGATCATCTTGCCGAAATTCTCGTCACCGAAGGACATGCAGCAATCGTCGGAGTAGCCGCCGGCGCGCTCGACGAACACGACAGGCTTGGCCGGAGTGTTCTTTTCGAGGACGTCGGTGACGCGCTTGATGCTGTCGGCACGGAACTTGATGAAGTCCTCGGCAACGGCCTCCTTGCCCATCAGCTGGCCCATGATGCGCATGCTGGGCTCGGTGTTTTCCATCGGCTTTTCGCGGAAATCTATGTAGACCAGCGGGATGCCGACCTTGGCGAGCTTCTCGATATAGCCGGCTTCTTCGGTTGCCGTCTTGGCATCGACGTTCATCAAAATGACGTCGGGCTTGAGCGCCACGGCCTGCTCGACATCGAAGGTGCCGTCCTTCATGCCGCCAAAGGTCGGAAACTTGGCGATGTCAGGATACTTCGCCAGATAGGCCTGGTAGGATTCGGGATCTGCCTTGGGCAGGTCGTCGCGCCAGCCGACGACGTGCTCGAAAGGCGCCTCCTTGTCGAGAGCAGCCAGGAAGTAGATCTGCCGCCCCTCGCCAAGAATCATGTGGTTGACGGGCGCGTTCACTTCGATGCTTCGGCCGGTCACGTCCTTGATCGTGATCTTGTCGGCCAGGGCGGGCAGGACCGCGGAGATGAGAAAGCCCATTGCAAGCGCTGCTGTTTTGCCTGTAAGTCGCATCGAAAAGTATACCCCCGCGGAAAACTTTTCGTCGTCTATTATTTTATGACTTAAGTAGTCAAGTTATATCTATTAGAACGATTTCAAACTGAAATGGCGATTGGCATCAGCATGAGTGAAACGGGAATTGCAGGCGGGCACAATTATGGACTTCGCGAAGAGATCAAGGCTTACTGGTCAGCACGCGCGGCGACCTTCGATCTGTCTCCCGGGCACGAGATTTTCTCCGAGCCAGAGCGCCTTGCCTGGCATCGCCTGATTCTGAAGCATCTGGGGCCGGGCGACGGCAGGCTGGCGCTCGACCTCGCCAGCGGTACCGGCGTGATTTCCCATCTGATGGACGATCTGGGGTTCAAGGTGACGGGGCTTGATTGGGCCGAGCCGATGCTGGAGCGAGCGCGCGCCAAGGCAAAGGCGAGGGGGCGCTCGATTTCGTTTAGAATGGCCGATGTCGAGAACACGATGGAGCCCGACGAGACCTACGACGTCATCATAACGCGCCATCTGGTCTGGACGCTGGTGGATCCGAAGGCGGCTTTCGCCGAATGGATGCGTGTTTTGAAACCGGGCGGAACGATCCTGATCGTCGATGGGGATTTCGTGAATGTCAGCCGGGTAGAACGCGTTCTGAAGGCACTCGCGAGGACCATGGAGAGGGCAGGCTTGCTCAAGGCCGATCCGCCGCATGCACCGCCCGAGCTCATGAAAAATCACAGTGACATCGTTTCGCGCGTTCACTTTTCGGAAGGGGCACGGGCGGATCTGGTCGCAGGCATGCTCGGCGACGCCGGCTTCGAAGGGATGACGATCGACGCGAACCTGCGCGAAATCCACAGGAGCCAGGCGAAGCACTGGAATTATCTGAAGGCGCTGTCGCGCGGAATCCAGCATCGCTTTGCCATCAGCGCGCGTAAACCGGCCGGCTGAAGACAGCCAAGCAACCGCAACAGCGGGCACAGTTTCGTGAGGCGGCTAGAACAGCAATGCGTTGAGGGTGACGAGCACGACAAAAGCAGCGACGACCAATGAAGCTGCCCAAGCAACCGTGCGGTTGGCATTGGCCAGGACTTGTGGTCTGGGGCCGCGCTTGGGATTGAATTTGTGCCGACGCTTTAGTGCGGTTCCACCTTGTGAAGATCGCTTCTCAGCAGCCATACCGCCTCACTTGCAGCCGTGGGATTGTTAAGTCGCCAATCTATAGCATGAAAGCGGTCCAATATTTAGTGTGCGGCGCTGCCGTCTCGCTCGACGTGGGCCTGGATGCGATCGACCAGAATCTCGGTTCCTTGCCGCCGTGAGCCGCCGTCGGCGTAGCCATCGAGGAAAACGACCTGATCGGTGAAGAGCATGGTTGTTCCCGATGGAGTCGCCTCGAATGTAACTGTCGCCAGCGATGCCGAAATGCGCGTCTCGGCGAGCCTCATGTCATAGGCATAGATGATGCGGGCCTGCGGCACGATATCGAGATAGCACGCCTCATAGGCATGCGGAACGCCGTCGCTGTCGGCGACGCGGTTCCGCTCCCGGCCGCCGACACGGAAGTCGAGGCTGTATTCGAGGGGCACCCATTCGTCGTGGCAGGCAAACCACTGGCGCTTGGCTTCCGGATCGGCCCAAGCGGCAAAGACGCGTGAGACCGGCGCGCGCATCTTTCGCTCGATCGAGAAGGTTTCGTGCATGGCGGAATATTTCATCATCTCGGTCGTCACTCCGGTTGGTCGTCTGCCAGGAACTGGTCCAGGCGGTCAAAGGCTTTGTTCCAGCTCGCCTTGCGCGCGGCAAGCCAGTGCTCCATCTGCGCCAGTGCATCTTTCTGCAGGCGGTAGGTGCGCACACGGCCGCTCTTTTCCGAGTGGACGAGGCCGCTTTTTTCCAGAACCGCGAGGTGCTTCATAACGGTCGGAAGCGCCATCGATAGAGGTTCCGCGAGCTCCGATACCGAGGCGGGCCCCTGGCCGAGGCGATCGACCATGCCGCGCCGACTGCGGTCCGACAGCGCGTGGAACATCTGATCGAGCGCGGCGGGTTCGTGCATCATTCGGCGGCTTCGTCCGGCCGGAAGCGCGCAGCCAGGCGTTCGCGGTAGGGATAGAACTTGAAGTAGGGGCGCGCCTCTTCCAGGACGCGCGCAAAGGAAGGGCGCGTCAGAAGCCTGTTATAGTAGCCTTGCAGCTTCGGTTGGTCCACGAAGGGAACCAGTGTCTCGGAGTAAAAGAGGGCAGGCGCTGCGGCACAATCGGCCATGGTGAAGCTGTCCCCGGCAATCCATGGGTATTCGCCGAGATGCCGCTCGATCATGCTGTAGGCTTTGCGAAGCGCCGTCTCAGCCTCGGCTACACGGGCTGGATCGCCGTCGCCACGCAGGCGTTCGCCAACGATTCGCTGCATCGGATCCTGCACATGCAGGTCGAAGAAACGATCCCACAGCCTGACTTCGAGCGCTTTGTCGAAATCGTCTGGGATGAGGGCCGTCCTGCCCGGATAGTACTGATCGAGATACTCGATGATGATTGTCGTTTCGGGGATCGTGCGGTCGCGCGCCTCGTCGCGCAGCACTGGCATCTTCCCGAGTGGCGAGATGCTGAGGAACGCTGCCCTCGATGCCTCGTTTCCGAGATCGACATGAACGGCCTCGAAGGGGGTGGCGTTCTCGTAAAGCGCGATCAAGACTTTGTGGCAGAAGGAAGCAAGCGGGTGACTGTGGAGGGAAAGCGACATGCGGCCAGCCTTTCACGTTGTTAAAAACTTGCGTGATTGGCTAAGTATCAGCTCGTCGATGTGGGTTCAATGGAAAAGTTGCGTCATTGGTTAACTATCGGCGGAGGAGGTATTGGCCCGTTGCCCAGCCGCTTCGAACGATTGCCAAGATCCCACGTCATTCGTCTAGCAACGCAACGCAACGCAATCATTGATTGCGTTTGCAACTGATGCGTCGCGGAACTCTTTCGCTGCAGACATCAGCCGAGGCGCGCGATCACCAGATGGCCCGGGCTCGGATGACCTTCCTGCATGCGGACGTTGATCTCCCTCATCTCGACTTGTTCGAATCCGGTCGCCGCGAGCCTTTCGCGAATGTAAGCCGCCGAATGCAGGAAGCGCTGGTGGGGGCCGACTATGTAGGGTTCGCCTTTCGCAGATGCCTCGGGCAGTTCCTCCGAGGAGAAAATGAAGAGGCCACCAGGATTGAGGTTCTCTGCCGCGCCGAAGAACAGCGGCTCCAGTGCGCCGAGGTAGGGCAGGACGTCCGTTGCGGTGATGAGGTCGAATGGATCCTCGTCATTGTCATCGAGGAAGTCTTCGACTTCTGCGACGAAGAGCGTTTCGTAGAGATCCTTCTCGTGGGCGATCTCGACCATGTTTTCGGAGATATCGATGCCGGTCATGTCCTCGCAGAGATCGCCGAGCGCGCTGCCGGTAAGGCCGGTGCCGCAGCCGAGGTCGAGCATACGCTTGAAGGGACCGAGGTTCAGGTCCTGCAGGCGTTGGCGGACCATCATCGGCACGTGGTAGCCGAGCTGTTCCACCAGAACGTCCTCGAAGACCTCGGCATGCTGATCGAACAAGGTCTCGACATAGGCGTCTGGCGCCTTGGTCGGGGTCTCACCGCGTCCCATGGAGGCGATCCTCACGGCCGCACCGCCATGATCGTCGGGATCGATGGCAAGAACCTCTTCATAGGCCTTCACGGCTGCATCGACATCACCTGCCTTCTCAAGGGCAAGAGCCCGTTCGTAGGCTTCCGCGAGTGCGTCTTCGTCGATCTTCTTGGCCATAGCAATTCACCATCGTTTTTATTCCAGAGCTGCGTCTAAGGCGACTGAATGTCTTTTGCAATGGCGACGTCCGAGGCGCAGAATAAGCATCCCCTAATGGATAAGAACAAAATGGAGGAAATGCCATGGTCGCCGAAATCAGCAAGGCAAGTTTTGAGAAGGAGATGGATAGTCCGCGACCGACGCTCCCGGCCACTCCAGGCGAGATCACCAATACGCTCAGCCATTATTATCGCGGCGAGCTCGGCCGCATGATAAGCTGGCGGGATCGCATCGACCGAACATCGAATTGGGCAATCACAGTCGCGGCGGCACTGCTTTCAGTCTCTCTGTCAACGCCCACGTCACACCATGGCGTGCTGCTTTTCGGGATGATGCTGATAACCCTATTGTTGCTCATCGAAGCGCGCCGCTACCGCTTCTTCGACATTTATCGCTCCCGTGTACGCAAGCTGGAGCGGGGCTATTTCGCGCAGGTTCTTGCGCCGAATGGTGACGCCAGGCCCGATTGGGCCGGGGCCATCGCCAAGAGTTTGCGCAAGCCGCAGTTTCTGTTGAGCTATCCCGGGGCGGTGAAACGCCGACTGCGGAGAAATTATTGCTGGATGTACCTCATCCTGCTTCTCGCATGGTGCCTGAAGATTACGACACCCAAACTCCAAACCGAAGGAAATCCGCTGACGCAGGCGCATTCATGGAGCTATGTCATCGACAACGCGGCGCTTGGCCCGATCCCGGGTTGGGCCGTACTTTGCATTGTGAGCTTGGCCTATGTGGGCATCCTGTACGGCACACTGCATCGCGAGATGGACGAAGACGAATTCGTCCAGGGGGAGGCTCATGTCTGACCGGCGTTTGCTACGCAGTCAGTTTAGGATGAATTCGCCTCTCAGGGCGCGCCATTCGGTGGCCGAGATGAGTTTTCGGTGTATGTAGCGCACCGAGTGCAACGGCCCGTCCAGCTTTTCCTGCCAAAATTTCAGGAAGCCGCGCATCTCGGGAAAGTCTGGAGCAAGATCGTAGTCCTGCCAGATGTAGGTCTGAAGGATCGCTTGGTGATCCGGCATCCGGTAGATGATTTGAGCCGTCGTGAGGCCGTAGCCCTGAAGCTGCCTTTCCATGTCCTTGTGCATCGTCGTCTCGCTTCTGGTTCCAAACGATCGCTATTAGCGATCTTGGAAATGGAACCATCACATGCTTAACCGAAGCTTGACGAATTGCCAGCGGTTTATGGATTTGTTTTATAATTTCAAATCGTTAGCAGCTATCGTTGGTGAGTGCTGCTAGGTTCTCAGCGTTTCAGGTGGCGGGTGAGGCGACGCTCGATCCAGCCCCAGAGGTGGCGCAATGCTTCGACCATGCTGAGGTAGAAGATCGCCGCCCAGAGGTAGGTCTGATAGTCAAAGGTGCGCGAGAAGGCGTAACGCGTCTCACCCATCAGGTCGAGGACGGTGATGATGGCGACGACCGCCGAGCCCTTGATCAGCAGGATGATCTCATTGCCGTAGGGTCGCAAGGCGACGATCAGAGCTTGCGGCAAGATAATCTTGCGGAAGGCGATGACTTTGTGGATGCCGAGCGAGGCTGCGGCTTCGTGCTGGCCGCGCGCGACGCTCTGGATGGCGCCACGTAGGATTTCAGCCTGATAGGCGGCCGTATTGATGGTCATTGCAAACAGGCCGCAATACCAGGCATCGCGGAAGAACCACCATAGTCCGACGGTTTCCAGCTGCGGACGGAAGCTGCCAAGGCCATAATAGATGAGGAAGAGCTGGGCTAGCAGGGGCGTGCCGCGGAACACATAAACGTAGCAGTAGGCGATGCCGTTGATGAACCTGTTCTTGGACATGCGGGCAAAGGCCAACGGCAACGACACGATCGCGCCGAAGAATACTGAGATCACTACCAGTGCAATCGTCGTGTACAGGCCATGCAAATAGCGAGGGCCATAGCGCATGAACTTCTCTGGATCCCAGCCACTGACGACCATTGCGATCAGCGCGGCGGCGAGCACGATCCAGAGAGCGATGACAGCGTAGCCGGTGACGCGTGTGGCCGTGATCGGCTTGTGCGCTTGCTTCGGCGCCGGCTGTGCCGGAATGAGGGTCTGGGCGTGACTCATCGACTGATCTCCGACCGCCTGGCCCACCGCTCGATGTAGCTGAGGCCGAAGGAGGAAATGACGGCAAGGCCGAGATAGAGAGCGCAGGCGACCGCGTAGAACAGAAACGCTTGCTTGGTGACCTTAACAGCCACACCCGTCTGGCGCAGGATATCGGCAAGGCCGATGATCGAGACATAGGATGTGTCCTTGAGCAGGATCATCCAAAGGTTCACGAGGCCGGGAAGGGCGATGCGCACCAGTTGCGGCAGCACGATCAGGAGCAGGGTCCGGCCGCGATGAAAGCCCAGCGCGTCGCCGGCTTCGTACTGGCCTTTCGGAATGGCGCGGAACGCCGACAACAACACTTCCGAGCAATAGGCGGAGAATACGACCGAAAGGGCGATCATCCCGGCGAAGAAGGCGTTGATTTCGATGCGGCCGTCGTAGCCCATGGAGGCGAGGATGGACTGGATCAGAATCTGCATGCCGTAATAGATGATGAACAGCGTCAGCAGTTCAGGCAGGCCGCGGAAGATCGTGGTGTAGATGCCGGCAGCAAGACGGACCGATTTCTCTTCCGATTGCTGGCCCAGCGCCACGAGAAAGCCGATGATAAGTCCAATTGGCAGGGTAACCAGAGCGACCGCAACGGTGACTTTCAGACCGGCGGCGATCTCATCGCCCCAACCAGTGTCGCCACAGGCCAGGATCGTCGAAGAACCGAACCAGGTGAAGAGTCCTGCGGGTCCGCAAAGCGGATCGAAGATGTAACCAATCCAGGCCCAAAATGAGCCTAGCGCGGAAAATAATCCGCCCATGCCAGTTTTCCCCTCGCGGTTTGTACCGCTTTGATCTTTCCATTCTTGTCAAACAAAAATGGCGGAAGAGCAAGCCTTCCGCCATCAGCTTTATGGGCGACCTACAGCTTTTCTTATTCGCCGTAAACGTCGAAGTCGAAGTACTTGTCCTGGATCTTCTTGTATTCACCGCTGGTGCGGATCGCAGCGATCGCCGTGTTTAGTTTTTCACGCAGTGCGTCGTCGCCCTTGCGCACGGCAATGCCTGCACCCACGCCGTTGATTTCCTTGTCGACCGGGAGCGGCGTCAGGATCTTGCAGCATGCGCCGGCATCCGACTTGACCCACTGTGACAGAACGACGATGTCGTCGATGACGGCGTCAACGCGGCCGTTCGCGATGTCGAGCTTGTACTCGTCTGCTGTCGGGTAGAGCTTCAGCTCGGTATCGGGCAGGTGCTTTTCAGCGTAGTTCGAGTGGGTGGTGGAGGTCTGCGCGCCGATCGTCTTGCCCTTCAGGCCGGCAACGTCGGTGACGGTCGAATCCTTCGGTACGGCGATTGCCGGCGGGGTGTTGTAATACTTGTTGGTAAAGTCGACGAGCTTCGAGCGCTCCGGCGTGATCGACATGGACGAGATGATCATGTCGAACTTCTTGGCCTGCAGCGCGGGAATGATGCCATCCCAGTCACTGCTGACGATGGTGCATTCGGCCTTCATCTCGGCGCAGAGCGCGCGGGCGATGTCCATGTCGAAGCCCAGGAACTGGCCGCTGGCATCAACATATTCGAAGGGCGGATAGGTCGAGTCTGTGCCGATGACATACTTCTCGCCATCAGCCATAGCGGCGCCTGCGAAAAGAGACATCGCGGCGACGGAAGCGGCGGCGAGAATACGGGTGGAGATACGCATGTTAGTCCTCTCTGTTGGTGCTGCCGCTCGTGTTCTTCTTTTGGACGGCGGCTGAGCAGGGCGGTGCTGGGCACTGCCTTGACGCGATACTCAACCCTTTTTCAATGGAATTGCAACTGGAATCGGAGGGGCGCGGCGAAGGGTCAACTATGGCGAAGATGAACAATGCCGCACTGCCACATTCATACCGGGTTAATAGTCCAGTTCCTAAAACTCGTGGAACAAATGCAGTCCTCGCGCGGTTCTCGCCGCGGGTGATTGCCTCAAAATCGGACGTGGCCACGACTGCGTCTCAAGAACATAAAGTCAACGAGGAGCTCCTATGGGAATGAAATCCAGATTGTTTGCCAGTGCCGCCTTTCCGCTGTTGTCGCTGTCGCTTGTAATGCCCCCGGTGCATTCTTTTGCCGCGGTTGCCAGCGTTGAGCAGGTTCGCACGGCGTCGGAGGCAGTCGCGGGCGGCTTCGAGGTTGCGCAGGATGCGGCACCTTCGGACGAAGAGATTCTGAAGAAGCGGCGGAAACAACACGATGGTGGCGGCGAGCAACAGGCGCCGGCGGCCCAGGAGCAGCCACAACAACAGGAAGCCCCTGCCGAGCAGCCGCAGCAACAGCAGCAAGCGCCTGCCGAAAAGCCCCGCAAGCAGCCTGAGCCGGCAGCCGAGGCGCAGCCCGAGCAACAGGAAGCACCGGCCGAGAAGCCGCGCCGCCAGCAAGAACCTGCCGCCGAACAGCAGTCTCAGCAGCAGGAAGAAGCTCCCGTCGAAAAGCCGCGCAAGAAGCGCCAGCCCGCTGCCGAGCAGGCAGAGCCCGCCGCTCCGCAGGAACAGGTAGCTCCGGCCCAGGAACAGCAGCCCGCGGACAACCAGGAAAAGCCGCGTCGAAATAAGCGCGACAAACAGCCATCGCAACAGGAGGCCGCGCCGCAGCCCCAGACAGAACAGGTCGCCCCGCGGCAGGAGCAGGCTCAGCCACAGGGTGAACAGTCGCAGCCCAAGGGTAAGGGAGGCAAACAGCAGGCGACTGAAGGTTCCGAACAGCCGGTAAAGCCCCGCAGGAAGCCGGCCGCCGCTGAAACGCAGCAGCAGGAAACGCAGAAGCCGACAGCGGAACAGACACCCGTTCCACAGGAATCGCCGGCGCCCGAAAAGGCTCCGAAGCCACTGGAAGCTCCGACAGCCGAAAAGCCGCCAGTTCCCGCACAGGAGCCTGCGAGAGAGGCCCAGCCTGGTGGCACACAGCCGACCCAGCAGCAAGGCGAGCAGGTGCCCGCACCTCAGCAGGGGGAGCAAGCTCCGGCCCAGCAGGGCGAACAAATCCCGGCTCAGCCGAACGGCGCACCAACCGATCAGCCGGCAACGGGCCAGGCCGAGCAGGCTATCCCGGCACCGGAGAAGATCACGCCCAAGGAACTCGAGCGTCGCAAGGAAATTGCCGCGGATCCGAGCAAGAGCACGGAGACCGTCGTTCTGCCGGTTGAGAACGGTGCCGCCGTTCTCGATAGCGACAAGGACGCCGACCGCTCCGGTGGCATCCAGTCCCGTCGCGATCGTGACAGGCAGCGTGGCCAGGAGCAGAATTTCCGCGTTCCGAAATCCGATGCTGACGCCCAGATCATAACAGAAGGCGCCAAGGCCGCCCCGATCAGGATCGAAGCCGTCACCAGCGAACAGGGCCGGCGTCTCGACAGGCGTCCGCAGTTCGAACAGCCGGAAGGCGCACGTTTCGGCGAGCGCGGCGACGACAATCGCGTGATCATCCAGATCAACAACCAGACGATCATTCGCGGTGATGACGACCGGCGCTTCCTGCGGGATGGCGAACGTCCGATCTACGAGCAGCTGCCGCGGGACCGTTACCGCGAGACGATCGACCGTGACGGCTATCAGATCGTGACGATCCGTAACCGTTATGGCGACATCATTCAGCGGTCGCGCGTCGACAATCGCGGGCGTGAGTCCGTGCTCTACTATTCGCCCGATCTCTATGAAGATCCGGACCGCGGCTACTTCGAGGATCCGGGCCGCGATCTGCCGCCGATGCGCCTGCGCATTCCGCTTGATGACTACATCATGGACACGAGCAGCGACGACGACCGCGACTATTACGACTTCCTGCGCGAACCACCTGTGGAGCCGGTGGAGCGTGTCTACTCGTTGGATGAGGTGAAGTATTCGGCCCGTATCCGCGACAAGGTTCGTCGTATCGACCTCGATACGATCACCTTTGCGACGGGTAGTGCCGAGATCCCGATGAGCCAGGCGCGCAGTCTGCGCAAAGTTGCCGATGCGATCAACGAGGTGCTGCGCAAGGACCCGTCGGAAACCTTCCTGATCGAAGGTCACACGGACGCTGTCGGCTCCGACCAGAGCAACCTCGTCCTGTCGGACCAGCGCGCAGAGTCGGTGGCGAACGTCATGACTGACGTCTACGGCATCCCGCCTGAAAACCTGGCAACACAGGGCTACGGCGAGCGTTACCTCAAGGTCAACACGCAGGGGCCGAACCAGGAAAACCGCCGTGTTACCATCCGTCGCGTGACGGCACTCGTACGCCCAGTCGCCTCGCGCAATTGAACCGAGAGGCCGAACTGATCGAAAGCCGCCGGAAGACCGGCGGCTTTTTCATTGCGGATACTGTCTTCGCCGTGGGCCCATGCGGGCATGACCGAAGCTCTAACACTAGGTCGTAAAACGGGCGTCAACGGCCGGGGTTGCGAGGCCGCAAAGGATCGTCGGATCGAGTTGCAGGCCGCAGGATTCTATCATGCGGCGCGAAACTGCGTTGTCGGCACGAACGAACTCAACCACTTCATCTGCGCCCAGCGTTTCGAATGCGGCCATGATCGCCAGAGCGTTGACAAGGCGGCCGAGCCCTTTTCCACGCTGATCTGCCGTTACCGTTATCAAGCCGACCCAGGCCAATGCCGCATATTCGCGTGAGCTGTGGCGACGATATTGCCATCTCCGTCTGCGAGGGCGACCGTCACGGCCGGCACGATCTTGCCAAGGAGCATGTAAGCGGAGAGCGGCGCGATACCGTTGTCCGTCATGCAGGTCTGTATACGCCGAATCGTCTTGTCCTCGTGCCGATCCGAAAGCCCGAGGCACATTAGCCCATTGGGTAGGTCGGCAGCGCGGATTGGGGTGCAAGCGGCGACTGCCATCGTGCGGTCCGCCTACAGACGTTCCACACGTCAACACGGTAGTCCGATCCGAGCTTCTGACGGATGTCTTCGATGCGCGTCGTCGGCATCATGCGAAAGCCAAAGACGCCGTCCTTCGCGAGACGTTCATCGACAAAAGCCCAGTCAATGAGGTCGAAATTGTCGACCGAGAAGAACCGACCTGCCTGCACGAGACCAGGTGTGGCCGCAATCCTCGCCTGTGCCTCGTCGGATTGGCGCTGCAGTCGCTGCTGTTTTTCGGTGCCATAGTAGGTCATTGCTCCCTCGCAACAGCTTTCCTACTTTGCAGGCAGTTCCACCATCCCCGAAATGAAGTCTGCGATCGCCTGTGTATCATCAAGATTGAATACCGGCAGAAAGCCTTCGGCAATCGGGTGATCGGCCGCGATGGCGGCGATGAAGGGATCCGTCGATGCAAGAGGCTCCTGGCTGGCAGCTTCCAGCCGCCGGGCTTCGATCTTCGGGATCGGCTCGCGCTTGTAGCCTTCGATCAGCACGAGGTCGCAAGGTGCAATCCGGCCAAGGATTTCTTCGAATGTCGGCTCGGGGGCACCGCGCAATTCGTGCATGATGGCGTAGCGTGTACCTGAAACGATGGTGACTTCGTGTGCGCCGGCCTGTCGGTGGCGGTAGCTGTCGGCGCCGACCTTGTCGATATCGAAATCATGATGGGCGTGCTTGATCGTCGAAATGCTATAGCCGCGGCGGGTAAACTCCTCGACGAGGCGGACGGCCAGGCCGGTCTTGCCCGAATTCTTCCAGCCTGCGATGCCAAAGATTTTCGGTTTTTCCATCAGACGAGCACCTTCAGCCAGCGTTCCGCCTCGGCGAGATCATCCGGCGTGTTGACATTGAAAAACGGATCGAGAAGGCTCGCCCGCGTCGGGCGCAGCGGAAAGGTAACTTCCGTAACGTCATGCCGTAAGAGGAAGTCTCGCACACGGCGTTTCTCGTCGGTAGCGATCCAGGCTTTCAGATCATCGGCAAGATCGACGGGCCACAAGCCGAACACCGGGTGGCTGCGGCCTTCCGAGGCGGCGATGGCAATCTTCTCGGGCGCATCGATAGCGGCGGCGAGCCAATCGACCAAGTCGCGGGGGAAGAATGGACTGTCGACCGATACCGTTGCCACGTGCGTAACACCTCCGAGCGTCGCGCCATAGGCCATCGCGGCATGAATGCCAGCCATCGGTCCCGCTTTGCCGGGAACTATATCAGGAATGAACCGGTGGCGGCAATTTTCCGGCGTCGCGTCGGCGTTGACGGCAAGGGTACTCACCTGCGGCTCAAGCTGTTCGACGACACGCTCCAGCAAAGTGCGGCCGCTGAGCCGCACGGAGGCTTTGTCGCGGCCCATCCGCGACGAGCGCCCCCCGGCCAGGACGACGCCTGGTATATTGGATCTATCCAGCGAAAAATCGTTCATGATTGCCTCAGACAGGTGTTCTCGGCTCGGACTCCTGGGCGACCGGCGGTACATGGCGTTTGGCCTCACGATAGAACGTATAGAGGCCGGACGCGATGACGACGGCAGCGCCGGTGAGTGTCCAGAGATCGGGGAGTTCCGCAAAGAAGACGAAGCCCAGCAATGTCGAGAAGATCAGGCTTGTGTAGCGGAACGGCGCCACGAAGGAGATCTCGCCCGTTCGCATCGCCATGATGACGGACTGGTAGCCGATCAGGACGAGAATGGCGGCAAGCAGCAGATGCGAAAGCGAAGTCAGGCTGACTGGCTCCCATCCGCCAAGCAACGGCGTCAGCAACGCGCCGACGATCGTGACGGAGACGGCGGTGACCACGGTGATCATCAGCGAAGGGATCTCGGAGCCGATGCCGCGTGTGGCTAGGTCGCGGCCGGCCGTGGTGAGGACGCTGCCGACGCAGAGAAGTGCCGCCGCCGTAAAGCCGTCCGGTCCCGGTCGAATTATGATCAGCACGCCAAGCAGTCCCACAAGAATGGCCGACCAGCGACGCCAGCCGACCGGTTCCGAGAAAAACAGCGCCGCACCGAAGGTCACGACCAGCGGCAGCGATTGCAGGATGGCGGACGCGTTCGCGATCGGCATCATGCCAAGTGCCGTAATGTAAGTGGCCGCTGCCAGTATCTCGCAAATGACGCGGACGATGACCATCGGCTTGAGCACAATGCGCCACGACCGCAATGCACCCATGTAGCGCGCGATGACATAGACAAAGATGCTGGTGAAGAGGCCGCGCAGGCACATGATCTGGCCTGCATTCATGTAGGTAATGACTGACTTGGAAAGTGCGTCGCTGCAGGAAAATCCGGCCATGGCCGAACTCATGTAGATGGCGCCCTGGGTATTGCGGGACCGCGGCATGTCGATATTCCGATTCTCGTACACGTCCTTTTAGAGGGTGCCAGGCGAGATGGGAATCGAACGGAAGACACAGTCGAGATAATTCGATTGCGCAGTGCACAATAATGCAGACCATGCGTGCGCCAACGCGGCGGGAAACGGGTGGCTGCCAGCCCCGATGTCTGAAATTTGGAATACCGCCAACAACAAGTGGAGGTTCCGACATGAGATATCTGGATGGCAAGGTTGCGATCATCACAGGCGCGAGTTCCGGCATCGGCCGGGCAGCGGCTAAGCTCTTCGCCGCGGAAGGCGCGCGGCTGGTCGTCGCGGCGCGACGCGAGGCCAAACTCGGGATGCTGGTGGAAGAGATCGGGGATGCGGGCGGCGAGGCGGTTGCGGTCGCCGGCGACGTGCGCGAGGAGGCCTTGAACAGGCGGCTGGTCGAGGTGGCGGTGGAGCGCTTCGGCGGGCTTGATGTCGCCTTCAACAATGCCGGCAGCACCGGCGAATCCGCACCGGTGGCCGAGCTCTCGCTCGACGGCTGGAATGAGATGCTTGCGGTTAATCTGACCAGCGCCTTTCTGGCGGCGAGGTACCAGGTACCGGCGATGATCGCGCGCGGCGGCGGATCGATCGTCTTCACGTCGACGTTCGTTGGACATACGGCAGGGATGCCCGGCATGGGTGCTTATGCGGCCAGTAAGGCGGGACTGACCGGTCTTGTGCAGGTGCTTGCGGCGGAGCTGGGTCCGAAGAATATCCGTGTCAACGCGCTGTTGCCCGGCGGAACCGATACGGCGATGAATCCGGCCAACTTCGAGAATCCCGATAAGGAGCTCGTCGCCTTCATCCATGGGCTGCATGCGCTCAAGCGCCTGGCGCAGCCGGAGGAGATCGCCACGGCAGCGCTTTTCCTGGGATCGGATCTGGCGAGCTTCGTAACAGGAACGTCCATGCTGGCGGATGGCGGGGTTTCGATCAACCGGACGTAAGCTGCACGAATCCGGTGAGCGTCACCCGCCGGTGACGCTCATGTGGCGGGCAACGGCGGGACGATTGTGGGTGCGGTCGATGATGAAGTCATGGCCCTTCGGCTTGCGCAAGATCGCGTCGTCGATCGCCGCATAGAGCAGCCCATCGTCTGGCGTGGCGCGCAAGGCAGCGCGCAGATCGGCGGCGTCGTTCTGGCCAAGGCACATGTAGAGCGTGCCGGTGCAGGTCAGCCGCACGCGGTTGCAGCTCTCGCAGAAATTATGCGTCATCGGCGTGATGAAGCCGAGCCGACCGCCGGTCTCCATGACTTCGACATAGCGGGCCGGGCCGCCGGTGCGGTACCCGATCTCCGAGAAGGTGAACTGCCGTTCGAGATCGGCGCGCAGCTTCGACAGCGGTAGGTAGCGGTCGGTGCGGTCTTCCTCGATCTCGCCCATCGGCATGGTTTCGATGACGGTCAGATCCATGCCGCGGCCATGCGCGAAGCGGATCATTTCGGGCATTTCGACGTCGTTAAAATCCTTCAGCGCCACCGCATTGAGCTTGACCTTGAGGCCGGCTTTCTGGGCCGCCTCGATGCCCTCCATCACCTTGTGGAAGTCGCCCCAGCGGGTGATCTGGCGGAACTTGTCCGCATCAAGCGTATCGAGCGAGACGTTGATGCGGCGCACGCCGCAATCGTAGAGCTCGTCGGCAAAACGAGAGAGCTGCGAGCCGTTGGTGGTCAGTGTCAGTTCGTCGAGGCCCGAGCCGATCTCTTTGCCGAGCTCGCGCACCAGATACATGATGTTCTTGCGCACCAGCGGCTCGCCGCCGGTCAGCCTGAGCTTGCGCACACCCTTGGCGATGAAGGCGGAACAGAGCCGGTGCAGTTCCTCGAGCGTCAGAAGCTCCTGCTTCGGCAGGAAGGTCATGTGCTCGGCCATGCAGTAGGTGCAGCGGAAGTCGCAGCGGTCGGTGACGGAGACACGCAGATAGGTCACGGCCCGCTTGAAGGGGTCGACCATTGGTTTTGCCTCTGCGACCAGTGGCGATGCGCTGCCTGTCGTTCCGACGTTGCTGTTCACGAATGCCTCCGCAATGCTACTAATGTGCGTATAGGTTATTGCCGCGTCAAGGGAAACGCTTCTTCGGCACGGCAAATTGAACTTGCCTCGCCACGCTGCATTGCCTACTCGTGATTTTGAAGGGGAATGGGATCATGAGCGATATATGGCCGACTGAACTCAGAGTTTCGAAAGACCGGCAGCACCTCGTTGTCACGTTCAACGATGGGCAGAGCTTCGATCTTTCCGCCGAGATGCTGCGTGTGCTTTCTCCATCCGCGGAGGTGCAGGGGCACGGGCCGGGACAGAGGGTGACGGTGCCTGGCAAGCGCAATGTCGCGATCCTCTCTCTGACACCGACCGGCAATTATGCGGTGCGCATCGGTTTCGACGATATGCACGATACCGGCATCTTTACCTGGACCTATCTGCGCGAACTTGGCGAGCGTGGCCAAGAGCTGTTTGCTGCCTATGAAGAAGAGCTGCGCGAGAAGGGCATGAACCGCGACACCTCAGAAAAACCACGCTGAACGACAACTGCGCAGGGGGAAGCATGGCGGGAATGAACAAACGAAACTGGCTGCGCGCGAAGGGCAGTCCAGGCGGGAGCAGGGTCACCTTTCTTGAACTGTTTTTCGATCTCGTCTTCGTTTTCTCGATCTCGCAGCTCTCGCATGCGCTTGCGGCCCATTATACTCCACTCGGCGCTCTTGAGGCTGGCCTGATGACCTTTGCGGTCTGGTGGGTCTGGATCTTCACGGCCTGGGTGACGAACTGGCTCGATCCCGACAAGATGCCCGTTCGGGGCATGCTCGTCGTGCTGATGCTGCTCGGCCTTGTTCTATCTGCCTCCATCCCCGAGGCTTTCGGCGACAAGGGGCTGCTCTTTGCGGGCGCCTACGTGCTGATGCAGGTCGGTCGCTCGCTCTTCACCACATATGCCGTCAAGGAGGCGAGCGCTTCCAACTACCGCAATTTTCTCCGCATCAGTACCTGGCTGATCGTTTCCGGCATATTCTGGATCGCCGGTGGCTTCCTGGAACATGAAGCGCGGATGATTGCGTGGCTGGTCGCTCTTGCGATCGAGTATGCGGGGCCGGCGAGCGGCTTTGCCGTACCGGGGCTCGGCAAGTCCACTGCTTCCGACTGGGATGTATCCGGGGCACATATGGCCGAGCGTTGCGCGCTCTTCGTCATCATCTGCCTTGGCGAAGCGGTGCTGGTTTCGGGCCGGACATTCTCGGAAATGCCGTTTTCGCCGTTGACCGCAGTCGTCTTCGGGACCGGATTTGTCGGAACGGTGGCGATGTGGTGGCTCTATTTCCGCTTCGGCCACGAGAGGGCGGCGCATCGGATCGAACACGACGAAACGCCGGGAAGCTTGGCGCGGCAGGCCTTTACCTATGCCCATATCCCGATCCTGGCAGGCATCATCGTTCACGCCGTCACAGTCGAGTTCATGTTCTCGCATCCGCACGAGACCGGCAATCTCGGCGTCATGGCCTCGGTGCTTGGTGGCTCCGGGCTATTTCTCGCCGGCAACCTCTGGTTCAAGGGGGCGACCAGCGGGCGCTTGCCGCTCTCGCATCTGGCCGGCCTTGTCCTCCTGATCCTGCTCGCCTTCATTGCGCCGTTCATCGAGGTCTACCTCGCCGGTATGCTCGCGACGGCGGTACTGATCGTGGTGGCCGCCTGGGAGTACAAGTCCCTAGCGGGGCATTCGGTTGGCCATACCGTGCACTAGGGTCAGTCTTCGTCGATAAGGTCGTGCTGCAGCACGCGGATAATCCGCTCCATCGAATCGGCCATCGCCATGCATTGCTCGATCGGTTCTGGTGACAGCACGCGCTCGATAAGGTCGGTCTGAATGACCATGGCCTTCTCCGTGACTTCGCGGCCTTCCTGAGTCAGGAAGAGCCGCAGCACACGCTTGTCCTTCGCATCGCCACGCCGTTCGATCAGCCCGCGCATTTCCATCTGCGGCAGCAGCATGCTCATGTTCGAGCGGCCGACCAGCAGTTTGCGGGCTAATTCCTGCTGCGAGATGCCTTCAAAGCGGTAGAGGTTGATCAGAATATCGAGATGCGGGGTCTTGATATCGAGTTCAGATAGCGAGCGACCGAGTGACTGCTGCATGAGCTGGCAGGCGCGGGCGACGGCGATCCAGCTGCGAAAACGGGGATGATCCCAGGGTAGGGATTGATTTTTGTTCATCGTTGTACTTTATTGTTCAGTGTTGAACATTGTTGGATTCCCACTATGACAAACTTTACGCTGAAGGTCACCCGCCTCGGATTTTCCCTGCTGCAGTCGGTTTCGCCGCGCATGGCTGGAAAGGCGGCGTTTCGACTGTTCTGCCTGACGCCGTCGCGCAGACCTAAGGGCGAGAAGGCGAAGGCGGCGCATGCAGCCGGTGCGGCAAAGCTTGCCAGCGCAGAGCGATTCGTGCTTCCCCTTGCCGGCGGCGGCCGGGCCCATGCGTATCGGCTGAATGGCGGTGCGCTGGGACGCCGGCCGCGTTACCTCGTGACGCACGGCTGGGGATCGAGCGGCGAATACATGGCCGACCTTGTCGAGACGCTGGTGGCGACCGGCGCCGAGGTGATCGTCGTCGATTTTCCCGGACACGGACGCGCGCCAGGGCGGTCCCTCCATATGGGCATGGCGGTGAAGGCGATCGCTGCGGCTGAACGTCGCTTCGGTGCATTCGACGCCACACTCGGCCATTCCTTCGGTGGCGCTGCGCTGATGGTGGCTGCGTCTGGCATGCTGCCCGGGACTGCCGCCGTGCTGCCGGAAAGGCTGGTGCTCATCGGCTCGCCGAGCGAGATGCACTGGCTCTTCAAGGATTTCGGCAAGATGATCGGGCTTGCGAAGCCCGCGCAGCAAGCGTTGGAGAACGAGGTACGTTGTGTCGCCGGCCGGAGACTTGAGGAATTCGATGCGGGCAGGGCGGCCGGAGCGATCCGGCGTCCGGTGCTGGTCGTCCATGCGGAGGACGACAAGGAAGTGGGCGCCAAGCATGCGCGCCGCTACGCGGCGGCGAGCAATGACGTCAGGCTCCACTGGGCGAATGGGTTCGGCCATCGCCGGATTGTCAGCGCGGCGCCCGTTCTGGAGGCGATCACAGACTTTCTTGCCAGCGCTACTTCCGGCAAAGATGCTGAGATCATTCCACTTTTCGACCTTTCCGCACGGCGCACGTCATTGTAGCGTCACGTTAGGCAGCTAAAGGCTGCGACAACAACGCGGCAGGTCAATCATGAAAATCATCGAAACCCTGGAAGAACTCGCGGCCATCTATGCTGGCGGGCTGACGCGGGCGTCCGTGGCCAAGGTGACGGACTACCTGACGCCGCTATACCGAGAGATGATCGAGGCCTCGCCTTTTGTGGCGCTTGCGACGGTGGGACCCGAGGGGCTCGACTGTTCGCCGCGAGGCGATATCGGCGGCGTCGTGCGCATCATTGATGACAGAACGCTGCATCTGCCTGACTGGCGCGGCAACAACCGCGTCGATTCGCTCTCTAACATCGTACGCGACCCACGCCTGGCGCTGATGTTTCTTATTCCCGGCTCGAATATCACGATGCGCGTCAACGGGCGCGGCGTTGTGACGAACGACGAAGCGGTCGTGTCCAGCTTTGTGATGGACGGCAAGTACCCGCGGACGGTGATCGTCATCACAATCGACGAGGTCTATTTCCAGTGTGCCCGCGCGCTGATCCGTTCCGAGCTTTGGAATCCGGAAACCTTCGTTGATCCAAAGAGCTTGCCGACGCCGGGACTGATGCTGAAGGCGGCGACGGGGGATTTCGACTACGAGACCTATGATCGCGAATGGCCGGAGCGTGCGGCCAAGACGATGTGGTAACTTCAGTAGGTCTTCCAACGGGCTCGCATGCAGGCCATCGATCGCTGTTGCCTGCGTTAGCGACGAGTGATCGGGACAATCGACTGTGACCGGGAAGGCCAGGGCAGTGTCGCCCAAGACCTATCCCTTGTAGATCAGCCAGCTTTTGGTGAAGTCTTTCTGCATGCCGTCTTCAAAGAGGACGCTGCAGTTGCGGCCCGAATTCTTGGCGCCATAAAGCGCAACATCGGCCTTATGGTAAAGCTCGCCGGCGTCCTCCGCGTAGGATGCCATGCAGACGCCGACCGACACGGTAACAGGTCCGTAATTGATCCTCGTGCGCGAGTTCGTGAAGGGGGTCGTTTCCAGCGTACGGCGGATGCGCTCGGCCGTGCCCATCACTTCCTCGGAAGTGTTGCCCTCAATGATCAGGGCGAATTCCTCGCCGCCGGTGCGGGCGACGAAAACGTCGCGGCGCACGTTGGCGCGGATGACCGAGGCAACGGTCGCAAGGATCTTGTCACCGACCGGATGACCATAGGTGTCGTTGATCTTCTTGAAGTTGTCGATGTCGGCAAGCACGAGCGCGGTGACTGGGCGCATGGTCGGATTGTTGAAGACGGCCGACAGGCGGTCGTCGAAGGCGCGACGGTTCGACAGGCGCGTCAACGAATCGGTGTTGGCGATGCGCTTGTACTCGTCGAGTTCCTTGCGGACCTGATCCATTTCCTGTGAACGCTGGACGACGTTTTCGACCGTGCGTTCGCCGTGCGCCATTGTGTCGCCAGTTGCCTCGGTCAGCAGGGTGAGCGCGTTCTCGATAAGCTCTACGCTTGTGTGGTTCTTCGAACTGATCCGCTTGTAGGTTTCGCCAAGCAGCTTGTTGTAGCTTTCCAGCGATATCTGCTCCTGGCGCAGGACGCGCAGCAGCGTCTCTAGCTCGGCGGCGATGCGGCCATGGGCGTCATCAAACACGCGGGCGGGGCTGTGCGCAAAATATTGCGCACCGAGGGCGTCCAATTCCTCCTGCGTTGCCTGGCTGCCGAGGGCTGCCAGGTCCCGCGTCAGCGCCGGGTTAGAGCCGATGTAGGCTTCGTAGAAGAGCTCGTAATTGCGCGGGATTGGCGCAACGCCCATGGAGCGCATGGCGAACGTGATCTGACCTGCCACGTCAGGAACCTGCGCCCTCGTTGGCGCTGCGGCCGTCGTCATGCGACTACTCCTCAATTGAATGTCAAATGCAGTCTTTAATTTGTTAGCTTACAAATATTGGGAAATGATTAAGGGGGGATATACCAATGATTACATGTGAGATTTGGCCGATCTTCTCCATATTTGCTTATCGCATTGATTTTATCTGAGAATTTTTGTCGATGTAACGACCGTTGCGCCTTATGCGCGAATAACGCGAAATTAAAATCCCGCAAGCCGTTTTGGTTGCTTTTGATCGTCTCCAAATTGTTGACAGTCGGTGTCGATTGGAAGCTCTGTTGTGCGTCGCTGAAAAGGCGCACGTTCCTTCCCAGCGGAACCCGGGGCTCCACTGGAAGGCCAGAGAGCATGGAAACGTCCAGTCACACTTCACCCATCGTACTCGCCGCCGCCGTTATCGCTGGGTCTGTGGCGCTGATTCAGCAGAACGGCTTCTTCGATGGGGTCTTCCGCAATGACATCCGCGCTAGTGTGACGGCAGAGGAGGTATTCAGTACTGCGGGCTCCGAGAGCCAAAGCGATAACGCCGCGGTCGACCATGGGGCAACCGCGGCGATCCATTGAGGTCGGGTCAGCCGAGGTTGAATTCCTGGAAGAAGTCGTTGCCCTTATCATCGGTAACGATAAAAGCCGGGAAGTCTTCGACCTCGATCTTCCAGACGGCTTCCATCCCGAGTTCCGGATATTCCAGCACGTCGACCTTCTTGATGCAGTCCTGAGCCAGCCGCGCGGCCGGTCCGCCGATGGAGCCGAGGTAGAAGCCGCCGTGCTTCTTGCAGGCTTCGCGCACAGCGCGGGAACGGTTGCCCTTGGCAAGCATCACCATAGAGCCGCCGAAAGACTGGAACTGGTCGACATAAGAATCCATGCGACCGGCTGTGGTCGGGCCGAAGGAGCCGGAGGCATAGCCTGCCGGGGTCTTGGCCGGACCGGCGTAATAGACTGGATGGTTCTTCATGTAGTCGGGCATGCCTTCGCCCTTTTCCAGCCGCTCGCGGATCTTGGCGTGGGCGAGGTCGCGTGCGACGATAATCGTTCCCGTAAGCGACAGACGCGTCTTGACCGGATGCTTGCTGAGCTCGGCGAGAATGCCGGACATCGGCTGGTTGAGGTCGATACGGACCATCGATTCCGACAGTTTCGACTCGTCTATCTCAGGCATATATTTCGACGGATCCGTCTCCAGCTGCTCGATGAAGATGCCCTCGCGGGTGATCTTCCCCTTCGCCTGGCGGTCGGCGGAACAGGAGACGCCAAGGCCGATCGGCAGCGAAGCGCCGTGGCGCGGCAGGCGAACGACGCGCACGTCGTGGCAGAAATATTTGCCGCCGAACTGGGCGCCGACGCCCATCTGCTGCGTCAGCTTGTGGATTTCCTTCTCCATCGCGACATCGCGGAACGCATGGCCGCTTTCCGAACCTTCGGTCGGCAGATCGTCGAGATAGCGTGTCGAGGCGAGCTTGACGGTCTTAAGGTTCATCTCGGCGGATGTGCCACCGATGACGATTGCCAGATGGTAGGGGGGACAGGCTGCCGTACCTAGCGTAAGGATCTTTTCCTTGAGGAAGTCGATCATGCGGTCATGCGTCAACAGCGACGGCGTACCCTGGTAAAGGAAGGTCTTGTTGGCAGAGCCGCCGCCCTTGGCGACGAACAGGAAATCATAGGTATCGGTGCCTTCCTCATAGATGTCGATCTGCGCCGGGAGATTGTTCTTGGTGTTCTTCTCTTCGAACATCTTGATGGGCGCGAGCTGTGAATACCGCAGGTTTTTCTTCTCGTAGGCGTCCATGACGCCCTTGGCCAGGGCCGAATAGTCCCCGCCTTCGGTCCAGACGCGGCGGCCCTTCTTGGCCATGATGATCGCCGTGCCGGTATCCTGGCACATCGGCAGCACACCGCCGGCCGCGATGTTGGCGTTCTTCAAGAGATCGTAGGCGACGAAGCGGTCGTTGTCGGTTGCTTCCGGATCATCGAGGATCGAGGCGAGCTGCTTGAGGTGGCCGGGCCGCAAGAGATGGTTGATGTCGGCGAAGGCTGTTTCGGCAAGCAGGCGAATGCCCTCTGGCTCGACGGTCAGGACGTCCTGTCCCTTGAAGCTGTCGACAGAGACATAGTCGCTGCTGATCTTGCGGTATGGAGTGGAGTCTTCGCTGAGGGGGAAAAGATCGTCAGCCATCGAAGGACCTTTCATGCGGACCGAAATCGCAGATGGTCTATTCGGGCATCTTCGCAATTGCAATAATTCTAAAACTTGTCTGTTTTGGTCATGAAACCTGTGGAAACACCGCCGTGAGTGCGGCGGTGTCAGCTATTTCGATCAGGCTCGACCGCGGATTTACTTCGGGCCGATCATCGTTTCGGGGCGGACGATCGCGTCATATTCCTCGACGGTGACGAGGCCGCTTGCCAGCGCTTCTTCCTTCAGGGTGGTACCGTTCTTGTGCGCAGTCTTGGC
Source organism: Rhizobium sp. 3T7 (assembly GCF_020166565.1). Taxonomy (NCBI): domain Bacteria; kingdom Pseudomonadati; phylum Pseudomonadota; class Alphaproteobacteria; order Hyphomicrobiales; family Rhizobiaceae; genus Rhizobium; species Rhizobium sp. 3T7. Next base: position 376,430 of record NZ_JAIQXS010000001.1, read on the forward strand.
GATCTTGGCAGCATTGTCATAGCCAATCTTCGGGGCGAGCGCCGTGACCAGCATCAGCGACCGCTCGAGGCCAGCCTTGATGTTATCCTCGCGCGCCTCGATGCCGACGACGCAATTATCGGTGAAGGAGACGGCGGCGTCACCGAGCAGCTGTACCGACTGGAGGAAATTGTAGGCCATCATCGGATTGTAGACATTGAGTTCGAAGTGGCCCTGGCTGTCGGCGAAGGTCAAAGCAGCATTGTTGCCGAAGATATGAATGCAAACCTGGGTGAGAGCCTCGCACTGCGTCGGGTTGACCTTGCCGGGCATGATGGAGGAGCCGGGCTCGTTTTCGGGAAGGGCGAGTTCGCCGAGGCCGGCGCGCGGGCCGGAGCCCAAGAGGCGGATGTCGTTGGCGATCTTGAAGAGAGCGGCGGCGGCCGCATTGATCGCGCCGTGGCTGAAGACCATCGAGTCATGAGCGGCGAGCGCCTCGAACTTGTTCGGGGCGGTGACGAAGGGCAGGCCGGTGATCTCGGCAATCTCGTCGGCGACCTTCTCAGCAAATCCGATCGGCGCGTTGAGGCCCGTCCCGACCGCGGTGCCGCCCTGGGCCAGTTCACAAAGACCGGGGAGCGTCAATTCAATGCGCTTGATCGCGGAGCCAACCTGCGCCGCATAGCCGGAAAATTCCTGGCCAAGCGTCAGTGGCGTTGCGTCCTGCGTATGCGTGCGGCCGATCTTGATGATGTGGCTGAACTCGGTGACCTTCATGTCGAGCGCGGCATGAAGGTGCTTCAGGCTCGGCAACAGGTGGCGCACGATCTGCTCTGCGCAGGCGATATGCATCGCCGTCGGAAAAGTATCATTCGACGACTGGCTCATATTGACGTGATCGTTCGGATGCACCGGCTTCTTCGAGCCCATCACGCCGCCCAGCAATTCGATCGCACGGTTGGAGATCACCTCGTTGGCATTCATGTTCGACTGCGTGCCGGAGCCCGTCTGCCAGACGACCAGAGGGAAATGGTCGTTGAGCTTACCGTCGATAACCTCCTGTGCCGCATCCCCAATAGGGTTGCCGATCGCAGGATCGAGCTGGCCGAGCGCCATGTTTGCGCGGGCCGCTGCCTGCTTCACGATGCCGAGGGCGCGGACGATCGAAAGTGGCTGCTTTTCCCAGCCGATCTTGAAATTGCCGAGCGAGCGTTGCGCCTGCGCACCCCAATATCGGTCATTTTGCACTTCGATCGGGCCGAACGTATCTGTTTCGGTGCGGGTGGAGGTCATGGCCATGCCTTTCTGTCGCGGTGCCTCTCAAAGATGCGGTCTTATAGGTCCGAAACGGGCCGAAGAAAACCGTCCAGAAATGAAAACATGAATGGGCAATTCATATTATTTGCTAGGATCAGTGATCTTTTAGACACGGCTGATTTTTTATCTTTCAGCGGCTTTTTGGCCACTGTGTCTGAAGCCGAAAATAAAGTAAAAAATTAACCAATAATTTCATAATTTTGTGTGAGCTGCGGATCAACGGAAGAGTTTGTCGCGTTACTGTAGGTTGAGTTGGCTGAGGCTGGCGGCGGCGCCTGCTTTCTGCCATGTGACGCTCGCGCCGGATGAAACGAGTTCTGAGGCGGGTCTCGCCCGCGATTTTAAGACAGCATGACACTGGGACTGGATAAAAGCATGACATTCCTTTTGAAAGGTGCGGCTTCCGCACTCGCGCTTTCCTGCGGTATGGCTGCGATGGGTGTCGCGCCCGCGCATGCCTACACGTTGATGGATATGATCCGCGGGGATCGCGCTCGGACCCAGAGCACGATTGTCAATCCGAGGCCGTCCATTCCCTCGTTCCTTCAGTCGGCGCCGGATGCACCTCTGCCGAAGGTATCGAGCCCGCGCTACTATACCTACCAGCCCGATGCGATGCGCCTCGTCGATACCGGCAAATTCACGGATCCTGTCGTCACCGGAGCAGTCGCCGACGCGTCGGCTGCGACCGAGACCATGCCATCGGTCCAGCGCCGCTTCCTCATCGAGGCAAAGGTGCGCGCCCCTGTCGAAGTTGCCAAGGCCGTTGAGGTCTATTACGGCGACGTGAAGAACCCGCTGGTTTGGCTCACCGGAACAGATGTCAACAATCGCGCCAAGGCGGCGATGGCCGTATTGGCGGATGCGGCGTCGGTTGGTCTTGACCCGGCTGACTACGCGTTGCAGGTGCCGACTGAGGATCCGGCCAATCCGGATCCAGCAATCCGCGACCGCGCCCTGACGCAGTTCGAGCTGGAGCTTTCTGCCAAGGTGCTCGCGTATGTGCAGGACACCATTCGCGGCCGCGTCGATCCGAACAAGCTGTCCGGCTATCATGATTTCAAGCGCAAGGACGTGAACCTTGCCCCCGTTCTCAAGCTCGCCCGTATGAGCCCGGATACCGCCGCTTATCTCAGAAGCCGCACGCCGGATGGTCCGCAGTTTGTTGCGCTCGAAAGTGAATTGACGAAGCTGAGGGCCGAAGACGCAGGTGACGACCGCATCGATATCGCCCTGAATGGGTTGCTTCGTCCCGGCGACAACTCTTCCGAAATCCCGAACATCGTGAAGGCGATCGACAAGCACGGTTCGGCTGCGCTGAAGGCCGAGCATGCGGCAACGCTTGCCGCATATGCGGGTAGCACCGAGTATTCGCCGGAGATCGTTGCGCTCGTCGAAGGTTTCCAAAAGGAACATGGACTGAAGCCGGACGGCGTCGTCGGCCAAGCGACGGTTCGCATCATGATCGGCGGCGACAGCAATGCTTCAAAGGTCGAGAAGTTGATCGTCGCCATGGAGCAGGCGCGCTGGTTGCCAGCCGATCTCGGCTCGCGTTACGTCTTCATCAACCAGCCTGCCTACATGGTTTACTACCACAACGACAACAAGGAACAGTTGTCGATGCGGGTCGTCGTTGGTCAGCCGTCGCACCAGACCTTTTTCTTCCAGGATCAGATCGAGACAGTCGAGTTTAACCCGTTCTGGGGCGTGCCGCAGTCGATCATCATCAACGAGATGCTGCCACGTCTGCGCTCGGATCCGAGTTATCTGGACCGGATGGGTTATGAGGTAACCGTTGGCGGTCGCGCCGTGGCGTCGTCCAGCGTCGACTGGTACGGGTCGACGACCAACGTCTCCGTGCGCCAGCCGCCGAGCGACGACAATGCGCTTGGCGAACTCAAGATCCTGTTCCCGAACGCCCACGCCATCTACATGCATGACACGCCCTCGAAGAGCTTCTTCAAGCGCGACATGCGGGCCCTCAGCCATGGTTGCGTCCGTCTTGCTGAGCCGCGTGCGATGGCAGCGGCTGTCTTGAACACGTCGGTGGACCAGATCGGCAAGGAAATCGCGACCGGCAAGAACCACGCCTTGCAGGTTCCGCAGAAGATACCGGTCTACGTGGCCTACTTCACGGCCTGGCCGAACAAGGATGGCGTCGTGCAATATTTCGACGATGTGTACGGCCGTGACGCCTATGTGCAAAAGGCCTTCGATGCCACGACGAAAGCCCGTGGCGCGCAGATCTGACCGCGCCGAGAGGACGATACGAGAAAGGCGGCCGTTGAGCCGCCTTTCTTCGTTTGTGTCAGCCTACTGCGGCAGTCGGTCTCGCAGCATCCGCGATCAACTCGTCCACGAGCGCAGGCGTGAGCTCCTTGAAATGTGTGATCACACGGGTCGGCCCAAGTGTCTCGACGGGGACGTCAGAATAGCCGAACGGCACGGCGATCGAGGGCACGCCGGCATTTCGGGCAACGAGAATGTCGTTGGCGCTGTCGCCGATCATGACGGTGTTGCCGGCTTCGCCGCCGGCGCGCTCGATGGTTCCGAGGAGATGCTGGGCGTCTGGCTTTCTGACCGTGAAGGTATCGCCGCCCGTGATGGCGTCGAAATAGTGGGTGAGTTCAAGCTTCTCGATCAGGCTGCGCGCCAGACCTTCGAGCTTGTTGGTGCAAACGGCAAGCTTGCAGCCGGCGCTCTTCAGTTGGTCCATTGCGTCGACTAGGCCCGGGTAGGGCGCCGTGTGTCCAGGCATGTTGTTGGAATAGTGAGTGATGAACCGGTCGAGTAGAGATGGGAGTTGCTCAGGCTGCAACGCGTGCCCCCGAAGGTTGCAAGCCCGCTCGATCATGACCTTGGCACCGTATCCGACCAGGTGCGTCAGGTCGTCATAGCTGACTGGCGCCATGCCGAGCTCGGCAATCGTATGGTTTATGCTTTCGACCAGATCGGAGTGAGTATCGAGCAGTGTTCCGTCGAGATCGAATACAACGAGGGCAGGGGTCAAGGATTCCGCCTTTCAGAAATGATGTTATCAGGCAGTAGGTGATGAGGACGGCAAAAGCAACGTTTCGCGGCAAAGACGACCAGTTGCAGATGCCCACGGCTTTTCGAAAATCATTACGCTATTTTGGCTTTCGTTTGGCAAGCGAGCCGTGTAAACAGCACATCCAACGCAATAATCGGAGTCAGCGGCGCATGGATGCCCGCGAAATGAAGATCAAGGCCGCTGAGGCCGCACTCGCTCATGTCGAATACGGCATGCGACTTGGAATCGGAACCGGGAGCACTGCCGAGGAGTTCGTTCGGCTGCTCGCGGAGAAGGTTTCAGCCGGTTTCAAGGTCGAAGGAGTGCCAACGTCCGAACGCACGGCAAGGCTTTGCGTCGAGCTCGGCGTGCCGCTGAAGTCACTCGATGAACTGCCGGAACTCGATCTGACGATCGATGGCGCGGATGAGGTCGATTCTGACCTGACGCTCATCAAGGGTGGTGGTGGTGCGCTACTGCGCGAGAAGATCGTTGCTGCGGCATCTCAGCGCATGATCGTCATTGCCGACGAAAGCAAACTGGTCGCGACGCTCGGCGCATTTCCACTGCCGATCGAGGTAAATCCGTTTGGGTTGGTCTCCACACGCATGGCAATCGAAAAGAAGGCCTCCAAACTGGGGTTGAGCGGCAGCCTGACGCTGCGCCAATCAGGTGGCGAAGACTTCATGACGGACGGCGGCCACTACATCATCGATGCATCTTTTGGCCGCATTCCTGATGCAGAGGCGCTTTCCAACGAGCTGAATTCAATACCCGGAGTCGTTGAACACGGGCTTTTTCTCAATATAGCGGCACTTGCGATCATTGCGGGTCCAGCAGGTGCACGCACGCTGCGGGCGAACAGGTAACAGGAGCATTGAAACTCATGATTAAATTTGCAGGTCTTGGCCGTTTTGCTGCTGCGACCGTTATTCTTTCGGGCGTCGCATTCGGCTCTGCTGCACACGCGCAGGAGGCTTCTCCGGAGCAGCTGAAGGCGGCGCGCGCTGCCATCGATGCGATCGGCGCCACCGCACAGTTCGACAACATCCTGCCGGGTCTCGCCGAGCGTCTGAAGGCCGATCTCATCCAGGATTCGCCGAACTACCAAGACGCGATCACCGCTGAGGTCGACAAGCAGGCCCTTGCCCTTGCTCCGCGTCGCGCCGACCTCGAAAAGGAAGCCGCGTTGACCTATGCCAAGGCATTCTCTGTCGAGGAACTCAACGCGATCGCCGAGTTCTACAACTCGCCGGTTGGCAAGAAGCTGCTGAAGGATGGCCCGATCGCATCGCGCGAGACGGTCAAGGCTGCCGACATCTGGGCGCAGGGAATTTCTCGCGACCTGCAGAAGCAGACGAGCACCGAGCTTAGCAAGGTCATCAAGGCGCCGCCACCGGCAGCTGATCCGGCCAACCCAGCCGCAACGGCCGCGCCGAAGGCTGCGACGCCGGCTGCAAAGCCGAAGCCGTAAGCGGACGTCGATAAGTGTTAAAAAGCCCGGCATCGTCCGGGCTTTTGTTTTTGCGACAGTCGATACTATATCACCTTCACCTCACAGCCGATTCCAGCCGGAGTTTTTCATGACATCCTACGATTACGATCTCTTTGTCATTGGCGGGGGCTCAGGCGGCGTGCGAAGCGCCCGCGTTGCAGCTTCGCTTGGTAAGAAGGTCGCGATTGCAGAGGAGTACCGCTACGGCGGAACATGCGTGATCCGTGGCTGCGTGCCCAAGAAGCTTTTCGTATACGCGGCTCAGTTCCACGAGCACTTTGAGGATGCCGCCGGTTTCGGCTGGACGGTCGGCGAGAGTTCGTTCGATTGGAAGAAGCTGATTGCCGCCAAGGACAACGAGATCGCGCGCTTGGAAGGGCTCTACAAGAAGGGGCTTGCGGGCGCCAACGCCGAGATCCTGGAAACGCGCGCCGAGCTGGTCGATGCCCACACGGTTCGACTGATCAACACCGGCAAGACGGTGACCGCCAAGACGATCGTGATCGCGACCGGTGGCCGGCCGAACCCGCATGCGGCCTTGCCGGGGAATGACCTCTGCATTTCGTCGAACGAGGCCTTCCATCTGGAAGAACTGCCGAAGTCGATCGTGATCGCCGGCGGCGGTTACATCGCGGTGGAATTTGCCAATATCTTCCACGGCCTCGGCGTCGAGACGACGCTGATCTACCGTGGCGCCGAGATCCTGTCGCGCTTCGATCAGGACCTTCGCAGGGGGCTGCACGAGGCGATGGCCGCCAAGGGCATTCGCATTCTCTGCCACGACGCGCTGCAGAAGGTTTCGAAAGAGAACGGCCGTCTTTCGGTCGAGACGTTGAAGAACGGCACGCTGATGGCTGACGTCGTCATGCTGGCGCTTGGGCGCATCCCCAACACGGAAGGCCTTGGCCTGGAAGCCGCCGGCGTGAAGACCGACGAGCGTGGGGCGGTGGTCGTCGACGAATATTCGCGCACCAGCGTCCCGAATATCTACGCGCTCGGCGATGTCACCGACAGGGTACAGTTGACGCCGGTGGCGATCCACGAGGCGATGTGCTTCATCGAGACCGAGTACAAGGATAACCCGACCAAGCCGGATCACGAGACGATCGCAACGGCGGTATTCTCGCAGCCAGAGATCGGTACCGTCGGGTTGACCGAGGAAGAGGCGAGCAAGCGCTACAAGGAGCTCGAGGTCTATCGGGCGCAGTTTCGGCCGCTGAAGGCAACGCTGTCGGGGCGGGGCGAGAAGATGATCATGAAGCTGATTGTCGACGCTTCCAGTCGCAAGGTCGTCGGTGCGCACATCCTCGGCCACGATGCCGGAGAAATGGCTCAGATCCTCGGCATCACTTTGAAGGCCGGCTGCACCAAGGACGATTTCGACCGGACGATGGCGGTGCATCCGACGGCAGCCGAAGAGCTCGTCACAATGTATGCGCCGAACTATCGCATTCGGGACGGCGTTCGCGTTTAACGCCGATCAGCTGGTGATGCGGGGCATGCGGATGACCTTCAGGAACAGCGCCTGCATGGCGTCCGTGATCCCCTGTGTAGGCGTGACTTCGAAATAGAGACCGGGCGAAGCGCAGCTCTGCATCTTCGTCGGGATTTCGCTTTGGAAAGGCTTGATCCACGTGTTGTACCAGCTGTTCTTCGGCAGCGGCAGGTAGGTAGTGTAGAGTACTGCGATCTTGACGCCCCGATCCTTCAGCGACTTGCAGAAGGAAATGTCGATTGGCTCCTGGCAACGCTCGCCGGTCTTCGGTTTCGTGCAGTTCGACTTCTTGCTGTCGCCGACGCCGTCGGACACGAAGAACAGAATCTTCTGCGGCTGGGCCTCGGTGCTGCCATCTCCCGGCGTTGAAATGATCTTGTTCATCTGTGTCAGCGAGTTGTCGAAGCTCGTCTGCTGATCGTTGTTGTAGCCTTGTCTCGGGATCGACATCAGAGTGACAGCGTTCGTGTATGTCGCGACCTTGTCGAGGTCCGTAATCGGCGCTGAAATTGTGGTCAGGGTCGCGTCTTCCGCCTTCTTGCCGAACGTGTAGACACCCATTCTGAACTGGTTGTCGGACTGGCGTTCGTTTTTGGCCGTTTCGGTCAGTTTTTGCGTAGCTTGGCGAACCACGTCGACGCGTAAGGTGACGCCATTGTTGCGGGCGATATTGTAATAGCTGTTCTTGTCCTCGACACCAGCTTCCGACACGATGTGGCAGGCAAAGGCACAGGTATCCGGAGTCTTCTGTTCCATGATAGCGACATCAGCCGGTGTCGCGCCGACGCCCATCGACGGCGTGTTGTCGAGCAGGATGTAGAAATCCATGAAGGAAGCCGTCTGAAACATGGCCGTGGCGGTGCCAGATATTTCTACGCTTTGCCGGCCAAAGATCTGCATGAACGACGTCGGGACTTGTGCGGTGAAGGTCACAGAGGAGTTGAGCTTGTTGGACGCGCGGCTCACCTGAACGTCAACGGCTACATCGCTTGCCGTCAGTTCACCCTGCATCTGCGCGACGAAAATGTTTCGCGCATCGTCTTTTCCGACCGAGATCGGGCCATCGCTTGTCATCTTCATTGCGGCGGTTGTTGCGGCTGACTTTGCCGCGATTGCGCCGACCGCTGCGGCGTCGGCGGCCGCGTAGAGCTGCGTGCGCAAGCTCAGCGCATGGGCGAAGTCGACGGCCACGCCCGCGGAGCCGATGAGCGGCACCATCAGAATAGCCGTCAATAGACCGAAATTGCCGGAACGGTCAGTGCAGAAACGATACAAGCTGCGCACGAAATCAATCCCACGGTTCCACCATGCCATCGGTGCTCAAGCGGGAGTCATCATGACGCGCCATCAAAATTGAGGGTGTTTCTAAGGTATAAGCCTAAATTAGATACAAACTGTCTTGGTTTCTCGACCGTTAAATTGCGCGCCTATTGTTTGAAAACGCGCCGCGGAATTCCTTTATATCGCCTGTTGTTGGTCGATTGAATCAGTAACGCCAAAGAGCGGAACGCCGCTATGCAAGATGGCGCTAAAGGTTTATAAGCCGCGCAACATTTTTAGGACGGAACATCCGGACGGACCGGATGCGGAAACAGGTGAGTGAGATGGCACAGAATTGGACTCCGAGCAGTTGGCGGCAAAAACCGATCCAGCAGGTTCCGGACTATCCGGACCAGATGGCGCTGGCAGCAACGGAAGCCCAGCTCGCATCCTATCCGCCGCTCGTCTTTGCAGGTGAAGCACGCCGGTTGAAGAAGCATCTCGCCAACGTTGCTGAAGGCAACGGTTTTCTCCTGCAAGGCGGGGACTGTGCCGAGAGCTTCGCCGAGCATGGTGCAGACAATATCCGCGATTTCTTCCGTGCCTTCCTGCAGATGGCCGTCGTGCTGACGTTCGGTGCGCAGCTGCCGGTCGTCAAGGTTGGCCGCATCGCCGGCCAGTTTGCCAAGCCGCGCTCTTCCGGCATTGAGACGCAGGACGGCGTATCGCTGCCGAGCTACCGCGGCGACATCATCAACGGCATCGAGTTCACTGAGGAAGCACGCATCCCGAACCCGGAGCGTCAGGCCATGGCATATCGCCAGTCGGCTGCCACGCTGAACCTGCTGCGCGCCTTCGCGATGGGTGGCTATGCCAACCTGGAGAATGTGCATCAGTGGATGCTGGGCTTCGTCAAGGATAGCCCGCAGGGCGAGCGCTACCGCAAGCTTGCCGGCCGCATCAGCGAAACGATGGACTTCATGAAGGCCATCGGCATCACCTCGGAAAACAATCCGAGTCTGCGCGAGACGGATTTCTTCACCAGCCACGAAGCGCTGCTGCTTGGCTACGAGGAAGCATTGACCCGCGTCGACTCTACATCCGGCGACTGGTACGCGACGTCAGGCCACATGATCTGGATCGGCGACCGTACGCGTCAGGCCGATCACGCGCATGTCGAATACTGCCGCGGCATCAAAAACCCGATCGGCCTCAAGTGCGGCCCGTCGCTGCAGGCCGACGATCTGTTGAACCTGATCGACATCCTCAATCCGCAGAATGAAGCGGGCCGGTTGACGCTGATCTGCCGCTTCGGCCACGATAAGGTTGCCGAGCATCTACCGCGTCTCATCCGCGCAGTCGAGCGGGAAGGTCGCAAGGTCGTGTGGTCCTGCGATCCGATGCACGGCAATACGATCACGTTGAACAACTACAAGACCCGCCCGTTCGAGAGGATCCTGTCGGAAGTCGAGAGCTTCTTCCAGATCCATCGCGCCGAGGGCTCGCATCCGGGCGGCATCCACATTGAGATGACCGGCAAGGATGTGACCGAATGCACAGGCGGCGCCCGCGCGGTGACGGCTGAGGATCTGCACGATCGCTACCACACGCATTGCGACCCGCGTCTCAATGCCGATCAGGCGCTGGAGCTTGCCTTCCTGCTGGCCGAGCGCATGAAGGGTGGCCGCGACGAAAAGCGGATGGCCGTCAACGGCTGATCAGACAAGATGGACGGTAAAAGCCCGGCTGATGCCGGGCTTTTTTATTGGGCAAGGACTGATTGTTGGCAGAAGGCGTCAGGTAGCACGCACGTCGGCCTCGCCGGTCTTGATGCCGAGCGTCTGCGGCCAGACCGCCATCTGGCATCGGCAGCTATGCGACTATTGGTGGTGTGTGCTAGGGGATTTGGCCGGCCGCCCAGTGGATGGCGCTGTCCAATTCGGCGAACTTCGCGGACTGCCAGTGGAAATAGTCTTCGATGAATGTGCGCGAGAGCCACAATGCACCGCGGTTGCGGGGACTTTCCCAGCCAAGCAGGTTATCGGTTTGGGCTTTCTTGAACATCCGCTTCAGGTTGGTGAGGGAGATGCCGAATTCATTGGCGATTTCGCTGATGCTCACGCCTTTGAGCAGAATGCGGTCGTGTTCCCGCGCGTCGTCGGGGAGGCGACTGATTAGATCGTGCAGCACGAGGCCGCCGACATCGGACCAAAGAAAGTGGCCGATACTGCTCCGTGGCTCCTTCCAGATCGGCTCCTGGATGAGAGCACGCGCAGCACGCGGCTGCGCGAGATGAAAGAGCCGGGGGGTGTCTGCAGTCAGGTTTGCACGATTGCCGCCATCGAGTTGGTCGAGGCAGGCCATATGCCCCTGGAACCAGGAGGCCATGGCCTCCTCGCTGAGTTCGGTCGTTTCGAGGCGACGGAGGCGCCGATCGGGCGTTTCATCAGGAGCATCCCGTAGAAATTTGTAGGCGATGAGTTCGGCAAGAAACGAGGCCGCGGTATTTTTGCTGGCTAGGTCAAATTCCTTGGCGACCTGCATCATGCGACCGGCCGTGAGCCCTGAAACGGGATTGCCTCGATCGCGTCCGGTATGCATGGCGAACAGCGTTTGTGTCAGCAGCCACTTTTGATGCGAGGCGGCGAGGCGGGCAAGACGAGGAGCGCGCTTGTGAATGCCGATAAGATGGCGCGCTATCTGGCGTTCGATCGACAGAAACAGGGGATGATGAAGAATTTCATCGCGTGTATGCAGTCGGCCAGTGAGCATCGTCTCGTACGGTCGGTCGGATTGGTTCCAATTGCTCCTCTTACATTTGTGATGGTGTTTCAATGCGAGACTTGGCTAGCGGATCGTTAATCGGTCGGTATAGTTAAATTCAAGCGATCCCCGATCGTTCCATCAACTGGGCAGACGCTGATTCAGTCGCTCGATGTCTTCGCGCAGTGCTGCAATTTCGGTGAGCACGCGCATATCTATCTTCTGATGTAGAGAAAGAACTTCCAGTTCAGCTTTGAGATTGACTTCGTAGTCTTTCGCCGCTTCGAAGCGATCGCGCTCTGCTTGCCGGTTCTGCGACATCATGATGATGGGAGCCTGGATTGCGGCAAGCATCGAGAGCACGAGATTGAGGAAGATAAAGGGATAGGGATCGAAGGCGCGTGTGAGTAGTACGACCGTGTTTACGACGCACCAGAAGACCAGGAACAGGAAGAAGGCGACAATGAACGACCATGAGCCGCCGACGCGGGCAATCGAATCCGCCAGGCGCTGTCCGGTGGATGATTCCGCCTGCAAGGCCGCATTGATATCGGTCGAGATTATCTTACGCTCATGGGCTTTTGCGAGAACGCGCTTCTCGATCTCACCGAGTTCGTCAACAGGTTTGTCGAAGTGATGGTGGATGAAGTCCGATAGATTATGCATGGCTAACTCCGAATGCTAGATCGCTCGGGCGCCAGTATTCCGTAATGTTTTCAAATTGCAATGCGGGCTTGTGCCGCTCTCTTACGTGCCTTGCGCATACAGCCAGGCATGCTGTGGGAAGAAGCGACCGAGCGTCTGAGCCTTGCCAAACATGATGTCGTGCTGGAGATATCGATAGTCCCGTACGAGAGGATCGAGGTTCTTCGGCTTCAGGACCCAATCGGGCGACGGCGTGTTGTCACGCGCAATTAGTTGGTAGCGATCGATGACGCTGTACTTCTTCCGCACGCGGCCGAGAAAGCCCGTGTAGTAGGGATGCTCGAAGCCTGCGAACTTCAAGAGATGGTAGGGCAGCAGCGATGGGCTGATCGTGCCGACGTCCTTCTTGCTGCCTTTCTTGTTGGACCAGATGACGAGCGGCGTCTCGTGTTCCTGCTTCATGACGCTGACCGATGCCTTACGCGTGGCAACCTGGTCCGGCATGTAGCCGGTCGCCATATAGACGTTGCCGAGCGGCGGAAGGTGATCGCCCCAGAGGACGATGATCGTCTCGCGATCGCGCTTCTCGGCCCAATTCATCAGCATCTTGAGGCTGTCGTCGGCTTCCTTGATCCCTTGCGTGTAGGTGGCCAGCGTGGCCCGGTCCGCATCGTTCAGGTTGCCCTTGATGTCGACGGTGTTGTGTACGTAACGGTTCGGCTCGTAGGGACCATGTCCCTGCAGGGTGACACCAAAGAAGAAGAACGGACGATCAATACCGTCGGCCTCGCGCATGATCTCCTTCATGAGCGACTCATCCGAAGCGAAGATACCCCTCTTTTCCATCGCAGGCATGGTTTCTTCAGAGCGGAACTGCTCGAAACCGAAGTCCTTGTAGACTTCGTTGCGGTTCCAGAACCAGCCGCTGAATGGATGCAGCGCGCGCGCCGCATAGCCCTCGCCGCGGAAGAACGTGGCGAGCGAGGGAACATCGCGACGAATGTATTGCTGATAGGGGATGCTGCCATATGGTAGGAAGGCATTGGAAAAGCCTGTCAACGCCTCGAATTCGACGTTGGCGGTCATGCCGCCGAACTCCGGTGAGAATACATGGCCAGACTGCTCGGCGCGAATAGTCGGCATGGGATCGGGCGACAGGCTCAGCGTCTTCAGTCGGGTCGGATCCCAGAACGATTCACTCATCAGCATGATCACGTCGGGCTTTTCTCGTGGGCCGCTGAGATAGCCGTAGTTCCGGCCGGGGATAGCATCAAGCGCCTGCGTACCGAAGCCGGCCGGTGCTGCAACGTCGGCCATCGGAATATTGAAGATGAAGGCGAGGATGAAGCCGTTGCTGCGGTAGTTTTCCTTCTGGTCCCACATCATCGGAACCACCTGAAGGCGGTCGCGGATGAAGGAATACTGGGAATAGTCCATTAATGACCCGAAAGCCGCGATAACGGGGAGGCCGACGCACAGGTGGCGGAGGCGAGAGGTCCTTGAGAGTTTCGGGAAGTTGCGCCAGGCGAAGCGCCAGAGGATGACAATCGCGCCAGCGGAAAGGGCAATGCCGACAACCATCGCAACAGCAGTCCAGGGGCGGTCGCGCACCATGACAGGAAGCAGTTCCATGATCTGGCGCCCGAAAAGAACGTCGGATGGATAAAGGGGGTCCGTGAGGTAATGCTGCTTCTGGTTGGAGACAATGGCGGGAACGAAGACCAGCGGTAGAACGATCAACGCCGAAATGAATTGTCTTCCCAAGGCGGCATCGAGCGACAGCATCAGGACAGTCAACATCACAACGGTCGTCATTCCGGGACGCGCCGGCGATGTCAGGAATTCGCGCACGTCGGTCAGCCCATCGCGGGCAATTATCTCGACCGCGGCCGTAGCAAAGAGAGCAAGCAGGGCGCAAAGAGCGACGCCGAGCGCTGTGCGTATAGCAGGCGACCGGACGCTTCCTCCGAAATCGGTGGAAAGCGACGCAAAGCGCGCTGCCGCTGCAGACCTCATTACCAACGCGATCAACCGGAAAACTCCAACGTCATAAAAGCTTCACCGAACTGTCACATCCTCGTCATGAATGCTAGATGAACCGTTAGGTTTCCCGCATTTGTGAGTGGTGGATAAGGCGCCGATCGCCCAAGAGACACGTCCAGTGGAAGCTGGCGTGGTGCATTTGCTTGTGCTGCGTGGCGGGCCGTCGTAGGTCTGACGGAGGTCGATGTCAGGAGGATTCAGATTGCGCAGTTCCGTCGAGATCTACAACATCACGACACGCGAGGCGCGCGTCGTCTGGCAAACCACGCAACTCGTGGAGGCGCCGAACTTTTCACCCGATGGTAGCTATCTTCTGCTGAACGGTGACGGTCTTCTGTACCGTCTGGCGCTTGACGGTTCGGGCAAGGTCGAAAAGGTCGATACCGGCTTTGCCACGGCCTGCAACAATGATCATGGCATTTCGCCTGATGGCCGTCAGATCGTCATTTCCGATAAGATTGAGTTCGGTAAGTCGACGATTTATGTGTTACCCGCCGAAGGCGGCGCGCCGCGTCTGGTGACGCAAAATCAGCCATCCTATTGGCACGGCTGGTCGCCCGACGGGACGCAACTGTCCTATTGCGGCATCCGCAACGACTTGTTCGATATCTACACGATTTCCGTGGATGGCGGCGAAGAAAAGCGATTGACGCACGGCGAGGGGCGCAATGACGGGCCGGACTACTCCGCTGACGGCCAATGGATCTACTTCAATTCCAGCCGCACAGGCCTCATGCAGATCTGGCGCATTCACCCGGATGGGACCGGCCTCGAGCAGATCACCAGCGACAATTATGGGAATTGGTTTGCTCATCCTTCGCCCAACAACGATAAAGTCCTGGTCCTTTCCTACGATCCCGACGTCTTCGACCACCCGCGCGATCTCAATGTACGGCTGCGGCTGATGGACATGGATGGGGGCAACCTGACAACACTCTTCGATCTCTTCGGCGGGCAGGGAACGATCAACGTGCCGAACTGGTCGCCGTCGGGCGATGAGTTCGCCTATGTGCGTTACTACCCGGTCTCTTCTTGAGGGATTGCATCGCGTGATTTTTGCCGGCATAGACCGTCCGTCGGGTGCCCGTCTCAGGCGGGAGAATCGGGAATTCGGTGAGAGACCGAAACGTGCCCAACGCTGTAAGGCTGACGACTGCCGCAACACGCCACTGGTCCAGTACCGGGAAGGCGCGGCAGTCGGATGACGCCAAGTCAGAAGACCGGCCCGACATCATAGACTGACCCGCGTGGACGGCGGGCGGTTGTGTTGTTGGGGATTGACGATGCGACCAGACCATTCAAGCTCCCTGTCGGGAGCTGCAGCCTTTTCGACCGAGGACCGTGACGCCGTCTACAGGGCGATTTCGACGCGCCGTGACGTGCGTTCGGAGTTTCTCCCGGATCCCATACCCGACGACGTCGTCAGCAGGCTTTTGACGGCTGCGCACCACGCGCCGTCTGTCGGATTCATGCAGCCCTGGAACTTCATCCTGGTGCGCGATCAGCGGATGAAGGAGGCGGTTTGGCAGGCGTTCGATCGCGCTAATCGCGAGGCCGGCGAGATGTTTCAGGGGGAGCGACAGCAGCTCTACCGGTCGCTGAAGCTGGAGGGCATCCGAGCCGCACCGCTCAGCATTTGCGTCACCTGTGATCCCGATCGCTGCGGTGATGTCGTTCTCGGACGAACCCACAACCGGCGAATGGACTCCTACTCAACGGTCTGCGCCGTGCAGAATTTGTGGCTGGCAGCGCGCGCCGAAGGTGTCGGGGTCGGCTGGGTGAGCATCTTTCACGAGTCCGATATCAAGGGGATTCTCGGCGTTCCCGAGCGGGTGGAGATCGTTGCCTGGCTGTGCCTAGGCTACGTCGATCAGCTCTATGACCAACCGGAACTGGCGGTCAAAGGTTGGCGCCAGCGCCTACCGCTGGAGGAGCTTGTGTTTATGGATCGTTGGGGCAAGTCTGCAGACTGGGCGGCTACTATTGCTGCGGTTGGGGACCTGGCTTTGCCGGGTTCTTGAGGTCGATCGTGCCTTGGTCGCCCGCCAGGAACTGCGGGCCGATCTGACGGACCTTGTTTGCCGGGTCGTAAGGCCTGTCAGGCACCTGTGGCTGCGGAACCGCGAGTGCGGCGGTCGGGCTCTTGGTCTCGGGCTTCTTGGTTTCGATCGTGGTGATCGACCCCTGCGGCGGTTCGCTGATGGATTGGCTTTTTCGCATCCGCTCGTAGTAGGCGTTGAGATCGCAGCTGCAGGACGATTTTTCGCCGGGCTTGCGGTTCTTGTAGGCGAAGGCATTCGGCATGGCGCTGTAGGGCGCGCCTGTCGCCGCGGAGATCATCTGCGATGTCTCGGTGCTGGAGACGTCGTGATAGAAGAGCTCGGTGTCGATGCCGGGACACATCTTCGAGCAGGTGTCGGCATCGCGGGCAAAGTCCTGGGATGTTGCGTTCGAGCTCAACGGAAAGAAGCCGCCGTCACAGCTTCGCACGCAGACGGTGTTCAGATGAGAGAGCGGCGACATGCCCGGGAGACCATCGCGGCGCCGGCTGGGATCACCACCCAACGGAATGAACGTGTCGCTTCGCAGCGCCTGATCTTCGATACTTGGTGGCGGCGCATATCCTTCGGCGCTGTCGGCGGGCCATTGTTCCTCGTTGCAGCCATTGTCATCGAGCGCGGCAAGAAGTTCGTTCCTCGTGCGGACATCCTCGCTTTGACCGCGCAGCTCGTCGCGACGCTGCTGGAGATAGCGGATATTGTCGACCATCTTGGATTCTGCACGCTCGAGTTCCCCGCAGTATCCGTCGTCGTCGCCGATCACCACCATGCTGCCGCTCGTGCAGCCGCTCTGGCGCAGATCGCTGCGCACCTTGCGAAGCTCAAGGTTCTGTTCTGCGATAGCGCTGGCGTACTTGCGCACCTCGGGCGTGCTGCCGATGATCTGCGGCAGGTCGGCAAGGCGGGCGCGCAGATCACCACAGATTGCCGGCATCTGGGCGTAGCTCGGGCCGGTCAAAGTAAATGCGGCTATGAGTGACAGAATCCAGCGGTTCAAGGCATCGTCCCATCGATGAGCAAATAGCAGGGTCGTCTGGCGCGGCTTTTTCGCCGCGCCTTCATTGCTAGCTCGTTTGTCTTAACGAGCTGCGGTCGGAATCCTACCGCATTTTCTCGATCTGCGGCAAATCACGCCGGCTGTGAAGCCTCCACGACAGCGAGGGCGGCCATGTTGACCACGCCGCGGGAAGTGACGGACGGCGCCAGAATGTGCGCGGGCAGGGCTGCACCGAGCAAGATCGGCCCGACGTGCAACCCGTCGATCATCGACTTTACGACGCCGAGCGTGATGTTGGCTGCATCGAGGTTCGGGAAAACCAGGAGGTTCGCTTCGTCGTGCAGGGTCGTGTCGGGCATGACGCGCTTGCGCAGGGCGTCGGAGATCGCGCTTTCGCCGTGCATTTCGCCGTCGACTTCGAGATCCGGCGCCGCCTCACGCACGAGCTTGAGAGCGGCCCGCATCTTCGTCGCGCTCTCGGACTCACGCGAACCGAAATTCGAATGGGATACGAGGGCAGCTCGCGGCGTGATGCCGAAGCGCTTGATTTCCTCGGCGGCAAGAACCGTGGACTCCGCAATCTCTTCCGCAGTCGGATTAAAGGTGACGTAGGTGTCGGTGAAGAAGGTGGCACCGCGCTGCGAGATCAGCAGGCTGAGCGCCGAGAAGTCGCACACGTCGTGTCGCTTGCCGATGATCTGGCGAACGTCGCGCAGATGTTTCTCGTAGCGGCCTTCCAGCCCACAGATGAGCGCATCTGCCTCACCCCGCTTCACGGCCAGGGCGCCGATGACAGTCGTGTTGGTACGAACGATGGTACGCGCTGCCTCCGGAATGACGCCGCGACGTCCAACGAGCGAGAAGTAGAGATCGACATATTCGCGGAAGCGTGGATCGTCTTCCGGGTTGATGACATCGAAATCGGCCAATGGACGAATGCGTAGGCCGTAGCGCTTTAGGCGAGTCTCGATGACTTGCGGGCGACCGATCAGGATCGGTTTGGCAATTCCTTCTTCCAGCAGGACCTGTGCGGCGCGCAACACCCGCTCGTCCTCGCCTTCGGAGAAGATCACCCGCTTGCGCTCGGCATTCTTCGCCGCGGCAAAGATCGGCTTCATGATGAAACCGGAGCGGAAGACGAAACGGTTGAGCTGGTCGAGGTAGGCGTCGAAGTCGCTGATCGGGCGCAGGGCGACACCGCTCTCGGCGGCTGCCTTCGCGACGGCCGGGGCGATGCGCAGGATCAGGCGGGGGTCGAAAGGCGAGGGAATCAGGTAGTTCGGGCCGAAGACCGGCGTTTCACCCGAATAGGCGCGTGCGGCGACGTCGGAAGGCTCCTCGCGCGCAAGTGCTGCAATGGCGCGCACGGCCGCCATTTTCATCTCTTCGTTGATCGTCACTGCGCCGCAATCGAGCGCGCCGCGGAAAATATAGGGGAAGCAGAGAACGTTGTTCACCTGGTTCGGGAAGTCGGAGCGGCCGGTGCAGATCATGGCATCGGGGCGCGCGGCGCGGGCGAGATCGGGCATGATCTCGGGCGTCGGGTTGGCGAGCGCCATGATCAGCGGGTTTTCGGCCATCTGCGCCAGCAGTTCCGGCTTCAGCACGCCGGCGGCGGAAAGTCCAAGAAAGACGTCGGCACCGCCGATGTTTTCGGCGAGCGTGCGTGTGTCGCTCTTCTGCGCGTAGACGCTCTTCCATTCGTCCATCAATTCGGTGCGGCCTTCGTAGACGAGGCCCTCGATGTCATGGACCCAGATGTTTTCCCGCTTGGCGCCGAGCGTGACGAGGAGATTGAGGCAGGCAAGGGCGGCAGCACCGGCACCCGAGGCGACGATCT
Source organism: Rhizobium sp. 3T7 (assembly GCF_020166565.1). Taxonomy (NCBI): domain Bacteria; kingdom Pseudomonadati; phylum Pseudomonadota; class Alphaproteobacteria; order Hyphomicrobiales; family Rhizobiaceae; genus Rhizobium; species Rhizobium sp. 3T7. Next base: position 395,355 of record NZ_JAIQXS010000001.1, read on the forward strand.
TGACCTCGTCGATCTTCTTGTCCGCCAGTTCCAGACCATTGAGGATGGCGGCGGCAACGATGATGGCGGTGCCATGCTGGTCATCGTGGAAGACCGGGATCTTCATGGTTTCACGCAGCCGACGCTCGATCTCGAAACATTCCGGCGCCTTGATGTCCTCGAGATTGATGCCGCCGAAGGTCGGCTCAAGCGAGGCGACGGTCGACACCATCTGCTCGACGCTCGATGCATCGACCTCGATGTCGAAGACGTCGATGTTGGCGAACTTCTTGAAGAGGACGGCCTTGCCCTCCATGACCGGCTTCGATGCCAACGGGCCGATATTGCCGAGGCCGAGAACGGCCGTACCGTTGGAAATGACCGCTACGAGATTTGCGCGAGACGTATAGTCGGCGGCCGTCTCGGGATTGTCGCGGATCGCCAGGCAGGGCGCTGCAACGCCCGGAGAATAGGCGAGTGCCAGGTCGCGCTGGTTGCCGAGCGGCTTGGTGGCCTGGATTTCGAGCTTGCCCGGACGCGGATAGCGATGGAAGTAGAGCGCCTGCTCGTCGAGACTTCCACCTGCCAGATTCTTTTCCGTCTTGGACTTTTCCTGATGATCCATCATCGCCTCCGGGCTGCCGCATGCTGTCTTTGAACTGCCTTCAATACATCAAACGGGGTGGCGGAACAGTCGGAATTTCCGTTCGAAATGCGAAAACAGCGCAAATCTGCCGCGGCCGCGGCGAGGCTCGATGGAAACCGGGAAAATCAACCGTAGCGCCGACATGTCATCTTCCTGAAACACGACTCTGGTTTTGGAAGGGCAGGTGAACGATGGGACATGAGCAGGATGCTTGTGAGGGACAATATGGATACGCGGCACTTCCGTACGCTTTTCATTTCCGATGTGCATCTCGGCTCTAAGGCCGCGAAGGTGGACTTCCTGCTGGATTTTCTCAAGCATCACGAGGCGGATACCATCTTTCTTGTCGGCGATATCGTCGACGGCTGGCGGTTGAAGCGTAGCTGGTACTGGCCGCAGGATTGCAACGATGTGGTCCAGAAGCTGCTGCGTAAGGCGCGCAAGGGCACGCGGGTCATCTATATCCCGGGCAATCACGACGAATTCCTTCGCGATTTTCCGGGCACCCATTTCGGCGGCATCGAGGTTGCTGAGCGGATGATGCATGAGGCGGCCGACGGCAAGAAATACCTCGTGTTGCATGGCGACGAGTTCGACGTCGTCGTCCGCAACGCGCGCCTGCTCGCTTATCTCGGCGACTGGGCCTACGACATGGCGATCATGATCAATGTCGGCCTGGCAGCCATCCGCCGCCGGATGGGCATGCCCTATTGGTCGTTTTCCGCATGGGCCAAGCTGCAGGTCAAACACGCAGTCAACTTCATCGGCGAGTTCCAGCGGGTCGTCGCCGAAGAAGCTCGCAAGCACGGTGCCGACGGCGTGATCTGTGGCCATATCCACCACGCGGTGATGGAGGAAATGGACGGCATCCGTTACATCAATACCGGCGACTGGGTCGAAAGCTGCACGGCGATTGCCGAGCATCAGGACGGCACGTTTGAATTGATCGAGTGGCGTGCAACGAGCGGCATGCAGCCGATCCCGATGGCGATCGGCCATCACGAAAAGGACGTGGCGCAGCAGGCCGCCTGAACGCGGCCTTTCGATCCCCAATTCCATGGATCAGTTTAGCCCGTTGTGTCTTTGCGACAGGCCTGTTTATTTTCTAAAACGTTTCAGATGGGCAATTTCTTGCCATAGTCGCCCTTAGGTTGACGTGATAGGCAACGTTCAGTTTCCTGCAGGTCACCCCATGATTCCCGCTCAAAATCCTCCAGCAAGTGAGGGGGCGCCACCGCGCTTCCGGCTTCTCAGTGCTTTGTCCTACTGTGCGCCTTTGCTCGTCAATGGCGTGGCCTTGCCGTTCTTCCCGATGTGGCTTGCGCTGCACGCGTTCAACGACCATGAGATCGGCGTCATCCTAGCCGTGCCGATGGTCGTGCGTGTCCTCGTCGCTCCGATCGTCGCGATGTATGCCGACCGGATGAATGAGCGGGCGGATGTGCTGTTGTTTTCAGGTTGCCTATCGCTGCTGACGGCGATCGCGCTCTACTGGACGAACACATTCTGGCCGGTGCTGATCGTCTATACGATCCAGGGAGCGACCTTCGCCTGCTACGTCCCGGTCGTCGAATCGATCGTGATTTCGGGCGTCCGGCGCTGGGGTCTGGATTATGGCTCGATGAGGGTCTGGGGCTCGATCGCGTTTATCGTTTCCACCCTGATCGGCGGGGAACTGATCGGCTATTGGGGTGGCGAGATGGTGCTCCCTGTGATGACGTTCGGCTTCATAATGACCGTGGTGATGGCGATCTATTGCCCGCGGATAGGCCCGACGCGCCGGCGTGGCACACCCGTCGATATCTCGGCTGCGACAGGAAGTTCGCTGCGACAGCCGCATTTGCTGGCCTTGCTGATCGGCGTCGCGATCCAGCAGTCGAGCCACGCGGTTCTGCAGGCCTTCGCGTCGCTCTACTGGCGCGATCTCGGCTTCTCCGGCACACAGATCGCGGTCCTGTGGAGCGCCGGCGTCGCTGCGGAGGTGACCGTGTTCTTTCTGTCCCGGCGGCTCAGCCGTCGATTCAGTGCCTGGACGCTCATTCGATTTGGGGCGGCGGTCAGCGTCTGTCGCTGGATCCTGTTTCCGATGCATTGGGGATTTTGGGGTTTCTTTCTGCTCCAGTGCATGCATTCCTGCACCTATGCCTTCGTGCACACGGGCGTCCAACGGCGGATCGTGGCCTGCGTGCAAGAGACCCAGGAGTCGTCGGCGCAGGGCGCCTATTTCTTCTACAACGGCATGTTCATGGGGCTGATGACGATTGCTTCCGGCTACGTCTACGCCTTGCTCGGGCTCGCAAGCTATTATGTGATGGCGCTGGTGGCGCTGGCCGGGCTAGGCCTTGTCATCGTCGCCTACTATCTTCAGCCCCAAAGCGCGGCGTCCGGCGGCCAGACAAGAGAGGCGGCGTAGCGCAGACCGGGTTCACGGTCGCGCGCAAGCAGCAGCGGTCCGTCGAGATCGACGAAATCGACGCCCTGCGCCAGCAGTACAGCCGGCGCCATCGCCAGCGATGTGCCGACCATGCAGCCGACCATGATTTCGAAATCAAGGCGCTGCGCCTCTTTCTTCATTGCCAACGCCTCGGTGAGTCCGCCTGTCTTGTCGAGCTTGATGTTGATCGCGTCATAGCGATCGCGAAGGCTTGCGAGGTCGCCGGTGTGGTGGACACTTTCGTCGGCGCAAACGAGCAGCGGGCGGCGGATTTCGGCGAGGAGCTCATCCTTGCCGGCCGGCAACGGCTGTTCGACGAGGGCTATGCCAGCTTCGGCTGCGACACGGAGATGATGCTCCAGCGTGTCTTCCGGCCAGCCCTCGTTGGCATCGAGAATGATGGCCGCATCGGGTGCGGCAAGACGAACGGCGCGGATACGGCTCTCATCGTCGCCGGTGCCCACCTTGACCTTCAGCAAGGCGCGATCGGCGTTTGCACGCGCCTGGGCGGCCATGACATCGGGTTCGCCGAGCGATATCGTGGGGCTGTCGTCAACCGCTGTGGCGCTGCAAGACGCAGTGCAGCGACGACCGAGTTGCCGGAGCGCTTGGCTTCCAGATCCCAAAGGGCGCAATCGAGTGCGTTGCGCGCGGCTCCCGGGGGCATTGCGCGCTGCAGTTCCGGGCGAGTCAGGCCACCTTCGATTAGTGGCCTTACAGCTTCGATCTGAGCGGCGACACTTTCCAGCGTCTCTCCATAGCGGCGATAGGGAACGCACTCGCCCCGACCGACCGCGCCGCCGTCGCGTATGGTGCACAGGATCACCTCCGCCGATGTCTTGGCGCCGCGCGAGATCGTGAATGTGCCTGATATGGGAAAGGATTCCGTCTGAATTTCAAGTGACCGTGGCATATTTGCAATCCTGCGCGCATGGAAATTTGGTGTGGCTTGGGTATATTGATCCGAAGCGGCGAACCGTTAGTTCGCGAGTCGGCAATGTCGCCGTAAGCCTTGAAAGACACAAGCGTTTTGAAGTCGGAAACCCGTAGCGCTGCCTCTCTGCATGTGGACGATCACGCCGATGGTTCGGGCCAGCACGTTCAGCTCGAGGGAAATTGGCGAAGCGCTAATCTGCACCTCGTTCTGCGCGACTTCGAGAAGCTCACTGCCGGTCGAAGAGGCGAGGTGACCCTCGACCTGTCAGGCGTGACGGATATCGACACGGCGGGTGTCTGGTTGCTCTGCCGCCTGAAGAAGCAGGTAGAGGGCGCCGGCGGCACCGTGCACTTCGAAGGCAGCAACTCGCATATCGACGAAATGATTGCCGAGTTTTCCGAGGAGCCCCCGCAGGGGGAGCAGGAACCTCAGCAAAAGGCAACCTGGCAGGAAAAGATCTTCGCCCCGATCGGCAAGATCACCTTCGATATCTGGAACAATCTCGCCGCCGCCATGTATATCCTAGGGTCCGCTGTGCGCGGCGCGCAGATGAAATTCGGGCGCGGCAGCGGCGTCTCGCCGGCGTCGATCGTCAACCAGATCGACCATATGGGTGTACGCGCGGTACCGATCATATTGCTGATGTCGTTCCTGATCGGCGCGATCATTGCGCAACAGGGCGCCTTTCAGCTCCGCTATTTCGGCGCCGAAGTCTTCGTCGTCGACCTCGTCGGCATCCTGCAGCTTCGCGAAATTGGCGTGCTTCTGACGGCAATTATGATCGCCGGCCGGTCCGGCAGCGCCATCACCGCCGAGATCGGCTCGATGAAGATGCGCGAGGAGGTCGATGCGCTGAAGGTGATGGGGCTCAATCCTGTTGGGGTGCTCATCTTCCCGCGCCTGGTTGCCCTGACCGTCGCATTGCCGCTGCTGACTGTGATTGCGAACTTTGCTTCGCTCGCCGGCGCAGCCGTGGTCGCTTGGGCTTATTCCGGCATCACCTTCGCGAATTTCATCGCACGCCTGCATGAAGCGATCACGCTATCGACGGTCTTGTCCGGGATGATCAAGGCGCCATTCATGGCGCTGGTTATCGGTATCGTTGCGGCGGTTGAAGGCTTAAAGGTAGGCGGCAGTGCTGAGTCGCTTGGCCAGCACGTGACCGCGTCGGTGGTGAAGGCGATTTTCGTCGTTATCCTCATGGACGGGCTTTTTGCCATGTTCTATGCGGCCATCAATTTCTAGGGATCGTACGTGGACGGACAGCAGACAGAGACCAGAAACGATCAAGGACGGGATGTCGTGCTGTCTGCGCGCGGCGTGACCGTGGGTTTCGGGTCGAAGGTCGTTCTCGATAATCTGAACCTCGATATCTATCGCGGCGAAATCCTCGGTTTTGTCGGCGCGTCGGGAACAGGCAAGTCGGTCCTGATGCGGACAGTGCTTCGGTTGCTGCCGCGCCGCTCGGGTAATATCAAGATCCTCGGTCAGGACTTCGATGAACTGGACGAGCCGCAGCGCAATGCGCTCGACATGCGGCTCGGTGTGCTTTTCCAGCAAGGCGCGCTATTCTCCTCGCTCACGGTGAAGGAGAATATCCAGGTGCCGATGCGTGAGTATCTGGACCTGCCCCAATCGCTAATGGACGAACTGGCTCAACTCAAGATCCGGCTGGTCGGGCTCGCGGCGGATGCCGCCGACAAATACCCGTCGGAGCTTTCGGGCGGCATGATCAAGCGCGCGGCGCTGGCGCGCGCCCTGTCGCTCGACCCGGAACTGGTGTTCCTCGACGAGCCGACCTCGGGCCTCGATCCGATCGGGGCAGCGGAGTTCGATGAGCTCATCGCGAGGCTTAGGGACACACTCGGTCTGACCGTCTACATGGTCACCCACGACCTCGACAGCCTCTTCTCCGTCTGCGACCGCATTGCCGTGCTTGGCAAGAAGCGGGTATTGGTCGAGGGAACGATCGACGACATGCTGACCTTCGATGATCCGTGGGTTCAGGCTTATTTCAAGGGCAAGCGGGCGCGTTCGATCGTGCCCCAGAACGGCCATTCCGGCGACGACAGCCTGGCGCAAGATAGCCGCGGGAAGTGAGCGGATACGATGGAAACAAAAGCGAACTACACGATTGTCGGCTTTTTCACGGTGCTCGTTATCGCGGCAGCGTTCGGCTTCGTCTACTGGATGGCCGAATATGGGCGTGGCGGGCCCATGGCTGAGCTGATCGTCCGCATTCCGGGCTCCGCGAACGGATTGAGCGTCGGCTCGCCTGTGCGGTTTAACGGTATTCAGGTGGGTTCGGTCAAATCGCTGTCGATTGATGCGGACGATCCAAGTTTTTCGCTGGCGTTCACGGAGGTGCGGGTCGATGCACCGATCTATCCGTCGACGAAAGCGATCCTTGAAATCCAGGGCTTGACGGGTGCGGCCTACATCGAATTGTCGGGCGGCAAGATCGGCGAAAAGAATATTCTTCAGCAATCGCTCGACACCGGAAAGCGAGCGGTGATCGTCGCGGATCAATCGAGTGTCACGAACCTTTTGGCGACGGCGGACAAGATTCTCGACCGCGCCAACGATGCCATCGGGCAGGTTCAGGGGTTTGTGAAGGACGCGCGTGGGCCGCTGACGAAGACATTACAGAACGCCGAGACGTTCTCCGACGCGTTAGCAAAGAACTCCGGCAACATTGATTCATTCCTACAAAGTGTCGGGCAACTGTCCGATACGGTTCGCAAGGTCTCGGGTCGTGTCGACTCGACGCTGGAGGCGATCGAAGCCCTCGTGAAGGCCGTCGATGCGAAGAAGATCGATACCATTCTCAGCAATGCCGAGAAGGTCAGCCGCGATGTCGCCGATGCGTCGGGCGACTTCAAGGGGGCGATCCAGAAGTTCCAGGAGACAGCGACGACCTACAACGACCTCGGCAAGAGGGCACAGGCGACGCTCGATCGGGTGGACACACTGGTAGCACAAATCGACCCGGCGAAGGTCAAGGGATCCGTCGACGACATCTCGCAGGCGACGAAAGATGCACGCGCTGCCGTCGCATCGATCAAGGATGTCGCGAACACCGTTTCGGCTCGGCAAAAGGACATTGATCAGACTATCCAGGACGTTTCGCAGATGGCGAACAAGCTGAACTCGGCGTCCACCCGCGTCGACGGTATTCTGATCAAGCTGGATGCACTGCTCGGGACAGATAATACGCAGTCGCTTTTTGCGCAGGCGCGTGACACGCTTACCTCGTTCAAGAAGGTTGCCGACAACCTCAACTCGCGGATTGGCCCGATTGCCGACAATCTGCAGAAATTTTCCAGCGGTGGGCTGCGCGACATGCAGTCGCTCATCAACGACACGCGCTCCACCGTGCAAAACCTTAGTAATGCGATCAGCGATTTCGACCGCAATCCGCAGCGGCTGATCTTCGGCGGGGATACTGTAAAGCAATATGACGGCCGGACGCGGCGTTAACAGGGATATTAGGGGAGCGCATATGGCCGTATCGGATGTGTTGCAGCGCCGTTCGTGGGTATTGATAGCCGCGATCGCGTTGCCGCTATTGGCAGGCCTTGCGGGCTGTGGGACGACTGCGAAGAACGACACTTACGATCTCTCAGCGTCGGCGACCGGCAGTGGACCGGCGGCAAAGGGCCGGCAGATCCTGGTGCAGCAACCGACCGCGCTGAAGGCGATCGACAGCGAGCAGATTGTCATTCGGGTGGCTCCGTCGCAAATACAGTACCTTTCTAAGGCGCAATGGGGCGACAAGCTGCCGCGCATGGTTCAGGCGAAACTGGTCGAGGCCTATGAGAACTCCGGCAAGCTCGGTGGCGTCGGCGTCCCCGGCCAGGGGCTTGCGATCGATTATCAGCTCGTGACAGATATCCGCTCCTTCGAGATCGACACGACCGGCGGCAGCCGCGCGGTGGTGGAGATTTCAGCCAAGATCCTGAACGACCGCAACGGTTCTGTAAGAGCTCAGAAGGTGTTCAGACAAGAGGTGTCTGTCGATGGATCGAACGATGGTCTTGTGAAGGGCCTCGATCGCGCGTTCGCAGGAGTATCGGCCGAGATCGTCAACTGGACGCTGCAGTCGATCTGATCGTCCATGTCGGGGTTGGCGTGGCGCTTCAATGGGATGCGAGCATAAACAGTGCCCTGAAACGAAAATGGCCGCCTTTGGGCGGCCATCAGACTGCTGACAAACCCCTGGCTTCGCCCAGGGGTTTATGATTCATTTGGGCATGCTGAAGAAACCTGCTCCCGGCCAGACGGCTCTCGAGATGGTGAGGCTCGATCAGCTTGTTCCGAAGGATCACCTGCTTCGCAAGATCGATGCGGTGATCGACTTTTCCTTCATCCATGATCGTGTTGCCGGGCTTTACTGCGCCGACAACGGTCGCCCGCCGCTGGACCCGACGCTGATGTTCAAGGCGCTGTTCATCGGTTACCTGTTCGGAGTACGCTCGGAACGTCAGTTGGTGCGCGAGATCGAGGTCAACGTCACCTATCGCTGGTTCTTGCGGCTGAAGCTGACGGATGGTGTGTTTGACGCCTCGACGCTGTCGCAGAACCGCCGGCGGCGCTTCAACGACACGCGTGTGGCGCAGGATATCTTCGATCATATCGTCAGCCAGGCGATCGCCCACCAGCTGGTCGATGGCACGGTGCTTTATACCGACTCGACGCATCTGAAGGCGAATGCCAACAAGGGCAAATACGATCTTGCGATGATTGAAAAGTCGCGGGCCGATTATTGGGCCGATCTCGACCGGGCGATCGAGGCGGAGCGGACGCTGCACGGGCAAAAGCCGCTGAAGGACAAAGAGCGTGAGCCGCAGGTGAAGGAAACGAAGGTGTCGCGCACCGATCCCGACAGCGGCTATATGGTGCGCGACGGCAAGCCGAAGGGCTTCTTCTACCTCGATCACCGCACGGTGGATGGCAAGCTTGCGATCATCACCGACACCCATGTGACGCCCGCCAATGTGCATGACAGTATCGTCTATCTCGACCGGCTCGACCGCCAGCGTGAGCGGTTTGGCTTCGAGGTCGGCGCGGTTGGCCTGGATGCCGGCTATGCCACATCCGGCATCGCCAAGGGGCTGGATGGCATGATGCGCAAGTCCAAGTTCGTCTACGAGCCTGAGACGGACGGTTATCGCTGCCCCGAGGGGCAGTTGCTCGCCTATACCACCACCGACCGCCATGGCTATCGGCACTACACATCCGACCCGGCGATCTGCCAAACCTGTCCGCTGCTCGCCTCCTGCACATCAAACACCAAGGCAGTGCGCACCATCACCCGCCATGTCTGGGCCGACGCCCGCGAGCGCACCGATGCCCATCGACTGACGCCTTGGGGCAAGGCAATCTATAAGCGTCGCAAGGAGACGGTCGAGCGCTCCTTTGCCGATGCCAAGCAGCTTCACGGCCACCGCTATGCCCGCTTTCGAAGTCTCACCCGCGTCGCATGCCAGTGCCTGCTGGCTGCAGCCGCCCAAACATCAAGAAGATCGCCATGGCGCTCACCAAGCCACCCAGACCAGCCATGGCATGAGGGCCAGAGGTCGCCAACTTCGCCCCGCCTCAGAACCCAACTTAAAACAACCAACCTCCAAAAAACAAAACCCGCCGAAAATATCGACGGGTTTGTCAGCAGTCTGATGGCCGCCTTTGGGCGGCCATTTCTTTTTTGCCTAGGCGTCTTAGCTCAGTCGTCCCGCGGCATGAGCAAGCATCGTGTAGACCTTGCCCGTATCGGAGGTCAGATAGGACTGCGTGATCGTCTTGTCGCGGTCGCCGCGAGAGACGTCGGCAAGCAGCTTCTCGAAGTCGGTGATGTAGCGATCGACGGCGGTGCGGAACTCCGGCTCGCGATCGTACTTGCGCTTGATCTCGTCGAAGGTCTGCTGGCCCTTCAGCGTGTAGAGGCGGCGCGTAAACACGTCCCGTTCGCCGCGCTGATAGCGACGCCACAGGTCGACCGACGCATCATGATCGATCGCGCGAGCGATATCCACCGAAAGCGAGTTCAGGGACTCGACGACATGGCGCGGGTTGCGGCTATCGGTCGTGCGGGCCGGTGCTGCCGCGGCAGCCTCAGCGCGGGGCGCTGGTTGCCTGGCCGGAGCTTCTTCGGCAGCCTCTTCGCGCGATGCTCCGCGCAGGAGGTCGCTGATCCAGCCGCCGGTTGCAGGCGAGGCTGGAGCCGGGGCGGCAACGGGCGCCCGCTGCGGCGTCGCGGCCGCAGGTGTCGGAGGCGTCAGCGAGCCGCGCAGGCCGAAGTTTTCGATCGGCGAGGGTGTTACGGCCGGTGCCGAGGCGGGTGCTGCCGGAGGGGTGGGCTGGGGTACCTGCTGGGTAATGGCCGGCTGGGCCGGACGTGGCGCGGGTTGAGGCTGAGGAATGGCCCGCGGCGCGGGTTCGGAGATTTCGAGCTGCTGTGTCGAACGGCCAACGATGTGCGAGATATCCTGCAGGGCCTTGATCTGCTCGGCGACGGCGCGACGCATGGCAGCGGCGCTCTCCTTGGCTTCCTCGGGAAGGTCGAATGCACCGCGCTTCAGCTCGCTGCGGGTCATATCGAGTTCCTTGCGGATGTCGCCGGCCGAGCGGCGGATCTCCTCGGTCGCACCGGAGAAGCGGGATACCGCCTCCTCGACTGCCTCGCGAAGCGACTCGCGCATGGTCTGGGCGGCGCCGTCGGATGCGCGACCTGCCTCGCCCAGCATACGCTCCACGTCCGACAGAGATGCTGTCAGGCCACCGCGCAAGCGGTTGGAGAGCTCGCCGGATCGACGCTCCGCATTGCCGAAAGCACCGTCGATTGTCGCGTTGGCCTCTTCTCCGGCCTTGACGAGCGCGGCGCGCATGGTCGCGGCCGCTTCCTCTGCACGCTTTTCGGTTTCGGAAAGAACCCGGCCGATGTCGGAGAACGAGGACTGCACGCTTTCGCGCAGCGTACCGCTGACCTGGTTGGAGCGCTGCTCGGCGCGGTCGAAGGCGGATTCGACCATGCCTCCCAGCGAACGCATGGTCTTTTCGATCTCCTCCGAGCGCTGGACGAGGCCAACGGAAAGATTCTGCAGTGCGGTTTCGCGATCCTCAAGCGTCGAGACAAGGTTCGATTGAGCCGCGGCAAGCAGACCGGATGCCTGGCTGAGCACCTTTGAATGCTCGTCGAACCGCCCGATGATGCCGCCGACCTGGGCAAGCGTCTGGCCGGAAATATCGGACAGGCGATCGACCTTGCCTTCGAGCAGGCGGGTCGAGGCGGAAACCATTTCGGCGGCCTTCGATGCGGACTCGGTGAAGCGCGACGTCGTATCGCCGAGGCGACCATCGACCGCCGCCAGATCTTCGGCCGCACGGCTCATCATCTGGCCCATGGCGGAGCTGTTATCCGACAGGCGTTCGATCAGCTTGTTGACGTTGGCAAGCAGGCTGTTCTCCATCGCGTCGACGGCCGAGGATGCGCTCTCTGTGCGTGCGGCGATCGCGCTGATCAGAGCCTCGTTCTCACTGCGCAGGCGTTCGGTGCTGCGCTCGGTCGCCGCCGTGATGCGCGCGGCGGCGTCTTTGCCAGCCTCGGCATAACGGTCGATCAGCGGCCGTGCCGTTTCGTCGAGAATGCGCGACAGCTCTGTCGAGCGGCCGGCAAGCATCGAATTGAGTTCGCGGGTCCGGTCGTCGAGCGTCGTGCGGATTGCACTGCCGCGCGCTTCGAGCGCCTTATCGACATCGGTCAGCGTCGAGTCGATTTCGCGTGTGCGGTCCTCGATGCTTGAACGGATGGCATTGCCGCGAGCTTCTAGAGCACGTTCGACCTCTGCCATGGTCGAGGTGATTTCCTGGCTTGCATCGGAAATCGTCGTGCGGATGCCCGCGCCATGACTTTCGAAGGTCGCCTGGGCGTCGCCAAGGGCGCGGGAAATGGCACCAACCTGACCGCTGACCAGGGTTTCCGCCTCCGCGACCTTGTTGATAATTGCGTTGCCTGCCTCCGAGAAGGTTTGAGCGACGGCCGCTGCCTGGCCGGCGAGGCGGTTCTGTGCCTCGGAAACGCGACCGACGATCTGTTCGGACCGCTCCTCGATTGCACGGCTGAACTCGTTGCTCTTGGCCTCGAGGCCTTCGGCAAACTGCTGTCCGGTACGCCCGAGGTTTTCGGCGGCGCGGGTCGCTTCGTCGTCCATGCCCTGCGTTGTCTCGGCGACGGCGCTGCGCAGCGAAGCGGCGAGGCCGGCAGCCTTGCCTTCAATCGTGCGATTGACTGCATCGAGACCAACGGTCAGAGCGCGGTCCATCGTCGACAGGCGCTCCTCGATGCGGGCGCTGCCACGCTCCATTGCCTCGCCAATGCTCGCTGTGCGGGTGTCAATGCCCGAAGTCAGATTGGCCGTGCGGCCATCGATCGTCTCCGCAAACTTTGCGGCGCTGTGGTCGAGCGCTGCCGCGATGCGACCCGTAGCCTCTTCGCCGAGCGTCCCAAGGCGCGAAATACCGTCGGACAAAGTGTTGGAGAGGCGACCGCCAGCGGCGTCGACCTGCTCGGCTACGCCGCCGACGCCGTCACGAATGCGGTTTTCGAGGGCGGCAAGGCCGGCCTCGACACGCGACCCGGTTTCCGCAAAGCGACCGGTCATGCCTTCGATCGACTGGTCGAGCTGCGAGGAAAAGGTTTCTGCCGAGCGTGAGATCTCGCCTGCAGCCTCCTGGAAGCGGCCGGCAATATGGCCGGTGCTGTCACGTAGGCGGTCTTCGAGAGCGCGGCCGCTGTTGTCGATCGTCTGGCGAAGCGAGACCTCGTGGTCTTCCAGCGACATTTCCAACATGCCGACGCTGGTGGCGATCGACGCTCCGATTGTTGTTGCCTGGTCGGAAAGCGTGTCACTGATACGGGCGTGAGCGTCGCTGAGCGCGAGATTGATCGCCTGTTCGCGATCGGTCAGCGTCGCACGGATGCGTTCGTGAGCCGAGTCCAGACCACTTTCGATGCGTGTGGCCGCATTGCCGGTCAGCGCTTCGAAGCGATCATGCGCCGCGGCAAGGCCGCCTTCGATGCGGGATGCAGCATCGCCGTGCAATGTCTCCAGTCGCTGATGCGCATTGCTCAGGCTGGACTCGATGCGGGCAGCGGCGTTGCCGGTCAGCTGCTCGATGCGGTCTCCACCGCTCGAGAGCGTGCCAGCAAGCGTCGATGCGTGGTCACTCAGCGAACGCTCGAGGCGTTCCTGGCTCTCCGTGTAGGCGCTGCGAATTGCATCCGACTTGTCGACGAGGGCCCCGGCAACGCGGGATTCGGCTCCGGCCACCGTGTCGAGCAACGCGTTGGTGCGCGCTTCCAGCGCGTCGTCAAAGCGGCTCTGGCTTTCGCTGAAGGAGATAGCGAGCGCCATCGCCTTCTCGTCGAGCGTGTCCGAAAGACGGTCCTGAACCGTGGCAATCGAATTCGCGATGGTATCGACGCGGCGGGCAAGCGCATTTTCGATGCGGCTATGGCCTTCGTTCAAGGATACGGCGAGCGCCATGACGCGGTCGTCGAGCGCCTCGGTGATCCGGTCATGTCCGCCGGCAAGCGAGTTGCTGATCGTTTCGGCGTGGTGGCCGAGCGTGTCTTCGAGACGGGTCTGGCTTTCGTTGAGGGAAATGGCAAGTGCCATGGCCCGATCGTCGAGAGCCTCTGTGAGCTTCTCGTGGCCGCCGACGATCTGGTTCGCGATCGTCTCGGCATGATGGCCAAGGGTATCGGCAAGCCGCGTTTGGCCTTCATTGAGCGAAATGGCGAGCGCCACCGTCTTGTCGTCAAGCACTTCGCTGAGCTTTTCGTGGCTGCCGGCGAGCTGGTTTGCGACTGCGTCGACATGAAGGCCTAAGGTATCGGCAAGGCGGGCCTGCCCCTCATTGAGGGAAATTGCGAGTGCCATTGCCTTGTCATCAAGAGTGTCGGCAAGCTTCTCGTGGCCGCTGGCGATCGAAGCGGCAATCGCTTCGGCACGCTTGGCAATCGTATCCTCGAAGCGGTTCTGGCTCTCATCGAGCGAAATGGCCAGCGTCATTGCCTTGTCGTCGAGCGTGTCGGCAAGCCGCTCATGGCTGCCGGAGACCGCGCTGATGATTGCTTCCGAGCGGCTTGCAAGCGTGCTCTCGAAACGGTCCTGGTTGTCGGCGAGGGCAGCAGTCAGCGCACCGCCGCGATCGGCCATCACGCCGTCGATCCGCTCATGCGCGGAGTCGAGCGCCTGCGTGATATCGGCCGCTCGCCTGGAGATCATCGCATTCAGTTCGTCGGCACGGCCAAAGGCCGAGGTGATCTGCTCGGTTCCCGCGGAGACCGCAGAGCTTAGATCGGAGGTCGTAGACAGCAACGTGTCGCGGAATTCCGTCGCGCGTGCGGCGAGATTGTTGTGCAGTTCCGACGTACCCGAGGCGAGCGCCAGCGAGATCTCGGAAGTGGCATGGCTGAGCGCCGACGTCATACCCGTCGTTTGCGTATGGATGGCCTCGGTGACCTCGGAAACCTTGCCCGCCAGCGAGCTTTCCATAACTTCCTGACTGGTGGCGAGGGCGGTGGCCAGTGCGAAGGACTGGTCGGTGAGCGACGCGCCAAGGCGCTCGATGCTCGAACTCAGGATGCCGTTCAGCGAGTCTGAACCGCCGGTCATCGTGTCGTTGATGCGGTTGAGGCTCTCCATGAGCTTGGTGTCGAGCGAGCCGGCGCGCTTGTCGAAGGCATTGGCGAATTCCGCGACGCGCTCATCGAACGAGGTCGAGAGCTGCGCGACGGTTGCCTGCAGCCTCTCGTCAAAAAAGCCGGAGCGCAGATCGAGGTCCATGATGGTGTCGTCGACGCTCGACTGCAGGCTCTGGCGGAAGCTAGAGCCCTTCTCGTCAAGCGCGCTGTTGAGCTTGGAGAGAACGTCGTCCAGCGTGGTACTGATCGTGCGTTCGCCCCCGGTCAGGCTCTCGTTGATCTCGCGGGTGCGGGCGATCAGGATCTCGTTCAGCTGACGGGCGCGGTCGTTCAGCGCGGCGTTGAGCTTCTCGGCGTTGCTGTCCATCGTCGACGCACGCGTCTCGAACTGCCGAAGGATCTGATCTCCGTGTTCGCTGAGGCTCGACGTGAGTGAATCCAGCCGCGTATCGAATTCGTTGGTGAGCGCGAATCCTGAGGACGTCAGCGTTTGCAGCAGCGAATCCGTCTTTGCAGCAAGAAGCGTGCCGAGCGACTGGATCGCCGACTCCGACTTTTCGGTGATGGCGGCCGCGCGCGTGTCGATCATCGAGGCGAAAGCTTCGCCCGAGGTTGCCAGGCGTACAGCGATTTCTTCCGTCGCTAGCGACAAGTCTTCCTTGAGCTGGTCGTGCACGCCGGCGATGGACGTGCGGATACGCTCGGCGTGGTTGACGATCGCTTCGCGCTCCGAGCCAAGCTCGTGCACGAGGCCGCGCACGCGCAATTCATTGTCGGCGTAACTGCGCTCGAGCGCGTTGACCTCGGAATGGACCAGGGTCTCAAGCTCCGAAGCGCGCGCGATCGTACGCTCGATGCCTTCGTTCATCGCCGAGACTTCGCGGCGAACGGCCTGGCCGACGGTCATGATGCGTTCGGAAGCGACAGTCTCCGGTTCAGATAGGCGAAGTGCCACCTCGGCCATGGAGCGTGCTGCGTTGCGCATGTCCTGGGCACGGGCCATCATGACGGCAAAGGCATAAAACAGCAGCACCGGCACGATGATGCCGATGAAGCCGGCGATGACGCCCGGAAGCGCCAGAAGATCGGCCAGGGAGCGGATCTGCCAGATCTGGGGCGAATAGAGCAGGGCCATCAGGCCAAGCCCTGCGACGATCCAGAGAAGCGACACGATGGTTGCGTTGCGGATAGCTGATCGGCTGGATCCGTTCTCCAAGGACTTCAGCAGCGAAGCTGGAGATACGCGGTTGGCGTCATTGGCGGCGAAGGACGGCGCACGGGACGGCTGTTCGGGTTGGCGAGGCGTGTTGGCAGGGCGCGCGCGCTTGGCTTCCTTGGAGGCTTGCTGACTGCGGGCACTTGGTGTTTCGGACAATTTGGCCTCCGGGGCGTCGGTCTTGCCGTTGCGAGACAGCGTATCGTCTTCTGCGAAGTCGATCTGGAGCGCTTCGTCCAACGCCTTGAACGCCTTGTCCTCGATCGACTCGTTGTACTTGTTGTTCGCCATTTACGTTACGCCTCGTTACATCCCAGCCGGTTCAACAACGCATCCGGGCTTCCCGCCGAGCCCGAACAAAACCTTAGCCTCTGAGCTCGCCCGCCCACATTGCCGAGGACGGATAAGCATATCATTTCAGAGTGGATAGCTGCTTTTTCATACAGACGGTATCAAAACATTACCATTATCCACTTGGCGAGCAAAGGCAGGTGCCAGAGAGCTCGCCCAGTAGTATCGTAGTGACACATCCGGGACTGCTAGACAATTAACGCAACCGGTCAAATCCCCTAGCATTAATATCTTGTTAACATCATTTAATAAATGTGTGGCTTTAAAAACCAAAGAGTTAGGGGTGTTTAACGGACGTTAACCATAACCCGAGAAATCCGCCCTGAATGTGCCGGAATTTAACGCGATGCCCACCCAGCACCCGCACGATGATGAAACGGCGGGATAGACGACGGGAGAATTGGCACATGGCAGCAGTCAGTATTGCGTTTGCGGCACCCGACAATTGCAAGGGTCCACGCCCTTCGCAGGAGCGTCCGGTAGATCTGGTGCATCTGGCAAACCAGACAATGGGCGACAAGAGCCTGGAAATCGAAGTTCTGCAGATGTTTGCACGGCAGGCACGAGCTTGCCTGCAGGAGATATCGTCCGGTAACGCGGAAATCGTCGAGGCCGCAGCGCACCGCCTCAAGGGTGCCGCCGGCGCCGTGGGCGCGTTTCGCGTTCATGCAGCTGCGGAGGCGCTCGAGGGCAATTGTGGCGATGCGGCCAGGATGGCAGCGGTCGGTATCGCGGTGATCGAAGCCGAGAACTTTATCCTCAAGCTTTGCCGCTGAGCCGTAGGGTCATACGAGACCCGCTGATCCATTTCGGGGCAGCGGGTCTTTTTGTGACTGTCGGCATGGCGCATTTTGACAAGCGCGTTGCTTCCCAATCTGGAATGAAAGGTATCGGGCGGTCGATGTTGACTGCCTCGACGATTTGTTGGAAGAAAAATCCAGACCCTCCCACTGACGACTACCGGAAATCATTATGCCCAAACTGACCATTGTCGCCTTCGACGGCACGCGCTTCGATCTTGATGTCGATCAGGGATCGACCGTTATGGAAAATGCCGTGCGCAATTCGGTGCCGGGCATCGAGGCCGAATGCGGCGGCGCCTGTGCCTGCGCGACCTGTCATGTCTACGTCGACGACGAGTGGACGGAGCGCGTCGGTCCGCCTGAGGCCATGGAAGAAGATATGCTCGATTTCGCGTTTGACGTGCGTCCGACGTCGCGGCTCTCCTGTCAGATCAGAATGAAGGCAGCCCTGGATGGGCTCATCGTTCACGTGCCCGAGCGGCAGGCCTGATCCACTGCACTTCCCAAAAAAAAGCCTCGCTGGCCGTTAGACGAGCGAGGCGAGGTAGGCGCATTACCTACGGACGAGGGAGGATCATCCGCGGCTTCGCAACGCGCCAGGAGAACCCAGGAGCGAAAGTTCGGGCTTACGGACCTGAACTTTCGAATGTTTGAATATTACCGCGTTGTAGTTGATTTAGCTAGACCGAGAAATAACCACTAAAACACTGGGGCGACTGCAGTTTCACACAAGTTTTGTTACGCGGATAAACTTCTGTGATCGTTTTTGACCTAAGAATCAGCTACCTTGCGCCGCTGGATTTCTTTAGCTGGTGGTCGAGCAACCTCATCATGCGATTCTGGAAATTGGCGGCTTCGACTCGGTCGAATCGGGCCTGCAGCCGATCGTGTTCCTCGATGCCACGCGTCGATACCTCGGTAACGAGCTCCTGCATGCGTTCGCAATTGGGTTGTGGAGGCAGGGCGAGAATCTGCTTTTCCATGACGCGCGCCTGGTTTCGCGCGATCTCGGCATGACGTTCTTCGTGGCGCTTGATGTCGCTCGAGAGTGCATCCCAGATCATAGAGAGCTGTTTGCTGGCACCTTTGCGGCTGGTCCAGCGCGGTAGGATGATCTGCGTATGGACCGTCACCTTGGCATTGCCAACCTTGCACTTGCCCTCTGTCTGGACATAGGTGGCATCGCCGCCGAAGCGGATTTTGGTCGCGCCGGGATGGCGGGCCGACGACCCGCTAGCCGTCGGTCCGTTGGAACTCAGCTGTTGATCCAGCTGATCTGCGGTTTTGCCCCCGATCGTGAAGTAGGAGTAGCTCTTGGTCGCGATGACGGCGGCAGAGGCCGGCGCGCACACCAAGACGGCCATGGAAAAGCCGAGCAGGAGGGGCATATAACGCGGTACGGAAAGCATTCTACAGATACTCATGTTGAAGTTTGCTGGAGCTTGGGGCATAGGCACCCCTAGCGCAATATCGTTGACGCTTTTTCGATCGATAGGATGAATGCCGTTGGCACAGCTTCGGAGCAGTTTCTGGCGCGTCGGGCATGGTCGTGAGATCGAGCTGGGTGCACGTTCGGTGATCATGGCAATCGTCAACGTGACGCCGGACTCCTTCTCGGACGGCGGGCGATACGAGACGGTTGATGCCGCCGTTGCGCATGCGCTCCAGGCGGCTGAGGAGGGAGCCGAGATCATCGATATCGGTGGCGAATCGACACGTCCCGGCGCCGATGTCGTCACTCCCCTGGAAGAGCAGGCACGGGTGTTGCCGGTCATCGAGGCGCTACGCGGCAAGGCGGATGCATTGATCTCGATCGACACCTATCGGGCCGAGACGGCCCGGCTTGCTGTCAGCGCGGGAGCGCATGTTATAAACGACGTGTTCGGGCTGCAGAAGGAACCGGAGATCGGAAAGATCGCTGCCGATACCGGTGCAGGCCTGTGCCTGATGCATACCGGCCGAGAAAGGGAGAAGCTTCCCGATGTGATCGCCGACCAGTTTTTCTTCCTTGAGCGCTCGCTCGAAATCGCAGCGGCCGCAGGTGTTGCGAAGGATCGCATCGTGTTGGATCCGGGCTTCGGCTTTGCGAAAGATACTGACGAGAACATCGAGCTGATGGCGCGTTTCGGCGAACTTCACCGCCTTGGACTACCGCTGCTTGCCGGGACATCACGCAAGCGTTTTGTCGGCGCCGTCACGGGCAGAGAAGCCGCCGATCGGGACGGGGGAACGGCAGCGACGACCGTGCTGCTGCGTCTCGCCGGAGCGGTCATTTTTCGTGTACACGATGTCGCAATCAACAGGGACGCTCTGGCCATCGCTGATGCTATGCTCGCGGCGCGCTATAGCTTGGAGCAAGGACACTCGCCATGAGCACCACTTACACAATCACGCTTCAGAACTGCGCCTTCTTTGCCCGCCACGGCGTTCATGATGAAGAGGAGTTCCTCGGCCAGCGTTTCTTTGTCGATGCCGAACTCGACGTCGTCGCCGGCGATGCCCTGGAGAGCGATTCCATCAATGACACGGTCAACTACGGCATTGCCTTCACCGTGATCGAGGAGATCGTCACGGGCAAGCGTCGCTACCTGATCGAGGCCCTTGCGCTTGATATCGCAAAAGGACTTTGTTCGACGTTTCCGCAGATCAGGCGTGCAAAAATCACGGTCCGCAAGCCGAACGCGCCGGTGCCGGGCGTTCTGGATTTCGTCCAGGTGAGCGTCGAACACTTTGCGTGAGTCCCTTTTCAAGACCGCAACGCTTGGCCTTGGCGGCAATCTCGGCGAGCCTGTCCATGCGATGGCCGTCGCACTGAGAGCGCTCGACCAGCGATCCGATTGCCGGGTGGTAGCCGTGTCGCGGCTCTACCGTACGCCGCCTTGGGGCAAGACCGATCAGTCCTATTTTTTCAACGCTTGCGCCGCCGTCGAGACGACGCTTGACCCGGAGGCGCTTCTCGATGTCTGTCTGGACATCGAACGGGGGATGAAACGAGAGCGCAGCGAGCGGTGGGGGCCGCGCACGCTGGACATCGATATTCTGACCTATGCCGATGCGGTGCAGTCCGCGCCGCGGCTGGAGCTTCCTCACCCGCGGATGACGGATCGCGGTTTCGTGCTGATGCCGCTGGCCGACTTCGCGCCGGATCTGCTGGTCGACGGCGCAACCATTCGCGACTGGCTTGCCAAGGCTGATGTGCAGGGGATCGACGTGGCCGAGCTAAGCACTGACTGGTGGCGTACGGCTTGAAAAGCAAAAGCGGCGGGAAATCCGCCGCTTCCGGAAATCAGTCTTGAGAACCTATTCGACAGAGCCGACGGTGATTTCGTCGACTTGGCGCGTGAGCGTAAGGCCAATAACAGGGATCATCTGACTTTCGACCTTGACCGAAACGGTAACGTTCATGGTCTTGTCGTCTCGTACACGAGCGATCATGGCCCCGTTCAGCTTGGAGCGGTTGAGCCCGACGACCACGGTATCCTGCGTCACGGCACCCGATACGACGTCGAGTCCTTTACCATCGGCGCCATCAAGGAACTTGCCCTTGTAGGAGTTGCCCGACTGGGTGATGAGCGCGGTCATCGGTTGTTTGAAGACGCCGACCCTGCAGCTTCCGTCGAGCTTGATGCCCGCACCGCCCCCGCCCACCGGTTCGCCTACGAGATTGCAGGTGAATTTCGTGCCTTTATACTTGCCGGCAACGATCTCGCCGGGGCCTCGCCAGGTGCCGGCGACAGACTCGAAGAAGGCTTTGTCCCGTGTTGCCGCTGTTGCGGACGGAGCCATGTCGGCGACCGGTGACAGCGCCACCGCAGCGAGCCCGAAAAGAAGAAGAAACTTGCGCGAGTACATGGATTTTCCCTAGCGACACCATCGCTTAACTGCTGCCAAGTTTTGCCGAATAATGGTTAATGGTTGGTTTCCTGCTAGCCAAAAAGCGCTGAATGGCAGGGTGTTTCTCAGCTGGCGGAGGGCGAGACCATGGCGCTAGCGCGTTGAATTCATGGGAAGTATTTCCACATGTCGTTTGGCGCATGGTAAGCGCGACAAAACTGTCAATTCTCAGGAATTCTTATCACGTAATGTCATGGACGGCGCGAGATCCCCAATGAAGTCGCCGATTCCCGGACGTTTGAGGGCATGGAAGGAAAGGGGGCGGCAGAGATCCATGGCAGCGATTCCTATGCGGGCGGTCATCAGGCCGTTGATGACGCCTTCGCCGAGGCGCGCCGACAGCTTCGACGCCAGTCCATGGCCAAGCACTTGTTGCACGAGGCTATCGCCAACCGCGATCGAGCCGGTCACGGCAAGATGCGCCAGAACGTCTCGCATGAGCCTGACCATGCCGAGCGTACCCGGCCGACCGCCGTAGAGTTCCGCCATCGCGCGAACGAGTCGGGCAGCTTCATAAAGTACGTAAAGCAGGTCGACGATGGCGCGCGGGCTGACGGCGGTGACGATGGATACCCGTTTCGATGCATTGACGATGAGGGCCCGCGCCTGCCGATCGAGCGGTGCCAGAAGCTCCCGTTCCGCGAGCGCGATGAGATGCGGCGCGTCGATGATATCGCCCTCTGTCGCTTTCAGCGTCGCGCGGCCCTTGGCCGTCTCGGGCTTGCCGGAGAGCAGGGTTTCCAGCCGCTTGACCAGCGCGCGCGCCTTCGCCGGCTTGGTCTCCACCATGGCGGCCTCAGCTTCCGTCTTAATCGCCTGCACGGCAGTCAGGCGCATTATCCCGGCTGTCTCACGGATAACGATGGCGATCACCGCCAGAATGCCGATTGCAAGGGCTGCAAGGGCGGCATAGCCCAGCCAATCCGCGCGGCTGAAGAGATTATGGATAAGGCTGTCGGTCCAAAGGCCGAAGGCAAGCGAAAAGAGAATGCCGAACGCGGCCGCCGCGATTTTCGCAAACGAGGTGCCGCGCTTGCGCGGGACCGCGACCGGAATTGGAGGGACATCCTTGTCGGGATAGAGGAAAGGATCGTCCTCGTCAGCGGTCAACACGATATCGTCCGTGAAGCTACCCGGTCTTCGTTGACCACGGTTGGTTTCGCTCGTCGGCCGCGCCGGTGCGTCCTCCTCATAGGAAAAGGCGGCTGGCGCGCGGTGTACTGGATGTTCGGATGGTGGCTTGATCATGCGAGGCGATCTCCGAACAGAAACTGCATGGCACGGTCGAGGCGAATATGCGGGACCGAAAGCTTTATGCCACCGCCCGTCTCTTCAAGATGTGGCGGGCGAAAGCGTACGACACTGACATCGGGCAGGGCGACGTTACGGTCTCCAGATTCTATGCGCTCGAACAGGCTCTCCGGATCTTCCGGCAGGTCGCCGGGAAATATCGCCGTCTTCTTGAGGCCGTCAAAGTATTCTCCGCCGATGGCCTCGCCCTTCATCGGTATACCGACAATAACCGGGAGCTCATGGCCGTCGTGTTTCACGGTCGCTTCGCGCGTGGCGCGGACCGAGGCAAGTGCCATGACGTCAATGCCTGCGCCTGCAATACCAATGCGATGCACGGCACGATCGACCAGGCGGCGGGTAAGGGCGTCGAGCCGGTCATGGCTTTCATGGTGCAGGTGGTCGGCCTTCGTTGCCGCGACGAGAACGCGATCGATACGGCGACCAAGCAATGACGACAGCCAGGAATTCGTGCCCGGACGAAAGCACGCCAAAACGTCCGTCAGGGCTCGCTCGAGGTCCTGTACTGCCTCTGGGCCACGGTTGATGGCCTGCAGCGCATCGACGAGCACAATCTGTCTGTCGAGGCGGGCGAAATGCTCGCGAAAGAAAGGCTTCACCACGACCGATTTATAGGCCTCGTAGCGCCGCTCCATCATCGCCCAAAGCGATCCTTTTTGTGGTTTGGCCTCCGGCGGAGGCGTGAGCGGCGCAAAGGTAAGGGCGGGCGAGCCATCAAGATCGCCGGGCAGCAGAAAGCGGCCAGGCGGAAGTGTGGAGAGCGAGCGTTCGTCGGCTTTGCAGGCCTTGAGGTAATCGGCAAAAGAAGTCGCGAGGTCGCGGGCGCGCATTTCGTCTGCCGGAGCGTTAACGTCCGTGGCGCCGGTGAGGGCTAGCCAATTACGCGAGAGTTCTGCACGAATGCCCGTCCCCGCCAAGGCGATCGTCTCCTCGCAGAACGTGCGGTAGTTCTTTCCGAGCAAAGGCAGGTCAAGCAGCCATTCGCCGGGATAATCGACGATATCGATCGACAGCCGACCCGGCGAGAAGAGACGGTTCCAGCCGCTGGCACTTTGATATTCGAGCGTGATGCGCAATTCGGATATCGCCCGGGTGGAATCGGGCCATACGCGATCTTTCACGAGAGAGCGGATATGATCTTCGTATTGGAAGCGCGGCACGGCATCATCCGGTTGCGGCTCAAGCCGCACCGCCGAGACACGACCGGACTGCACAGGCTCGAAGAGCGGCAGGCGGCCGCCGTGCAGAAGATTGTGCACCAGAGAGGAAATGAAGACGGTCTTGCCGGAACGCGAGAGGCCGGTGACGCCAAGGCGCACGGTGGGATTGATAAGGCCCGATGCCCGGTCCGCAAGATTGTCCAGGGCAATGCGTGCGTCGTCGGAGAAGGAGGTCAGGCTGGGTGCCAAGGCGGAATTCCGGTTCTAATCGTGACAAGCCATATAGGAACCGCAAGTCGACGCGAAAAGACGTTCCGCGAAAAGACCTTAGTCGATCACGAAATCAACGAGGCGCCAGCCTGCCAACCTGCCGTCATAGTCCAAAACCGCAAGACCGGCTGTCGGAAAGCCGGTCGGCAGTGCCTGACAAAGCGCCTCGTGGCCGATCAGCGCTTCCAGCGTTTGCTCCATGGTCGGGTTGTGGCCGACGAGCATCACCGAGCCGACCGCTTCTTGCGCATCGATGATCTCGAGATAGATGTCCGGTGAGGCGTTGTAAAGTTCGTCGACGAATCGGAGGTCGAGCGTCGAGCCCATCGCCCGGTGCACCGCATCGGCCGTGTCCCGGCAACGCACCGCTGTCGAACTCAGAAGCAGATCCGGCCTATAACCCTTGTCGGCCGCCTTGTCGGAGACGATCTCGGCGTCCGCATAGCCTTTCTGGCTCAGGGGGCGGTCGAAATCACGTTGGCCGGGCGCGGCCCAGGCGGCTTCGGCGTGTCGCAGCAGATAAATCCGGGAGGGCGGAGGCGTGATTGCGGCCATAGGAAATCCACGTCGAAGGGACTTTTTCAGTAGCGGGTGAGCGGCCCGCGCGTCAACCGTGGCGGCAGGTGTTGCCGCCAAATCCGAGGTAGGAAAGTGCGGGGTTACCAGGAGGGGAATATGCGCCCGGCGGAATAATGGTGAGAAAATAGTCTGTTAGCTCAAAAATATGACAGATTTAAAAAACTGTTTACCTAGCGTATTTGGCTTGAATCATCGGTAGTGCTCGCGATATACACCCGCCAGATGAGATGTTCTTCAGGAGAATCGCGTTGAGTGAGAAGATCGATCTTAGCAACTATGTACCCTCGGAAGAGGAAGAGTTCATGAACGGCAATCAGCGGGCTTACTTCAGAGCCAAGCTGGTCGCCTGGAGGAATGATATTCTCAGAGAGGCGCGCGAAACCCTCGACCACCTGGCGGAGGAAAGCGCAAACCACCCGGATCTTGCCGACAGGGCATCGTCCGAAACCGACCGGGCTATCGAACTGCGTGCCCGCGACCGCCAAAGAAAGCTGATTTCCAAGATCGACGCAGCACTGCAACGTATCGAAGACGGCACCTACGGCTATTGCGAGGAGACCGGCGAGCCAATCGGCCTCAAGCGGCTTGATGCTCGACCGATCGCAACGCTCTCGATCGAGGCCCAAGAACGGCACGAGCGCCGAGAAAAGGTCTACCGGGACGAATGAGTCCCGACATGCTGACAACAAAAAGGGCACCGCGGAAGCTGCGGTGCCCTTTCGCTTTGTTCAGTTGGTCCACTATTTATCGCGATTAACGCTCATCTCGCCGAAGATGCGTGCAACCTCGTTTTGAAGGGCGGCATCGGCTCCGGTAAGCGGCGCCATCTCAGGGTCCCGGCGCGGCAGGTTCCCGGGCGGCGGAGCGGGTCTTGCGGCAGGCGCCTGTGGCGCCGGCACGATGCGCTCGGCGGCAAGTGTACTCGTCATTTCTTCCTCGAGAATGCGCTGGAAGTCGCTCGGCTGCGCAGCAGGTGTCAGCGTGCCAACTTCCACGAATGCCGACGAGGGTTGTACGGGCGCGGGCGTGCTCCGGACGGAGGGCGGGGTGTCCTGCGGTTCGATTCGCTGTTGCGGCAACACGCGCTGGCGGGCGGAATCGAGGATGTCTGCGGCAACCGAGGCCTCGATCGGCGCACGCGTGTGACGCGGTTCCGGTCGGGGCTCGAAGGACGGCGCCGGGCGCGGCGCACGTTCACGTTCGTTGAAAACAGGCGGAGTCGAGGGCGGCGTGGCGACGATAACCGGCTCGGGGCGGGCTTCGATCGGCGCGCGTTCGGGCACGTAGGGTTCGACCGGCGGGTGGATGTGGGCCGGCAGCGCATGCTGGGGCTCAGCCGGTGCGATGCGAACAGGCGCTGGCGCCTCGGGCGTCGCTTCGAGCTGCGGCGGTATCACGGGGACAGGAACTGGGGCCGGAGCCGAAGCTGATTGATTCGCCGTCTCGGGCGATGCAAGCTTGTCGGCAGCTTCGCCAATCCGGCTCTCGATGACGATATCGGTCGGTCCGCCGATCATGATAAGGTGTTCGACGTCGTCTCTGCGAACGAGGACGAGGCGTCTGCGTGCATCGACAGCCGCCGCATCAAGAACCTGCAGCCGCGGCTGGCGATTGCGGCCGCCGCGCACAAAGGGCGAAGGCGCGCGGCTGCGCATGATCCAGAGCACGACAATCAGCAGCAATAGAGCTATGCCGACGCCACCGGCGGCGAGAAGGAAGCGGCTCCCATAGGCTCCCATGAGATCATCGAACATCTTGGCTTACTCCCTTCGCGGTTTTGAACCACATGGCGACTTCACCACTTCGTAGACAAGTCCCGATGGCCTTGTCCAGTCATGCCAACCCGAAGTGGAATTCGAACATGCTTTCTTAACAACGCATTTTAATGGCGAAATTGGCGCTCTTCGTTGTGAATTCAATCAGTCTTCACAGAGACCGGTGTTTTTGCAGAGACTGCAAATTGGTAAGAAGGAAAAGGCGCCTGATTCCTGCTTTGTCTCCCTGTTATGAGTGAAGCCCGGCAGGCCATGCGAGGGAATAGATGACGAGACCGCGTCAGGCCGACGATTATAGCGAACCGCTCTTGGACCGCGGGGGCCGCACGGGCACGGCTTTGCGGATCATTCTGCTTGCGCTTGTGCTGATCGGCGCAGCCGCTGCGTTCGTTGTATTCAAAAGTTCCCTCGACAACGAAATGGTGCTCGGCGTTCTCGGCGTGCTTGCCATGGTCGGGATCTTCTTCCTCGTGTCGTCGGTGATCGGTTTTATCGAAGTCATGCCGCAGCGGCAGTCCGACAGCCTGGCGCGCGCATTCTTAAACAGCCACCCCGATGGGTCGCTCATCACTGATGAGAAGGGTCGCATCGTTTATGCGAATGCGGCCTACGGCGAACTGACCAGTGCTCGCAAGTCGACGGAGGTTCAGACACTTGAAGCGCTCCTGTCGCGTCATCGAGAGTCGAACGAGGCGCTCTATCGTCTCTCCAACGGCCTGCGTGAGGGTCGGGAGGGCAGCGAGGAATTCCGCCTGTTGCGATCGCTTGGCCCCTCGACGAACGGCGCCGGGGCGCATTGGTATCGCCTGAAAGCGCGGGCTCTCCACAGCGAGGAGATTGGACGCAAGCCGCTCCACATCTGGCAGATCAGCGACATCACCTCGGAGCGCGATGATCAGGAGCGGTTCTTCAAGGAATTGCAGAATGCGATCGACTATCTCGACCACGCGCCGGCCGGGTTCTTTTCCGCCGGGCGCAAAGGTGAGATTTTCTATCTCAACGCAACGTTGGCGGAATGGCTCGGCATTGATCTCACCAAATTCGTCCCCGGTTCGGTAACGATCGGCGACTTCGTTGCGGGTGAGGGACTTGCGCTCATTCAATCGGTGCAGGCCGATCCGGGCTTGAAGAAGACCGTGACGCTTGATCTCGACCTGAAAAAGATGAACGGTCAGAGCCTGCCGGCGCAGATCGTCCACAGCGTGACGTCGATGCGCGATGGTGCGCCCGGAGAAAGCCGCTCGATTGTGCTTACGCGTCAGAAGAGCGGCGAGAGCGATCAGTCAGCCTCGGTGGCCGCGATGCGGTTCACCCGTTTCTTCAACAACACGCCGATGGCGATTGCCTCGGTGGACGGCGAAGGCCGCATCCTGCGGACCAATGCGCCGTTCCTGAAGCTGTTTTCCGGCATCGTCTCTCGCGATGACGTGGAGAACGGCGCTTTGCTCGAAGTCATTGTTCAGGACAGCGACAAGTCGAAGCTGCAGCAGGCGCTTGCGGCGGCAAAGGACCGGCAGGGCGATATCCCGCCGATCGACTCGCGCACGCCAACGGACGAAGCCCGCCATTTCCGCTTCTACGTCAATGCGGTGATCGACCAGAGCGACGAGGCGCCGGAAGAGGCAGCGATCGTCTATGCCGTGGAGGTGACGGAGCAGAAGGCGCTCGAAGCGCAGATGGCGCAGACGCAGAAAATGAACGCGGTTGGCACGCTGGCCGGCGGCATTGCGCACGACTTCAACAATGTTTTGACGGCCATTTTGCTATCGTCCGATCATTTGCTGCTGCAGGCAAGGCCCGCGGACCCCGGCTTTGCCGACCTGATGGAAATCAAACGCAATGCCAATCGTGCCGCCGTGCTCGTTCGGCAACTGCTGGCGTTCTCGCGCAAGCAGACGATGCGGCCGACGGTGCTTAACCTGACCGATGTGGTGGGCGACCTCAGGATGCTGGTCGACCGGCTGCTATCCGGAACGAATGTGAAGCTTGACGTCGAGTATGGCCGCGATCTCTGGCCTGTTAAGACTGACCTGTCGCAGTTCGAGCAGGTGCTCATCAACCTCTGCGTCAACGCGCGCGATGCCATGCCGCAGGGCGGCAAGCTGACGCTTCGCACGAAGAACGTGACGGCGGAAGAGGTCGCAGCATTCAATTACTCCTATATGCCGCACGAGGACATGGTCCTCGTCGAGGTCTCGGACAACGGGACCGGCATTGCGCCTGAGATCATGGACAAGATCTTCGAGCCCTTCTTCACGACGAAGGAGGTCGGCAAGGGAACGGGCCTTGGTCTCGCGATGGTTTACGGCATCGTCAAGCAGTCGGGTGGCTATATTCAGCCGGAGTCGGAAGTCGGCAAGGGTACGACCTTCCGCGTCTTCCTGCCGCGCCACATTGTCGAGCCAGCCGTTGCCGCGGAAGGTGATGCCGTCACGCCTGCTATCGGCGCGCGCGCCGAACAGGCGCCAGCCCCGGCGGAGCAACCCGAGGATCTGACCGGATCTGCCGTCATTCTGCTGGTCGAGGATGAGGAAGCAGTGCGTCGCGGCGGCAAGCGCATGCTCGAGACCCGCGGCTACACGGTTTACGAGGCCGGATCTGGCGTCGAAGCGCTCGATATCATGGACGAGCTCGAAGGTAAGGTCGACATCGTCGTTTCGGATGTGGTGATGCCGGAGATGGATGGTCCATCGCTGCTGCGCGAATTGCGCAAGAATTATCCTGACCTGAAGTTCATCTTCGTTTCGGGCTATGCCGAGGATGCATTTGCACGCAACCTGCCGCCGGATTCGAAGTTCGGCTTCCTGCCGAAGCCGTTCTCCCTGAAGCAGCTTGCCGTCGTCGTGAAGGAGACGCTCGACAGCTAGTCGATACCTAGAGTTTTAGCCATTTTTTGAACGCATCCTCAGCGATTGTTTGGTACGAAATCGCAACCTGGAGGAGAAAATGCGCTGGAAGCTCTTTGCCATCCTAGTGGCCGTGTCGTATGTCTGGGCGATCCTGACCGGCTTTGATGGCGTGCCGCGATCGCAATTCAGGATGGTCGGCGATGCATGCATCGGTCTTTTCGCCACAATAGGCGTTTTGCATTACGCTTTCGAACGCCAGCTCCTCAGCGAGCAATTTTGGTCGTGGTTTTCACGATTGTACTTGGTTTGGATCTGCTTGTGGCTGGCAGTTTTCCTTGTCCGCTTGTCAGTCTTTTACAGCGCGAATACCGACCTGCTGTCCGCGAAAAAAATGGTTGTTCTATTGTTCGCTTATTCCGCCCTTTGTGGAGCTTCTACTTCTTTCAGTGGCTGGCTCTTGCCCGTCATGCGAAGGGCGAAATGCTCAAATGACGATTGCGGAGTCGGCCGTTAGGGAGGCGCTGGAACGCCCCCCTCAAACGATCATCCCGCCAGCGCGACGGCAATTTCTGCCGCCAATCTCGCATTATTTTCGACCAAGGCAATATTGGTCTTCAGGCTCTGGCCGTCGGTCAGGTCAAAGATCGTGCTGAGCAGGTAAGGGGTCACCTCCTTACCGCTTATTTCGTCGCGTTCGGCGCTGTCGAGCGCACGCTCGATGTAGATCTCCATTTCCTCCCGGGGGATTTCGTCGGCCTCCGGAACGGGGTTCGCGATCAGCATGCCACCCTCGATGCCGAGCTGCTCGCGCACCGTCTGGAAATTGGCGATTGCGGCAGGGCTGTTGAGCGTCAGCGGACTGCGCAATCCCGACGCCCGCGACCAGAAGGCGGGGAATTCCTCGCTCTCGTAGGTGACAACAGGCACGCCCGCGGTTTCCAGCACCTCGAGAGTCTTCGGAATATCCAGGATTGCCTTGGCGCCGGCGCAAACGACGATGACACCGGTGCGGCCGAGTTCCTCGAGGTCAGCGGAGATATCGAAGCTTTCTTCGGCGCCTCGATGGACTCCGCCGATGCCACCGGTGGCGAAGACCTTGATGCCGGCACGCTCGGCGGCGATCATCGTAGCTGCCACGGTCGTCGCACCATGACGACGCTCGGCGATCGCGAAGGCGAGATCGGCGCGCGAGACCTTCAGGACATCCTTGGCCTGCGCCAGCTGCTCCAGTTGCTCGGCTTCGAGGCCGATATGCAGCGTCCCGTGAATGACCGCGATCGTTGCCGGGACCGCACCCTGCTCACGAATGATCGCCTCGACGCTGCGGGCCATCTCGATATTGCCGGGGTAGGGCATGCCATGCGTGATGATGGT
This sequence comes from Rhizobium sp. 3T7, assembly GCF_020166565.1. NCBI lineage: Bacteria > Pseudomonadati > Pseudomonadota > Alphaproteobacteria > Hyphomicrobiales > Rhizobiaceae > Rhizobium > Rhizobium sp. 3T7. The sequence continues at coordinate 425,638 of NZ_JAIQXS010000001.1, forward strand.
CGATTCGAGCGCCACAATCGGCGCGCCGCGCTGCTTGGCGCTTGCGACTTCCTTGGAATAGGCGATCGGCAGGAGGGGGGAGGTCGGTTTCGTCATTGTCTCTTCCATTTCGTCGGTATTGCCTTCAATGCAAAATTCTCGCCGGTGGAACAAGGGAAAGTGTCTCCCTCACCAAGTCCGGGGAGAGGTTTTCATTGACGGCGTGCGGGGACTGTACCGTAAGAGCTGCGGCAGCGGCGCCTTCCCGGACGGCATCGGCCAGGGGAATTCCGCGCATAAGCCCGGAAATAACGCCGGCCGCGAGCGAGTCGCCGGCGCCCGTGACATCTGCGACGCCTTCGAGGTTTACCGGCTGCAGGGCAACGACGCGGTGATCAGCAAAGGCGATCATCTCGCGTTGACCGCGCGTGACGACGCCGCCACGCAGGCCGATGTCACCCAGCAGTGACGGCCAATGCGACGGGTCATTGGGCCGTTCGCCAGTCAATGCGGTGGCCTCAGCCTCATTGAGGAAAAGATAGTCTATCCCGTCGATGCACGGTTTCAGCTTGATCGCCTTCGCCGGCGAGATTGCGATCGCGCCCACCGGCTTGCCGAGAGCCTTAGCGCGCTCGACGATCGATGCCAGCGTCTCTGCCGGCAGGTTGGCGTCAAAGAGGATGAAATCAGTCGCAGCAAAGGCATCGCGGACGGCACGGATCGAGAGCCGGCGCGGCATGAACATGCGGTAGAGATCCATGTCGGCAAGCGCGATCACCAGGTTTCCATCGTTCTCGATGATTGCAGTGTAACTGGGCGTCTTCCGATCCAGGAAAACGAAGGGGCGGTCATGAACGCCTGCGAAATCGGCCGCCTCGCTGACCGTCTCGCCGATCGGATCGCCGCCACGGGGCGAAATCATCGTCACGTCGAAGCCCAACCGGGCCAGGTTGCGCGCTGCATTGAAGCCGCCGCCGCCTGGCTCCTCGAACCATGACCCCGGATTGCTGGCACCGGCCACCGTGTCGCCGGAAATGCGTCCGCGCCTGTCGATATGGGCTCCGCCGAGGACAAGAATCTTCTGCTTCATTTAATCGCCCTGCATCCGCCAAAAGACACGAATCGTCCCGCCGTCGCTAGCAGGTTGGCGGCGAGCGCCCTATCTTTAAGCCGTTGCTTTCCATTACTAAAACAAAAGTAGAACACAGGCTATTTTACCTTTTTCTTTCAACTGTTTGAACGGTGCTTGCACAATGAGAACAAATGCGGTACAAAATCGACATCGGCGGCGACATTGCTTGAGCGGCTTCAATAACCTAAAGGTGGATCGAATGTCACAGAATACATTGCGGCTTGTAGAGGACAAATCGGTGGACAAAAGCAAGGCACTTGAAGCGGCACTCTCACAGATCGAGCGGTCGTTCGGCAAGGGCTCAATCATGAAGCTCGGCTCGAACGAGAATGTCATCGAGATCGAAACGGTTTCGACAGGTTCTCTCGGGTTGGATATCGCGCTCGGCATCGGCGGCCTTCCGAAGGGCCGCATCATCGAGATTTACGGACCGGAAAGCTCGGGCAAGACGACGCTCGCGCTGCAGACCATTGCGGAATCACAGAAGAAGGGCGGCATCTGCGCCTTCGTGGACGCAGAACATGCGCTCGATCCGGTCTATGCCCGCAAACTTGGCGTCGATCTGCAGAACCTCTTGATTTCGCAACCGGACACCGGCGAGCAAGCACTTGAGATCACCGACACATTGGTCCGCTCCGGTGCCGTCGATGTCCTCGTCGTCGACTCCGTGGCTGCGCTGACGCCGCGCGCTGAAATCGAAGGCGAGATGGGGGACAACCTGCCGGGTCTCCAGGCGCGATTGATGAGTCAGGCGCTGCGCAAGCTGACGGCTTCGATCTCGAAGTCGAACACCATGGTCATCTTCATCAACCAGATCCGCATGAAGATCGGCGTCATGTTCGGCTCGCCGGAAACGACGACCGGCGGTAACGCGTTGAAGTTCTACGCTTCCGTTCGCCTCGACATTCGCCGCATCGGCGCGGTCAAGGAGCGTGAAGAGGTCATCGGCAACCAGACCCGCGTCAAGGTCGTCAAGAACAAGATGGCGCCTCCCTTCAAGCAGGTCGAATTCGACATCATGTATGGTGAAGGCGTTTCGAAGACCGGCGAACTGGTCGACCTCGGCGTCAAGGCCGGTATCGTCGAGAAGTCGGGCGCCTGGTTCTCCTATAACAGCCAGCGCCTCGGCCAGGGCCGTGAGAACGCGAAGCTTTTCTTACGCGACAATCCGGATCTGCTGCGTGAAATCGAAACAGCGCTTCGTCAGAATGCCGGTCTGATTGCGGACCGCTTCCTGCAAAATGGCGGCCCTGATGCCAATGACGGAGACGAGGCCGCAGACGGCTAATCGTCTGAAGGTTTCAAACAGTTCAAAACCGGCCGCATTCCTTGATCAGAATGCGGCCGGTTTTGTTTGTCTGCTGGACAGTGGTTAAGGCGAGCGATAAAAGCCACTGGATTTAAGTTTTGACCTGCCTTCCGGCAGCATTGAAGGGCATAGCATGAGCGGTGTGAATGATATCCGGTCGACCTTCCTCGACTACTTCAAGAAGAACGGCCACGAAATCGTTCCGTCGAGCCCGTTGGTGCCACGCAACGATCCGACACTGATGTTCACCAATGCCGGCATGGTGCAGTTCAAGAACGTTTTCACCGGCCTGGAGCAGCGGCCGTACAAGACGGCCTCGACCGCCCAGAAATGTGTCCGCGCCGGCGGCAAGCATAACGACCTAGATAATGTCGGCTATACCGCGCGCCATCACACCTTCTTCGAGATGCTCGGCAATTTTTCGTTTGGCGATTACTTCAAGGAGCGGGCGATCGAGCTTGCCTGGAACCTGATCACCAAGGAATTTGCTATCGACGCCAAGCGCTTGTTGGTCACAGTCTACCATACGGACGATGAGGCCTTTAACCTCTGGAAGAAGATTGCCGGGCTGTCGGACGAAAAGATCATCCGCATCCCGACCAGCGACAATTTCTGGGCGATGGGCGATACGGGCCCGTGCGGCCCATGCTCGGAAATCTTCTATGACCACGGCGATCATATCTGGGGCGGCCCTCCCGGTTCGCCTGAGGAAGATGGCGACCGTTTCATCGAGATCTGGAACCTCGTCTTCATGCAGTACGAGCAAGTCACGAAGGAGGAGCGCATCGACCTTCCGCGGCCGTCGATCGACACGGGCATGGGGCTGGAGCGCGTCGCGGCTGTTCTGCAGGGCAAGCACGACAATTACGACATCGACTTGTTCCGCGCGCTGATCGAGGCTTCCGAGGAAGTGACGGGCGTAAAGGCTGAGGGCGAGCGTCGTGCGAGCCACCGTGTCATTGCCGACCACCTGCGCTCTTCTGCCTTCCTGATTGCCGACGGCGTGCTGCCCTCGAACGAAGGCCGCGGCTACGTGCTTCGCCGCATCATGCGCCGCGCGATGCGGCATGCCGAGCTGCTGGGCGCGAAGGAACCCCTGATCTGGAAACTGCTGCCGACGCTCGTTCAGGAGATGGGTCGCGCCTATCCCGAACTCGTACGCGCGGAATCGCTGATCTCCGAGACGCTGAAGCTTGAGGAAACCCGATTCCGCAAGACGCTTGAGCGTGGCCTGTCACTGCTCTCGGATGCCACGACGACGCTCGGCAAGGGCGACATGCTCGACGGCGAGACGGCCTTCAAGCTCTACGACACCTATGGCTTCCCGCTCGACCTGACGCAGGATGCGCTTCGCGCCCGCGAAATCGGCGTCGACATATCAGGCTTCACCGACGCGATGGAGCGGCAGAAGGCCGAGGCGCGTTCGCATTGGGCTGGTTCCGGCGACAAGGCCACAGAGACGATCTGGTTTGAACTCAAGGAAAAGCACGGCGCGTCGGAATTCCTTGGCTACGACACCGAGACTGCAGAAGGCGTCGTTCAGGCCATCGTGAAGGACGGTGCTTCTGTCGCTTCTGCGTCCGCTGGCGATAAGGTTCAGATTGTCGTCAACCAGACGCCGTTCTACGGCGAGTCCGGCGGCCAGATGGGTGACACGGGCGTCATTACCTCTGATACGGCCAAGATCGAGATCACGGATACCCAGAAGAGGGGCGAGGGCCTGTTCGTCCATATCGGCACCGTTGTCGAGGGCACGGTGAGGGCGAGCGAGCCGGTTGCGTTGACGGTCGACCATGCGCGTCGCTCGCGCCTGCGTGCAAACCACTCGGCCACACACCTTCTGCACGAGGCGCTGCGCGAAGTGTTGGGTACGCATGTCGCACAGAAGGGCTCGCTGGTTGCACCCGAGCGTCTGCGCTTTGACGTTTCGCATCCGAAGCCGATGACGGCTGATGAGCTGAAGGTCGTCGAGGACATGGCAAATGAGATCGTGTTGCAGAACTCGCCGGTCACGACCCGCCTGATGAGCGTCGACGACGCGATTGCCGAAGGCGCCATGGCATTGTTCGGCGAGAAATACGGCGACGAAGTGCGCGTCGTCGCCATGGGCCAGGGTGTGCGTGGCGCCAAGGCGGGCAAGCCCTATTCGATCGAGCTTTGCGGCGGCACGCATGTCGGCGCGACCGGTCAGGTCGGTCTGATCCGCGTTTTGGGCGAAAGCGCAGTTGGCGCCGGCGTGCGCCGTATCGAAGCGGTCACCGGCGAGTCCGCGCGCGAATACCTGGCGGAACAGGATGAGCGCATCAAGTCGCTCGCGACGTCGCTGAAGGTGCAGCCGGCCGATGTTCTCGCTCGCGTCGAGGCGCTCATGGATGAACGCCGCAAGCTCGAGCGCGAATTGGCGGACGCCAAGCGCAAGCTTGCAATGGGCGGCGGGCAGGGCGGTTCTGCCGATTCGGTCCGTGAGGTCGCTGGTGTGAAGTTCCTCGGCAAGGCGATCTCGGGCGTCGATCCCAAGGATCTCAAGGGGCTTGCCGACGATGGCAAGGCGAGCCTCGGTTCCGGCGTCGTCGCACTGATCGGCGTGGGCGAGGACGGCAAAGCGAGCGCAGTCGTTGCGGTGACCCCGGACTTGACGGGCCGGTTCAGTGCCGTCGATCTCGTTCGCGTCGCGTCGGCTGCACTTGGCGGCAAGGGCGGCGGCGGTCGTCCCGATATGGCCCAGGCGGGCGGGCCGGATGGGGCAAAGGCCGACGAGGCGATCGAGGCTGTGGCGGTCGCGCTGGCAAGCTGAGCGAACTAGAGTTCGCGCGAAACTCTTTGGAAGGCGGGGCTGGTCCCCGCTTTTTCGTTGTGCGCCCAGCATGACCGCACTCTTGTGGGTGGAAGTCCCACCGTAAGCTGGTCATGGCGAGCGAAGAGAAGCGCAACTGCGGAAGGGCGAACGACCGTGGGGAGGAAGCGTGGATCGCAACTGCGGGCCGATGAACAAGAACCGGATATGAGGCGGTGCCGACCAGGGCGAGCGGGCAATGAACCGCGAAGCTCTTATGACCAAGGGTCGGCGGCGTAAATCCGGCGGTCGTGCAGTGAAGGAGTGCGTTCTTACCTGTTGGGGTGGACGGCTCCCAACGGCATCGCGATGTGCCAGGGTGAGTTCGTTGAAAGCTTAATCGAGGGAGACCGTCCGTGGAGCAGATTATCCGAATTGGCATGGATACGTCAAAGAACGTTTTCCAATTGCATGGCGTGAATGCAGTCGAGCAACCAATCCTGCGCAAGAAGCTTTCGCGTAAGGAGATGGTGAAATTCTTCGGGAAGGCGGCGCCCACGACCATCGCACTTGAAGCATGCGGAGGCTCTCATCATTGGGCGAGTTATTAAGCTCCTTCGGGCACGAAGTAAAATTGATCGCGCCTCAGTTGGCGAAGCCGTATGTGAAACGCGGCAAGTATGACGCGGCGGATGCCGAAGCTTTGTGCGAGGCGATGAGCCGCCCCACTATGCGGTTCGTTCCGGTGAAAACCGCCGACCAGCAGGCAGCCTTGATGCTGGTCGGCATGCGAGAGAGACTTATTCGCCACCGGACACAGCTCGCCAATGCCATTCGCGGGTTTGGTATGGAATTTGGCATCGTCGCAGCCTCTGGGATGAGCAGGATCGAACCACTATTGGAGCGAATAGCGGGAGACCAGTCGCTGCCGGCCGACCAACTCGGAATGCCCAGGCTCGCATAACCTCAATCCCTCGAACCGCCCGGTGCGGACCCGCATGCCGGGTGGTGTGGCAGGGGAGCGATCAATAAGATCGCCCCCTATGCCGATTGCGGATTCGTCAAGTCCGCAAGATTTGTCAAATCGCAGTATGGTTTTCTGCAGCCGATCGATTTGCACGAGGTTCAGACATGAATGGCGAAACGGCATGGGCCCTTTACGAGGACCGTCTGCGACGGGTATCGGCCTATATCCATGATCATCTCGACGAAGAGCTCGACATGGACAGGCTTGCCGAGATTGCCTGCATGTCGAGCTACCACTGGCACAGGATCTATCGGGCGGTTTACGGCGAAACACTCGCGGCGACCGTCAAGCGGCTGCGCTTGCATCGCGCCGCCGGCGACATCGTGCGCACGGGTCTTTCTGTCGGGGAAATCGCAAAGCGATCAGGCTATCCCAACCTCCAGTCCTTCAACCGTATCTTCAAATCGGTCTACGGCATGCCACCAGCTCAATACCGGAAAGAGGGAAGCCATAAAGCCTTCGAACCCTCACCTAACGGAAAGACTGCAGCCATGTTTGATGTTACCTTACGGAAGATTGAGCAAATTCAGTTGCTTGGCGTGCCGCACATCGGCTCGTACATGCAGATCGGCAAGGCGTTCGAGACCTTGTTTGGCACGCTGTATGCGCGCGGGCTTGCCAAGCCCACCATGCGGATGATCGGTGTCTATCTCGATGATCCCGATCTCGTGCCGGCCGAAAGGCTGCGATCGATCGCGTGCGTGACGATGGAAGACGAGATCGCCGCTGCACCGCCATTCGAACATCGTACGCTCGACGGTGGGGAATATGCCGTGCTGCGTCATAGGGGGCCCTATGCCGACATGCACAGGGCCTATCAGTGGCTCTATGCGGAATGGCTGCCCGCTTCAGGCCGGCAGCTTCGCGACAGCGTGATGTTCGAGGAGTATCTCAACAACCCACGCGATGTACCGCCGACCGAACTCTTGACCGACATCCACATGCCGCTTGCCTAAGCCTCTGGTCGCTACTTTGCGGCCTTCATGGCCTCGTCATCGATTGAGACGGCCCGTTTGTAGGCCGGGCGATCGGTGACGCGGCCGAGATAGTCGACAAAGGTTTGGCGCTTCTCGATGGTGCCGGATCCCAGGCCCCAACCAATATGTGAGCCGACGTAGACGTCGGCTGCCGTGAAGCGATCTCCGGCAACGTAAGGTGTGGCACTGACGGCGCTCTCCAGCGTGTTCATCACATCGGCGAAGCTGCCGTATCCCGCCATTCGGGCCTTGTCGGGCGGGGTTTCAAAGCCCAACGCCTTGTTGGTCGCTGCGGCTTCGAGCGGTCCGGCGGTAAAGAACATCCAGCGATAGTAGCTGCCGCGTTCATCCGACCTTGGAGCGAGGCCTGCTTCGGGGAAGGTGTCAGCGAGATAGGCGCAGATCGCCGCACACTCCGTCACGACCGTCTTGCCGTGCCGGACCGCGGGAACCTTGCCCATCGGGTTGACGGCAAGGTACTCCGGCGACTTCATGGTTCCGCCAAAGGTCAGGATCTCTGTTTTGTAGGGTACGCCTGTCTCTTCCAGCATCCAGCGAGCGATGCGACCACGCGACATGGGGTTCGTATAAAATACCAGTTCGTCTGCCATGCACTCCTCCTCATTTTCTTTTTACGCTCCGGGATCTGAACGCGGTGTATTAAGGCCGGCCATCAGGAAGATAGGACAGAGAGGTCCAGGGCAAAGTCCGCAACTATTTAAAGTGCCTTGCGATATTGGATGAAGCCGGATCGCTCGGCGATCCTGTCGTAGAGTTTTCGCGCCGTGGTGTTGGTTTCGTGCGTCATCCAGTAGAGCCGGCCAGCTCCATTCTCACGGGCGAGATCGGCGACGGCATCGATGAGAGCCGCGCCGGTGCCGAAACCGCGCTGTGTGTCGTCCACATAGAGGTCCTGCAGGTAGCAGGTCCACTTCGGGAGCCAGGTCGAGCGATGGAAGATGGCGTGGACGATGCCGACGAGGCGGCCGCCTTCGTCGAAGGCGCCGAGCGCGTGCATATCTTCGGCCGGATCCTGGAAACGACCCCAAGTCAGATCCGTCGTCTCCGGCGGAATGACGACCTCGTAGAAGCGCTGATAGCTGGCCCACAGCTGTTCCCAGGCGGCCCGGTCGGATGGCTGCAGCGGACGAATTGCTGTGGTCATGCTTGTTGTTCCCCTACTTGTCGCTGAAACGAAAACGGCGGGGAAATCCCCGCCGCCCATTCCGTTATTGTTTCTGGCTTATGCCATCGCCTTCTGCAGGTTCTGATCGATCTTGTCGAGGAAGGCGGTGGTGGAGAGCCACGGCTGATCGGGACCGATGAGCAGAGCCAGATCCTTGGTCATGAATCCGGCTTCGACCGTATCGACGCAAACTTTCTCGAGCGTTGCGGCGAACTTTGCGAGTTCGGCATTGTCATCGAGCTTGGCGCGGTGCGCGAGGCCGCGTGTCCAGGCGAAGATCGAGGCGATCGAGTTCGTCGAGGTTTCCTGGCCCTTCTGGTGCTGGCGGTAGTGGCGGGTAACCGTGCCGTGCGCGGCTTCGGCTTCGACTGTCTTGCCATCCGGCGTCAGCAGTACCGAGGTCATGAGGCCGAGCGAACCGAAGCCTTGGGCAACCGTGTCGGACTGGACGTCGCCATCGTAGTTCTTGCACGCCCAGACGTAACCGCCCGACCACTTTAGCGCCGAAGCGACCATGTCGTCGATCAGGCGGTGTTCGTAGGTGATGCCTAACTCCTTGAACTGATCCTTGAATTCGGTCTGATAGACTTCTTCGAAGATGTCCTTGAAGCGGCCGTCGTATGCTTTGAGGATGGTGTTCTTGGTCGACAGGTAGACCGGCCATTTGCGCATCAGGCCGTACATCATCGAGGCGCGGGCGAACTCGCGGATTGACTCGTCGAGGTTGTACATAGCCATGGCAACGCCAGCGCCTGGGGCGTCGAACACGTCCTTTTCGATGACCTGGCCGTCTTCGCCGACGAACTTGATCGTCAGCTTGCCCTTGCCGGGGAATTTGAAATCGGTGGCGCGGTATTGGTCGCCGAAGGCATGACGGCCGACGACGATCGGCTTCGTCCAGCCGGGAACCAGGCGCGGAACGTTCTGGCAGATGATCGGTTCGCGGAAGATGACGCCGCCGAGAATGTTGCGGATCGTGCCGTTCGGGCTCTTCCACATCTGCTTCAGGTTGAATTCCTTGACGCGATCTTCATCAGGCGTGATCGTCGCGCACTTGATGCCGACGCCGTGCTTCTTGATGGCGTTGGCTGCATCGATCGTCACCTGATCATTGGTGGCGTCGCGGTTTTCAACGGAAAGGTCGAAATAATCGATCTCAAGGTCGAGATACGGATGGATCAGCTTATCCTTGATGAGCTGCCAAATGATGCGAGTCATTTCATCGCCGTCGAGATCGGCGACGGGATTGGCGACCTTGATCTTCTTCATGTATCTGCCTCGTTAAGCTAAGAAGGGACCGGTGTCCCGGGTGGGTGATGTGAAATCCCGAGCGCTATAGCATTGTGCGCCGGGAGTGCAAAGCCGGAAGCAGGAGAGGGCGGTGTTTTTGCGGGCATTGCCAAGCGGCGGAAAATGGCTAGTCTCCGCCGCAAAACCATTGCCCGGATATTCGTCATGAAGAAGATTTCCCTTGTCCTAGCGGTCCTTGTCGGTTCGACCTCGCCGATGCTTGCTGGCGACGTCACGGCGCCGGTCAAGGAGATCATGGACGCGACGATCAAAAACTGGTCGGGCGCGGATAGCGACTGGATCGACATCTTCGATCCGAGCAAGCTTTCGCGGCTATACAGCAAGGACTTCGTGACCAAATACCAGGCAGCCATCCAAAACCCGGCTGCCGATGAGGACGGCATTTCGCCTTTCGACTACGACGTGATCGTCAACGGCGAGGATGCATGTCCTCTCGAGGATCTGACTTACACGCCAAAGCAGGCCGCCGACGGAGCGACGGAAGTGATTGTCACTTTCAAGAAGGCGACATGCATGGACGACGGGTCGGACAAGCAAGCAGTGACCACCGTGCGGTTCGAGATGCTCGACGAGACCGGCAAGGCTGTGATCGATGACATCGTCACTGAGGGGGATCCTGGGCAACCACCGAACTCGCTCAAGAACACGATGGTGCAGATCGCCAAGGGTCAGTGATGGCGGTGACGCTCGGCCGGGCACCCTTCCCGGAAATGGCCTTCGCGCCAGCCTTGGACATTGTGCGCCGACGAGCCCGAGGGATGTCCTAACGTCGCCGGGACGCTTGACCCTTGCCGTTTCAGCCTGGCTTGGCTATTCCGCCCGTAGCAAAAGGATCCAGCGTCATGGCAGGCACGAACAGCGAGCGGCGACTTCTCACAGAAGGCCCGGTTATCATTCTCGTCGAACCGCAGATGGGAGAAAACATCGGAATGGTGGCGCGCGCCATGGCGAATTTCGGCCTGGCGGATCTCAGGCTTGTCAATCCGCGCGATGGCTGGCCGAATGACAAAGCTCAGGCTGCCGCTTCGAAGGCGGATCATGTGATCGAAGGCACCAAAGTATTCGAGACGCTGGAGCAGGCGATTGCCGACTTGAACTTCGTCTACGCGACGACGGCGCGCGAGCGGGACGGCTTCAAACCAGTTCGCTCGCCTGTTGTCGCAGCAGAGACGCTACGAGCAAAATTCCGCGCGGGCGAGGGCACCGGCATCCTGTTCGGACGTGAACGTTGGGGGCTCAATAACGAGGAGGTGGCGCTTGCCGACGAGATCGTCACTTTTCCGGTCAACCCCGCTTTCGCGTCGCTCAACATCGCTCAAGCCGTGCTGTTGATGTCCTACGAGTGGATGAAGTCGGGCATGGAGGATGTCGCGGCCGTTCCCTTCCAGGCGATGTCGCAGACGCAATCCACCAAGGAACAGCTATTCGGGCTCTACGACCAGTTGGAAGAGGCACTGGAGGCGCGCAATTATTTCCATCCGCCCGCGAAAAAGCCGAAAATGGTGGACAACCTGCGCGCAGTCCTGTCCCGCCGCGCCTTCACAGAGCAGGAAATCAGTGTGTTGCGCGGTGTGATCTCCTCCCTCGACCGCTTCTCGCGGAAATATCCGCGCGGGAGCCGGCCACCCGTAGACGTCAAGGAACAGTCGGAAGATGACAGCCGCGCCGAATGAGCTGAAACCGGTTCTGGTCTTCGATTCCGGCATCGGAGGGCTGACCGTGCTGCGCGAAGCGCGCGTGCTCATGCCGGAGCGCGGTTTTATCTACATCGCCGATGATGCCGGCTTTCCCTATGGCGGCTGGGAAGAGCAGGCGCTGAAGGAGCGGATCATCGGCCTGTTCGCCAGGCTGCTTGTGGATTATGCCCCTGAGATTTGCATCATAGCCTGCAACACGGCCTTTACGCTGGTTGGCGCCGATCTGCGTGCGGCCTTTCCGCAGGTGACGTTCGTCGGCACGGTGCCGGCGATCAAGCCGGCCGCCGAGCGGACACGCTCGGGGCTCGTCTCCGTCCTGGCGACCCCTGGTACGGTGAGGCGTGCCTACACGCGCGACCTTATCCAATCCTTCGCGCAGCAGTGTCACGTGCGCCTGGTCGGGTCCGAAAATCTGGCGCGGATGGCGGAGGCTTATATCCGCGGCGATGCGGTATCCGACGAGGCCGTGCTGTCCGAGATCGACCAATGCTTCGTGGAGAAGGACGGTTCGAAGACCGATATCGTGGTGCTTGCCTGCACGCATTATCCCTTCATGGCCAATGTCTTCCGGCGGCTCGCACCCTGGCCAGTCGATTGGCTCGATCCCGCGGAGGCAATCGCGCGGCGTGCCCGCAGCCTTGTGCCCCAGGTCGCCGATGGCCTGCACCCCGACAGTTTCGACTTCGCGGTCTTCACGTCAGGCAATCCCGATTTTGCGACGCGGCGACTGATGCAGGGATTTGGCCTCAAGGCTTGACATCAGGCGCACGCGCGACGCCGGTCTTGTCTTGATGCAACAAGGGCTATCGCAAAACCAAGCGACTGCGCAGACTGTGAGATGTGATTCGTCCCGCCAGGCTCCGCATGTCCTTCCAAAAGCTCGTTATGGCTATCTTTTTCCTGCAGCCGATCGCATTCGGCAGCTGGTTGCCGCGCATCCCCGAAATCCAGGCTCGTCTGGAGCTCGGTCCGGCCGATCTTGCGCTGGCTCTGCTCGGCATGCCGGTAGGCATTCTGTCGACGTTGCCTTTTGCGGGAAGAGTGGTCTCTCGCATTGGGGGCAAGACTGCGGTCATTGCGGGATTTTTCGTCTTCTCGGTAATTGTCTGCCTTCCGGCCTTCTCGCGCACGCCGGTTGAATTGTTCATCGCGCTGGCCTTGCTTGGCGTTGCGATGTCGACGCTGGAGCTCGGGCTGAATGTCGAGGCGGATCGTGCCGAAAAGGATACCGGCTCGATCATTATGAACCGCTGCCATGGCTTCTGGAGCCTTGGCATCATGGTGGGCAGCCTGCTTGGTTCCGCGATGGTAGCGGTTGCCGCGCCGGCCGAATGGGCAATCCTGGCGGCGGCTTTTATCGTGCTGCCGTTTGCTGTCGCGGCAAGTCTGCGCCTGCCGCCGGATCGCGAAGCCGGTTCGGCTCCGCCGCACGCGCCGTTCAAACCGCCGAGTGTGACCCTGCTTGGGATCTGTGCCTTCGTCTTCGGCATTACCATGACCGAAGGGGCGATTGCGGACTGGTCGGCGGTCTATCTCAAGGATGTCTTCCAGGCCGATGGCATGATGACCGGTATCGGCTATACGATCTTCGCCCTTATGGTGGCGGCCGGGCGCTTCAGCGGCGACCATCTGAAGCAGCGCTTTGGCGCGATTTCACTAGCCCGAGGCTGCGGGGCGGCTGCTCTTGCGGGCATGCTGATTGTCGTCTTTGCTTGGCATAGCCTGGTGACGCTGGCTGGCTTTGCGCTGGTCGGGATCGGTGCGTCGGTCGGCTTTCCGCTGGCGGTTACCGCTGCGGCGAGCCTCCGGGATCGGCCGGCGGCTGCCAATGTCGCGATCCTGTCTTTCATGGCGCTCACCGGCTTTCTGATCGGACCGCCTCTGATCGGATTCATCGCGGAGGCGTCGGGGTTGCGCGTCGGGTTGGCGGTGTTGCTGGTGCCGCTCGCGATCAGCCTGGTGTTCACGCGGATGCTGAAGGCTAGGTTCTGACGTTTTTCTCCTGTGGGTTTGTGCGGGCGTGTTGCCAAAGACACGGCCAAACCTGCTAGGACGCCGTGTTCGAATTGAAAGAGGAATGTGACATTGCAGGTTGGTATCGATATGGGAACGGCGTCGGGAGGCAATCCGGCCACGCTCGATATCGAGGAGCTTCTGGCTACCCGTCTTCTGGTGCAGGGCAATTCCGGCTCCGGTAAGTCGCATCTGCTTCGCCGGCTTCTGGAGCAATCGGCGCAGTGGGTGCAGCAGGTCATCATCGATCCTGAAGGCGATTTCGTGACACTGTCGGACAAGTTCGGCCACGTCGTCGTAGATGGCGAGCGGACCGAGGCCGAATTGGCCGGCATTGCCAATCGTATCCGCCAGCATCGCGTCTCCTGCGTTCTAACGCTTGAGGGGCTGGATATCGAGCAGCAGATGCGGGCGGCGGCAGCTTTCCTCAGTGGCATGTTCGATGCCGACCGCGAATACTGGTATCCGGTTCTTGTCGTGGTCGACGAGGCGCAGATGTTCGCGCCTTCGGTCGGCGGCGATGTTTCCGAAGATGCCCGCAAGATGTCACTCGGCGCCATGACGAACCTGATGTGTCGCGGCCGCAAGCGTGGTCTTGCCGGAGTGATCGCAACGCAGCGTCTGGCAAAGCTTGCGAAGAACGTTGCCGCGGAAGCCTCGAACTTCCTGATGGGCCGCACCTTTCTCGATATCGACATGGCGCGTGCGGCCGATCTCCTCGGCATGGACCGTCGTCAGGCGGAAATGTTCCGCGATCTGAAGCGTGGTAATTTCGTTGCGCTCGGGCCGGCCTTGTCGCGTCGCCCGTTGCCGATCCAGATCGGCAACGTCGAGACTTCGGCACGCTCGTCAAGCCCGAAGCTCATGCCGCTGCCGGATGCGCCACAGGACGTCGAGGATCTGATCTTCACCCCGGATCCAGAAGAGTTTCAGAGGCCAATCGTTCGTCGCGCTCCGGCAGCGCCACGGCCAACTACAGATATTCTCGCCGAATTGTCGCGTTCGGCGCCTGCCGCCTCGGCTCCTCCCTCCGAGACTCGCGCAGCTCAGCCCGAGCTATCGACGCAAGAGCGCGAGGAGCGGCTGACGGCTGTGCTCCACGAGATCCTGGACGACCCGGGGTCCGGATTTCGAACGGATTCGGTGTTGTATCAGGACTTCCTCGTGCGGCTTCGTATGCGCCGCGTTGCGGGTTCTCCGATGTCTCTTCCTGAGTTCCGACGCCGCGTCGCGATTTCGCGCTCCGGGGTGGACGCTGCAACGGCCGAAACGGAAGCCTGGGCGACAGCACTGTCGCTTTCGGCCAGTGTCACCGACGATCTGCAGGGCGTCTTTCTGATGATTGCAAAGGCTGCCGTCTGCGGTGAGCCATGCCCGTCGGACGCCCGGATTGCGCGAGCCTACGGCACCCATTCGGCGCGGCGGGCAAGGCGTCTGCTGGGGTACTTCGAGGAGCAAGGCACCATTGTGGTGCACGCGGATTTCTCGGGCAAACGGATTGTCGCCTTTCCCGACATGAACTGCCAAACGGCGCCTGGCGATGCAAATGCGGCCGACGCCGATGACGTCCGTCCCGCGGCGGAATAGCGACGCTGCTCGAGGTGAGACGTTGCGCCTGTCAGAAAGCAAGCTGCTGGGTATGGATTGTGATTGACATTCCAGCGACTTCGCCCTAAACACCGCGCCAGCACCGGGCAGAGATGTCCGGTGTTTCATTTAACATGTCCCGTGGATTTGTCCCGTTCGCGTAATGGGATGATCCTGTCGGATCTTCGAAAGAAGATCAAAGGAGGGCGTGTTTCCTTCATGCGGTTTGGTAGCAGACCGTTCTAACTTTCTGAAAGGAAATACGATGAGCAAGCGCGAATCGTCTAAGTACAAGATTGACCGCCGTATGGGCGAAAACATCTGGGGCCGTCCGAAGTCCCCGGTGAACCGCCGCGAATACGGCCCGGGCCAGCATGGTCAGCGCCGCAAGGGCAAGCTTTCAGACTTCGGTGTGCAGCTGCGCGCCAAGCAGAAGCTCAAGGGCTACTACGGTGACCTGCGCGAAAAGCAGTTCCGTGCAATCTTCGCTGAAGCCGCCCGCCGCAAGGGTGACACCTCGGAAAACCTGATCGGTCTTCTGGAGTCCCGTCTGGACGCGATCGTTTATCGCGCCAAGTTCGTTCCGACCGTTTTCGCTGCCCGCCAGTTCGTGAACCACGGCCACGTGACCGTGAACGGCGTCCGCGTCAACATCGGTTCCTATCGTTGCAAGGCTGGCGACGTCATCGAAGTTCGTCAGAAGTCGAAGCAGCTCGTTTCCGTTCTGGAATCGGTTGCTCTGGCTGAACGCGACGTTCCGGACTACATCGAAGCCGACCATAACAAGATGGTTGCTACCTTCGCCCGCGTTCCTTCGCTCTCCGACGTTCCGTATCCGGTCGTCATGGAGCCGCATCTGGTGGTCGAATTCTATTCGCGTTAACGCATAGCCCCGACAATCGAGTTTCGATTGTCGGAAAGGCTTATGCGTCTCTTTAAGGGCTACTGCGTCCTTTACGCGTCTTCGACGTGTGGCGCAGTAGGATGCGAGGCGTTTTCGCATACGGAAAAGCCGCCTCTTGGGGCGGCTTTTTTGTTATCTGGGGAGATACGATGACGGACTTGCAGGCAGTTCTCGACGGCATCCACAAGGAGCTGGCACCCCGTATCGGCGAGGGCAAGGTTGCGGACTATATTCCGGAACTCGCCAAGGTCGACGCGAGTCAGTTTGGCCTGAGCGTGGTGACGATAGACGGCAAGGTCTACAGCGTCGGCCATGCGGATGTCCCGTTCTCCATCCAGAGCATCTCAAAGGTCTTCATGCTGACGCTTGCACTTGGCAAGGTCGGTGAGGGACTGTGGAAGCGCGTCGGCCGCGAACCTTCGGGCTCGGCGTTCAACTCGATCGTCCAGCTCGAGCATGAGCAGGGTATTCCGCGCAATCCCTTCATCAACGCGGGCGCAATCGCCGTGACCGATGTCGTCATGGCCGGCCATGCGCCGCGCGAGGCGATCGGCGAGTTGCTGCGCTTCGTTCGCTATCTCGCGGATGATGAGTCGGTGACGATTGACGACCGTGTCGCAAAGTCCGAGACGCAGACGGGATACCGCAATTTTGCGCTCGCCAACTTCATGCGGGCCTATCGCAATCTCGACCATCCAGTCGATCACGTACTCGGCGTCTATTTCCATCAATGCGCCCTGTCGATGACCTGCGAACAGCTGGCGAAGGCGGGGCTATTCCTCGCTGCACGTGGCAGCAATCCGATGACCGGCCACTCGGTCGTGTCGCCGAAGCGGGCCCGGCGCATCAATGCGCTCATGCTGACGTGCGGTCATTATGACGGCTCCGGCGACTTCGCCTACCATGTCGGCCTTCCCGGCAAGAGCGGTGTTGGCGGAGGCATCTTTGCGGTGGCGCCCGGAATTGCCTCGATTGCGGTCTGGTCTCCGGGTCTCAACGAGGTCGGTAACTCGCAGCTCGGCGCTGTCGCGCTCGAAATGCTGGCTGCCCGGACTGGATGGTCGGTTTTCGGCGATTGATGCTGGGTTGTCGTGGCGCTTTCTGCTAAGGCGGAGGCAGACTCTGATTGGACGAGAGAATGAACATCGCAGCCAACATCGTCGATGAGCTGGAAACGCCGACCGCGGACGGCGCCGTCGCACACGCACTCTTTGCCGATGCGCCGAACTCGGTGTCGTTCAACAAGCTGCGCAAGCGGCTGCTGCGCAACGTCAGGCAGGCATTCGACGATTTTGCGATGCTGAAGGGCCAGAAGCGTTGGCTGATCGGCCTCTCTGGCGGCAAGGACTCTTATGGGCTGCTGGCTCTTCTGCTCGACCTGCAGTGGCGCGGCCTGCTTCCGGTGGAACTGGTCGCCTGCAATCTCGACCAGGGGCAGCCGAACTTTCCCAAGAATATCCTGCCTGACTATCTCACGAAGATCGGTGTCAAACACCGCATCGAGTATCGCGATACCTATTCGATCGTGAAGGAAAAGGTTCCGGAGGGCGCGACCTATTGTTCGCTCTGTTCGCGTCTGCGGCGGGGTAATCTCTACCGGATCGCCAAGGAGGAGGGCTGTGACGCATTGGTGCTCGGCCACCACCGCGAGGATATTCTCGAGACGTTCTTCATGAACTTCTTCCATGGCGGGCGGCTCGCCTCGATGCCGGCCAAGCTGCTGAATGATGAGGGCAATCTCATGGTTTTGCGCCCGCTCGCCTATTGCGCCGAAGACGACATGGCGAAGTTTGCGGCGGCCATGCAGTTCCCGATCATTCCTTGTGATCTCTGCGGCTCCCAGGACGGGCTGCAGCGCAATGCGATGAAGGAGATGCTCGCCGATATCGAGCGGCGCATGCCGGGCCGCAAGGATACGATGCTGCGGGCGCTCGCGCATGTGAACCCGTCGCATCTGCTTGATCCCAAGCTTTTCGATTTCGCCGGCCTGATGGCCGGAGAGACCGCGCCGAAGAGCGAATAGTCGGCGCTCACGCCAAAGAAGGAAAGCCCATGAGTTCCACGATAGATGTAGCGACGCTTGCCGATCTTCTGAGGCGGGCGGCGAAGGCAGAGATATTGCCGCGTTTCCGTCGACTTGGGAGCGATGACGTGCGCGCCAAGAGCGAGGCGACGGATCTGGTGACGGAGGCCGACCTGCAGGCCGAGCGGATGATCAAGGCGGAAGCAGCCACGCTCTGGCCAGATGCCCTGTTCATCGGCGAGGAGTCGGTCGCCGCAGATCCGTCGCTGCTCGGCAAGCTCGAGGGAGCGGATCTTGCTATCGTCGTGGATCCCGTCGATGGGACGTTCAATTTCGCATCGGGCATTCCAGCCTTCGGTGTCATGGCGTCCGTGGTGTCCAAGGGCGAAACGGTTGCCGGCATCATCTACGACCCGATGGGCGACGATTGGGTGATCGGAGAGAAGGGCAGTGGCGCATGGCTTCGGCGTCCTGACGGGGAGGCGGAACGGCTTTCGGTTGCAGCACCTGTCGCGCTGGAGGAGATGGTCGGTATGGCATCGACCGGATTCCTGCCGAAACCCAAGCGTGGCGAGATCCTTGGCAACCTCGCCAAGGTTCGGTTTCTTGCCAACTATCGCTGCGCGGCCCACGAATACCGTGCTTTTGCGAGCGGTCATGTGCACTATCTCATGTATAACAAGCTCATGCCCTGGGATCATCTTGCAGGCACGCTTGTCAGCATCGAGGCCGGTGCTTATGCAGCGCGTTTTGACGGCTCGCCCTACCTGCCGCATCACATCAGCGGTGGTTTGCTGATTGCGCCTGACAAGCAGAGCTGGGATATCCTCCGGCGTGAGGTTTTCACGGTCTAGCGCCAGGCTAGCGAACCTCGCGACTCCCTTGGAGAAGACGTGAAATACGTCTTGTGCAGAAGTGGCAGGTAGTCTGCGCGCTTGGACTTACGGTGCGCCGCATCATATCGGCTGCCGTCGCTCTATTCGGTTTCCTTATGAGAAGCTGGCCCGCTAGCATGCACACAAACATACAAGACAAGAGTGTGCGCCAGGCCTAGAGGTTTTTTCGTCTTTCGAGAACCAGGTGGAGAGGGACGATGGATACCGCTCAGGCGCTGGCCTTCCTGCTGTTTGCATTCATCGCGGCGGTCACGCCGGGGCCAAGCAACACCATGATCCTGTCCACCGGTGCGACCGTCGGCACTTTGAGAGGCATTGGCTGTCCGCTCGGTGCGTCACTGGGCATGGGAGTGATGATCGTTTTAAGTGCCTTCGGTGTCGGAGAAATTGTCGCCGCTGTACCAACGATCGTAACGGCGATGAAGGTGGCAGGATCTCTGTTCCTGCTGTGGCTTGCCTGGAAGATCGTCAATGCCGGCACTTTTGAGGCGGATAGCCCGGCACAGGCGGCGGGATTTCTGCAGGCTTTTCTGTTCCAGTGGTTGAACCCAAAAGGGTGGCTGGTCGCCGTGAGTGCGGGCAGCACCTATCTTGTGTCCCAGGAGCATGCCCAAACCAGCGGCGTCCTATGGATGGGGACTCTGTTTGCTGCTGCGGCTTTTCCGGCCGGGCTGCTATGGCTTGTCCTGGGCGCACTCATGGCCCAACTTCTCCGGGCACAACGTTCGGCCAAGCTTTTCAATATCGCCATGGCATCAGCGCTGGCTGTATCGGTTGTTCTGGTGTGGCGCTAACTCCTGAGGCAGTGGCGCCCGCAACGGCATGTTGCGGGCGATACGCTATGCGTTCAAAGGGGAGAGACAGACCGGTTGGCTTCTAGAAGTGGCCGGCGCCGGGATCGAGCTGCGGGCTGTCGCCAGGATGCGTGAAGAGCTTGCCGCCTTCCGCCCAGAGCGTTGCCGCGATGCTGATCGCACCGAACGCTGCGAAGCCGCCGAAGAGCGGCTGGACCGTGCCGTTGAACAGCTGGCCGACGGTGCCGCCGAGGATCGCGCCGAAGGTCGTCGACACGAAGCCGGTGATGGCGGTTGCCGTGCCGGCCAGATTGCCCATCGGTTCCAGGCTGATCGCCGTGAAGTTGGTGGCTATGACCGCAAACATCATCAGCAAGATCGTGAAGAGCGCATAGGCGAAGGCGAAATCGGGGCGACCGCCGAGTGCTTTGACATAGCCGATCGCTGAAACGATCGTGAACAGGATCATGGCGACGTGCGAGATGCGGCGCATGCCGAACTTGCGGACGAAGAAGCCGTTGGCGAAGTTTGCTACCGCGATACCTCCCGCCGTCGCCGCAAAGGCGATCGGTAACCAGTCGCCGAGACCATAGACCTCGCCGAAGACCTGCTGGACCGAGATCACATAGGCGCTGATGACGCCGGTGAACATGGTCAGGCCGATCATGTAGCCGCAGGTGATCTTGTTGGTCAGGACGGTCTTGAAGCCGTCGACGACGGAGCCGACCGACAGGGGGATACGTTCTTCCTTCGGGAGAGATTCCTTGAGACGCAATAGTGCCCAGAGAAACAGGATGGCGCCAACGAGGCCGAGCAGGATGAATATCCAGTGCCAGTTGGCATAGGTGATGATCAACTGACCGACGGAAGGTGCCACGATCGGAACGATCATGAAGACGATCATGACGTAGGACATCACGCGCGCCATTTCGCGGCCACCGAAGCAGTCACGGACGATCGCCATCGTGGTGATGCGGACGGCTGCGCCGCCGAGGCCCTGAACGAAACGCATGACCAACAGCATTTCAAAGCTGCCTGTGGCAGCAGCGGCGAACATGGCGAGCACGTAGACCGCCAAGCCTCCAAGCAGGATGTTCCGGCGGCCGAACGTATCCGACAAGCTGCCGAAGATGATCTGCGAAACGCCGAAGCCAAGGAAGAAGACGCCGATCACGAGCTGCGCGTCGTTGGCGTTGATAACGCCGAATGAATGGCCGATCGCGGGCAGGGACGGCAACATGCTATCGATCGCCATGGCGACGCTGGCGGTCATGATGGCGATGGTGATGACAAATTCGACGAAGCCCATGCCTATTCGGCCGGAGCCCTGATTTTCAACATGTGGTTTATGCAGTGGCGTCATAATGGAAATCCTGAAATACGAGGCGGGTGACCCGATCAGACCGCGGGATTATGCGGCTGGAAGAGACGCCCCTTTTCTGCGATCAAAACGAAGATCAGGCCGATGATCGAGACCGTGAAATACCCTGCGACCATCGGCAGCGCGGTACCATTGAAAGCCTGGCCGATGCCGGCGCCAATCAGCGCGCCCCCGACCGTGCTCATGAAGCCGAGGACGGACGAAGCCGTTCCCGCAACATGGCCGAGCGGTTCCATGGCAAGCGAATTGAAGTTGGAGCCAATCCAGCCGAACTGGAACATCGCCAGGCCGAAGAAGCCGATGAAGAGCGGGAAGGGCATCGGGTGCGGGCCCAGCAGAAGGGCCAGAAGCCAGATGGTATTGATCGTGATAAAGCCGGCCAATGCACCATGCGACAGCCGCCGCATGCCGAACTTCCCGACAAGCCGCGAGTTCAGGAATGACGAGAGCGACATGAAGACGGCGACGCCGGCAAAAGCGAACGGGAAGTAGACGCCTAGACCGTAGATGCCGACGTAAATCTGCTGCGCGGAATTGATGAAGCCGAACAGCGAGCCGAAGATGAAGGTGCTGGCGATCGTGTAGCAGAGTGCGATCCGGTTTGTCAGCACGAGTTTGAAGCCACCGATCACCGAACGGGCGGTGAAGGGGCGAACGTTCGAGGGATGCAGGGTTTCGGGAAGGCGAAGATAGGCCCAGCCCGAAATCAGTGCGGCCATGACAGCGATGAATACGAAGATCAGATGCCAGCTGCCGAAGAACATGATGATCTGGCCGCTGCCCGGCGCGATGACGGGGACGATCATGAAGACCATCATGATCAGCGACATGACCTCCGCCATCTGCCGGCCGCCGTAGATATCACGAACGATGGAGATCGTGATGACGCGGGTGGCGGCCGAACCAATGCCCTGAACGAAACGAAGCGCAAGCAGCCCCGCAAAGGACGGAACCAGCGCGATCCCGAGCGCGGAACAGATATAGATGACGAGGCCGATCAGGAGCGGCAGGCGACGGCCGAAGCGGTCGGAGAGGGGGCCGTAGAAGAGTTGCGCCGAGCCGAAACCAAGCAGATAGGCAGAAACGACGAATTGACGGTGATTTTCGCTTTCGACGCCGAGGCTTGCGCCGATCTGCTGAAGCGCCGGAAGCATGATGTCGATCGCAAGCGAATTGACCGCCATCAGGAAGGCGGCGAGCGCAATGAACTCCCCTTTGCCCATGGGCAATTGGCCCGCGTGCGCGGCTTGTGATGAATCTGTCACAATGGAATTCCCATAAACGGGCCAAGGCGCTGTTCAGCACAGCGCCTCGGACTCAAAATACAAGATTTGGAAACCGGGCGGACGCCCGGTGACCGGACAGGTCAGGCGGCGCCGCGAACGGTGACGCCGTGTTCCTGCAGGTGCTGCTGCAACTCACCGGCCTGGAACATTTCCCGGACGATGTCGCAGCCGCCGATGAACTCGCCCTTCACGTAGAGCTGCGGGATCGTCGGCCAGTTTGAATAATCCTTGATGCCCTGGCGGATTTCGGAGTCAGCGAGCACGTTGATGCCCTTGTAGTCGACGCCGATGTAATCGAGAATCTGCACGACCTGGCCGGAGAATCCGCACTGCGGAAACTGCGGCGTGCCCTTCATGAACAGGACGACGTCGTTGCTCTTGATTTCGTTGTCGATGAATTCGTTGATACCGCTCATAGGGACCTAATCCTTTCCACAGGCGAGTTAAAGGCCCGCCGTTTCAATCGTTAAGCTTAGATAGCATGTGATCGCCGGAATTCCAGCAGGCGCCGGCAAAAAAAGAGCACCCTATCGGTTTGCAGACGGCGGATTGTTGCGCTTGCGTTACGCCCTCTACTGAAGCGATACGACGAGGTACGAGTGGCGCGCGTTTGTCACGGGAAATCACCCGGATTTCGCCACAATTCTCACCGATGGCGGCGCAGCAATTATCTGCCGTGCCCGCGGCAAAGAAAGAGAATAATGACAGTGATTTCGAAAAGGGTCGTTCTCCATTTTCCGGGGTTCGAGCCACTTGACGGGCGTGCTCACATCGCTCGCTACGAACGCTCAGCAAAGCAAAGTGCGGCTGTTTGGGATTTCTCGGTGCTGACAGCTGAACCGGAGTACGGACCGGATTCAACGAGCTTCAAGGTGAGGGCGAGCGCAGATGGCTGGGAAACCAACAGCCGTATCCATGTCTTCGACCACGACGCTCTCGTGGAAAAGCTTAGAGCTGGCAGCCGGGCGGCACAGATCCTCTCAGGTTTTCGGAGCGCTTTGCAGGTCATCGCATATGGGGGGATGGCGGGCTATTTCAGGCATGCCTGGCGATTCGGATTGTTCTTCATCTTTCCGTTTCTGATGATGATACTGGGCTTTGCGCTCAGTGCGACGATCGCTGTTATACCGATCGGTACGGAGTTGCCCGCCCTTCATCTTCTGTGGAGCGTGGCACTGGCGTTGTGTTTCTTCATCTTTGCGTTTCTGCCTTTTGCCGAACGTTTCTACACATTGCATCTTTTCGCGGACTGGCGCATGGCGGTGGCTCTTGCTCGGATGAGCCATCCAGAATTCAATCAATGGCTCGATCATTGCGCCACTGCCGCCCGGGCAGCCTTGTCGGAGACGGCGGACGAGTATGTCATCTCATCTCACAGCATGGGCTCCAGCGTTGCTGCGCATGTGATCGGCACACTGCTCGAGCGACATCCGGATATTTTCTCCGGCAAGAGGGTGATCTTTGCGACGCTCGGGTCAGCAATCCTTCAGTGTGCTTTGTTACGTCCCGCGCAATTGTTGCGGTTACGGGTGGGCCTGATTGCGCGATGCGACAACGTTTACTGGCTCGATGTCCAGTGCCTGACTGACGCAATCCATTTCTATAAAGTGCCGGTGGTGGCCGTTTGCGGGCATGGCGATCTACGCCCAGCCAAGATGGTCTTCATCCGCGTTAAGCAGATGCTGACTGTTGAGCATTACCGGAAGATCAAGAAGGATTTCCTGCGCGTGCATCGGCAGTACGTCCTGGGGCCGGACTTGCGGGCTCCCTTCGACTTCACGCTGCTGACCGCCGGTCCACGGTCGGGCTCAGTCTTTGCCGAATTCGGCTACAACAAAATGCCCGGCTTGTGACCGGGCAATTTTGCATTCGAGATCAATCAGGTGCCGATGTCTGCAGCGCCAGGGCATGCAGTAAGCCACCCATGTTTCCCTTGAGGGCTTCATAGACCATTTGATGCTGCTGCACGCGGCTCTTGCCGCGAAAGGCTTCTGCGACCACTTCCGCCGCATAGTGGTCGCCGTCGCCGGCGAGATCGCGAATGGTTACCTTGGCGCCGGGGATGCCGGCCTTGATCATGTCTTCGATGTCACCGGGTTTCATAGGCATGATCGTTACTCCTTGCGCATTATTCCGTGGCAGCGAGCGTGCCATGGCCTTCCATGTAATCAGGGAACCATGATTCATGGGCGTCGCGCAATTGCTGAATCGGCAGCGACAGCAGATCGTCGACGACAAGGCTGTTACCCTCGACCGTGCCGAGACGGCGGAAGGCTATGCCCGCACCTTCGGCATTGGCGCAGACGAAGTTTGCGACATCCGCCGGCACCGTCAGAACGTACCGGGCCTGATCTTCGCCGAACAGCAGCGCATGCGGCGCGCCCCTGCATTCACCGAGGCTGATCTTGAGGCCCTTGCTGGAGGCCATCGCCATTTCGGCGAGAGCGAGTACGAGGCCGCCCGAAGAGATGTCGTGGCAGGCCGTTGCCTGGCCGTTGCGGATGACCGAGCGCACGAAGTCGCCGTTGCGGCGCTCTGCAAAGAGGTCGACTTCCGGAGCGGGGCCTTCAGTGCTGCCAATAACATCGCGCAGGTAGACCGAGGAACCGAGATGGCTGCCGTCCGCACCAATCATGATCACCTTGTCGCCATTCGAAGCGCTGCCGATACGCGCCATCTTCTTCCAGTCGGGCAGAAGGCCAACGCCGGCGATCGTCGGTGTCGGCAGGATCGCAACACCATTGGTTTCATTGTAGAGCGAGACATTGCCCGACACGATGGGGAAATCGAGAACCCGGCAGGCTTCTCCGATGCCCTTCACGGCCTGGACGAACTGGCCCATGATCTCGGGCTTCTCGGGATTGCCGAAGTTCAGGTTGTCGGTGGCTGCCAGTGGCTCTGCGCCGGTTGCCGTGATATTGCGCCAGCATTCCGCGACCGCCTGCTTGCCGCCTTCGAACGGGTCTGCCTCGACATAGCGTGGCGTGACGTCAGAGGAAAAAGCGAGAGCCTTGGTCGCATGGTTTTCGACACGAACGACGCCGGCATCACCGCCCGGAAGCTGAAGCGAGTTGCCCTGGATCAGCGTATCGTATTGTTCGTAAACCCAGCGGCGGCTCGATTGATTGGGAGAGCCAACGAGCTGCAACAGCGCCTGACCGTAGTCAGCCGGTGCGGCAACGAGGTTGGCGGGCAGCGGTGCGCGCTTGTCTGACTCGCGCCACGGACGGTCGTATTCCGGCGCCTGGTCACCGAGATCCTTGATCGGCAGGTTGGCGACTTCCTCGCCCTGGTGCACGACGCGGAAGCGCAGGTCGTCGGTGGTCTTGCCGACGATCGCGAAATCGAGGCCCCACTTGACGAAGATCGCCTTTGCGACGGCTTCCTTCTCGGGCTCCAGGACCATGAGCATGCGCTCCTGGCTCTCCGACAGCATCATTTCGTAGGCCGTCATCTGCTCTTCACGCACTGGTACGGTGTCGAGATCGAGCAGGATGCCGAGATCGCCCTTGGCGCCCATCTCGACGGCCGAGCAGGTGAGGCCTGCGGCGCCCATGTCCTGAATGGCGATGACGGCCCCGGTTTGCATCAGCTCAAGGCAGGCTTCCAGCAGGCACTTTTCGGTAAACGGGTCGCCGACCTGTACGGTCGGACGCTTTTCCTCGATGGATTCGTCGAATTCAGCCGACGCCATGGTCGCACCGCCAACGCCATCGCGGCCAGTCTTGGCGCCGAGATAGACGACCGGGAGACCGACGCCCTTGGCTTCTGACAAGAAGATCGCGTTGGACTTGGCGAGACCTGCGGCAAAGGCATTGACCAGAATGTTGCCGTTGTAGCGGGCATCGAATTCGACTTCGCCGCCGACGGTCGGTACGCCGAAGGAGTTGCCATAGCCGCCCACGCCGGACACAACGCCGGAGACGAGGTGGCGGGTCTTCGGATGGTCCGGCTCGCCGAAACGCAGCGCATTCATCGCTGCGATCGGGCGGGCGCCCATGGTGAAGACGTCGCGCAGAATGCCACCGACACCCGTCGCCGCGCCCTGATACGGCTCGATGTAGGAGGGATGGTTGTGGCTCTCCATCTTGAAGACGACGCAGTCACCGTCGTCGATGTCGACGACACCGGCGTTTTCGCCGGGTCCCTGGATGACGCGTGGGCCTTTGGTCGGCAACGTGCGCAACCACTTCTTGGAGGATTTGTAGGAGCAGTGCTCGTTCCACATGGCCGAGAAGATGCCGAGCTCCGTGAAGGTCGGTTCGCGGCCGATCAGGTCCAATATCCGCTGATATTCGTCTGGCTTCAGGCCATGGGCGGCGATCAGTTCGGGGGTGATCGGGCGGGTATTGGAAATGGTCATGAGCTCTCGGAAGTCCCTGCCGTTGCGCGATTGCGGTGTCTTTAGCCTAAGTGAATGAAACGCGCGACAGGAAAATGGCCGCTGTTAACAGACAGCGGGTATGCAGGGAGCCAACTGCGCCGCTTAAAACTTGTAGCCGACCTGAATGCCGGGGCGCGCGTCAGGCCGTTGTTCGGACCGTCGCAGAGATTGGCATGGGACGAATGGACGACTTGGGCGATCACGTTCCAATGCTGATCGAAACGATAACCGGCGCCTAAATATTCGTGAGAAAGGACCGACAGCCGAGGTTGGCGCCATCCGTGTTGCCTTCCAGTTCCCCGTTGTGCCAGGCGCCGCCAAAACCGGCTTCGGCAAAGACCTTCTCGTTGAAATTCGTCGTCCAGAGAGACCCGCAAAGACTTGAGTGGCTTCTCCTGATGTGCCAATTCACCACCGCCTTGTACTGATGCGGATGCTCCGAACGCAACTCGTCAAAGACTTGCCCTCCAGCATGAGCCGGAATGGCAGAGATACTGGCAACTGCCGCCAGAAGTGCAATTGATGAACTCGGTATAGTCTTCCGAAATTCGATCGCCATTCAGATTACCTCGTCCGACTCACGCCAGATTCATAGTCCGAATTTCGTACCATCGATCATCGTCAGCGGCTTTTGCCTGCCGTCGTCGTCTTTGCCCTGCGGCCCATCTGCTGCAGTCTCAAATCTCGCCATCATACCCGGCACCGCCGCTTTCTAGCAGGCGTCGCAATATCATCAATCCCGCAACCAAGTCTTCGCGGTTACGGGGCGAGGAGAAGCCTATGCGTACGCGGTGATAGACTTTCTCGGCTCGAGCCGCCTTGAACTCGTCCTCGTCATCGATCAACACGCCATCTCTGTAGGCGGCGTTCTTGAACGTTCCGGAGAGCCAGGGATCCGGCAGCTTTAGCCATAGGAAAGGCACATGCGGATGCGATACGAAGTCGTATCCTCGCAGTTGCTCCCGTGCGAGGCCCTCGCGGACCGACAATTCCGCCGTGCTTGCCTTGCGGATCTCGTGTGCTTGGCCATTTTCAACAAGACGCGCGCAAGCCTCAGCCAGGATGAAAGGCAACCCGCCAGTGATCATCTTGTGCGTCACCTTGATCCGCTGGGCAAAATGTGGTGGGCAGGCAACCCAGCCGCCACGCACTCCGGCAGCCACCGATTTCGAAAGGCCACTGATCAGGAATGTGCGATCGGGTGCGAGCGACGCAAGCAGGGGATTTTCGTCTCCAGTCATGCCACCATAGAGATCGTCTTCAATCAGCCAGACCCCGTGCCGGCGCGCAATTTCCGCGATGCGTGCCCGGCGGTCGCGGGGCATCGTCGCCAGCGTAGGATTGTGTGCGGTTGGCATCAGGAACGCAAGTTTCGGATGCTGCTGAAGGCAGAGGCGCTCGAAGTCATCGGGGATCACACCATTCTCGTCGGACTCGACAGTGATGGTGCGGCGACCGAGAATGCGCGCGCTGCGACTGACCTGCGTGTAGCTCAGGTCTTCGAATACGATCTTGTCACCAGGCGATGACACAGCCGAGATGACCGCAACAGCCGCCGCATGCGCCCCAAGGGTAGGGACGATGTTTTCCGTTTCAGGCGTCCAATCGTTTCTGGCGAGCCAACGCCGGCCAGCCTCGTACCAATTTTGCGGGAAGACACGGGAATAGGACGAGATTTCAGAAAGCTGCTCCTCGCCAATCGCGGCGAGCACCCTGCCGATGATCTTACCCTGACCGAGATCCGGAGCCGCCGTGGTGTCAAAGCGTATCTTGCCAGCGGGAGCATCGATCGCACGCGTACCGCCAAGGGCAATGGTCAACGGGTCCGGCTGATTGCCGGGTGCGGTTTCGGCGCGATCCAACACATAGGTTCCGCGGCCAACTTCTCCGGCGACGAGGCCGCGCTCGTGCACCAGCGCGTATGCGCGGCCGATTGTCCCGATTGTTACGCCAATGTCGTAGGCGAGGTTTCGTTGCGGCGGCAACTTGCTGCCTGCAGGCAATGTGCCGCTGGCGATGGCAGATTCAATGCTGTCCGCAATCCGGAGGTAAACCGGGCCGGAACCACGCGAAACGTCTGGGAGCCAAGTTGTCATCATGACAATTCTCTATATTGTCACCCTTCATTCGTCAAGATTATCTGAATGACAGATACAATTCCGTTTGGAGAATGATATGTCTGCCGTTCCAGAGAGCGAGTCCCCGATTGCACCTTTGTCTTCTCAGGTGCAATCGATGCAATACCGCGTTCGGCAAGACTCAGGCGGCGCATCGCGCGCTCAAGCCTTGCTGCAGTCCGTATGGCATCGGCTATTGTCGTGGCATCAGAAGCGCCAGAGCCGCAGGGTGTTGCGCGATTTGACAGACGCCGAGCTAATAGACATCGGCGTTACGCGTGCGGATGCACGCAGGGAAGCCAATAAGTCATTCTTCTGGGATTGATCAGCTACAAGCTTTGCCGCCGGATGCCCAACGGGTGACGTCCTTGACGATCCGCGGTCCCGTGGCGCTTTGCATCATCGGACCAAAGGCATCGAGCTTGGAGGGGGTGCCTTCAGCCTGAACGACGAGCAATGGACGGCTCTCCGGGCTTCCCTTGTGCACGACGAGAATGCGCGGACGACCGGAGAAGGAATTCAGCTCCGGCGCTAACTTGTAGGCTGCGAAGGCGGCATCGCCCGATTTGAACCAGCAGGCGTTCGCACCAAGAGCAACGCGCTCCATGGTGGAAAGCGCGCTGCGATCAGGCCCCTTCGCCGGCGTGTTTGACTGGCAGGAGGCGACCAGCGCCGCCGTTGCGGCAATCGCGAAAGCACGTGTCGTCGTAAGGCGAGGGCGCATCAACTTGCTCCAATGGACCGGATGAATGGCCTCTTACGTGCCGAAGGTTAAGCAGCAATTACCTCGAGGGCAGAAGCGAACAGACCGCGGCCGTCGGAACCGCCGTGTGCTGCTTCGATGAGGTTTTCGGGGTGCGGCATCATGCCGAGGACGTTGCCCTTGTCGTTCAGGACGCCAGCAATATCGTTGATCGAGCCGTTCGGATTGGTGCCCTCCGCGTAACGGAAGACCACCTGACCATTGCCCTCGATCTTCGCCAGGGTTTCGGCGTCGGCGAAATAGTTGCCATCATGATGCGCAACGGGTGAGCGGATAACCTGGCCCTTGGAGTAGGCACGGGTGAAATCGGTGTCGGCATTGACGACTTCGAGCTTGATCTCTCGGCAGACGAACTTAAGCGAGGCGTTGCGCATCAGCGCGCCGGGCAGCAGACCTGCCTCGACGAGGATCTGGAAGCCGTTGCATACGCCCAGAACCTTGACGCCCTTGTTCGCCTTTTCGATGATTGCCTGCATCACAGGCATGCGCGCGGCGATGGCACCACAACGAAGGTAGTCGCCATAGGAAAAGCCACCAGGGATGACGATGAGGTCGACGTCCGGAATGTCCGTTTCCGTTTGCCAGATCGTCACCGGTGCGTGACCGGAGATTTTCGTCAGTGCAGCGATCATGTCGCGATCGCGATTGAGACCCGGAAGTTGAACGACGGCTGATTTCATGACTGCGGCTAAAACCTTGTTTGTGCTTCTGCAAGTTCTCGAAGGACGAGACGCTTTTCAATACGCTCCAGCCGGCCTTCGTGCCGGCCGAGGACACCGTAAATACTGTGTATTTCCTGCTGCATCGAGCTCATTGTGTCGCGCATGCAATGCATTTCGCTCCGGATGTCGTCAAGCGACGCATCCAGTGTGTCGATGTGCTCGTGCATTTTCGTCAACAACTCAAGCATGAGCTCTTGCGTCGATTCAGCCATCGGGCGCTCCACGACCAGATTAGTCGACGGAAATATTATAGTTCTCGATCACCGTATTTGCGAGGAGTTTCTCACACATTGCCTTAAGGTCGCTCTCCGCTTTAGCCTTGTCGGCGCCTTCGAGTTCGACGTCGAAAACCTTGCCCTGACGGACATGGCCGACACCATCGAATCCGAGCGCGCCGAGGGCGCCCTCGATGGCCTTGCCCTGCGGATCGAGAACGCCGTTCTTCAGCGTGACGGTTACACGAGCCTTGATCACTTTATCTTCCCTGTCTTGCTTGGCCTGAATGTCTTACTTCACGAGCACCGGACCGGTGCCGCGCACAGGTTCGTTCTCGTTGATGATACCGAGGCGGCGCGCAACTTCCGAATAGGCTTCGAGAAGTCCACCCATGTCACGGCGGAAGCGGTCCTTATCCATCTTCTCGCGGGTATCGATATCCCACAGACGGCAGGAGTCCGGCGAAATTTCATCGGCGAGGATGATGCGCATCATGTCGCCTTCATACAGGCGGCCGCATTCGATCTTGAAATCGACAAGCTGGATGCCGACGCCGAGGAAAAGGCCGGTCATGAAGTCGTTGACGCGAATGGCGAGCGCCATGATGTCATCGAGCTCGGCGGGATTTGCCCAGCCGAATGCCGTGATGTGCTCTTCCGAGACCATCGGATCATCGAGCGCGTCGGACTTGTAATAGAACTCGATGATCGAGCGCGGCAGAACCACGCCTTCCTCGATGCCCAGGCGCTTGGACAGAGAGCCGGCGGCAACGTTGCGTACAACGATCTCGAGCGGAATCATTTCCACTTCGCGGATCAACTGCTCGCGCATGTTGAGGCGGCGAATAAAATGTGTCGGAATGCCGATCTTGTTCAGATGGCTGAAGATATATTCCGAAATGCGGTTGTTCAGAACGCCCTTACCATCGATGACTTCGTGCTTTTTCTTGTTGAAGGCGGTGGCATCGTCTTTGAAGAACTGGATCAGCGTGCCCGGTTCCGGGCCCTCATACAGAATCTTTGCCTTGCCCTCGTAAATACGGCGGCGACGGTTCATTGCAATTGTTCTCTATCGTTGGCGCTCTTGGGATAGCGCGAGTGGATCGATCTCGTGGCGTCCCCTTAAAGGAAAAGCGAGGGTTTCACAATCCGCCTGTCACTCCTTCCCCGGAATCCGGGATTGCCGGAGTGCCGCTAAGAGAATCGAAGACTTTCTGCAAAGCAGTCTACAGGTTTTTTGCGATCAACGGAATGTGAGGCGTCCCTGTCGGGAACGTCATGCAGGCCTTTATCTCTGGCCGGAGCCGTTGACCGACTTACGCAGATCCTGCTGGAGACCGCGGGCAGGGCCTTCCACGCCCCGCCAAGACGCGGCGCGTACAAAAGGCGCTATCTGCAGCGCGGGCATCGGACGGGCCAGCGCGTAGCCCTGAAGCATATCGCAACCGAGGTCACAAAGAATACGGACGTGGTCCATCGTCTCGACCCCCTCCGCCGTGACCAGAATGTTGAGCGAACGGCCGATATCGATGATCGAGCGGACCAGTTTCCGCTGCTCTGCTGAATGGGGTAGCAAGCGGATCAGTTCGCGGTCGATCTTCAAGGTTTTCGGACTCAGCTTCAAAAGGCTGACAATGGACGCATGGCCCGTGCCGAAGTCATCGATTTCTATGTCGATGCCAAGGCGGCGCAGGTGTCGGAGATTGGCGATCACGGCGTCGTCGCAATCGTCCAGCGAGATCGATTCAAGCAACTCGAACGAAATCGCGCGTGGTTCGATCTTCAAGCCGCGAAGCTTCTTCGCCAGGTTTGGATCTCCAAGGCGACGCGACGATACGTTGACCGCAATTTTCGGGATGAGGAGCCCCTCATCCTCCCATCGCTTCCGGTCAGCCAGCGCTTGCTCGAGGATGAGTCCGTCGATCGTGGAGACGACATCCAGATCCTCGGCGATCGCCAGGAAACGATCGGGCGCCAGCAAACCGTGCTCCCGGTGCTGCCAGCGAGCCAGCGTCTCGGCGCCGGCAACATCGAGCGTACGGGCATGGAACTGCAACTGGTAGAACGGAACAAACTCCCCCCGTTCCAGCCCCAGTAGGATTTCGTCCGCCAAATGCTTGCTGGCGATGATGCGGCGTCGCTCATCGGTCGAGAAGAATTCGTGCCGATTGCGTCCGCCGCTTTTTGCGCGGTAGAGCGCGATATCCGCATTGAGCAGAAGTTGCTTGGCATCGAGCGCCGGACTGCTTTCTGTGGCAATGCCGATGCTGGCCCCGAAACGGCAATCATGCCCCTCGTAGCGAATGGGCCTGCAGAGCTCGCGGATGATGCGTTCCGCCAGATTGGAGATCTTCTTCGGCGTGACATCGAGTGTACAGAGGACCACGAATTCGTCGCCACCAATACGGGCGACAAAATCGGTCGAACGGACACTTTCCTTCAGCACCTTCGCTGCATGCTTCAGCATCGCGTCACCGGCGCGGTGGCCGAGAGTGTCATTGATTTGCTTGAAGCGATCGAGATCGATGTGGAGGATCGCGAGCGACAGGCCGTTCCGGCGACATTCGTCGGAACATTCGTCCAGCATACGGTCCAGGTATCGGCGATTAGGCAAGCCAGTGAGATAGTCGTGCAACGCCAGGTGCTCGATGTTCTCCTTGGCGCTTTCGAGCTCCCTGTTTCGGGCTTCCGCGAGATCCTTGGCGCGCTGCAGTTCGTGATTGAGCCTAACTTCGGCGGTAACATCCCAATTCGCGCCAATCAGCTTGCGACGCCCGTCGCTATCAAGAAAGAAGGCCGCTTTTGCGCGAATGACGCGCTCGATGCCGTCCTGCCTGATGATGCGGAATTCGTGCTGGAAATCGGTGTTATTGGTGACGCACTCACCGATCGTTGCCAGTACGCGGTCCCTGTCGTCGGGATGCAGCGAGGCCTCCCAGGCGTTGCCAGTGTTGGCCGGCGACGTGTCGGTAATGCCGTAGATCGCCAGAAGGCGGTCGTCCCAATCGACCGTTCCATTCTCGATGTCAGCCTCGAAAACCCCAATATCGGAGATATCAAGGGCGAGATCGAGGCGCCGCGACACGTGCGCAAGCCGTTCCTCCGCCCCCTTACGCGCGGTGATGTCGGTATCGGTGCCGACGAGCCGGGCAGGGATACCGTTTTCGTCCCATTCAACACACGCGCCCCGGCACTCGATCCAGATCCAGTGGCCATCCCTGTGGCGCTCGCGATACTCGAAGATCTGATAGTCGGGATCGCCGGCATTTTGCCGATCGACGGCCTTTACGACAAAGTCCCGGTCGTCGGGGTGGATGAGTTCGATCCACGTGTCGTAGTCGCCGTCTGCATCCTCGTCGGGCGCCATGCCGCGCATGATCTTCCAGGTATCGGAATAATAGCGTTTGCCAAGACGAAGGTTGTGGTCCCAGACGCCGAGACCCGATCCGACAAGCGCATAATTCCAGCGGCTCTCTCGTTCCAAGAGTTCGGCACCGTTCAGTGGCGCCGTGTCGCCGTCAAACGCTGCGGCTTCGACCTTGGTCTTCGATTTAACCCGCTTATCGGGAGTCGCTTGCTTCAATCTGCATACTCGCTCTTCTAGCGTGTATGTATTTTGCATTCATTGAATTAAATAGCCCTTAATGTCATAAAAATAATATTCTATTAAAAACAAACACGTAGCCTCTATCGACTTTTGTGTGTCGCTCTATATGCGTGTAACTTTTCCGCAACGTGCATACACTTGGCTGACTGCGCCCTATATCGCGTTGATTGGGGGAGGACCAACATGTCTCCAGAATGGCCAATGTTCATACTGCAATGCATAGTTCTTGTGGGCTTAGCGGGCGTCCTCTTTATTCGCGGCGAGGGCGACTAACGGATAGTCGCAAACAGTCAGCGGATCTCCAGGGAGTGGTGGTCGACTGGTCTTGACCTTTTTGTCTGGTTTCTGTCTTTTCGCGGCACGGGCGGTCGAGCCGGCATCCTGCTTAGCGGCGATGCTGCGAGGTTGCTGGTGGCGAGGATCGAGCGCCTCTAGGAGGGCTTTAGGCGGCTCAGGAACTGGGCAAACACCATTGTTCCTTCCGGCCATGGTCCGTGGCCGGACTCGCTGTTGATGTGCCCGGCCTCACCGGCGTCGATGAGGAGCGATCCCCAGCTGGCAGCGATGTCGTCGGCATGCTCATAGCTGCCGAAAGGATCATTGCGGCTCGCGATCGTGATCGTCGGGAAAGGCAATGGATCTCGTGGATACGGGCCGAATGTCATCAGGTGCTTTGGCCGTATCGCGGGATTGGCGACATCGGGCGGTGCAACGAAGAATGCCCCTGCCACCTTGTTGCGGAAATGGGGAATGGCATGGATGGCAGACGGAATGCCAAGCGAATGCGCGACCAGTATGACTGGTCGCGTCGCAGCGTTCACCTCTTCGGCGATGCGCTTTACCCAATCGTCGCGGACCGGCTTCGACCATTCGGCCTGTTCGACACGGCGAGCGGTGCTGAGCTTGGCCTCCCAGCGGCTTTGCCAATGGTTGGGACCGGAATTCGTATAACCGGGGATGATGAGGATTTCGGCGTCTGAAGCTTTCATGATGGCGCGGATGTGAGAAAGCCTGGCGGCGATGTCAAGGGAGGGGTGGGACAAGGCCGGGAAATTTGTTATGTTTTTCCGCAGTGCCGGTTGCGTCTCGTAGCGGCGTTGTCGCCGATCCTTTCGCTGCCGGCTATCTTGGCTGAGGAGGAGAAAGCCATGACGGCATTCCATGTCATGTCGGGTGCAAGCGATGTCTATACACGCCCGGTCGTTAACAAGATCAGCGTTGCGGATGTCCTCGATGCGCTACGGCGCGGGCTCGACGATTTCCGAGAAAAACCATCCCACTATGTATTTCTATGCTTGATGTATCCGATTGCCGGCATTTTTCTTGCGCTCGCAACATCAAGTGCCAACCTCCTGCCGATGATTTTCCCGCTGATATCAGGTTTCGCGCTGATCGGCCCCATCGCAGCGATCGGGCTCTACGAAATCAGCCGCAGGCGTGAAGCCGGTATGGACACCTCGTGGCGACATGCTCTTGAGGTGACGAGATCGCCGGCGTTCCCATCGATCATTGCCGGCGGATTGCTGCTGTTCGGATTCTTCGTCGTCTGGCTCGTCGCTGCGCAGACGCTTTATTCTAACGTCTTTGGGGATGTTTTCCCGCGGTCGATCTCAGTATTCCTCTCGGAGATCTTCGGCACGCCTGAGGGGATGCAACTGATCATATGGGGGCATCTGCTTGGTCTAAGCTTTGCCATCATCGTTCTGGCCACGACCGTCGTGACCTTTCCCTTGCTGCTGGATCGGGACGTCGGGCTCGTCTGCGCGATGGAGACATCGGTCAGGGCGACTGTCGCCAACCCGGTGCCGGTCTTCTGCTGGGGGCTGATCATCGCCGTTTCTCTCATGGTTGGCACGATCCCACTGTTCGTCGGGCTTGCCCTGGTCATGCCGGTGCTCGGCCATGCCAGCTGGCACCTCTATAGGAAGCTCGTGGCACCACCGGTTGTCTGACGGCTACGGACTGGAACTGCACCACCTCCCTTGGAGTTTCCCTGAGGGGATACCCCAGGGAGGTCACATATGGCTGCGCCGCAACATCTGTTTACCCGCTTTGCCAGCAAGACGTCTGAATGGGCAGGGAAGCCAGCGACTTTCGTCCTCGCCGTGGCGCTCGTCGCCATATGGGCAGCGACGGGGCCACTTTTCGATTTCTCAGAGACTTGGCAGTTGGTCATCAATACGGGAACGACCATTATTACGTTCCTGATGGTGTTCGTGTTGCAGAATGCGCAGACGAGGGATGCTCGCGCTGTCCAGGCCAAGCTCGACGAGATTATTCTGACGAGCCACGCCGAGAACAAGTTCATCGGGATCGAGCACCTCGATGACGAGGACCTGAAGCACCTGGACCGCCTTGTCGCCAAGGCCGCAAAGGGAGTGCGCGAGGGTCGGACAAACGGAACGCCGAAAGCGACAAATTCCACTGATGAGACGAACGAAAAGAGGACATCGGCGAAGCCCCGGAAGCCGAAACGGAAAACGGCGCCCACAAAGGCGCCGTCCCGGTAGTCCAACTTAGGCAGCGCCGAAAACGCGCCGGAAGATCGTATCTACGTGTTTGGTATGGTATCCGAGATCGAACTTCTCGCGGATTTCTTCTTCGGATAACGCGGCACGGACCTCTGCGTCGGCGAGCAATTCCTCGAGGAAGTCCTTGCCCTGTTCCCAAACCTTCATCGCGTTGCGCTGAACGAGCCGGTAGGCATCCTCGCGCGAAACACCAGCCTGCGTCAGCGCCAGAAGTACGCGCTGCGAATGCACGAGGCCACGGAACTTGTCGAGATTCTTCATCATGTTGTCCGGATAGACCACAAGCTTCTCAATGACGCCGGCCAAACGGTTGAGGGCGAAGTCGAGCGTGATCGTCGTGTCGGGACCGATGGCGCGCTCAACGCTGGAATGGCTGATGTCGCGCTCGTGCCACAGGGCGACGTTCTCCATGGCCGGAACGACCGACATGCGCACCAGGCGCGCTAGGCCGGTGAGGTTTTCGGTCAGAACCGGATTGCGCTTGTGCGGCATGGCAGAAGAACCCTTCTGGCCAGGCGAGAAGTATTCCTCGGCTTCCAGCACTTCAGTCCGCTGCATGTGGCGGATCTCTATCGCGACGTTTTCGATGGAGGAGCCGATGACGCCGAGGATCGCGAAGAACATCGCATGGCGGTCGCGCGGAATGACCTGGGTCGAAACGGGCTCCGGGATCAGGCCCAGCTTGGCGCAGACGTGTTCCTCGACGCGTGGGTCGATATTGGCAAAGGTGCCGACGGCGCCCGAAACCGCACCGGTGGCGATTTCGGTACGCGCAGCCACGAGACGCGCGCGGTTGCGGCTCATCTCGGCATAGAAGCGAGCCAGCGTCAGTCCCATCGTCGTCGGCTCGGCGTGAATGCCGTGGCTACGGCCGATGCGGATGGTGTCCTTGTATTCGAAGGCGCGTGCCTTGAGTGCCGCAAGCAGGCGGTCCATATCGGCAAGCAGAATGTCGGCTGCACGGACGAGCTGGATGTTCAGCGTCGTGTCGAGTACGTCTGAAGAGGTCATCCCCTGGTGGACGAAGCGGGCATCGGGGCCGACGATTTCCGAAAGGTGCGTTAGGAAGGCGATCACATCGTGCTTGGTGACGGCTTCGATTTCATCGATCCGCGCAACGTCGAACGTCGCAGCGCCGCCTCGCTCCCAAATTGTCTTTGCAGCGGATTTCGGGATGACGCCCAGTTCGGCGAGTGCATCGCAGGCGTGAGCCTCGATCTCGAACCAGATGCGGAATTTGGTTTCGGGCGACCAGATGGCGACCATCTCTGGTCGGGAGTAGCGCGGGATCATGGCTTCCTGCTTTCGTTCATAAAAAGAATGCTGGCGCCCCTGTAGCAAAGACAGGCGGCAATCTCAACGCATGCGTTTGGCAAGCGCAATACTCGTGCCGAAAAGGCAGAGAAGGCCGAGCGGAAGAAACAGGCGAATTCCCAGCACGGCAAACTGATAGACCGCGCTGGCTCCGGTAAAGACGAATTGGAGCACCCATGTGGGGGATCCAAAAGAGGCGTGCCACGCGGAGTAGAAGACCCGGTAGTCCATGGCGAAGAGAAAGGCCGTCATCAAGATGGTCCCGGCGGCAAGTGCACCGAAGAATGCTGCAAAGCGTGTCTTCAGGGATCGTCGATGCGCAAGGAAACGGCCCAAGGGCAACATGAACGGCCAGGCCAGCAAACCGCCCGCAAAATAAAGCATTGCGAGATCGCGGACATGTGCCGTCTCCATCCCATTTCTGAGATAGAGCGCGGCCATTGCCGATGCCAGCATCTGGGTGCCCCAGAGAATGGCGCCCACGAAAAGGTCGGGGAGGGGCGGGCGAGCCGCCCGGAGGCGCTCGGAAATCAAGGGCGGCCTGCTTTCATCACGACTTGGATTGACCTTCGGCGGCATTTCGCAGAGCGCTGATCGCTGTCTTGTAGGCCTCGAGCGAACCGCCTTTGAAAATCGCCGAACCGGCCACGAGAACATTGCCGCCAGCCTTGCCGATGATCGGTGCGGTTTCAACCGTCACTCCACCGTCCACTTCAAGGTCGATCGGTCTGTCACCGATCAGTGAGCGCGCTGCGGCGATCTTGTCCGCCATCGCAGGGATAAACTTCTGCCCGCCGAAACCGGGGTTCACCGACATGATGAGGATCAGGTCGATGTCGTCGAGCACGTTCTCGATCGCCGAAAGCGGCGTTGCTGGATTAATGGTAACGCCGACCTTCTTGCCCAGCCCGCGCACCGTCTGAAGCGAGCGGTGTAGATGTGGCCCGGCTTCAGCATGGACGGTAATGCGATCGCAGCCGGCTTTCGCGAAGGCCTCAAGGTACGGGTCGACCGGCGCAATCATCAGATGGCAATCGAACACTGCATCCGTATAAGAACGCAGCGACTTGATGACGTCAGGGCCGAAGGAAATGTTCGGCACGAAGTGACCGTCCATGACGTCGAGGTGAATCCAATCGGCTCCGGCGGCCGTTACGTCGCGCACTTCCTGGCCGAGTTTAGCAAAATCGGCAGCAAGGACGGATGGCGCGATGCGAATGGGCGTAGTCATTGAAGTCTCTCCGTAGAACGCATGCCGCAGGGTCAGATCTATTCGATCGGGGTGCTTGGCGGCACGAACGAACCGGCATGCCACTGCAGCATGCGGTAGGGATTGTCGGCCAGTTCATGGCCGGCGTTGAAGGCAATTTTTCCGATGACCGTCTCAAAGGAGCTGCCGCCGATGTGCTGCGCGATGGGCCTGTCGTCCGCGCCGGCATCCTGGGCTGCCTTCGTGGCGATTTCCACCGCCGCATAGGCAGGCAGCACATAGCCCTCCGGCTCGACGCCACTCGCGCGAAACGCGTCGACCACCGGCTTCGCTTCCGGGCGCGCGGCATAATCAGGCAGAACAACGGCGAGAACGCCATCCGCGAGTGCAAGCGGCTGGTCGGCAGCGCGCATGGCGTCGCCACCAAGAATATCGAGGTGAACTTTTTCCGCCGCGGCATCGCGTGCGATGATGGCAGCGTCGCTACGATCTCCGCCGACAAAGACTTTTGTTGCCCCGGCTTTCTTCAGTCGTCGCACGAGAGCGACCTGCTGCTCCTGGCCTGGTCGATAGGTGTCGGTGAAGACCGGCTTGAGGCCTTTTTCCTCGAGTGCGTTGCGGATCGTTTCCGTAAGCTCCCGACCATGGATGGTGCCATCCTCGATCAGCGCGATCGGCGAGGCTGCCCACTCGCTCACGATCGCCTCGATGATCTTTTCCGCTTCGGCGCCATCGGCTGGCGCCATCCGGTAGAGCGGCCAGCCATTCTTCAGGGCATCTTCCATGAGAATGCGTGAACGCACGGAGACCGTGATCGCGGGGATATTTGCGTCCTTGAGCTTCGGCAGCGCGCCTTCGAGCGTTTCGCTGCAGAGAAACCCGACTGCCACCTGGACCTTGGCATTGATCAGTGCGTCGGCGATTGCCGCGCCGCTGTTTTCCTCGCAAGTCTCTCCGACCGTGACAATCGTGTTACCGTCCTGCTGGACCTTGGCAGTCGCGCCGGCAATGATCTGCGCGCCGATTGGCGCGAGGTTGCCACTCTGTGGCGCTACGACACCGACTATCAGACCCGCGGCATGACATTCTGCGGCCGCAAGGAGCAGCATCGGCAGAAGTGCTAGGCCACGCAAAGTATTCATAAAAGCTGCAGGTCCCTGTCGTTTGTCCTGCTCTTTTATCCGTCCGACATCGATCGTCAAAGAAAAACGCACAATCGGGAAGCTTTTCGCCTGGCTTTTGTAGAAAAGGTAACCGATCACCTTCATATTACAGGAAACAGCAAGCCGGTGACGCCGGATGGAGAATGCCTTTGTTGAATAAACAACCGATCGATCCGCGCCTCTACCGAGATGCGATGAGCCGCTTTGGAGGCCATGTGCAGCTCGTGACGACGGCAATCGGCGAGGAGCGCCGCGGCGTGACGATCACCGCCGCTTGCTCCGTTTCTGATGACCCTGCAACCGTTCTTGTGTGCCTGAACAACAGCAATCCTAAGAACGACATCTTCTTCCGGAGCGGCATCTTCGCCCTGAACACGTTGGGCGCGCATCATCAGGCGCTTGCCGATGCCTTTTCCGGCCGCACCCAGCTCAGCAACGACGAACGTTTCGCGACGGGCCGGTTCGACAAGCTCGTCACCGGTGCACCCATTCTTCACGACGCCCTTGCCTCCTTCGATTGCCGCGTGAGCGAAATCAAGGAAATGTCGACGCACCATATCATTTTCGGTGAGGTCGTGGCGGTCCGCTACAACGAGGCCAAGCCCGCGCTTCTCTATATGAACCGCGACTATCACACGCTATAACTTCCTGAAAAAGGGAGAAGACATGTCGGATCAAGCGCATCTGCCGCTGCCGTCGTCGATCGACGAGACGATCGCGATGCTGGGCGATCAGGACTATCTGGCGGGGCGGGCACTTGGCACGGTGCTTTTTCTCGCCCTGAAGATGAGGCGTCCTCTCTTCCTGGAGGGTGAGGCCGGTGTCGGGAAGACGGAGATCGCCAAGGTCCTATCAAAAGCCCTGGGGCGGCCGTTGATCCGCCTGCAATGCTACGAAGGCTTGGACATTGCCTCGGCCGTCTACGAATGGAATTACCCGGCGCAGATGCTGGAAATCCGCCTCGCCGAGGCGTCCGGGCTTACCGACCGGGACAGGATCGAGTCGGACATCTTCTCCGAACGCTACCTGATCCGCCGGCCGGTGCTTCAGGCTCTATCGAGCCTGGATGGCCGGTCACCAGTCTTCCTTATCGACGAGCTAGACCGTACCGACGAGGCATTCGAGGCCTTCCTTTTGGAGGTTCTTTCCGACTTTCAGGTAACGATTCCCGAGCTCGGCACGATCCGGGCCGCCCAGCCGCCGATCGTCATCATCACCACGAACCGGACGCGCGAGGTCCACGACGCGCTAAAGCGGCGCTGCCTCTACCACTGGGTCGATTATCCCGATGCCGCGCAGGAGCTGGAAATCATTCGACGCAAGGTGCCGGGCTGCAATGCCGCCCTGTCCACACAGATCGTCGCCTATGTGCAGAAGCTTCGGACACTGGATCTTTTCAAGAACCCGGGCGTTGCCGAGACGATCGATTGGGCGACAGCGCTGACGGAACTCGACCGGCTGGCGCTCGATCCGGAAACCATCTCCGACACGATCGGAACACTGCTGAAATACCAGGACGACATTGCGCGCATTCAAAGCAGCGACGGCGCAAAGGTGCTGGCAGATGTCAAGAGCGAGCTGCAGGCGGCAGGATAACGCATGGATCCGAGAAGCGGACAGGATGGGATCTCCGTTCCACCGCCTCCGGTCGGCCACGGTCGATTTGCAGACAATATCGTCTTCTTTGCAAGAGCATTGCGGAAGGCCGGCATGAAGATCGGGCCGGCGGCGATCGTCGACGCGATCGAGGCGGTCGAGGCAATCGGCATGGGGTCGCGGGAGGAATTTCACGCCGCACTCTCGTCCGTCTTCGTCAAGCGGCATGAAGACAAGGCGGTCTTCGACGAGGCCTTTCGGCTTTTCTGGCAGTCGCGAGATCTCGTCGCAAAGATGATCGCGATGATGTCACCACGCGTGCCGGACACGCGCGACAAGGAAAAGGCGAGGCCCGGTGAAAGCCGCGCCGCCGACGCCTTGCTCGGCGAACGAAGGGACAATAGGCGGCCGCGTGATGAGCCCGACATCGAGATAGACGCACGCTTCACCATGTCGGGCAGCGAGGTCTTCCGGCGGATGGACTTCGCCCAAATGTCAGCGATGGAGATTGCCGCCGCCAAGAAGGCGCTCACGAAACTGCAGTTGCCTCTGGACAAGGTGCGCACTCGGCGCTTTCGGCCGTCGCACGTTCATTCGCATGTCGACCCGCGCGGGACGATGCGGGCGGCATTGCGCGGCGGGGCCGATCTCATTCTTCCGCGATACCGTGAAATCCGGGAGGTCCAGCCGCCCTTGGTCGTTCTCGCCGAT
The DNA here is from genome assembly GCF_020166565.1 of Rhizobium sp. 3T7. Taxonomy (NCBI): domain Bacteria; kingdom Pseudomonadati; phylum Pseudomonadota; class Alphaproteobacteria; order Hyphomicrobiales; family Rhizobiaceae; genus Rhizobium; species Rhizobium sp. 3T7. The sequence continues at coordinate 468,246 of NZ_JAIQXS010000001.1, forward strand.
ATTTCCGGCTCCATGAGCCAGTACACGCGCATCTTTCTGCATTTTCTGCATGTGCTGACGGAGAAGCGTCGACGGGTGCATACCTTCCTCTTCGGGACGCGCCTCACGAACGTCACCCGCCAAATGCGACACAAGGACCCTGACGAGGCGATGGATGAATGCGCTACGGCCGTAAAGGATTGGTCGGGAGGAACGCGGATCGGTGAAACGTTAAAGGAATTCAATCGCCTGTGGGCCCGGCGCGTGCTGGGGCAGGGCGCGGTGGTGCTGCTTATCACCGATGGCCTGGAACGCGAGGGAACGGAGCTGCTCGCAGCCGAGATGGACCGCCTGCACCGCTCCTGCCGGCGACTGATCTGGCTCAATCCGTTGCTGCGCTTCGATGGCTTCGAGCCGCGAGCACGTGGTGTGCGCGCAATGCTGCCGCATGTTGACGAATTCAGACCGGTTCACAATCTATCATCCTTGAGCGACCTCGTGGAAGCACTCGGCGCGACTAGGTCGACCACGTACGACCCGCGCCGGTACCTCGAAACATTGAAAGGCATCGCATGACAGGGACATCTTTTGACCTTGATCCGCTGATGACGGCAGAAGGCTGGCGGAAAGGCGGGCGAGACGTGGCTGTTGCCACGGTGATCGAGACGTGGGGATCGGCGCCACGACCGGCGGGGAGCCATCTGGTGATCGACCGAGACGGCAATTTCGAAGGTTCCGTGTCAGGAGGCTGCGTCGAAGGTGCCGTCATTGCCGAGGCCCTGGACGTGATCGCCGACGGCAAGGCGAAGATGCTCGAGTTTGGCGTCGCGGATGAAACCGCGTGGCGGGTCGGCCTTTCCTGTGGTGGCCGCATTCGCGTCTATGTCGAAAGGCTCGATTGATGGATGCCGCAAATCTTGCGCGTCTCAATGGCGCCCGACGCGCTCGCCGGGCCGCGATACTGCTGACTGATCTTGAGAACGGCAACGATAGCGTCGTCCTAGAGGGAGATTCCGTGAAGCCTTGGTTGGTGCCTGCCGTTGAAGCTGCGTTCCGCTCGGGCAGATCGACGTCGATCGAGGTCGATGGGTACCGCTATTTTCTGAACGCGCATCTGCCGCCGGCCCATATCGTGATCATCGGCGCCGTCCACATCAGCCAAATTCTGGCACAGATGGCCTCTCTTGCCGGCTTCGATGTTCGGATCATCGATCCGCGCACGGCTTTCGCTACACCCGAACGATTCCTCGGCATCGATCTGACGGCGGATTGGCCAGTGGACGTACTCAAGGATCGTCCGCTGGATGCCTATACGGCGCTGGTCGCGGTTACGCATGACCCGAAGATCGACGATTTCCCGATTGCCGAGGCGTTGCGGATCGGTTGTTTCTACGTCGGTGCGCTCGGTAGCCGCAAAACGCATGCAACGCGCCTGGAGAGGTTGCGTACCGATGGTGTGGACGAAGCCGCGCTTGCCAGGATCAGTGCACCGATCGGGCTCAATATCGGTGCGGCGAGCCCGGCAGAAATCGCGGTCGCCATTCTCGCGGAAATCGTACAGACGTTGCGAACCCGCGACATTTCACCGGCTGGTGACAGGAAATGAAGTTTGGGTCTTTTTCGATCGATGATGCCGACGGTGTGGTCCTCGGGCATGCGGTGAAGCTTGCAGACGGCAGCTTGCCCAAAGGGCACAGGATCGCCACCGCTGACATCGACAGGCTCCGCCGCGAGGGTATAGAACATGTCATTGCGGCGCGCATCGAGCCGGGGGACGTCGGTGAGGACGACGCGGCGGGACGACTTGCGAGGGCTGTCACTCCCGACCACCTGCGCTTCTCGGAGGCGTCCACAGGGCGCGTAAACGTGTATTCGACGGTCGACGGGCTGTTCGTCGCAAGCCGAAGTGCCGTCGATCGTCTGAACAGGATCGATCCCGGCATAACGCTCGCCTGCCTCAACGACCATTTGCCTGTCCGGAACGGCGACATGGTCGCAACATTCAAGATCATTCCGCTCGCTGTCTCAGGCGGGAAACTCAATGCCGCATGCGAAGTGCTGCGGGCGACGTCGGCATTCGAGGTGAAACCCTTTGCCGGCAGATCTGTCTCATTGATTGCGACGGAGCTGCCGTCGCTGAAGCCGGCGGTGATGGACAAGACGGCGCGTGTGCTTTCCCGCCGGCTCATCGCATCCGGCAGTCATCTCGTTAGAGAGGTGCGGGTTGCTCATCGTGTGGAGCCGGTTGCAGAGGCACTCCGAGACGCATCGGGTGCGCCCGACAAAGCACCGAAGCTGATCATTCTTTTCGGCGCGTCTGCCGTGATCGATGCGAAGGACGTGATTCCCGAGGCGATTCGACAGGCTGGAGGCGAGGTAGTGCAGGTCGGCATGCCTGTCGATCCCGGTAACTTGCTCGTTCTCGGCCGCATCGGCGATATCCCGGTGATTGGGGCGCCGGGATGCGCGCGCAGCCCGAAAGAGAATGGTTTCGACTGGGTGCTCGATCGGATCCTGGCGGGTGAAGAGCCAAGTGCACTCGACATCAGCGGCATGGGTGTCGGAGGTCTTCTGATGGAAATCCAGGCACGGCCAAGCCTTCGTGAACAGGAGGCGCGATTGGTCCCCGCGGATAACGTCGTGGCCATCGTTCTTGCCGCCGGCAAGGCCAGCCGAATGGGCGAGGGCCGGCCACACAAGCTGCTCGCGGAGTTTGACGGTGTGCCGCTTGTCAGGCGATCGGTGAGGACGGCGATCGGCAGTCGGGCGTCGTCAGTCATCGTCGTGACGGGACATCGCAAAAACGACATCGAAGCGGCGCTGTCCGGGCTGAATGCGATGACAGTTCACAATCCGGACTACGCCTCTGGCATGGCCTCGTCGCTCGCGACAGGATTTTCCGTCGAGCAAGCGCGGGACGCGGATGGAGCTTTAGTCATGTTGGCCGACATGCCGGGCGTTTCTAGCAGCGATCTCGATAAGCTGATCCTGGCGTTCCGACGATCGCATGGCCAGTCGATCATCCGTGCCGTGTCGCACGGTAAGCGCGGCAATCCTGTGATTATACCGAAATCGCTGTACGATGAGGTCTTGCGGCTGGAGGGTGACGTCGGTGCGCGGCACATCATTGAGACATCGGGCGTGCCTGTGGCCGACATCGAAATCGGTGATGCTGCGCATCTGGATGTGGATACGCCGGAGGCCGTCATCGCGGCGGGCGGAGTTTTGAAGGGCTAAGGGATGGATGCGGCGGCGATCGAAGAAATGTTTCAGGGGCTTGGCCCCGTCACGATCAAACGGATGTTCGGTGGCAAGGGCATCTACCATATGGGGCGGATTGTTGCGGTCGAGGTGCGCGGCGAGATGCTGCTGAAAGCCGACGAGCAGAGCGCGGCCGAATTCGCTGCAGCCGGGGCGACGCAATGGGCCTACGAAGGCAAGAAGGGAAGTCCGGTGAAGATGCCATACTGGTCGATCCCGGACGATGCCTATGACGACCCCGACCTCATGGCGCGATGGGTGCGGCTTGCCTATGAGGCAGCGCTCCGGGCGGAGTGAAACCCTAGAGGAGTTCGTCGGCTTTCAGCCTGTCCATGGCGGCGGCCGCGAACGCGGAGAGCGGTTGCGGGAGGTCGGAGCGGCTGAACCAGCCGAAGTCCGAGAGCTTTTCCGGCTCAGTGAGCTTCGGTTCGCCGTCGAACTCGGACGCAATATAGAGCAAGGAGACCCAGTGCTGTTCATCCGCCTTGCTAATGACTTCTGCTGGGCCAAGGAGACTGACGCGGCCGATCGATAGGCCGGTTTCTTCTTCCGCTTCACGTCGCGCCGCCTGCTCGGCCGGCTCCATATGATCGACCTTGCCGCCCACAATGCTCCAGTGGTCGGCCTCGGGCGCGCGGATACGTTTGTAAAGGAGGATTTTGCGATCACGCAAAATCACTAGACCAACGCCAACGCCCGGAAAATCGATGCCCGGCGTGCCCATGATTCGTTAGATCTTGGCGTTGGCCGTGATCAGCATGAAGGCTGGAATCTCATCGCCAAAACCGACAGGCGTCGGGCCGTCGTCGTGGTCCCGGTAGCGGCGGCGGTCGCGATTGTCATCGTTTGCCGGATAAGGACGAGCGGCGCGCGTGCTGTGCTGCGGCTTGTGTTGTTCTGCTTTGCGCTCTTGCTTCACGCTTTCGACCTTTGCTGGTGCTGCTGTTTCCATCGTCTCGACGTCATTATCTGCGACGGCGATATCAGATTTATGACCTCCACGGCCCTTGCTGCGACTGCGGTCCTTGTCTCGACCCTTGCGGCGGGAACGATCGTCCTCGCGGCCGGGCTCAGGAGGCGGCAAGGCGGAAAGGTTGCCGTTCAACCACTCGACTTTCTCGCCGATCAGCTTTTCGATCGCGTCGGCGTGTTTCTGGTCGTGGCGGGTAACGATGGTGAATGCATCGCCGGAACGGCCCGCGCGGCCGGTGCGGCCGATGCGATGAACATAATCCTCGGAATGGATCGGAACATCGAAGTTGAAAACGTGGCTGACGTCAGGAATGTCGAGACCGCGAGCGGCGACATCGGAAGCCACGAGAAGCTGGAGGTTGCCGTCCTTGAAGTTCTGCAGCATGGCCATGCGCGAGCGCTGGTCCATGTCGCCGTGCAGAGCGCCGGCGGAAAAGCCGTGGCGGTCCAGGGACCGGAAGAGCTCGGAAACGTCCTTCTTGCGGTTACAAAAGATAATCGCGTTCTTGAGATCGGTCTGCGCCTTGATAAGGTCGCGCAGAACGGCGCGCTTCTCGTAGTCCTTGCCGTGCGAGGCGACGAAACGCTGCGTTACGGTCTTTGCCGTCGACGCCGGCTTGGCGACTTCGACGCGTTCCGGGTTCTGCAGGAAGCGATCCGCAAGCTTCTGGATCTCAGGCGGCATGGTCGCCGAGAAGAACAGCGTCTGACGGGTAAACGGAATGAGCTTTGCGATACGCTCGATATCGGGGATGAAGCCCATGTCGAGCATGCGGTCGGCCTCGTCGATAACGAAGATTTCGACAGCGCTCATCAAAAGCTTACCGCGCTCGAAGTGATCGAGCAGGCGGCCGGGCGTGCAGATCAGAACATCGGCGCCGCGCTCAAGCTTGCGATCCTGATCTTCGAAAGACACGCCGCCGATCAGCAGCGCGACATTCAACCGGTGATTCTTGCCGTACTTTTCGAAGTTCTCCGCAACCTGCGCCGCGAGTTCGCGGGTCGGCTCGAGGATCAGCGTGCGCGGCATACGAGCGCGGGCACGGCCCTTTTCCAGCAGCGACAGCATCGGCAGAACGAAGGATGCAGTCTTGCCTGTTCCCGTTTGCGCAATCCCGCAAATATCGCGTCGCTCAAGCGCAAAAGGGATCGCACCAGCCTGGATGGGAGTTGGCGTCGTGTAGCCCGCGTCGGTCACAGCGGAAAGCACTTTTTGGCTCAAGCCAAGATCAGCAAATGTCGTCAAAGGGAAAACTGTTTCCGTTCCGGTTCGGCCGTACTCTGATTGAGTCGGCATGATTGCGTGCCGCAATGCAGCGCGACATAAGCCGAAACTGCCCTTAAGTCAAGGAATACAGGCCTTGCGGCTAGTGCACAGGTAAAGACGTGGTTAGTGCACGTAGTTACTTCATGTAACTGGCAAGCTTCAAGCCCGCATTCATGAAATAAATGGGGTCGACTGCCCGACCGTCCTGGCGGACCTCATAGTGCAGATGCGTACCGGTAGACCGGCCGGTGCTGCCTGCGAGGCCGATCACGTCATTGCGGTCGACCTTGTCGCCGACCTTCACCAGGATTTCCGACATGTGACCATAACGGGTGGAGATGCCGTTGCCGTGGTCAACCTCAACCATGTTGCCGTAGCCGCCGGTCCAGCCGGCCGCGATCACCTTGCCAGGCGCTGTCGGGCGAACCTTCTCACCGGGCGCAAAACGAAAGTCAATGCCGGAGTGCAGTGCCAGCCGCCCGAGGAACGGATCACGCCTGTTGCCGAACGAGCTGGTGATCTCCTTGCCAATGGCCGGGTTCTGGAATGGCAGCGATTCCGCCGTGCTCCGTACGATCTCCAGGCGGGTGAGGGCATCGTCAAGCTGTGATAAAGAGCTATCGAAATCATCCGCGCCTGCAGGCTCGACATACGGTCCGCCGACTGCGCTGTCATCCTGCTTCGTGCGCTCGGCCGGTACCGAAATGCGGAAACGCGTCAGGACCTTCGATATGGCATTGGCAGCACCACCCGCGTCACTCGTCAATTGCGCGATGCGATTGCGCTGCTTCTGCTCGATGTCTTTCAACGACAGCGTCACCTTGGAGAAAACGCGGTCGGCGCGATCGCCAACGGTTTCCTGTGCCGGGACATCGGCGAGCGTAGCGTTGTCGGTCGTTACGTCGGCCGGCTTGTCAGCTCCGGCAAGCTGATTTTCGATTGCCTGAACGGCACCGGAAAGCGAGGCGTGCTTGTCTTTTGCTTCGGAAGCGTAAGACTGAAGCGTCGTCGTCTCTTTGCCGCCCAGCCCTGAATTCTCTGCGCGATCAAGAAGCGAGCCGAGCTTGCCGTGGCGTGAGGTAAGCGCCAGCTGCTGCTCCATCAGTTTGTCGACCTTGTCTTCGACAACTTGCTGATCGAGCAATTGACGTGACGTAACCCGGTCGACCTGAGCGCGCAGAGCGGCGATGCGATCTTCGTAGTCATGCTGCATGCGCGCCTGCCTTGCCATTGTCGCGCCGATCAGGTCGTCGCGCAGGACGAGATAAGAGGTCGCCAGGAGATAGCCGATCGCAAAGACTCCGACGAAGCAGAAGGCAATTGCCGCCATCCACGGCCTGACAGTCAGGTGGCGGACCCGGTCACCGCTTGCCAGGATCAGTATATGCTCTTGTTTTTTCTGACCGAATACGCGGCTGTGCTGTGCATGCGTCACGGAGAATCTCCCAATTGACGGCCGATGCCTCAATTGCCGCAATTACGCATGATTATGGTTAATATTTACTTAGGTCAGCATGGCTGTCGCTATGAGATCAGGCGTTGCTCGTCGATGTCAGCGACCGATAGAAGGACGGCGTCAGGCCGGCTTCGGCCCGCGCGATGTCGTTGAAGGGAGGCTTTAACGGACCGCGGAAATTGGCGCGTACCAGTTCGTGGAATGTTCGTGCCGGATCTCGCCTTTCGCGCGCGCAGAGAAAACGGAACCATTTGGCGCCAATCGCGACGTGACCCTTCTCATCGTTGTAAATGACATCGAGTACGGCTGCGCTCTCCAGATCGCCGGTTTCGCGCATCTTGGCCTGTAGCGACGGAGTGACGTCCAGCCCGCGGGCCTCGAGGATGAGCGGGACAACGGCGAGGCGCGCCGTCAGGTCATTTCTTGTGGAGTGCGCCGCCTGCCACAGGCCGTCGTGGGCGGGCAGGTCACCATAGTCTGCATCGAGGTCTCCCAGGCGGGCGCGCACCATGCGGAAATGTTTTGCTTCCTCGAAGGCAACCTGCATCCAACCGTCGAAGAAAGAGTTCGGCACCGGCTGGGTGGCGAATCGCGCAACGATATCTAGCGCCAGATCGACAGCGTTGAGTTCGATATGGGCAATAGCATGCAGCAGCGCGATGCGGCCCTTGACCGTATGCAAGGAACGCTTTTCGACCTGCGTTGGCGGTATCAGATCTGGCTTGTGCGGACGGCCCGGTCTGTCCGGCAACGGCGCGTCGAGGGGCGAACGCAGAGACAGCTTGCGATCAAACCAACGCGTGGCAGTCTCCTGAGCAAGCGTCGTCTTCTCATTGAGATCGGTCGCGCGGATAGCGTCGATCGCGCCGCCGCGCAGGGATGTGATGGAGCGAGGCGTCATCGCGACAGGTTCTGAACGGCTGCAAGCACGATTTCTGCGTGGCCGGGCACCTTCACCTTCTGCCAGATCGTGCCGATCGTCCCATCCTCGCGAACTAGAAAGGTCGTTCGCTCCACGCCCATGAAATTGCGCCCATACATGGTCTTCTGTTTCCACACGCCATAGGCCTCAAGCGTCGTCTTTTCTTCATCAGACGCCAAGACAACCGTAAGGTTGTGCTTCTTGATGAATCGGTCGTGGCATTTCACGGAATCGGGAGACATGCCGATGACGCCAGCGCCAGCTTTTTCGAACTCATCCGCAAGTGCTGTGAAGGCGAGCGATTCCGCCGTGCATCCCGTCGTGTCGTCCTTGGGATAGAAGAAAAGCACCAGCGGTTTTCCACGGAAATCACGAAGCGAAATGCGCCCTCCGCCATCACGCGGGAGATCAAAGTCAGGCGCCGTCGTACCGATGCTGATATCCGTCATGGAGAGACCTTTCTTTTGCCGGGTTTATGGATAACAGGTGATTTGCCAGATATATATTGGACGAACAATCGTCCAGCCAGTCTGGTCCAGACCACAAATTAGGGAGTTAGGCGAGACGCATGTCGGCGATCCGCGGCGAGAAAATTACATTCCGCAAGAAAGATATCGTCGCACTGCATGAGCTTCCCTCGGCGCAGGCCGAAGATCCCATCATCGTCAGTTGCCCGCCGACACGTTCGCGCATGCGCAGGACGGCCGGTGTCACGGGTGGCTGCGTTGCCGTTATTCTGTTCGTGCTCGCGGCAATTATCTTCACGGTGGAAAGCGGCATGTTCGACGCGCCGCTTTCGCGACAAGCGCAGGCTGCGCTCAACTCGGCCATCGGACCGCGCTATCGGGCCGAGGTCGGCTCTACGGTCATCCGTTTCACATCGAACCTGCGCCTTGCGCTTGAGGCGCGCGACGTCAACATGATCGACGAAGAGAGTGGCCAGCACCTGTCGACGACGCATGCATTGCGCATGGCGCTCGACCCGCTGCAACTCTTTCGTGGTCGCATAGCGATCGCGCAGATCGAGGCGGAGGATATCGCGCTCGACACGGCGTTTCTGCCGTCCGGAAAACCGCTCAAGCTCGATGATGTCAGGATCGACGAAATCCCGGCCGCGATGGAAGCTGCATTTGCTCAGCTCGACATGATCGACAGTTTCGTGGAGCGCGGCGGAACGCGGTCAGTCAAGCTCTCGGGCATCGACATCAAGCTCGCCGATACCGCAAACGGTCCGCTCTCGATCGTGGTTGACAACCTGGCCCTCTCGAGGACACGCCAGGGCGCGCTGGCGCTGGATGGCGAGATCGCGATCAACGGCAGGCCGGCAACGCTCAGCGTCGTCACAGAACGGGCCAGCGGACGCACCTCGAAGTTGACGGGGCAGGTCGCGGGCGTCGATCTGGGACCGTTCACGCTCAAGCGGAACGTCGAGGGCCAGATCCGGCAAGGCATCGATGGCTCTGGTGACTTGACGATCTCGGCCGTTCGTACCGGCGATCAGGCCCCACCGGCGCTAGGCGCCTCGATCGAACTGAAGCCGGGACAGTTCTATATGGATGGCGACCAGCAGGAACTGAGCGGCGGCCGCATCAACCTCGCTTATGACTTCTCGAAGCAGACGCTGGAGATTGCCAAGTCGCGTGTTCAGTTCGGTCCAACATCCGTGCCGCTCAGCGGTGCCCTCATAGACCTGGACAAGATCGATGCCTCCGCAGGAAAGGGCTTCGGCATCGATCTGCTCGTCAGCGGCGGCACCGCAGCGCCAGTTGGATCCGGAGAGCAACCACTTGCCTTCGACATAAAGGCGACTGGTCGTTACCTCGTTGACAGCCGCGAACTGCAATTTGCGAACATGCAGGTTTCGAGCCCAGCCGGCGGCCTCTTCGGCTCGTTGCACGTCCGTTTCGGCGACGCGTCACCGGAGATCAGCTTCGCCGGTCAGTCGCAACAGTTGCAGACAACGGCGGTCAAGCAGTTGTGGCCATTCTGGATGGCGTCGAAGGGCCGCGAATGGGTTGAACGCAACCTCTTCGGGGGAACCGTCAGTGACGCGTCGATTTCCGTCTTCATTCCATCTGGACGCTTGGACGAGGCTGTCGGCAAGGGGTTAAAACTCGACGAGCACCAAATCCGCATCGCCTTCGACATCGCTGGCACGCGAATGAATGTGGCCGGCGACATCCCGCCGATCCGTGATACGAATGCGCATTTTGACTTGAGTGGTCCGCGTGCGACGATCTCCATCAAGAGCGGGACGGCGTTCTTCCCCTCGGGACGATCGGTAAACGTCGGCGAGGGAACGTTTGTCCTGCCGTCGACCTATGACAAGCCGCTCATGGCCGAACTCAATCTTCCCATTTCCGGCGCGGCCGACGCGGTCGGCGAATTGCTGACCTATAAGCCAGTACAGATACTGCAGCGCGCGGGCTTCGTGCCTGAGGACCTCAAGGGCAAGGTGTCGGCGAACGTGCAGGCGCGCCTCGGGCTGATCTCGTCGCAGAATCCTCCGCCGGCCGAATGGAAGGCTGTGCTGCAACTGCAGGATCTCGATATCGCCAAACCGATTTCGGGCCGCAAGATCACGGATCTTGGCGGGGTGCTTAACGCCGATCCGAAGCAGGTGAGCGTTGACGGAAAGGGGCTGATCGACGGCATTCCCGCCGGCATCAAGCTTGTCGAGCCGACGGACAAATCTTCGGACGTTCGGCCACAGCAGACCATTACCGCCACGCTCAACAACGATCAGCGAGAAAAGGTGCTGCCCGGTCTCAACGAAATCATCGATGGCAGCATAGACATCGAGCTCAACCGCATCGATCACGACCGACAGCAGGTCTCGGTCGATCTTGGAAGGGCGCGGTTGTCTCTCCCATGGATCGGTTGGTCCAAGGGAAGCGGTATCGGCGCGACTGCTACGTTCGAGGCATCCGGGCCCGTCGACAACACGGAGTTGAAGAACTTCGTCCTCAAGGGCGACGGCTTCGGAGCAAATGGCTCGCTTGTCATTGGCAAGGGCAATCTCATGAAGGCGGATTTCGACAGTGTCAAACTGTCGTCGCTGGATGACTTTGCCGTTTCGGTGAAGCGCAGCAAGGGCGGGCTTGATGTCTCCGTATCAGGCAACAGCGCCGATGCTCGCCCGATCATCGCCAGATTGAAGTCCAGCGGTGGAGGAGGCGACACCGACAGCAGCGGTAGCGTATCGGTTCGGGCCAAGCTCGGTCGCATCATCGGCTTCAACGACGAGAAGATGCGGAATGCTGACATGCTGTACGTTTCCGCAGATGGCAGGTTACAGGCACTGAATTTTACCGGTGTCACCGACAGCGGCGAGGCGTTCGTTGCCCAGACCAAGGGCAATGGCGTTATCAATGTCACCAGCGGGGATGCGGGCTCTGTTTCGCGCTTCGCCGACCTCTATCAGCATATGATGGGTGGCTTGCTCAATCTGCAGATCCGCCTCGGCGCAGGCGACCGCTGGGATGGCTCTATCGACATTAGGCGCTTTTCTCTGGTCAACGAGCAGCGCCTGCATTCAATCGTCTCGACGCCGGTCGGTCAGGAGCAGCGGAGCCTGAATTCGGCGGTCAAGCGGAACATCGACACCTCGGCACAGCGCTTCCAACGCGGCTTCGCCCGCATTGTTTCGCAAAACGGCGTGATCGGCATTGAGAACGGCGTGGTGCGCGGTGATCAGGTCGGTGCCGTGTTCCAGGGTATAGTACGTGACCCGCGCGGCAGGATGGACATGACGGGCACCTTCATGCCTGCCTATGGCCTCAACAGGCTGTTTGCCGAATTACCCCTGATCGGTATCATCCTAGGCAACGGCACCGATCGCGGACTGATCGGCATCACGTTCAAGCTGACAGGGAAATTGGAAGCGCCCGATCTGATCGTCAATCCGCTGTCGATCATCGCCCCCGGCGTGTTCCGCAACATCTTCGAATTCCAATAGGCACGAAAAAGCCGGCGCGAGGCCGGCTTTCCCTTTCTGATGTTGCTAGAACTTATGCCGCGCGGCGGATCAGGATGTGCTTCTTCTTGCCGAGCGAGAGCTTGATGACGCCATCGGCGGTGATCTCGCCGCTGCCGACAACCTTGCGCTCGTCGCTGACAGCCTGATCGTTGATGCGCACCGCACCGCCCTGAACGTGACGACGGGCCTCGCCATTCGAGGCGGCAAGGCCGGCGCGGACGATCAGCGACAGCAGACCGATGCCACCGTCGAGCTCGGCAGCCGGCACCTCGACCGACGGAAGGTTTTCGGCAAGGCCACCTTCCTCGAAGGTCTTGCGGGCGGTTTCGGCGGCCTGTTCGCCCGCCGCGCGGCCATGCAGGATCGCGGTGACCTCAGTCGCCAAGATCTTCTTGACCTCGTTGATCTCGGAGCCGGCGAGCGCCGAGAGGCGTGCGACCTCGTCCATCGGCAACGTCGTGTAGAGCTTCAGGAAGCGCGAGACGTCGGCGTCTTCGGTGTTGCGCCAGTACTGCCAGAAATCATAGGCCGAGAGCATGTCGGCGTTGAGCCAGACGGCGCCGGTCGCGGACTTGCCCATCTTGGCACCCGAAGACGTCGTCAGCAGCGGCGAGGTGAGGGCGTAGAGCTGTTGCGTCCCCATGCGGTGACCGAGGTCGATACCGTTGACGATGTTGCCCCACTGGTCGGAACCGCCCATCTGCAGACGGCAGTCGTAGCGCTTGGCGAGCTCGACGAAGTCGTAGGCCTGCAGGATCATGTAGTTGAATTCGAGGAACGACAGCGACTGCTCGCGATCAAGCCGCATCTTGACGCTGTCGAAGGACAGCATGCGGTTGACCGAGAAATGCCGGCCGACATCTCGTAGAAACTCCAGGTAGTTGATGGAACGCAGCCACTCGGCGTTGTTGATCATCAGTGCATCTTTGGGACCTTCGCCGTAGGTCAAATAGTTTGAGAAGACCCGCTTGATCGAAGCAATGTTGTTCTCGATGGTATCGATCGTCATCAGCTGGCGGGCTTCGTCCTTGAAGGAGGGGTCACCGACCATGCCTGTGCCACCGCCCATCAGTGAAATAGCGCGGTGACCAGTTGCCTGCAGCCAGTGCAGCATCATGATCTGGATGAGCGAACCCGCATGCAGGCTGGGCGCAGTCGGGTCGAAGCCGATATAGGCCGTTACCGTTTCCTTGGCGAAGAGTTCGTCGAGGCCCGATTCATCGGAGATCTGATGAATGAAGCCGCGCTCTTTCAGCGTACGGAGGAAATCGGATTTGAACTCGGACATGACCTTTTGCTCTCGGGTGCGGATTTTCGGATTGGCTATTGTTGAAGTGACGCGGCGCGTTTAGCACTGTTTTGCCAAACAGTCACCATTTGGCAGGAATCTTCCAGCGAGGCGTCATGGAGAAGATCAGGACCGCGATCGGCTTGATGAGCGGAACATCGATGGACGGTATCGACGTGGCGCTGCTACGTACCGATGGCCGGGCCGTCGTCGAGCGCGGGCCGTTTCTCGGCGTTCCCTATGAGCCAGCCTTCCGTGATCGGTTGAAGCTGGTACTGGAGCAAGCGAAGACCATTACCCAACGTGAGCAAAGGCCGGGTGATCTCGCCGCGATCGAGTGTGAACTGACGTTACGTCATGTAGTTGCCGTCAGGGAATTTCTGGCTGCGAATACGCTCGATACGGCTTCGATCGATGTCATCGGCTTTCACGGGCAGACGGTGCTGCACCGTCCGGACGAGGCGCTGACGGTGCAGATCGGCGATGGGGCGCTGTTGGCGCGCGAGACGGGCATTCCGGTGGCCTTCGATCTGCGTGTCAACGACATGGTGCATGGTGGCCAGGGTGCGCCACTGGTTCCGGTCTATCATGCAGCACTTGCCGCCAACGTCACGAACGCGGCTTTGCCGGTCTGCTTTGTCAATATCGGCGGGATTTCCAACCTGACCTATATCGGCGCGGACGGTCTCATCGTCGGATACGATAGCGGGCCTGGGAATACGCTGATTGACCAGTGGGTGGAGACGCATGCGGGCGTACCGTTCGATCAGGGCGGCATGATTGCCTCGGAAGGTCGGATTGTCGCGGAACTGGCGGATCGATATTTGAACAGCCCGTTCTTTACCACGGAGAAACGACGCTCACTCGACCGCAATGACTTTCCGCCACCATCGGGAGCAGATGCAGAACTTGCCGACGGTGCGCGCACGCTTGCTTACGTCGCTGCCGCTTCGATCATCAAGTCCGCCGGTCACCTCCCGGTGACGCCGACGCTTTATGTCGTTTGCGGTGGCGGTCGCCTCAATCGCGTGCTGATGCAGGATTTGAAAGACATTGCTCATGGCGCGAAGGTGATAACGGCGGAGGAGGCGGGCTTCAACGGCGACTCCATGGAGGCCGAAGCCTGGGCCTATCTGGCGGTGAGGTCGTTGGATGGCCTGCCGTTGACGTTTCCGGGGACGACGGGTGTGCATGCGCCTGTCAGCGGCGGTGTCGTGGTGAAACCGTGATGCAACAGGTCATTCTGGAGACACCGCGCCTGGTCGCGGTCATGTGGGACCCTGACGATGCGGGTCTGCTCCAGGAGCTTCACTCGACGATCGAGACGACGCGATATCTTTCGGGTGCTGCTCCGTGGTCGCGTGAAAAGGCTGAGGAGCGGTTGCGCGGCTGGTTCGGCGAGCAGGCGCGGGACGCAACCACGAAATACAAATCTCAGTCGCGATGACGGCCGCTTCATTGGCCGCGCGGGGTTCTCGCTATTTGGCGGCGAACGGCAGGATTTCGAACTCGACTATTCGCTTCGGCAGCAGGAATGGGGCAAGGGCTATGCGACGGAGATTGCCGGCGGGCTTGCCGATTGGTTCTTTGGACGGAACTTCGCGCAACAGTTCATCGCGTTCACCCATCCGGACAATGCCGCATCCCAGCATGTCCTAACGAAAATCGGCATGCGAAGCCGCATGCCAATGATCATCGACGGATTGTCTTGCCCGACGTTCGAATTGACCGCCGGGATGCGGTCAGCCTAGCGGATGCGCTTGGCGGCTGGCTCCGGCACCAGTTCGCCATTCAGGCGGCGATCGAGGTAGTCCTCGCACTCGCTCATCAGGGTCTCGACCTGGCCGTTGAAGAAGTGGTTGGCACCGGGCACCGTGCGGTGCGTGATCAAGATGCCCTTCTGCGTCTTCAGCTTCTCGACCAGGCCGTTTACATCCTTCTCGGGCGCGACCTTGTCGGCTTCGCCATTGATGATGAGGCCGGAAGACGGGCAGGGCGCAAGGAACGAGAAGTCATAGGTGTTCGGCTGCGGCGCGATCGACATGAAGCCTTCGATTTCAGGACGACGCATCAGGAGCTGCATGCCGATCCACGATCCGAAGGAATAGCCGGCAACCCAGCACGTCTTCGAATCGGGATGCAGGCTCTGCACCCAGTCGAGCGCGGAGGCGGCATCCGAAAGCTCGCCGGCGCCGTGGTCGAACTCACCCTGGCTGCGGCCGATTCCCCGGAAGTTGAAGCGCAATGTCGTGAACCCGCGCTTCTGGAACATGTAGAAGAGCTGGTAGACGATCTGGTTGTTCATCGTGCCACCGAACTGGGGATGCGGGTGCAGAATGAGGGCAATCGGCGCGCTTTTTTCCTTGGAGGGCTGGTAGCGGCCTTCAAGGCGGCCTGCGGGGCCGTTGAAAATGACTTCGGGCATCGGTACTCCGGCGTTTATTTCTTCGCGTTCACGCTGCGCAGACTTGACGAACGTTGTCAGCTTTTCTAAAACGCAGTTTAGAACAATTCGAAACTTGCATGGCGATCCACGCATTGTGGGATGTGTCATAAGGCAAGCCCGGCCGAAATTTCAAGGAAAATGAGCCGAGGCGTCGTGCAAGCTTAAAGCGCAGGACAAAGATCATGGCGCCGCCACGCCTTTATCTCGATTGGAACGCGACTTCGCCGCTGCATCCGCATGCGCGCGACGCGGTTCTGCGTGCGATGGATCTGTTCGGCAATCCGAATTCGGTGCATGGCGAGGGCCGGGCTGTCCGCGCAGCCATAGAAAGTGCGCGGCGCCAAGTGGCAACGCTTGCGGGCGCCGATCCTGCGCATGTGATCTTCACGAGCGGCGCCACCGAGGCGGCCAATATGGTGCTGACGCCGGAATTTAGGATGGGGCGGACGTCGCTGGCAATCGGTCAGCTCTATTATTCCGCGGTTGAGCATCCTGCAGTTCGCGAAGGTGGGCGGTTCCCGAAGGAACGGACGACGGAAATTCCGGTGACAGAGGCGGGCGTCGTCGATCTCGATGCGCTTGGCGCCCTGCTTGCGGCGCATAACAAGGCGACCGGGCTGGCGATGGTCGCGGTCATGCTGGTCAACAACGAGACCGGTATCGTTCAGCCGATCGCTGACGTTGCGAAAATCGTGCAGGCGCATGGTGGCCTGCTTGTCGTCGATGCGGTGCAGGCGGCCGGTCGTTTTAAGCTCGATACCAACGCGCTTGGCGCCGACTTCATGATCGTCTCATCGCATAAGATCGGCGGCCCGAAAGGCGCCGGTGCGCTGATCACCCGTGGCGAAGTCCTGATGCCGCGGCCGCTGATCCATGGCGGCGGCCAGGAGAAGGGTCACCGCTCGGGGACAGAGAATTCGCTTTCGGTGATTGGCTTCGGCGCTGCTGCCGACGCAGCTGTTGCGGAATTAGATGCGCGCAATGAAGCCGCGTCGGCTCTACGTGATCGACTGGAAACCGGAATGCGAGGCGCTGCGCCTGACGTGGTCATCTACGGCGCCGAAGGCCAACGTGTTTCGAACACGACTTTTTTCACGCTTCCAGGGCTGAAGGCCGAGACTGGCCAGATCGCCTTCGATCTCGAAGGTGTGGCGCTCTCTGCCGGGTCCGCCTGCTCGTCCGGCAAGGTCGGCGAAAGCCATGTTCTGGTTGCCATGGGGCGTGACCCCAAGCTCGGTGCTTTGCGCATTTCGTTGGGCTTTGCAACGACCGAGGACGAGATCGACAAGGCGATTTCGGTCTTTGCGAAAATAGCCGCTCGGCGCAAGCTGGCCGGGCAGGCGGCGTGACCGCTTCATAAATTTGCGGAAACGCAATTTTCCGCTTGCCATTCGGGCTGAAAAGTCCCTTTTGGCCACCTACATACGGGGCAAACGATACTGCCCGAACGACAAGCTGCCGGACCTTTTCTCCGGCGAGATTGGAGAATGACATGCCCGCCGTCCAGGAAACGGTTGATCGCGTCCGCGAGATTGACGTCGATCAGTATAAATACGGTTTCGAGACCATCATCGAAATGGACAAGGCACCCAAGGGCCTGTCCGAAGACATCATCCGGTTCATTTCCGCCAAGAAGCAGGAGCCGGAATGGATGCTCGAATGGCGTCTCGAGGCCTACAAGCGTTGGCTGACGCTGGAAGAACCCACCTGGGCGCGCGTCGACTATCCGAAGATCGATTTCAACGACATCTACTACTACGCCGCGCCGAAAAGCACGCCTGGCCCGAAGTCGCTTGACGAAGTCGATCCTGAAATTCTCAAGGTCTACGAAAAGCTCGGTATTCCGCTCAAGGAGCAGGAAATCCTGGCTGGTGTCGAGAGGCCGAAGATCGCCGTCGATGCCGTCTTCGATTCTGTTTCCGTCGTCACGACCTTCAAGGAAGAGCTGAAGAAGGCCGGCGTGATCTTCATGTCGATCTCGGAGGCAATCCGCGAGCATCCGGAATTGGTGCAGAAATATCTGGGCTCCGTCGTTCCGACGACCGACAATTATTATGCGACGCTGAACTCGGCCGTCTTTACCGATGGTTCGTTCGTGTTCGTTCCGAAGGGCGTTCGCTGCCCAATGGAGCTGTCCACCTACTTCCGCATTAACGAGAAGAACACCGGCCAGTTCGAGCGCACGCTGATCATCGCCGAGGAAGGTGCATACGTTTCCTACCTCGAAGGCTGCACCGCGCCGCAGCGCGATGAAAACCAGCTGCATGCCGCCGTCGTTGAGCTCGTTGCTCACGATGATGCCGAGATCAAATATTCGACCGTTCAGAACTGGTATCCAGGCGATGCCCAGGGCAAGGGCGGCATCTACAACTTCGTCACCAAGCGTGGCGATTGCCGTGGCGACCGGTCGAAGATCTCCTGGACGCAGGTCGAGACCGGTTCCGCGATCACCTGGAAGTACCCGTCCTGCATCTTGCGCGGTGATGACAGCCGCGGCGAGTTCTACTCGATCGCCGTCTCGAACGGCCACCAGCAGGTCGACAGCGGCACGAAGATGATCCACCTCGGCAAGAATACGTCGAGCCGCATCATCTCCAAGGGTATTGCGGCCGGCGTATCGCAGAACACCTACCGCGGCCAGGTATCGGCGCACCGCAAGGCGTCCAACGCTCGCAACTTCACCCAGTGCGATTCGCTGCTGATCGGCGACAAGTGCGGCGCCCATACGGTTCCGTATATCGAGGCGAGGAACTCCACGGCGCAGTTCGAGCACGAGGCAACCACCTCGAAGATCTCGGAAGACCAGCTTTTCTATTGCCTGCAGCGCGGCATCCCAGAGGAAGCGGCGATCGCGCTGATCGTCAATGGCTTCGTCAAGGAAGTCCTGCAGGAGCTACCGATGGAATTCGCCGTCGAGGCGCAGAAGCTTATCAGCATCTCGCTCGAAGGCAGCGTCGGCTGACGCAATACGACATGAATGCGCGAGGGCGCGCGGATCGCGCCTTTCTCCGATTGCTTTTTATGGGACAAAACCATGCTTGAAATTAAGAACCTGCACGCCCGCATCGCTGAAGACGGCACCGAGATCATTCGCGGACTGAACCTCACGGTGAAGGCCGGTGAAGTTGCTGCCATCATGGGTCCGAACGGCTCCGGCAAGTCGACACTTTCATACGTCCTGTCGGGGCGCGAAGACTACGAAGTCACTGAAGGCGACATCCTTTACAACGGCGAGAGCATCCTGGAACTAGACGCTGCCGAGCGTGCGGCCAAGGGCATCTTCCTGGCCTTCCAATATCCGGTCGAAATTCCGGGCGTGGCCACCATGCAGTTCCTCAAGGTTGCGATGAACGAACAGCGCAAGGCGCGCGGCGAAGAAGAGCTGAAGACCCCCGACTTCATGCGCCTCGTCAAGGACGCTGCCGGCAAGCTGCAGATCAACACCGAAATGCTGAAGCGCCCGCTGAACGTTGGCTTCTCGGGTGGTGAGAAGAAGCGCGCCGAAATCCTGCAAATGGCGCTGCTGCAGCCGCAGCTTTGCGTACTTGACGAGACGGACTCCGGTCTCGACATCGACGCGCTGAAGATCGTTGCCGATGGCGTCAACGCGCTGCGTTCGCCGGATCGCGCCGTCGTCGTCATCACGCACTACCAGCGTCTGCTCGACTACATCGTTCCGGATACCGTTCACGTTCTCTACAAGGGGCAGGTGATCAAGTCGGGCGACAAGACGCTGGCGCATGAGCTGGAAGCCAACGGCTACGCCGACATCATCGGTGCGGCAGCCTGATTTAGGCGGAAAGGACGGGTCTCATGAACATGCAGACGACGAGCCGCCAGACCGCCGTGGAAGCGGCGCTCATCGAGGCTTTCAACAACCAGGTCGGCGAGCTACCGGGAGACGGTTCGGTCATCGCCATCCGGGACAGGCTGCTTGACGACCTGAAGAAGGCCGGCCTGCCGACGCGCCGCATCGAGGCCTGGCACTATACTGATCTCAAGACGCTGTTGCGCGCCATTCCGGAACAGGCCGGCGACGCTGGCTCGGAAGCCCGCGACCCGCTGGTTGAAGAATCCTCGGTTCTTTCGGTTATTCAGGGTGTGCCGGATCTCAAGGCTTCGGTCGATGGCCTCGATATTTCGAGCTATGCGGCTCAGCTTTCAAACGGCACGGCTGCCACCGGCCTCGGCGCATTCGGCAGTGATGACGCGATCGGCCGCATCAACGGCAGCTTCGTGCGGGATGGCTACGTCATTGACGTCGCCGCTGAAACTGCGCTTGAGGAACCGCTAGAAATCCAGTTCGTTCATGCTGGCGGCCAAACGCATACCCGCCTGCCGATTAGCTTCGGCGCAAACGTGAAAGCGACGGTCATCGAACGTCACCTTGCGGTGACCTCCGAGGCCGCTTTCGTGTCGCACGTCAGTGACATCACGGTTGGAGAAGGTACGGAGCTCACCTGGATCATTATCCAGCAGCAGGGGGCAGAGGATACGCACCTCGGCCAGATCCGGGTCGATCTCGGTGCCGATGCCAAGCTGAAGCTTTTCGTTATCAATGCCGGCGGTAAGCTCGTTCGCCAGGAGCTGCACATCAAGGTAACGGGCGAGGGCGCCGATCTGACGCTTCGCGGCATCAACCTGCTTGGCGGTGAAACGCATACGGACGTTACCATGGTTCTCGGCCATAACGTTCCGCATACGGGCTCCACGGAAGTGATCCGCAACGTCGTCTTCGACCGCGCCAAGGGCGTCTTCCAAGGCATGATCCGCGTTGCTCCGGACGCGCAAAAGACCGACGCCAAGATGGCTTGCAATACGCTTCTGATGTCCGACGACGCCGAATTTTCGGTGAAGCCGGAACTGGAGATCTTCGCTGACGACGTTCAGTGCGGTCACGGCGCGACCGTTGCCGACATTGACGACAACCATCTCTACTACATGATGGCGCGCGGCATTCCGGAGAACAAGGCGCGCGCAATGCTCGTCAACGCCTTCGTTGCCGAGATCGTTGAAGAACTGGAAGACGAAGCGCTGGTCGCGTCGCTGGAAGGCGTCATCTCGGCCTGGCTCGAAAAGCACGCCTGATCGGATAGCGTCATGGACAAGATAGTTCCGGCCACCACATACGACGTCGAAGCCATTCGCAAGGATTTTCCGATCCTTGCGAGGGAAGTCTACGGCAAGCCGCTGGTCTATCTGGACAACGGCGCCTCCGCTCAGAAGCCGCAGGCAGTCATAGACGCGATTTCGCACGCCTATTCGAACGAATATGCGAACGTTCACCGTGGTCTGCATTTCCTTTCGAACGCTGCGACCGACGCATATGAGGGCGCGCGCGAAAAGGTCCGGCGCTTCCTGAACGCGCCCGATGTCAACGACATCGTGTTCACGAAGTCTTCGACCGAGGCAATCAACACGGTCGCCCATGGCTGGGGCATGCCGAAGCTTGGAGAGGGCGACGAGATCGTCATCTCGATCATGGAGCATCACTCCAACATCGTGCCGTGGCATTTCATCCGCGAACGGCAGGGCGCCAAGCTGGTATGGGTGCCTGTTGATGACGAGGGCGCCTTCCATATCGAGGACTTCGAGAGAAGCCTGACCGACCGCACCAAGCTCGTCGCCATCACGCATATGTCGAATGCGCTCGGCACGGTGGTTCCGGTGAAGGAGATCTGCCGCATCGCGCACGGGCGCGGCATTCCGGTTCTGGTCGACGGGTCACAGGGCGCCGTCCATATGCCTGTCGACGTGCAGGACATCGATTGCGACTGGTACGTGATGACCGGCCACAAGCTCTATGGCCCGTCCGGGATCGGTGTGCTCTACGGCAAGAAAGAGCGGCTTCGCGAGATGCGGCCCTTCCAGGGCGGTGGCGAAATGATCTTCGAGGTGACGGAAGATACCGTGACCTATAATGATCCGCCGCATCGCTTCGAAGCCGGGACGCCGCCGATCGTGCAGGCGATCGGGCTCGGCTACGCGCTCGACTACATGGAGAAGGTTGGCCGCGAGGCGATCGCGCGCCATGAGGCGGATCTTGCCACTTACGCCGCGCAGCGCCTGCAGGCGGTGAATTCGCTGCGCGTTTTCGGCACCGCGCCGGGCAAGGGCGGCATCTTCTCCTTCGAGCTTGCTGGTCTGCATGCGCATGATGTGTCGATGGTGATCGACCGTCAGGGGGTTGCGGTGCGCGCGGGAACCCATTGCGCCATGCCGCTCTTGAAACGCTTCGGCGTCACCTCCACATGCCGGGCGTCCTTCGGGATGTACAATACACGCGCCGAGGTCGACGCCTTGGCCGATGCGCTGGAATATGCGCGCAAGTTCTTTGCTTAAGGAGTGTCCGTATGAGCCTGGACGAAAGCGAACAGAAGATCGACGTGCGCGAAGGCATCGTGCATTCCAGCATTCCGGCCGATGAACTGGCGCGCCTCAGCGATGATGTGATTTCGGCGCTCAAGACGGTCTATGATCCTGAGATTCCTGCCGATATCTTCGAGCTCGGGCTGATCTACAAGATCGACATCGAAGACGACCGCATGGTGAAGATCATGATGACGCTGACGGCGCCCGGCTGCCCGGTCGCCGGAGAGATGCCCGGCTGGGTCGAAAATGCTGTCGGTGCGGTCGAGGGCGTATCCGGCGTCGCGGTCGAAATGACCTTCGATCCGCCGTGGACACCGGACCGAATGTCGGAAGAGGCGCAGGTCGCCGTCGGCTGGTACTAGCATGATCCCGGAAAGTTGCAGACTTTTCGGACAGGATCATACGGCAGGCTGGTATTGATCGGTTAAGCTGCTGGCACTACATTTGAATCGTGAAACGCCGGACCTTGAATCCGCGCGCGGAAGGAGAAGAAGCCGATGGGCTTTGCAGTAATGAGTATGACGGAAGCCGCCGCGAACCGCGTGAAAGCGATCCTCGAAAACTCCGGACCGGAGGCCAAGGGCATTCGCGTCGGGATCAAGAAGGGCGGCTGCGCAGGGATGGAGTATACCATCGACCTCGTGACGGAACCGAATGCGAAGGACGACCTGATCGAGCGCGATGGCGCGAAGGTTTGGGTCGAACCGTCCGCCGTGCTCTACCTTCTCGGCACCGAAATGGGCTTTGAGAGCACAACGCTACGCTCCGGTTTCACCTTTACCAATCCAAACCAGACGTCAGCCTGCGGCTGTGGCGAATCCGTCGAGTTGAAGCCAGCGGACCTCGCGGCGCTTGCCGCCCAAGGCAACGCCGTCATACCGGCACACTGATTGTCACAATCCCCTGAATTGTTGATGAGGCCGCCGGCTTTGGCGGCTTTTTGTTTTACCTCGTCGCGACTGCCCTTTAAGGCCCGGTACGGAGGGCCCGTGAAACGCGCCAGCGGAAGGGAATCGACGAAAGAATGCTACTGCTGTTCCTGAAAGGCGCTCTGCTGGGCGTCATCATCACCGCGCCACTTGGGCCGATCGGGATGCTGTGCATCAACCGCACGCTCGAGCGCGGTTTTCTGGCAGGCTTCTCTTGCGGGTTCGGGACGGCGGTCGGCGACGCCAGTTACGCCCTTGTCGCGGTAACCGGCATTGCCGTTTTTGAAGAGTTGATGTCGGCCGCCACCCTGCCATTGGCATTCGGCGGAGGGCTGCTATTGCTCGGGCTCGGCTATCGCGGATTGACCCACGATCCAGTTCAGGCCGCAGATGTGAGGGCAAGCGGACTTATCGGCACGACGCTGGCGACCTTCCTGCTTACGATCTCCAACCCGGCGACCATCCTCTCCTTCGGCGCTCTCTTTGCCGGTTTTGGGCTGACAGAGGAGACACGGCGTTTCAGCTCGGCAGTCATCGTTGGTGGAGTATTCTGCGGATCACTTGGCTGGTGGTTCTTTCTAAGCAGCGCGGTGAACCTTGCTAGGGAAAAACTGCCCAAGGATTTCACAACGAAGGTCGCGCGAGGAACGAGCTATCTTCTGATCCTTTTCGGGTTTGTCGCACTCGCCTCAGCAGTCTACTCGCTACTTTAAAGCGTCATGGCAGGGCGCTTGATCCTGCGTGCCGTTGTGGCCGCGCAGAGCGAATCTGTCAGCCTTGGCAGCGTGATCTATACCTATGTGTAGTGCAGGGTAGGTTGACCGGTTGGCGCTTCCTGAATAGGTTCATTTGCGAACGGGCTGCATCGCACGATGCGCTTCGCAAAGGCCCCTTCGAAGAGTTGTCCAGCGCCAACGGTGCTGGTGCGGCATCGACAAGAAAAGCCACTTCAAACGAGTTTTGCAGGCCGCATGGTTGCATGCGCAGCCAGAGCTGACGCGCGCCTGCTTTGCGGACAATTCAACGCTCAGGGAGCACTGATCATGATGATGAACAGACGGACATTCTCAGCAGCACTCGTCGCAGGCGCGGCAGCTTCCCTCATCTCTACCCGTGGTATCGCCGCGCCTGCTGCCCCGGTGAAAGCGCGAAACGTCGTTTTGGCACACGGACTGTTTGCCGATGGTTCCTGCTGGACCGAGGTCATTGCTCGGCTGCAGGCTGCGGGGCTCAATGCGACGGCCGTGCAGAATCCTCTAACGACACTGCCCGAAGCCGTCGCCTCCGTGCAGCGCGTACTCGACCGACAAGATGGTCCGACGGTTCTGGTCGGGCATTCGTTCTCCGGCATGTTGGTTACCGAAGCGGGGGTGCATCCGAGCGTATCGGCGCTTGTTTATGTGGCCGCGCGTGCGCCTGACGCCGGCGAAGACTATACGGCCCTTGCCAAGACATTTCCGACACCGCCGGCTTCAGCGGGCATCGTCTTCGATGGAGACGAGGGACGACTGACCGAAGCGGCATTCCTGCGTGATTTCGCCGGAGATCTCCCTGAGGCGAAGGCGAAAGTGCTCTATGCGGTGCAGGAACCGTTCCACAAGGCGCTTCTCGCGGGTAAGACGACACAGGCTGCATGGCGCTCGAAGCCCAGTTGGTATGCCGTGTCGACCGAAGATCGAACGATCGATCCCGACCTCGAGCGCTTCATGGCCAAGCGGATGGGCGCCAAGACCGTCGAACTGAAATCGAGCCATCTGTCACTGATTTCGCACCCGGACGCCATTGCCAGCTTGATCCTGGAAGCCGCAGGGCAGCAGAGGGCATAGCAGAAATCTCCACTGCTCGGTCTTTACGCCGACACAATGAAAGCCCGCCCGAGCGGGCGAGCGGTCAGCTCTTGATGTCGATGCCGGCCTCGACAGCGGCGGCTATGAAGGCTTTGCGAGCGTCGTCGTTGGTGCGTTTGCCCTTGATGACGTCGGCGCACACCAATAATGCCTTGTCGAGTGCCGGACCGTCTTCGGTCGGCCAATCCTCGATCATCGCCCAGGAGGCGGCCTGTGTGGTTGCGATGGTCACGTATTTGCCCGGCACTTCAAGAGCGAGCAGAACCGGCCTTGGCCACGGAGCCTGCGTCACAGAATCGCTGTCGTCTTTTGGCATTGCGCGCAGACCTTCATTCTCAGATATTCGTGAAACGGCCTTCCCTGAAAAGGGGAAGGCCGTTTGCATATTATTCAGCGGCTTCCGCGTAGCTTTCGACCGGCGGGCAGGTGCAGACCAGATTGCGGTCGCCGAAGACGTTATCGACACGGTTGACCGGCGACCAGTATTTGTCGACGCGAAAGGCGCCGGGCGGGAAGCAGGCCTGTTCTCTGCTGTAGGGACGATCCCACTCACCGACAAGGTCCTCGACGGTGTGGGGCGCGTTCTTCAGCGGGTTGTTGGCCTTGTCGGCGCGGCCTTCCTCGATGTCGCGGGCCTCCTGACGGATCGCCAGCATCGCTTCGCAGAAGCGGTCAAGCTCGGCCTTGGTTTCCGATTCCGTCGGCTCGATCATCAGCGTACCTGCAACCGGCCAGCTCATGGTCGGCGCGTGAAAGCCGCAATCGATCAGGCGCTTAGCGACGTCGTCGACCGTAACACCAGCGCTGTCCACCAGCGGGCGGGTGTCGATGATGCACTCATGCGCCACGCGGCCGGCTTCGGACTTGTAGAGCACGTCGTAGGCACCCTTCAGGCGGGCCGCGATGTAGTTGGCGTTGAGGATCGCCACTTTGGTCGCCTGCGTCAGGCCTTCGCCGCCCATCATCAGGCAGTAGCTCCAGGAGATCGGCAGGATTGAGGCAGAGCCGAAAGCAGCCGCGGAGACCGCGCCCGGACGGCCATCCGTTTCCGGGTGTCCTGGCAGGAAAGGTGCCAGATGCTCCTTGACGCCGATCGGGCCCATACCGGGACCGCCGCCGCCATGCGGGATGCAGAAGGTTTTGTGCAGGTTGAGGTGCGAAACGTCCGAGCCGATGTCACCGGGCCGGGATAGGCCAACCATGGCGTTCATGTTGGCGCCGTCGAGATAGACTTGGCCGCCGTGCTCGTGCACGAGGTCGCAGATTTCCTTGACGGTTTCCTCGAAGACGCCGTGCGTCGAGGGGTAGGTGATCATGCAGCAGGAGAGGTTTTCCGCATACTGCTCCGCCTTGGCGCGGAAATCATCCATGTCGATATCGCCGTTCTCGCGAACTTTGACGACCACGACCTTCATACCGACCATTTGAGCGGAGGCAGGGTTGGTGCCGTGCGCGGAGGTCGGGATGAGGCAGACGTCGCGGTGACCATTGCCATTGGCGATGTGATAGTTACGGATCGTCAGCAGACCGGCATACTCGCCCTGCGCACCGGAGTTCGGCTGCATGGAGAAGGCATCATAGCCTGTCACGGCGCAGAGCTTCACCGTCAAGTCGTCGATCATCTCGCGATAGCCGAGCGCCTGATCCACTGGAACGTATGGGTGGATATCCGAGAACTCGGGCCATGTGATCGGCAGCATTTCCGCCGTCGCGTTCAACTTCATCGTGCAGGAGCCGAGCGGGATCATCGCGCGGTCGAGCGCCAGATCGCGGTCGGACAGCCGGCGGATATAGCGGGTCATCTCGCTTTCGGCGCGGTTCATGTGGAAGATCGGATGGCTCAGGTACTCGCTGGTGCGGGCGAGGCCCTTCGGCAGACGATAGCTCGGCTCGAAATCGCCCACAGCAAAGTTACCGCCGAAGGCGCGCCAGACGGCTTCCAGCGTCGCCGGGCGGGTGCGCTCGTCGAGGCTCATGCCGATCTTCGTAGCGCCGACCTTGCGCAGATTTACGCCTTCGGCGACTGCGGCGCGCAGGATGACGCCCTGCATGTGACCGACATCGACAGTGATCGTGTCGAAGAAGGTCTCGGGCTCGATGGTATAGCCCAGCTTTTCCAGGCCCTTGGCCATCAGCACGGCCTTCTGGTGGACCTGCTGGGCGATCGCCTTGATGCCCTTGGGACCGTGGAATACGGCGTACATCGAGGCCATAACGGCGAGCAGGACCTGCGCGGTGCAGATGTTCGACGTGGCCTTCTCGCGGCGGATATGCTGTTCGCGGGTCTGCAGCGACAGGCGGTAGGCACGGTTGCCGCGCGCGTCCACGGAGACGCCGACGAGACGGCCGGGCATGGAGCGCTTGTGTGCGTCCTTGACCGACATGTAGGCGGCATGCGGGCCGCCGTATCCGACAGGAACGCCGAAGCGCTGCGAATTGCCGATGGCAATGTCGGCGCCCATTTCACCGGGCGACTTGAGCAGCGTCAGGGCCAGGATGTCAGCAGCGACTATGGCGATGGCGCCGGTCTGGTGCAGGCGCGAGATCAGACCGGTGAAATCATGCACGTGGCCGTGCGTGCCCGGATACTGGAAAATGGCACCGAAGACGTCGACCGGATCGAGATCGGTGAAGGGGTTGCCGACAATGACGCTCCAGCCCAGCGGCTCGGCGCGGGTCTTGATCAGTTCGATCGTCTGCGGATGGCAGGCGGCGTCGACGAAGAAGGCCTTCGCCTTCGACTTTGAGACGCGCTCGGCCATCGCCATGCCTTCTGCGGCTGCGGTCGCTTCATCGAGCAGCGAGGCGTTGGCGACGTCAAGGCCGGTGAGGTCGCAGATCATCGTCTGGTAGTTCAGCAGCGCCTCGAGGCGGCCCTGGCTGATTTCGGGCTGGTAGGGCGTGTAAGCCGTGTACCAGGCCGGGTTTTCCAGGATGTTGCGCTGGATGACCGGCGGCGTGATGGTGCCGTAATAGCCCTGGCCGATCAGTGAGACGAGCACCTTGT
This sequence comes from Rhizobium sp. 3T7, assembly GCF_020166565.1. NCBI lineage: Bacteria > Pseudomonadati > Pseudomonadota > Alphaproteobacteria > Hyphomicrobiales > Rhizobiaceae > Rhizobium > Rhizobium sp. 3T7. The sequence goes on from NZ_JAIQXS010000001.1 coordinate 495,971, forward strand.
TCTTGTTGGCGGTCTCGCGTAGCTTGTCGAGCGCCTCGCGTTCCGTCATCGGCGCACCCCAGACGAGAGGCGCCTTCTGGCGGATGGAGGGTGGTACTGTGGCGTTGATCAGCCCGTCGAGGCTGCCGTAGCCGATCACCTCCAGCATATCCGACATTTCGGCCGGGGACGGGCCGATGTGGCGACGGTTGGCGAAGTCGTAGGGCTGGTAGTCGGTAAACTGGAATTCGGTCGGCGTCGTCATTACGCAGTGAGCTCCTTGTAGGCCGCTTCATCGAGCAGGCCGTCGGCATCAGCGGCATTCTTGAGCTTCAGCTTGAAGAACCAGCCAGCGCCTTGGGGATCGGAATTGACCAGCGACGGATCGGCGGTGATCGCCGGGTTGACTTCGGTGATCTCGCCGTCAAGCGGACAATAGACGTCAGAAGCAGCCTTCACGGACTCAACGGTTGCGGCATTGTCATTCTTGGAAAAGGTGGCGCCGACTTCCGGCAATTCCACGAAGACGAGGTCGCCGAGCTGTTCAACGGCGTAGGTGGTAATGCCGACCGTCGCGACGCCGCCCTCGATCTTCAGCCACTCGTGTTCTTCGGTAAACTTCAGCATGATTGTTCTCTCCGGAAAAATGTTTCAGCGTTTGTAGGTCGGTGTAATAAAGGGGAGGGCACTGACGATGACCGGCAGGTACTTGCCGCGCACTTCGGCATAGACCTGGGTTCCAACGGCCGCCTGGGCGACCGTGACGTAGCCCATTGCGACGGGATGCTCGACCGAGGGGCCGAAGCCGCCCGAGGTCACTTCGCCGATCTCCGTCTTGCCTTCGGCATCCGCAAAGAGCTTGGCGTGGCCGCGAACCGGAGCCTTACCCTCAGGCTTCAGGCCGACACGGCGGCGGGCAGCACCCTTTTCAAGCTCGGCCAAGATGCGGTCTGCGCCAGGAAAACCGCCTGCACGGGTGCCGCCCGTCTTGCGCGCCTTCTGCATACCCCATTCGAGCGCAGCTTCCACAGGCGTGGTGGTCGTGTCAATGTCGTTGCCATAGAGGCAGAGGCCTGCCTCGAGGCGCAGGCTGTCGCGGGCACCGAGGCCGATCGGCGCCACGTCCGGATGCTCAAGCAACCGCTTGGTGACATCCTCCGCCTTGTCTCCCGGGATCGAGATTTCAAAGCCATCTTCGCCGCTATAGCCCGAGCGGGAGACGAGACAGGAAACGTCATGCAGCCGGCAATGGCGCACGTCCATGAACTTCATTGCCGCGACATCGGCCCAGAGTTCCGCAAGCACTTCGACGGCGCGCGGTCCTTGCAGGGCGATCAGCGCACGATCGAGCAACGTGATGTCGCAGGTGTCGCCGATATGCTTCTGCAGGTGAGCAAGATCGGCATCCTTGCAGGCGGCGTTGACGACGACGAAGAGATGGTCGTCGAGATGGGTGATCATCAGGTCGTCGAGAATGCCGCCGTTGCCATCGGTGAAGAAACCGTAGCGCTGGCGACCTTCGGCAAGACCGAGGATATCGACCGGAACGAGGCTTTCGAGCGCAAGCGCGGCGTCCTCATATTTTCCGGACTTTGCCTTGATGACGACCTGGCCCATGTGGGACACATCGAAGACACCGGCCGACGTGCGGGTCTGGATGTGCTCCTTCATGACGCCGGCCGGATATTGTACCGGCATGTCATAGCCTGCGAAGGGCACCATGCGGGCGCCAAGCGACAGATGCAGCGTGTGAAGCGGAGTTTTCTTGAGGGCAGCAGTATCGTCCAACGACGCCTCCGGGGTTTGCGCCTGGAATTCCATGCGCGGGCTCAAATCTTCAGACGCGGTTGCGCCTTGCATTTCGAGCCCCCTCTGTCCCTGTGCCTGAGATTGTTATCCCTTCGGCGAGCGTTTCGAAAACGCTTCTCTCCAGAGTTCCGTCTGCCCCTTGCTGGTCCTTTGGCCTGAGAGTTTCCGGGGCGGTTGCTCCTTCGGCACCGGTCGTAGACGACCAGCTTCTCCCAACAAGGTCGAGGGCAATTATCTGGCCAGGGCTGTACTTGGCAAGGGGGAATGTCGCCGCCGAACAAATTTTTGTCGCGTGGACTTGAGTATAGCGCGACGGAGGGAGGAAGCAGGCGATGCTCAGCTGTCGCTGTAGAGTTTCAATGCCTGCTTCAACCCAGCCTGTGGCTGCCGTTGCCCCATCGTCATTAGATCCAGCGCAACTTCCGTCGATTGAATGATGTTGGCCGCTTCTTCGATGTCTTGGCCGCTGGCCGTCCTCATCTGGCGGTCTGCTGCGCGGCGAGCTTCCTTCGCAGCGGTGCTTGCGGACACGCGCTGCGGAATCCGGAGCGTATCAAACGCTGCGGCTGCGGTGCTCGCAGCTATCGTGCCTATCAAGACTGTCATACGGTCAGAATAAGGCGTCGCACGTTCCTAACTGGCTAAATTAACCGCTGGCATTTTATGCATCTTGATCTTGTCCGGAGATGATTGGAATTTCCGGCGCGGTAAAACAGAGACGACTCATGATTCAGGCCATACTTGTCGCCGTTGGCGGCGCAATCGGTTCCGTCCTCAGGTACTACGTCGGCCAGTGGGCTCTCAGGCTCGCAGGCCCGGCCTTTCCGTGGGGAACACTGATCGTCAATGTCGTCGGCTGCTTTGTCATTGGCGTCTTCGCCGAAATGATCATTCGACGCTTCGATGCATCGCCGGAATTGCGCCTGCTGCTGATCACCGGCTTTCTCGGTGGCTTCACGACCTTCTCGGCATTCTCGCTCGATGCCATTTCGCTCTTCGAGCGTGGAGCAGTTGTCTCGGGCGCTGTCTATATCGTCGCAAGCGTCGGCCTGTCGCTGGCCGGGGTAATCGCCGGACTGGCGCTCATGCGCGCAATCTTGTGAGATTACGGTTTCCGTTTTCGGAAAAAATGCTCTAAAGCCAGCCGCAAAGGCCGCGCAGTGCGCGGAAGACCATTTTCCGAAAGATGACGTATGGCGGGTATCGAACACATAAAAGTGGAGCCTGATGAGGCGGGCATGCGGCTCGACCGCTGGTTCAAGGTGCATTTCCCGGGCCTCGGCTTCGGCCCACTTCAGAAGCTTCTCCGATCCGGGCAGGTCCGCGTTGACGGCGGGCGTGTGAAGAGCGATACCCGCGTGCAGCCCGGACAGATGGTGCGCGTGCCGCCGCTTGATGTCGACGCCAAGGTGAAAACCGGACCGATCGCTGGCCGCGATCTCAAGCACTCCGGCGATTTCGAATTGTTGTCGCGGATGGTGCTGCACGAGGACGACAAGGTCATTGTCCTCAACAAGCCCGCCGGCCTCGCGGTTCAGGGTGGCTCGGGCGTGACGCGCCACATCGACAAGATGCTCGAAGCCTGGACCAGTCCGAAAGGCGAGAAGCCACGTCTGGTGCATCGTCTGGACCGGGACACATCGGGTGTGCTCGTCGTGGCACGTACCCGCGGCGCTGCACAAAAGCTCACGGCCGCCTTTCGGGAGCGCGATACCAAAAAGACCTACTGGTCGCTGGTAAAGGGCGTCCCGCGTAAGCAGGAGGACAAGATCTCGACCTGGCTTGTCAAGGAAGCGACGCCAGACGGCGACCGGATGCGGATCGCGAAGCACGGGGAGGACGGTGCCGACCATGCCGTCTCGTACTACCGTGTCATTGAGACGGCGGCGCAGCGGCTGGCTTGGCTCGAAATGGAGCCTTATACCGGCCGTACGCATCAACTTCGCGTTCATGCCCTTCATATTGGTCATCCGATCATCGGCGACCCGAAATATTTCGACGATGATCCGAATTGGGATTTTCCCGGCGGCGTTCAAAAGCGACTGCACCTGCACGCACGTCACATCGATATCCCGCATCCGTCCGGTGGACGCTTGCGCATAACCGCGCCGTTGCCTCCGCATATGGTCCAGACCTGGAACCTGCTGGGATTTGATGAGCGCTCTGCCGACGGAGCCAATGACGAATGAAACTGGCACTTTTCGATTGCGACGGAACGCTAGTCGACAGCGCCGCGCTGATCCATGAGGTGATGGCAAGGACGTTCGTGCATTTCGGCTATGACAGGCCCGGTGTCGCGTCGACGAAGTCGATCATCGGACTGACGCTGGATATCGCGATTGCGCGGATGCGTGGAAAGCCTGATGTCGACGATGAGGCGATCGCGATGACGGCGCATTATAGGACGATCTATACCGGTGTCCGTGACGAACCTGGAATGGACGTGCCGCTCTTTAACGGCATCAAGCCGCTGGTCGATGAATTGGCGCGGAACGATGACATTCTGATCGGCGCGGTAACCGGCAAGTCGCGTCGCGGTCTTATCCACATTCTCGAAAAACATGGTCTTGCACCACATTTTATCGTTTCGCGTACTGCGGACGACTGCCCATCGAAGCCGCATCCAGCTATGGTAATGGAGTGCTGCAGCGAGACCGGCATGAATCCCGCCGATGCCATCGTCATCGGTGATGCTATCTACGATATGCAGATGGCGAAGGCCGCGGGCGCGAAGGCGGTAGGTGTGTCGTGGGGTTATGCCAGCGTGGACGATCTGGTGACTGCGGGTGCCGACAGCATTGTTCGCCACCCGAGCGATATTTTGAAGCACTTTTCCTGAGGTGAGGCATGCGTGATCTGTTGAACGACCAAGCTGAAGGATTGAGTCATCCAGACCCAATCCGTCGCGCCCAGATCCAGATGAAGAAGCCATTGCCGAAGCGCTTCTATAAGACAGTCACAATCCGGGAACTCGACGAAGGATTCTCGATCGAACTGGATGGCAAGGCAATCCGGACGCCAGCCCGCAAGCTGCTTGTTGTCGCGACGAAGCCGCTTGCAGAACTTCTTTTGCGAGAATGGGAGGCACAAGCCGAGCTCATCGACCCTTCAACCATGCCCGTGACCCGGCTCGTCAACACCGCTATCGACGGGGTTGCAACCGATACGCAGGCCGTCTTTGAAGACATTCTGCGCTTCTCCTCAAGTGATCTTCTCTGCTATCGCGCCGATGCACCGCAGGAACTCGTCGAGCGTCAGAAAGAGCTTTGGGATCCAGTGCTCGATTGGGCCGCTAATTCGCTCGGCGCGCGCTTCATTCTGATCGAGGGTGTCATGCATCACGATCAACCACCGGAAGCCATCTCCGCGTTTTCCGCGGCGTTGAGGCGGCACGACACGGCCACGGTCCTCGCCGCCCTACATACCATCACAACGCTGACCGGCTCGGCGCTGCTGGCGCTTGCCTTCGCCGAACGTGTCCTATCGGCGAAGAAAGTCTGGTCGCTCGCACATCTCGACGAAGACTGGACAATCGAGCATTGGGGCAGCGACGAAGAGGCCGAAGAACGGCGGGAGAAGCGCTTCGAGGATTTCAAGGCCGCTGCGGACGTTTTTTTGGCCATGAAGGGCTGAAACATATTGCTTTGATGTCAGTTATCGCGAAAATCTGCGACTCTATCGGGGGCGGATGCGGATTTTTTTAATGAACTGGCTCAAGTCGTGCTTTTTTCGGGTTGCGCTGATCTGCATCGCCCTGGCGTCCTGCTCGCTCTTCGCAAAGGAGCAACCCGGCCCAGTCTATGACGTCCGAAGCGCTGTCGTTGTCAGCCCGCAGAAGATACCGCCGGCAATCCTTGCCGGTGTCGGTGATCGGGTAAATGCGGCGATCAACGCTACGGTGCGGACCGAAGTCTATCCACGCGTCGTGCTGACGATCCGCATCCTGTTCGTCGAAAAGGGCCAGGGCCTCGATAAGAGCCGGAATGTCGCGAAGGTCAGCATCGATGCCGCTTCGGTCGAAGACGGATCGGTCATTGCCGTTAGCTCGTTCGAGGTCACGAGCTTCTCCAACAGTCCCGCGGCCGCCGACGAAATCCTTGCCGAGGACATCGCCGCCCGCATTCGTTCGGCTTTCTCGCTAAGCGCCGGACGCGCTTGAACCGGCCGCGATATCCGCGGTGAGGAGTATCTATGAAGGAAATTCTTGAAGAACTCGAACGTCGCCGAGGGATTGCAAGGCTCGGTGGCGGCAAGGCGCGTATCGACGCGCAGCATCAGCGCGGCAAGCTGACGGCGCGCGAGCGAATTGATCTTTTCCTCGACGAGGACTCCTTTGAGGAGTTCGACATGTTCGTCGAGCATCGATCGAGCGACTTCGGCATGGACAAGACGCGGATTGCCGGCGACGGCGTCGTCACCGGATGGGGCACGGTGAACGGACGAACCGTCTTCGTTTTCGCCAAGGATTTCACGGTGTTCGGCGGCTCGCTCTCCGAGGCGCATGCCGAGAAGATCATGAAGGTGCAGGATATGGCGCTCAAAAACAGGGCGCCGATCATCGGCATCTACGATGCCGGCGGTGCTCGCATCCAGGAAGGCGTCGCTGCGCTTGGCGGCTACGCTGAGGTATTTCAGCGCAACGTGCTCGCGTCGGGCGTCATTCCCCAAATCTCGGTTATCATGGGACCATGCGCCGGCGGCGACGTTTATTCGCCCGCAATGACTGATTTCATCTTCATGGTCCGCGACACTTCGTACATGTTCGTGACCGGCCCGGACGTGGTGAAGACAGTCACCAACGAGACCGTCACCGCAGAAGAGCTCGGCGGCGCTTCTGTGCATACGACGAAGTCCTCGATTGCCGACGGCGCCTACGACAATGATGTCGAGGCGTTGCTGCAGGTTCGCCGACTTATTGACCTTCTGCCACAATCGAACACCTCGCCAGTGCCGGAAATCGAATGTTACCAGCCGGTGACAGACATCGATGCATCGCTGGATACGCTGGTGCCGGCCAACGCGAACAAACCCTATGACATCAAGGAATTGATCCAGAAGACAGTGGACGAGGGTGATTTCTTCGAGATCCAGGCAAGCTTCGCCAAAAACATAGTCTGCGGCTTCGGTCGGATCGAGGGCTCGACCGTCGGCTTCGTGGCAAACCAGCCAACGGTGCTGGCCGGTGTGCTCGACAGCGATGCGTCGCGAAAGGGGGCACGGTTCGTCCGCTTCTGCGACTGCTTCAACATTCCGATCGTAACGTTCGTGGATGTGCCCGGCTTCCTGCCGGGTACCGCTCAAGAATATGGCGGACTGATCAAGCACGGCGCAAAGCTGTTATTCGCCTATGCAGAGGCGACGGTGCCGAAGCTGACGGTGATTACGCGCAAGGCGTTCGGCGGAGCTTATGACGTCATGGCATCCAAGCATCTGAGGGGCGACTTGAACTATGCCTGGCCAACGGCTCAGATCGCGGTCATGGGTGCCAAGGGTGCAGTCGAGATCATCTTCCGGAAGGATATCGCCGATCCCGAAAAGATCGCTGCACACACGAAGATGTATGAGGACCGATTCCTTTCACCATTTGTGGCAGCTGAGCGAGGCTATATCGACGAGGTGATCATGCCGCATTCTACGCGGCGCCGCTTGGCGCGCGGCCTCAAGATGCTTCGCAACAAAGACCTGAGCAATCCCTGGAAGAAGCACGACAATATTCCGCTTTGAGGAGACTATATTGGGGAAAGCTAAGGAAAATCAAGAAGACGTGATCGTCTGTCAGCGATCCGTGTCTTCATTCCTTTTGGCGAAGCAGCTAACGCTCCGCTGTCTTTACTCAAAAGGAGAGTCTACATGTCGAGTTTTGAACGGCTGAGCGCATATCAGCCTTATGCGCTCGCCGCTTTGCGCGTTATTACGGCACTGCTCTTTATCGAGCACGGAACGATGAAGCTTTTCGCGTTCCCAGCTGCACAAATGGAAGGCCCGCTGCCGCCCTTGATGCTGGTCGCCGCTCTGCTCGAAGTCGTCGGTGGCCTTATGGTGCTGATCGGTCTGTTCACACGGCCGGTCGCCTTCATCCTGTCGGGCCAGATGGCGGTCGCCTATTTCATGGCGCACGGACCAAAGGCGTTCTGGCCGGCACTGAATGGTGGCGACGCTGCAATTCTATTCTGCTTCATCTTCCTATTCATCTTCTTCGCCGGAGCTGGTGCTCTGTCGATCGACCAGCGCAAGGCGGCCGCCTAACAGCGATAAATGCCGCGACCGGTTTTACCGGCCGCGGCTGCGGCTCATGCTGTGGCCTTCAAGCCGGCGATCCCCGCAACAATCATTGAAATGCAGAGCAGACGTGGGGTAGTGGCGGCATCACCGAGTAGCCAGATACCGAGCAACACGGTGCCAACGCTACCGATACCCGTCCAAATAGCGTAGGCCGTCCCAATCGGCAGCGTTTTGACGGCAATGCCCAACAGCACGACGCTGACGATCATGGAAATGGCGGTCAAAGTGGTCGGTACCAGACGCGTGAAACCGTCGGTATATTTCAAACCGATCGCCCAGCCACATTCGAAAAGTCCGGCAAGAAAAAGCAGAGTCCAAGCCATCGTAAGTCTCTATCCTCAGAGCGAAGACGTTCCCGATGCGCCAGGGGCCAGATCAAGCGCCCGGGACTTTGGGAACGCTTCAACTCACGTAGGAAACGTCATGGCGGACCTACCACCCGTTTCTTGCGCGTGCCTCAGGCAAGCCGCTCGGCATGCCACTTCAGGTGATCGTCCATGAAGGTCGAGATGAAATAGTACGAATGATCATAGCGCTCATGCATGCGCAGTGTGACCTTGATATCGGTATTCTTGACGGCGTCTTCGAACAGCCAGGGACGCAGCCCGTTCTCCAAGAAACCATCAGCCTTCCCTTGGTCGATCAGGAATTCAGGGAAACGTGCTCCGTCGCTTACCAAGGCGCAGGCATCGTATTTGCGCCAGGCTGCGCGGTCAGCTCCGAGGTATTTTTCAAACGCCGGAGCCGACCAGTCCGCAGTCGAGGGTTCCACGATCGGCGCAAACGCCGAGCAGCTCTTGAACCGATCCGGATTCTTGAGTGCAATGGTCATTGCGCCATGCCCGCCCATCGAGTGGCCGAAGATGCCCTGCCTGCTCATGTCCATGCGGAAGTGTTGGCTGACATAGGCCGGGAGCTCTTCGGTGATGTAGGTGTACATCTGGTAGTTCTGCGACCATGGTTCTTCGGTCGCATCAAGATAGAAACCCGCACCCTTGCCCATCTGCCAATTGGTGAGCTCATCCGGTATGTCATTGCCGCGCGGGCTTGTGTCCGGGCAGACGATAATCAAGGCGAGTTCGGCAGCCATGCGTCGATACTCGCCCTTTTCCATGACGTTCGCATGCGTGCAGGTCAAGCCAGAGAGGTACCAGACAACAGGACAGGGCTCTTTGATGGCCTTTGGGGGAACGAAAACTGAAAAGGTCATGTCGCACTTGCAGGCGTCGGATTGGTGCGTGAAGACACCTTGCATGCCGCCGAAGGCGGTCGTCTGTGAAATGATGTTCATTCTCTATCGTCCGTTCTTGGAGTAGGCGCCTTTGCCCGGCGGCACAGGCGATCGAAAGTTTCGAGGAAGCGGGAGCGATCCTTCGGGCCGAAGGCAGCATTGTAACCCTTGCTTTCGCCGGTCTCTCTCAAGTGAGCGCCGAGATCGCGCATGGCGCTAGCCATGCCGATATTCGTGTTGTCGAAGACGCGACCCGTCGGACCGCTGACAAGGGCGCCGGTCGCCACACAGCGGACCGCTAGCGGGACATCGGCGGTGACGACCACATCACCGGCGCCGGCATGTTCGGCAATCCAGTTGTCGGCGGCATCGAACGAGGCCGAGACGATGACATTGTGCACCATCGGGTCGCGCGAAGGGCGCAGACCGGAATTGGCCACGAAGGTCACTTCGATGCCGTGGCGCTCGGCGACCTTGAGGATTTCCGGCTTCACGGGGCAGGCGTCTGCATCGACATAAATCATGAATCTCAATCTTTGGCTGAAACGCTACGCGGCCCTGAGGGGCGCGTAGCGGCGGTTCGTTCGGGTCTCATAGTCCGACGGCTGCCCTTCGTTCAAGACATCAGACTTCCTTCAGCGTGCCTGCCTTCTTGGCCACCCAGGTTGCGATGATATCCATCAGCGTCGGATTCAGGCAGTCATAGGGCGTGAGGCCGAGTTCGTTCAGGCGACCACGAACACCTGCCATCGCCGAAGGCGGGGTGCCCGATTCGATGATCGACGAGACGAAGGCCGCGAATGTTGGCTCCGGCCAGCCCCCTTCCTGGAAGCGTTCCGGATGGATAAAGTCGAGCCCTTTGAACGCATGTTCGCGCTCCACCGGTCCGTACATATGGACGCCGCAGGCCTTGCAGGCGTGGCGCCGGATCAGCGCATCCGGATCGACGATCTGCAGCTTGTCGCCATTCTCCAGCACGGTGACGTTTTCATGCGGGGTCACGGCGACGACTGAAAAGGCCGCTCCCTTCGGCTTCCAGCATTTGGTGCAGCCGCAGGCGTGATTGTGGGCGATGGTGCCCCTGATCGCGACCTTCACGGCGCGGTCGGTGCAAGCGCAGACCAGCGTGCCGCCATTGAAATTTGCCTGGCCTTTCTTCACGCCGCCGTCGAGGGCGGGGTGTATCGATACTTGACTTGGCATGTTCAGCTCCTCCTCTTTAGCTGCCCACGGCTCCCAAATCAGGATCAATTTGCGAAAAAGCCGCAGGCCATTTCAAAGTCGTGCCGCATTCCGTCGTCTTCTCCTCAATAAAGTACCACGCTTCGGATGCTTGTCCCCGAATGCATGAGCTCGAAGCCCTTGTTGATGTCTTCGAGGGGCAAGGTGTGGGTGATCATCGGATCGATCTCGATCTTGCCCTGCATGTACCAGTCGACGATCTTTGGGACGTCAGTGCGGCCGCGGGCGCCGCCGAAGGCGGTGCCCATCCAGGAGCGGCCGGTGACCAGCTGGAACGGCCGGGTGGAGATCTCCTGGCCGGCGCCGGCCACGCCGATGACCACCGACTTGCCCCAGCCGCGATGGCTGGCTTCCAGCGCCTGGCGCATGACCTTGGTGTTGCCGGTGCAGTCGAAGGTGTAGTCGGCGCCACCGATCTGGTCGGCACCGCGCTTCGTCATGTTGACGAGGTAGGGCACGATGTCGTCGCCGACCTCCTTCGGATTGACGAAATGCGTCATGCCGAAGCGCTCGCCCCAGGCCTTCTTGTCGTTGTTGAGATCGACGCCGATGATCATGTCGGCACCGGCAAGCCGCAAGCCCTGGATGACGTTGAGGCCGATGCCGCCGAGACCGAAGACGATGGCGGTCGATCCGATCTCCACCTTGGCGGTGTTGATCACCGCACCGATGCCGGTGGTGACACCGCAGCCGATGTAGCAGATCTTGTCGAAAGGGGCGTCCGGATTGACCTTGGCAACGGCAATCTCCGGCAGCACCGTGTAATTGGCGAAGGTCGAGCAGCCCATGTAGTGGTGGATCTTGTCCTTGCCGATCGAGAAGCGCGAGGTGCCATCCGGCATCAGGCCTTGCCCTTGCGTGGAGCGGATCGCGGTGCACAGGTTGGTCTTGCGCGACAGGCAGGACGGGCATTCACGGCATTCCGGCGTATAGAGCGGAATGACATGGTCGCCCTTCTTCACCGAGGTCACACCCGGGCCGACATCGACGACGATGCCGGCGCCCTCATGGCCGAGGATGGCCGGAAACAGGCCTTCCGGATCGGCGCCCGACAAAGTGAAATCGTCGGTGTGGCAGATGCCCGTCGCCTTGACCTCGACCAGCACTTCGCCGGCCCGTGGCCCCTCCAGCTGAACGGTCATCACTTCGAGCGGTTTTCCGGCCTCAACGGCAACGGCGGCGCGAACGTCCATGTCGAATTCCTCCTAATGACTTGATTTGCGCGGACCATTGCACGCACTGCGTCTGCGGCTCAAGAAAAAACCGCCTGACAGTTTGAATTTCCGCCCCGAACACACTGATTGCGCCGGTCGCTGTGCGGCTTGCGTCAGAAGAGCTTTTCGGTTGCGAAAATAATGGCATAGCCATGTACTGCGATAGCCGCGTAGAGGCCAAAGGCAACGAGCATACGCTCGCCATCCTTCATCTCGTCAAGCATCTGGCGCGGCTTCACCGAACCGCCACTGACGAGGCTGACAAGCACGAAGACGAACAGGCCCGCCGTCAGCATGTTCGCGGGCAAACCGATCTCGAATCCAATGCCGAGAATGCAGAGCGTCACAACGAAACTGGCCGCCATCTGCGACCTTCGCGTGCGAAAGATTTGCCGGAGGACCTGACCTCCATCGAAACGGTGCATCGGCAGTAGGTTCAGCAGGTTGAAAGTGCCGAGGATCAACAGGAAAATAAGCAGAGGTCCGCGTGACGCCGAGGGCAGCAGGCCAACATCCGAAAGCTGCGTGGTGACCGCAAGGATCGGGACCATAAAGGCCGACATTCCCGCGCCCATCAGGGCACAAGTTGCCACCTCGAATACCGACCGGTACGGCCTCCCGCCGACAGCGATGCCACCAAGCAGAGGTACAAAGATCATCCTGACCGATGCATGACCGAACATGCGATAGGCCGCCATATGCCCCAGTTCATGCAATACAATGACAAGCGTCAGGAACGTCGAGAGCATCAGGCCACCTGCATCGAGCCCAAGGAAGGGCCAGAGCAGCAGCGTCGACAACACTGCAAGACCGCCTTGGACCAGCGGTCGCTCAAAGTACCCCTGTGGCAGCGATTCGCCTGTCTTCAACCATCCATCAAGCGTCTTCATTTCCCGGCGCAGAACGAAATAGCGAAACATGAGGAAAGCCAGCCCGCGGTACCGGTCCGTCTGTTCGACCTCCAGCAGAGCACCATCCGGTGTTGGCCGAATGATGCGCCGCTCCCGGTAGTGGTTCCAGAATGTGGGATCCAGCGTGCTGTCATCGATGATGCGAGCCTGGAAGCCGTGGACATTACTCGCCATTGATGGCAACGGGTCCAATGCAAGAAGCCGGCGCGAGGGCGCACCGTTCTTGTCGAGATGTCGGTAGGCCTGCTCCACGACACCACACCGATCGGCAAGCGCACGACTGCTGATGACCGAGTGGTGCCAGGACGCATCCGGGCCGGCGGGATTCATCGCCTTCCAGAGTGTATCGGGGGTGCATCGATAGGTTTGGCTAAGGCAAATGGTTCTGCGCCCTAACGGAACCCGCAAGAAAAGCCAGAGAAGGCCGAGATTTATGACCAGCAAGAGGATCGCCGATTGCAGCGTCGTCATTTGCTACCTCCACCGGCATCCTGCCAGGCGGCTCACGATAGGCAGTCAGCCGTTAACAAAACCTAACCGGCGGGACGGCAAGAAGCGTCGGCGGTCGTCAGGCGAACTCGAGAATCACGGCGTCGACGGCAAGGCTCTCTCCGGGCTTGACGTTGATTTTGCTGACGACAACATCGCGTTCGGCGCGCAGCACGTTCTCCATTTTCATCGCTTCGACCACGGCAAGCGTTTCACCAGCTTTGACTTCCTGGCCCTCGACCACTGCAATCGAAACGACGAGACCAGGCATAGGGCAGAGCAACAGCTTCGATGTATCCGGCGGAAGCTTGACCGGCATCAGCTTCTCTAGCGCGGCATGGCGCGGCGTCAGCACCTTGGCTTTCAGGGATATTCCCTGCCAGTCCAGCCGGAGACCGTTGAGAACCGGGCGGATTTGCGCAATCACGTTTTGGCCCGCGACCTTGCCGCGCCAAACGGCGTCGCCAGGTCTCCAATCGGTGACAACGTTGGAAATCTTGCCGCCGATCTCGATGTCCATATCGAAAGGGATCGTCACTAGCCCGTCAACCAAACGCGCATCGACGTAGCTGTCACCGAGCCTGACGGTCCAACCATCGCGTGTCGCACCGCCGGGAGTGCGCAAGCGGTCGGCGAAGCGCTCTCGACGGTTGGCCTCGATGACGGACGCCGAAAGGGCGACCGCCGCGAGAATCGCTTGCTGGTCTGCATCGGGCACCATCGGCGCAAAGCCATCCGGGTACTCCTCGGCGATGAAACCGGTCGATAAACGTCCCTCGCGCCAGCGGGGGTGCTTCATCAGCGCGGCAAGGAAGGGGACGTTGTGTTCAATTCCATCGACAACGAAACCGTCGAGGGCCTCGCCCATCGCTTCGATCGCCTCCAGGCGCGTCGGTGCCCAGGTGCAGAGCTTCGCAATCATCGGATCGTAGTGCATCGAAATCTCGGCGCCTTCGAAAACGCCGGTGTCGTTGCGCACGATGGCGCTCCCGGACTTGCCTTCCGCAGGCGGCCGATATCGCGTCAGACGACCGATTGAGGGCAAGAAATTGCGATAGGGATCCTCGGCATACAACCGGCTCTCAATCGCCCAGCCGTTCAGCTTTATGTCACCTTGCACGAACGGTATCTTCTCGCCGGCCGCAACGCGGATCATTTGCTCCACGAGGTCGATACCCGTGACCAGTTCACTAACCGGATGCTCGACCTGCAGGCGCGTGTTCATTTCCAGAAAATAGAAATTGCGGTCACGATCGACGATGAATTCGACCGTGCCGGCGCTTTGATATTCCACAGCTCGGGCAAGCGCGACCGATTGCTCACCCATCGCCGCGCGGGTGTTGGCATCGAGGAAGGGTGAGGGGGCTTCTTCGACAATCTTCTGATTGCGGCGTTGGATCGAGCATTCGCGTTCGCCGAGATAAACGACGTTTCCGTGCGCGTCGGCGAGCACCTGAATCTCGATGTGGCGGGGCTCGACAACGTATTTTTCGATGAAGACACGGTCGTCACCAAAGGAACTCTTCGCCTCGGAACGTGCCCGGTTGAAACCGTCGTGCACTTCCGCTTCGTTCCACGCAATGCGCATACCCTTACCGCCGCCGCCGGCAGACGCCTTGATCATAACGGGATAGCCGATCTCGGCGGCGATCCTTTCTGCGTGAGACGCATCGTCGATGACGCCGAGATAACCGGGGACGGTGGAGACCATGGCGGCGTTGGCAAACTTCTTCGATTCGATCTTGTCGCCCATCGCCATAATGGCCTTCGGCTTCGGACCGATGAAGACAATGCCTTCTTTCTCCAGTGCCTCGCAAAACGACGCTCGCTCGGAGAGAAAGCCGTAGCCGGGATGGACCGCTTCGGCGCCGGTCTGCTTGCAGGCTGCGATGATCTTATCCGCGACGAGATAGCTTTCGGCGGCTGCCGCAGGGCCGATGTGAACAGCCTCATCAGCCATTTCCACGTGGAGTGCATCCCGATCCGCATCTGAATAGACCGCTACCGTCACAATTCCCATACGGCGCGCGGTCTTGATAACGCGGCAAGCGATCTCGCCGCGATTCGCGATCAGGATTTTCTTGAACATGGAGACTCCACCCAAAACATGCGTTCCGGAGTTTTACGCATAAACACCGGAACGCACAATCAGCCGAAAGAATATCGGGGGGTGTCAGGCGACCGCGGTTTCAATGCCGAAGCTGTCATCCACGATCCTGAGCCACCGGCTGCGACGTGGGGCCTCGGCATAGTCCACGAGCTGAAGCGCTGAGAGAATAGCGGCCCAACGTGGATGATTTGCGGCTGGCAGCGTTTCCTCCGCAATCAGCATCATAACGCTCCAGGTGAGGGGCGGTGCGTTGATGACGCCGGCATCGCTAAGGCCGCGCAGAACCCGCATGACGTAATCGATATCCTGGCGCGTGATGCCCTTTCGATCCACTGCGCGACACAGCCTGTAGCCGCCGACGTTTTCTGTTAGCGCAAGACGCAGCTGGTCGAGTGCGAAGGCGCGCAGTTCATCCGGCACGTTCGCCGAGATCTCCATTGCGTGCAGGACCAATTCGAGCTCTAGCGCCGAGTTGACCACGCCGTCGGTCGCGACCATACGCATGAGCCAGGCCACGTTTATCTCGTCAAGTGACCCTTGAGGATAGGTGTAGTTGACGATGAAACCAGCGAGCTGCTCCACAAAGAAGGAGCTCCATTCCGGGCATTTTTCGGGGCAGGAATTGTTCAGCGCCAGCATGGCGACCACGTCGTCCGCGGTCCGGATGCCTTCCGGGAAGGTGTGCTTGCGCAGCAGACTGATATCTTCGGCCGTCAGCCGATGCTTTCCGGCGATCACACATGCCGGAAAAGCGAGACGGAATTCGCTCATCTTTTGTCTCCAGACCTCATCATGAGGCCGAAGGTCGTTCTAGCGCGAGCGAATTTATGATCCCTCAAGAAGCAGTGTTAACGGCGCACTCAACCGGTCACGACGTTTTTAACGATCGCGTCTGCACGCGCTCCCGCCAGATGATGAAGAGACCGGACGCGACGATAATCAGGATACCGATCCATTTGGAGAAGTTCGGGAAATCGCCGAAGAGCGCGTAGCCGAGCACAGTTGCGGAAATGATCTCGAAATACTGGAACGGTGCCAGCAGCGACAAAGGTGCCAGCCGGAAAGCGCGTACGATGACCATGTGGGCATAGCCCGAAATCGTCCCAAGAATCAGCAGCAGAGCGAGCGCCAACGCAGAGGAAGGCAAGGAGGGGTGGAAATCACCGACGCCAATCCCATTTCCCACGATCAATGCGGCCGCCATGAAGGCCGTACCGCCAATACCCGCCATCGTTTGCATCGTCAGCGGTGAATCGGCATCGCCGATCGCCCGGTTCAAAAAGAGATAGAGCGAGTACAGGAAGGCGCAAAAAACGGGCAAGAGCGCCTTCAGACCAAAGATCTCGTAGCTCGGCTGGATGACGATCATTGCGCCACCGAACCCGACGACAATCGCCATCCACCGGCGCCAGCCGACCTTGTCGCCGAGGAAGATCGCCGACAACGCGGTGAGCATGAGGGGTTCGACGAAATAGATCGCAAACACGTCTGCGAGCGGCATGTATTTCACGGCAACGAAGAAGAGCAGGCTCGCCGCTCCGTGGAGGACCCCGCGCAACAGATTCATCCAGGGGCGTTTGGCATGAAGCGCCTTGCGGCCGAAGATCACGAACAGAAACGGCAGCGTGCAGACGAGCTGGAAGAAGAAGCGGTAGAATGTCACCTGTCCCGGCGACATGGCCTCGAAGGTCGCCATGTATTTCGCGATTGCATCCATCGCCGGCAGCACGAGCATGGCACCCGCCATGAGGGCCATTCCCTGGAGAGGATTTTGGTGTTCGGGAGGATTGCGCATCGGTGAGATTCTATATCAGGTCCAAGGGGCTATACAGAAAGTCACGGTTCGGGTGAAGGGGCGCAAGAAGCCCTGCAGCCAGGAGCAGCAATTTGCGGATGCGAACGTTGCGCTGGTCTGCCCGGGATTTCGAAGTGACCGGATCAGCGAGGACGAAGTTAGCCTTCCGCGCGCTTTAGGGGCAGCGCCGATAAGTGTTCATTGATTCGCTGTTGAAGGCCTGCGAAATGGAGCGTGGTGCCAACATCGGCGAAAGCATCAAGCGGCCAACAACAAGGTCGTCAGGGACATCGCGCTCAGCAGCGCCGGCTCGAACACTCGGCAGTCATGAAGCGAGCCTCGACCGAATGGGGGGTGAAGCGAATGCCAGCTTCGCGCTGGGGAGGGCTCTTCCACAAGTCGCTTCAATAGTGCGCTCGAGATTATCTCCTGTCGAAGATGAAAGAGAAGAGCTCTTAATAACCATCGCAGGGATGGTTGGTGCGGTCGAGAAGACTCGAACTTCCACGGGTTGCCCCACAGCGACCTCAACGCTGCGCGTCTACCAATTCCGCCACGACCGCATCGTGGTAGGCGCCGATTTGTGCCGGCGGGGCAGCATGTAGCAAAAGCGTTTGGGGTACACAAGGGCGATATGACAGATTTTTTCAAAACAGATCACAGCATTTGAATCGCCCCTAAAACGGGGCCATATAGCCTTCGCAATGCTGCTATCGAGCAGAAGCGACAAGGAATGGCCATGCTACGTACCGATCTTGAATTCTCCATGTTGCCCCATGAAGGCTCGCGGCCGATCCGATGGCGGATCGCCGACGGCCTCGTGCCCTATGCGGAGGCTGTGGAAAACATGGAACGCGAGGTCGCGGCAATTGCAGACGGCGGCGACGAGCTCGTCTGGCTCGTGGAACATCCGCCTCTCTATACTGCGGGAACCAGCGCGGATGCCAAAGACCTTGTGCAGCCCGATCGGTTCCCCGTCTTCGCCACGGGACGCGGCGGCGAATATACCTATCACGGGCCTGGCCAGCGCGTTGCTTACGTCATGCTGGACTTGAAGCGCAGGCGCCAGGACGTGCGCGCCTTCGTCGCCGCGCTTGAGGAGGTGGTCATTCGTACGCTGGGATCGATGAACGTCCGCGGCGAGCGGCGCGAGGACCGTGTTGGCGTCTGGGTGCGCAGGCCGGACAAAGCGGCTCTGCCCGATGGCACGATGGCTGAAGACAAGATTGCGGCGCTGGGCATCCGGCTGCGGAAGTGGGTAACATTTCACGGGCTGTCGCTGAACGTCGAACCCGATCTCGACCACTTCAGTGGAATCGTTCCATGTGGAATTTCGGCCTATGGCGTTACAAGCCTCGTCGATCTCGGCCTGCCGGTCATGATGGCTGACGTCGACATCCAGCTCCGGCAGGCGTTCGAATCGGTCTTCGGCGATATGGTCAACGATAGCTGACGCAAAAGCCCTCGCGAGGAGAGCACAAAGGGTCGGGTGACCGGCCCTTTGTAGTTAGGTTGCTATTTGTCACCGATGTCGCGGCAGGCGTCCGAATGTGACGCTCCGCTATCCCCACCGGCCGTATGCACCTTGGAGTTCGTCTTCATGTAATCGCAGTCGGGCAGCGACTTGATGCTGGCTGTTGTCGTCCTGTCGACGGCCGACGACATCCGGCTCGGGGCGAATCCATCACTGTCATTCGTGTAGTCGGAAGAGTATTCCGGCGCCTTGCGATTGACATAGTGGACCGGCTTTTTCGGTACCATCTGGACCGGCGCAAACCCGTCACTATCGTTACTGTAGTCGGTTGAGTACTGCGGTTGGGCGAAGGCGGCGCTTGCCAGGCCGAGGGCGAGAATGGAAGCGGCGGCAGCAAATCTGAAGCGCATGGTAAATCTCCTCAATTCGTCATTGCAATGACAACGACACCAGACCCTCGGCAAGAGTGAGTTCGCGCTCGAATTGCGGCAAGAATGCGGGCAAAAAAATCACACAACTGCCGGCGTTTTATCAAATGAAATCACAGATACGCGACCGGATTTGACAATTTTGTGATGGAACATTGTTTCCTATTCCAGGACGGGTGGCGTCGGTATTTGTGCAATCAAAAGACGAGACATTAAGAGCTTAAACCGGGATGTTCTAAAAAGCCTTCATGCCGCTGTTAGTTGCGCGACTTGTCCCACCGTTTGACCAGCCGCTCCCGCTTGAGCCTGGAAAGGCGCTGTGTCCAAAAGACACCGTCGAGTTGATCGATCTCGTGCTGGATGCAGACTGCGAGGAAGTCCTGCGCGTCTTCCTCATGCTCGGCGCCGGTCAAATCACGGTATCGCACACGGATTGCCTTGGGCCTCACGACCTCGTCGGTCATGCCAGGCATAGAGATGCTTCCTTCAACATGGCGAATCGTCTCGTCGGACGCAATCATGATCTCCGGATTGACATAATAGCGTGGCCCGTCGTCACGGCTGAACTCGATCACGACGACCCGAAGGAACACGCCGATGTGTGCGGCGGTGATACCGACACCGGGAGCGGCCCGCATAGTATCCAACAGGTCATTTGCGAGTTTGTATAATCGTTCGTCAAAGACTTCGACGGGCTCGCAAACGGTTCTGAGACCGACGTCGGGGAAGCGCAATATGGGGCGGACAGCCACTGGCGAGGTTCCTGATTTCAGATGCGCCGAAACTATCGCCGCGCACGCGCATTGT
Organism: Rhizobium sp. 3T7; assembly: GCF_020166565.1. Lineage (NCBI taxonomy): Bacteria > Pseudomonadati > Pseudomonadota > Alphaproteobacteria > Hyphomicrobiales > Rhizobiaceae > Rhizobium > Rhizobium sp. 3T7. The sequence goes on from NZ_JAIQXS010000001.1 coordinate 515,742, forward strand.
CACTCAGGCGAGGCTTTTGCGGCTGGACGGGCTTCGAGCTTTCAGCTAGCACGAAGCTACATGTTTCGGCGCTTAGTCGTTGAACTTCAACCGGATGCGAGGGCGGCAAATCATGACGAACGACGCAGAAGAGCTCGTCCGCCCGCGGCCAGACAGCGGCGACGCCGACATCTATGATGAAAACGGCAACGTCAGAGGCGATTTCCTCGCACTGGTTGGCGCAGCGATCGCCGATCGCGATACCATCTTCCTGCGCCAACACGTTGCCCGCCTGCACGAATCCGAAATAGGCGACCTTCTCGAATCGCTGCAGCCAGACCAGCGCCTCGCGCTCGTTCGCCTCCTGGGCGACGAATTCGACATGACGGCGCTGACCGAGGTCGACGAGACGATTCGCCGTGAGATCGTCGACCAGCTGCCGAACGAACAGATTGCAGCGGCAATCGGCGAACTCGATTCCGACGACGCTGTTTACATCCTTGAGGATCTCGACACCGAGGACCGCGAAGAGATCCTTGCGCAGCTTCCGTTTACAGAACGCGTGCGGCTGCGGCGCGCGCTCGACTATCCGGAAAGCTCGGCTGGACGCCGTATGCAGACGGAATTCGTCGCGGTGCCACCGTTTTGGACAGTCGGCCAGACGATCGACTACATGCGCGACGAGGAAGACTTGCCATACTCCTTCTCGCAGATCTTCGTCATCGACCCGACATTCAAACTGCTGGGCGCCGTCGATCTGGACAAGATCCTGCGGACAAAGCGACAGACCAAAATCGAATCCATCATGCGGGAGACGAACCATCCGATCCCTGCGGAGATGGACCAGGAAGAAGCCGCCCAGCTTTTCGAACAGTATGATCTTCTCTCCGCCGCCGTCGTTGACGAGAACGACAGGCTTGTGGGCGTACTCACGATCGATGACGTGGTCGACGTTATTCACGAGGAAGCCGACGAAGACATCAAGCGCCTCGGCGGCGTCGGCGACGAAGAGTTGTCCGACAATGTGCTCTCGACTGTACGTTCGCGCTTTCTCTGGCTCGTAATCAATCTTGGAACGGCTTTGCTGTCTGCAAGCGTTATCGGGCTATTTGACGAATCGATCGAGAAGATGATCGCGCTCGCGGTACTGATGCCGATCGTTGCTTCCATGGGCGGCAACGCGGGAACACAGACGATGACGGTCACTGTCCGCGCATTGGCAACTGGTGACATCGATATCTACAACGCCGGGCGCATCATCCGCAGGGAGGCAGGGGTCGGCATCGCCAACGGCGCGCTCTTCTCGGTCATCATGGGCATGATTGCCGCAACGTGGTTCCACAATTACCAGCTTGGTTTCGTGATCGGCGCGGCAATGATCATCAACCTCTTTGCGGCTGCACTCGCCGGAATTCTGCTGCCATTGCTGCTGGATAAGGTTGGCGCAGACCCCGCCATTGCGTCGTCTGTTTTCGTGACGACCGTGACCGATTGCACGGGTTTCTTTGCTTTTCTCGGCATCGCCACATGGTGGTTTGGAATTTAGCCGGCTCGAATTTCGCTGCAGAAATTGACTATTACGTAAAAGTCAATATTATCACCTTCCTTAATGGTGGGGAGCCCATGCCGGTCAGCAAGTACTATAGCATAACCGAATTGACGCGCGAGTTTGGTGTATCGACGCGTACGCTCAGGTTCTACGAAGACGAAGGGTTGATCCATCCCGAGCGGCGTGGACGCACGCGGCTGTTCCGTCCGGCGGATCGCCGTCTAATCCAGGAAATCCTGCGTGGCCGGCGTATCGGCTTCACCATCGCGGAAATCCGCGAGATCATTCAGGTCTATAAAGAGCCGCCGGGCGAATTGGGCCAGCTCAAGCTCCTGATGAAGCGCGTCGATGAGAAGCGCGAAGATCTGCGCCAGAAGCGCAAGGATATCGACGACACTCTGACCGAACTCGACAACATCGAAGAGGCCTGCCTCGGGCGTCTCGCCGACATCGGCGTCGGCACCTGATTATTGCGCATCGACGCTGCACTCGCTCGCCAGTGCCAATATTCGCCCGTCATCCGGCTTGACGGCACCGGACTGGAATTCCGTGAAGAGATTTTCCTTCTGCAGCTTATCAAGCGTGCACTGGCAGAAGCTGCGGCATAGCGCTACGCCTTCCTGCATCGTGCATGAAGCATTGCATTGCTTCAGGTAGCTTTCGACGGGATCCGGTTTCGCAGGTGGAATTACCAAGGACAGCCCGTAGGCAATCGCGATCAGCACCGGCTGGTGAACCAGGTAGAAGGCGAGGCTATGGCGCCCGGCCTTCGCCGGCAAGCTTGACCCTGTACCAACCCCGGCAAGCCTCTCAAGCAGCCCCGTCCTCATGGCAAGCAGGGTCGCCGTCATGCCAAGCAGGAAGGGCACGCCCCAGGGAAAAATCGGCACATAGTCGTTCGATCGCTGCGGCATCTCGGCCAAGCCGATCCAGGCGAGGTAACGCGGATTGAAGATCGGCGAACGCAATAGATCCGGCGCGATCCAGGTATCCACCACCCATGCTGCAGTCACGACGGCCGTCGCAACGATGGTGACGGGCAGTGGTAGACGCAGGAAGACAAGGCCAAGCAGGCTGAGAGTGGCGATGCAATGCAGAATACCGAAGAATATCCATTCATTCGGGAAGATGAAGTGCGTCACGACGGAGATCGCAAGCGCGGCCGCGGCGATCATCGCAAACCGCTTCCAGAACGACCGCCAGCGAATTTCCGGCGTGTTGGCGAGGACCAGGCTGACCCCTACGATGAACAGGAATGTCGATGCGATCGCGCGGGCATAGAGCTTTAGCCAGCCGGTTTCAGCGGTGCCTGGGGTAAGGTAGCCCATAAACTCCATATCCCAGGTGAAATGATAGGTCGCCATCGCCATCAGGGCGACACCGCGTGCCGTATCCAGCAAGCCGATGCGAGGCGGCTTGACGCTCGCATGTGTTTCCGTCGCCGGAGCCTTCATTCACAATCCCTCGGATGAGTCGTTGCCATCGTTCGACGGCTTGGCGCGGGGAATAGGAGAAAGGTGGAGATTTGATGGCGGTTTGGCGTCCATAATCGCCAGACGCGCCTCAGAGAAGAACTGCCGCCTGGTCAGGACGACGATCACGATCGTCGTCGTCAGCATGAAAACATAGGGGTTGATGAACCAACCGAGGTAACCGATCGAGAGGAAGATCGCGCGCAGCCCCTCGTTGAAATGACCCGCCGCAATGATGTTCATGCGGATGACGCGTTCCGCCGCCCGCTCGGCGGCAATCACATCCTGTTCGGTGTCGCGCATCATCGGGATCGAGCCGAAAAGGATCGTGCAGTAGTTGAAGAGGCGATACGACCAGCCGAACTTAAAAAAGGCATATCCGAAAAGCGCTGCAAGGCCGCCGACCTTCATTTCGAAGACGGCATGCCCACTATGAAAGACGAAAGGCAGGTCGGCGAAGACCGCGTCGACCTTCTCCGTTGCGCCCAGCAGCGCAAAGCAGCTGCCGATGGCGAAGATCGACGTCGAGGCGAAGAAAGCGGTGCCATTCTGCAGGCCGGCCATGATCTGAGTGTCGATCATCTTCAGGTCGCGCCGCAGCGAATTGTAGATCCACTCGCGCCGGCGCTCCCGCATGGCGTGCGTGAGGCTGGTCCTGCCAAAGAAGCTCGAGCTTTGCAGCAGGCGCGCATAGCAGAACCAGATCGCCGCAAAGAACACCAGTGCAATGTAATCCGCTGTCGTCATCATTATATTGAATCAGGTTCCCGTCGCCGCGCCACTCTACAGATGCGGGCGCATGCTGCAATGACTGGCAAGCCGCCGCGCTTCGTTTTACAGATGTCGCACGCGTGAAATGCTATGTCGGTCCATCGCGGGGATCGCGAGGGCCGGTGGCGTAGGTTTGCGCAACAACTTTACAGGACGCAGTCATGTTCCTTTCCGTTTTCGACGTCTTCAAGATCGGTGTCGGGCCTTCCAGCTCGCACACGATGGGTCCGATGACTGCCGCCAATCGGTTCCTCGATCTGATTCTCTCCAACGATTGGCCGCGGCCGACCTCGGGCGCTCAGGTTGCGTCCATGAAGGTTAGCCTGCACGGTTCGCTCGCGCATACCGGGATCGGACATGGAACGGGCAGGGCCGTCATTCTCGGACTGATGGGCGAGCAGCCTAACAGCGTCGATCCGGACAAGATGGACGGCATCATCGATCAGGTGGAGCGTACCGGCCGGATCTCGCCGCCCGGCCATCCGAGCTATGGCTTCCAACCGAAGAACGACCTGATCTTCGACAAGAAGCAGCCGCTGCCCGGACACGCCAACGGTATGTCCTTCTCCGCCTTCGACAAAGACGGTCGGATGCTGATCAAGCGCATCTACTATTCCGTCGGCGGCGGTTTCGTCGTGACTGACACCGAACTCGAGCAGATGCGCGCGAAGAAGAAGACGCCCTCTGATTCACTCAAGGTTCCGTATCCTTTTGCGTCAGCCAAGCAGATGCTCGATATGGCTGCGCGCTCCGGCCTCTCGATCGCGCAGATGAAGCGTGCCAACGAGGAAACGCAGCGGAGCCGCGAGGAACTGGACGCCGGCCTCGATCGCATCTGGGAAGCAATGCGTTCCTGCATCGAACGCGGTCTCAAGGTCGATGGTATCATGCCGGGCGGACTGAACGTTCGCCGCCGCGCCCGCGCGATTCATGACAAGCTGCAGGAAGAGTGGCGCAGCAATCGCATCAACCCGCTACTCGCAAACGATTGGCTGAGCGTCTACGCCATGGCCGTGAACGAGGAAAATGCCGCGGGGGGTCGCGTCGTGACGGCGCCGACGAATGGTGCCGCGGGCGTCATCCCCGCAACGATCCGTTATTACGAGCATTTCCACGACGACTGGGACCAGAACGGTATCCGCGACTATCTGCTCACCGCCGCCGCTGTCGGCGGGATCATCAAGCACAACGCCTCTATTTCCGGCGCGGAAGTCGGCTGTCAGGGAGAGGTGGGGTCTGCAGCCGCAATGGCAGCTGCCGGCCTCGCCGCCGTCATGGGCGGTACGCCCGAGCAGATCGAGAACGCCGCCGAAATCGCGCTGGAACATCATCTCGGTATGAGCTGCGACCCCGTCGCTGGCCTCGTGCAGGTTCCCTGCATCGAACGAAATGCTCTCGGCGCAGTCAAGGCAGTTACGGCCGCGTCGCTGGCGATCAAGGGAGACGGCAAGCACTTCGTTCCGCTCGATGCCTGCATCGAGACCATGCGGCAGACCGGCAACGACATGAGCGAGAAGTACAAGGAGACATCCACTGGCGGGCTTGCCGTCAACGTCGTGGAATGTTGACTTTGTGGACATGCGACTTGCCGCTTGACGCTGCCCGATAAAAGGATTTCAACGGCGGCATGGCATTGCATCTCATTAAATTATGCGTAGGCGCGGACTCGATTGACGATCTGCGCGAATGGGTCGCCGAACGCTCTCTGCGGGCGATCGCGGCCGGGCTTGAGCCTCATTCCGTCCATACGACGAGGATGGTCCCGAAGCGGGTCGAGGAATTGCTCGAAGGCGGTTCACTTTATTGGGTCATCAAGGGGCAGGTTCAGGCGCGCCAGAAATTGCTCGACATCCAGACTTTTACAGATGGCGAAGGAATCTCACGATGCCATCTTGTCCTGGGGCCTGAAGTCATCGAAACGGCCGTACAGCCGAAACGAGCGTTCCAGGGCTGGCGCTATTATCCGCAAGAGGACGTGCCGCGCGATCTGAACAGCCTGGGCGAGGGAATTGCGGAAATGCCCGCAGACCTTCGCCGCGAGCTTTCTGAACTCGGCCTGCTCTGATCAGCGCAGGCGCAGTGTTACCGGTGCTCGTCCTTCCGGGCAGGTGACGTGAAGGTGGATATTGGCTTCCGCTTGCGAGCAGCGCCACGCCCGCGCGCCATGGCACAGCAGCAGGTTAATTAGATCTTTGGTCTTTGCCGTTTTTGGCTTCTGCCGCTGCAACCCCACTTCCGCCAGTCGCAAGGCCGCTTCATGTAGCGGGTGCAAACCGGCTCGCGGATTCTTGCCGGTTACCCGGCCGTGTGGCGGAAACTCCGGAATATTCTCGTTGATCGCCATTCTCATCCTCGTACGCATTACAAACCGAGTCTCAGAACTCCGTCGGATCAAACACACCGATCACGACGTCTTGGACTGCCGCCCGTGCATGTCAGGCGGCAGTCCTTTTGATCATTGGGCCGTGGCCCAGCATTTCACACCAGCCCGCTTCAGGGCATTGCAGGCGTTCACAGCAGCACGCTGGTCATCAAAGCCGCCGAAGCGTGCACGGTAACTTCCGGCGTTAGCGACCGCGATAGGCTTCGCGGAACGAAGGGCCTTGCCACCCTTGCTCTTGGCGCTGTCGAGCAGATCCATTGCGCCTTCCTTGCTGGCGGAAACACCAATCTGGACGGCCCAGCCAGCCAGCTGCGGCTCCTTGGTCGATGCTGTCGTCAGTTCGTCGACAGTCGTGTCGCCCTGTTCCGGCGGCACATAGGCAGGTGCCGGCGTCGGCGTGGCGACAGATGCCTGCTTGATAGCCTGGGTTTTGACCTTCTTCGGGGCCGGCATTTCCTGCTGGAGCAGCGGATTGTCGGACTTTGACTTGGCAACATCGGCATAGGCGACCTGCGCGGAGGCCGGCTGGTAGCGAGTGTCCGGGGTCGGTGCGGTGTGCGGCAGGCTGACTTCAGGCGCAGCTGAAGCAACGCCTGTTTCAGCGACAGGCGCTACAGGTTGCGGCACGGTCTGGGCGATCAGATCGGAGGAGCCGCCGCGGCTGGATGCTTTCGGCAGATAGGCTGCAATGAGCTTGCGCATCTGATTGTCGCGGGCAGGGGTCGAAGCACCGCCGAGAACAACGCCAACGATCGACTTGCCATCGACCTGAACGGAGCTCACCAAGTTGAAACCAGCGGCACGTGTATAGCCGGTCTTGATGCCATCGACGCCGCGCACGGAACCAACGAGACGGTTGTGGCTACGGATAACACGGTTGCCGAACTTAAAGCTCTGCGTTGAGAAATAGCCGTAATACTGCGGAAAATGCTGGCGAAGTGCGATACCGAGGCGGGCTTGATCGCGCGCGGTCGTCATCTGGGCGGTGTTCGGCAAGCCGTTGGCATTGCGATAGGTCGTGCGTGTCATGCCAAGGGCGTGCGCCTTGGCCGTCATCACCTGTGCAAAGCGCTCTTCCGAGCCGGCAAGCAACTCGCCAAGCGCCGTAGAAGCGTCATTGGCGGAAAGCGTCACGAGGCCAAGAATTGCCTGTTCCACGGTGATCGCACCGCCGGGGCGCACACCAAGCTTTGTCGGCGCCTGAGCGGAAGCGTGTGCGGAAAAGGGAACCGATGTGTCCAGACGGATGCGACCCTGTTCCAACGCTTCGAACGTCAGGTAGAGGGTCATCATCTTGGTGAGGGACGCCGGATACTGCAGACGATCCGCATTCTCGCTGTAGAGAACATTGCCGGTCTTTGCATCGACAACGATGCCCGCATATTTCGAATTGGCAGCCTCCGCATCGGCATCGATCGAGTCGGCCATGACGATACCGGCCGCGAGAGACAGCGCCGTAATCGCTCTTATCAGAAAATTGCGGGATCGCGATGGAGATACGGAGGAGACTGACCTTAGCACTATTCTACTCTTCGCTTGCATTTCGGATACTGGAAAGATCGCCCGCCTCCCGGCGCGATCGTTCTCTCCGCAAATTATCCGTCCGGGGTTACCAATCCGTTATGATTAATCGTTTCTTTCGCCACATCGGATCATTCTAGCGACGTGTCGCAGAAGCGTTCACAAGTCGCGCCTCCACAAAATGGCGAATAGCGGCGTCAATATGGTCCCAATCGGGCAGATGCGCGCTTGAGAAGCGGTAAAGCACAGTTAAATCGCGACCGACTTTTATATCGCGCTGGCAATCGCCGCTGGTGGCCATTTGAGGCGTCGCTGGCAAGGCGCAACGCACGACGTAATCCGGAGCGCCGGCGCGTGGCGCGGTCAACAGAACTTCGCCAGCATAGCCTGCGTCTGCGCGCAGGCGGTGCAGCGTCATGCCATTGGCAAAGGGCACGCCGTCACCCTCGATCAGATGCGAGTAGATCGGCTCGAGGCGTCCGGACATATCTCGCGACATCGTGCTCTGCGCGATCCGGAGGAAGATCAGTCCCGACGACCGGGCAATGTCGTCGAAACGCTCGCGATGCTCCTTGCTGTAGCCCTGCATTTCCGGCCATGTGAGATAGAGGTCCGCGCGTTCGGATAGGCCGTCTTTCCGCTGGCTGGGGAAGCGCAGTGTGTTTTCGGGAAGCCTGAGGGTATCGCGGCCGATCGTCAGGGTGATCGGAGCGGTCGAATCTGTATTGCCGGCGAGGGAAATGCGGCCCCCAAACCAGCGACCACCGAAACTGATGATCAGCGTCAATGCCGCAATGCAGGCGACAACGACAGTAAGACGGACGATGAAGCGCGTCGAAAGGAGCGGCGACTCCTCAATCTCGTGGGCAGTACCTGTATGGTTCATGGCGGCCTTCGGATGTCAGACCGCCGCGAAAAGAACAGGAGTCGCCGGTGCCGTTGATTATTTCGGCAATGATCCGGCCATCACAGTTAACAGATAGTTAAACGCACATGAAGCCGGATAAAAATGAACCGCTCCCGGGACAGCGGGAGCGGTTCTATGGCGCCGGTCAGGGACGGGGATGCGGGGGACGACCGGAACCGTATGGTTGTCGCCATCTATCCGGCGACAGCATGCTTACTTGACGCTACCGACCGCTACTGCGCGACCATCCTGCAGCTTGACCCAGCGAGTCGGATCGTCGGCGGACTGACGTTTCAGGTACGTGTATTCTGTGTCGGCCCAAAGCATGACCTTGTTGCGCATGTTATCGAGAATGAAATCGCCGCGGTCGGTGCGGACCGTCAGCACCGCATGGCCTTCGCCATTCGGCTGCAGGACCACGGTCATCAATAGATCGGAAGGCGAAAAGCCGGCCTCGATCAGCATCTTGCGCTTCAGCAGCGCATAGTCCTCGCAATCGCCAGCCGTGCGAGGGTAGGCCCAGCGCTCCTCAACGCCGTAGATTTCCTTGTCAGTCAGCGGCGTGATCGACGAATTGACCTGGTAGTTCACCTTAAGGATCGTCTTCCAGCGCTCTTCCGTCAGAAGGAGTTCGCCTTGATCACCGGCCGCATTGGCGCAATCGGCGGGCATCTCCTTGCAGAATTGATAGGCGCCGATCGGCGGGCTCGCATTTCCAAGGACCGTCATGTTGAGGGGGCTCGCTTGTCCCGAACCCGCCATCGCAATCAATATCGCACCGACGGCCAAACTGCCTTTGATGAAAGTTGCTATCGTCATTTGTCGTCTCCCCGTTGTGAGAAGAACCTGACACAGACGCTTTTATTCAGCGCAAAATTACGCAGTTAAATTAATGGCTTAGTTTATTCAAACACGCAGAGAAATCGACTAAAAACAAAATCGAATACACCTAAAATTCGAACCGGTTTCGCGCTAATTTTGATTAAAATTGTTCCTTCCCCGGAAAGGCGTCCGGCGTGTGATCGGAGCGTTCTGGGACAAATTATTAACGGCGCGACCAGACTGGAGGTTTCTGGAGGACTTTATTTACCATCCAAGCCGGTCGCGGTGCTGGCCTGCGCTTCGATTGAAACCGAGGAACTAGCGCCAAAAGTGGCCGATTGCCCCAGCGATTTCAGCTTCGGTGCCAGAATTATTTTTGAGAAATTTAGCGAAAAGCGTCTGTCGCGTCGACGATTGTGCCCGCCAAATCCTCGTGCGATGCCGAATGGGCGGCATTCTCCACGACAACAAGCGTGCTTTGCGGCCAGGCTTTCCAGAGCTCCCATGCCGTTACGAGTGGCGCCTCTAGGTCTAGCCGCCCCTGAACAAACACACCAGGTATGCCCGCCAGTCTTTCTGCATCACGCAGCAGGACGCCGTCGTCCAGCCAGGCGAGATTGCGGAAGTAATGTGTAATGATCCTAGCCCGTATCAGCAGGTAGCTGGGAATCTTGCCAGCGGCGAGGGAGCCCCTTGGGATCAGCGAGGAGGATCGAAGCCGCCTCCCAGTCGTGCCAATTGCGCGCGGCCTCAAGGCGGACGTCTATCCGGGGCGAGTTGAGAAGACGGTGATACCCCTCAAGTACGCCGAGTTCCCTGAAATCGGCAGGAAGTGCGTTCAGCAAGCGGTCCCACTCCGCGGGAAAGAGCCTGCCCATTCCATGCACGAGCCAGTCGCCGCGTGGTGGTAACCCCTGCAAGCACCATCGCGCGAACGCTCGCGGGATAGCTCTCAGCATAGGCAAGTGCCAACGTCGACCCCCAGGAGGTTCCGAGCAGCAACCAGCGTGTCACCCTGAGATGATTTCGCAGCCTCTCGATGTCCTCGACCAAGTGCCAGGTGGCGTTCGCGTGAAGTTCGGTGCTCATATAATATCGGCAGCGCTTGGCAGACTACGGCCGCAATTGCGCTGGTCAAAGAGGACGATGCGATAGAAAGAGGGATCAAAGTAGCGACGAGCGAACCTCGAACAGCCGGAGCCGGGGCCTCCATGCAGGTAGAGCGCCGGCAAACCATTCCGATTGCCGCAGGCCTCCCAATAGATCCACTACCCGTCGCCCACATCGAGAAAGCCGTGGTCGTAGGGTTCTATTTCAGGATAGAGACTCGTCATGCGCCACCCTTCCGGCAGCCCCACGCATCATGTGCGCGACGCACTGATGACAGCAATCAAAGAAACTCGCGAAGCGTTTCGCGTGACTGGATCGACAGGAACTCGATCGCGACGCCTTCTACGAAATGACGGACGACGCGGCCACGCATGTTGCCGAGGCGAAGGGGTGTACCAATCGGCGGACGCACCTCGACATCGACTGCGGCGCCGGAGAGCGACAAATCCATGATGCGGCAGCTGTAGCGGGCGCCGTCTTCCAACGTGATTTCGGTTTTGGTCTCGCGCGGCGTCAGGCGATCGTGACGCCGGTCTTCAGGAAGACCGAGTTCATGCTTGTTTGCAAGCCAGGTGAGCTGCGCCGCGAGCTTCTCCCGCTTGCGTTCGGTCGCATGGATCGACATGGAGAAACCACGACCATCGACCGTCTGCACATAGCCTTCGACGCGTCCGAGGTGGTCGATGTAGGCTACAACACGCTCGCTGGCGCGCGGACGTCCCTGGCAAGTCACGTACATGTCGCCCGGCGACATGTCGATCACCAGGCACTCAAATTCCTCGTAATTCGCCAGCATCAACCGGCCCTGCATGTTAATAGGTACGCGTTGAAAGGCACCTTGTTCGAGGCGAGGCGCAGTCCGTTGCGTCTGAACTTGCTGGAACGCGTGCATCAAAGGGCTTCTTCATAAAATACAACCGCCCGATCATTACCCGCAATCCCTTAACAGAAGGTTGTTCAGGTTCGTCCTCTACACACGCAATCAGTTGTGTCGAACCGGAACACTGGGAGTGTCGGCTTCAACAAATAGACCAGACATGACGCGTCGCATTGTATCGGCGATCGAGGGTGGACGCGCGTATAGCGTGTGCTTGTCCTCAAGCTCCGTGTCATTAGGCTCCTCATCGCCGCCAAGCCGTTCGTGCAGCAATCTGCTGCGATCGAGAGCGAGGAACTGGAGCGGCACGACTTCGAGCCAGCTTAACGCGGCCGCAGGAGCGATGGCACCCAGCAGCTTGTCGCATTCGCCGTTGTCGGAGCGTAGCGGCAGCAGGATCACTTCGAAGCAGGCACGATGACCGGCCGCAGTGAAACCCGTGGCGTTGAGCAGCGCGGGGATCGCGTGCGTCATGACGCCGACCGCTGTGGGCTCGATGTCGTCATTCCCATACGCCCAGAGCTCGGAAAACGGGGCGCCACCGACATCGCGGCCAAAGAGATCGCAAATACGCGTTCCGGCAAGACGGAACGCGACGCGACCTGTGTCGGTTGTTTCGAGGAGAAACACACTTGATAGAATCTGCCGCAAATCCGTTGGCTCGACCTGCGATCTCAACGGCGCAAGGTCTTGGCCGCGGATGCGATTCCAATATTCGAATAGGTCGATCGTGGTTTTGAGACGCATTACGGCACCGGCTGTTTCACTTTGGATCAAAACACAGCCGTCATGGCCGTGCAGTCTGATGCCGTGCGTATTTCGTGCCAACTCGCGGCGGTTAAGGTTAAGGAAGGGTTTCGATTGAGCCGCCAGCCGTGCCGTGGCAGTGTTTCCTCATCGCTTCCTGCCTTCGGGAAGTTCAGCACGGACTGTCGGGCACGGGTCTATCCCTAGACGCTCGAAGGCCGTTCGGTCTTTGCCGGACGGCTTTTTTTTTGACCTTTCGTCCTGTAAGGCTGTGCCGCAATCAAGCGAGGACGAAGATGAACGAGCACTCGGTCGAGCCGCAAGCGGCGATGGAGCCTCCGGCACCGCGGTCACCCATCTTCAACCTTCCAGGCTCGGTGCTCGCAGCACTTGCGCTATTGGGGCTGATATACGCCGTTCAATCACTGTTTCTATCTGGCAACGGTCTCGACTGGCTGTTCTTCAATTTCGGCTTCATTCCGTTGCGGTACATCACGCCGTTGTCGGAGCAGGGCCCGCAACTTCTCTGGACGCCGATCACCTATTCGCTCCTTCACGGCAGCATAGAGCATATCGTTTTCAACGGGCTATGGCTGATGGCCTTTGGTACGCCGGTGGCGCGCCGAATTGGCGCGTTCCGATTTGTCACCTTCTGGGTGCTATCCGCGATCGCGTCGGCCGCTCTCCATGCGGCCTTGAATTGGGGGGAGGCCACATTGCTGATCGGCGCGTCCGGCGTGGTGTCCGGCCTGATGGGCGCCGCCTGCCGCTTTGCATTCCCACCGGAACAGCGGATTGCCCGACCGGCGCATCTCAATGCGCGTCTTTCGATGCTCGAAGCGTTTCACAGCCGCACGGTCGTCGCATTCATTCTCTTCTGGTTCGTGGGCAATCTGCTAATTGCCGTCGGCGTCCCGCTGATCGGCGACGGGTCGCAGGCAATCGCCTGGGACGCCCATATCGGAGGGTTCATTTTCGGCTTCATTCTCTTCAGTCTTTTTGACCGGAAGCCGCCCGAGGAGCCGCCAACTTCAGAAACATCGGATATATTGCAATCTTGAGAGTTGGAGTGCACCATTCGAACTGATCCGTAATGGGAGGAGAAACCGCCGCGGATGCCTGTGATCAGTAGAAGTGCTTCACTTTCGACATAGGAGGTTCAAAATGTCCAATACAGTCAAAGCCATACTCGATACAAAAGGCAGGGATGTCGTAACCGCCGGGCCGAACACGACCGTTTCCGAAGCGGCTGTGATTCTCAGCAAGAAAAAGATCGGCGCCATTGTCATTGTTGGGATGGAGAACAAGATTTCCGGGATTTTCACGGAGCGCGACGTGGTGCACGCGATCGCCAAGGGGGGAGCCGCCTGTCTCGATCAGCCCGTTGGCTCGTTGATGACCGCAAAGGTTTACCGGTGCCATGAAGATTCAACCGTGAACGATCTGATGGGGCTGATGACAAGCCGCCGGTTCCGCCACGTTCCCGTTGAGACGAATGGCAAGCTCGCGGGTATCATCTCGATCGGCGACGTCGTGAAAACCCGGATCGCGGAAGTCGAACTGGAAGCAGAGCAGATCAAGGCCTACATCGCCGGCTGAACGCTTCGCCGGCGCCTAGAGAGAGCCGGCGAATATTTCCTGCATACGTTTCAATTCAGGAAGCCGCAGTTTAGCTTCCTCGTAGCCGCGCTCGATCGCTTCTCCGGCGCGGTGGAACTCTGACAAGCCGATATCGCCGAGGCGCGGCTGAATCGATATATCCGGCGGATCGCCTGCAAGGCGCGCACGCGCAATCCTGTCCTGGATAATGTTGAACGCCTGCACCATCACACCGGTCATGCCGAGCCTGGCATAGGGCGCCTCTTCGCGCCGGTGCACTTCGGATGGCGAGAGGGTGGCATTGTGCCGGACGACGGCTGATCGACCATAGAGATCGTAGTTCAGGTTGACCGCAACCACGAGCGGCTGCTCATAGGCGCGGCATACGGAAACGGGAACCGGATTGACCAAGGCGCCGTCGACAAGCGTCCGCTGGTTGCTGCGAATGGGTTCGAAGATACCGGGGAGGGCATAGGAGGCGCGAAGCGCCGTGATCAGCGATCCATTGGCGATCCAGACCTCGTGCCCGGTGTTGACCTCGGCAGCGACGGCCACGAACGGCCGGTCCAGATCTTCGACGTTCAGGCCCTCCAGATGTTCCTGCATGCGCTTTGTCAGCCGCATGCCGCCGAACAAGCCGCTGCCGCCGATCGTCAGGTCGAGCAGGCTGGCAATGCGCCGCATTGTCAGCGAACGTGCAAATCCTTCCAGTTCATCAAGCTTGCCGGCTAGATAGCAGCCGCCGACCAAGGCTCCGATCGAGGTTCCGGCGACCATGCCGATCTCGATGCCTTCCTCGTCCAAGGCGCGTAGGACACCTATATGCGCCCAACCGCGCGCGGCACCTCCTCCCAGTGCAAGGGCAAGTTTGGTTTTTTTGGGCGCAGGCGCGGGAATGGCGGGAGCGGTCATGTCTGGCGCTGTCGGGGTGCTGGTGTTGGACGTGCCTACCTCGGAGCTTTGGCGGTACAAACCCCAATTCAGCATGGCTCGCCTCCCTCCCGGCAAACAATCAAAAACGAACTATATTAGTGGCCCGCGTCCCTTTCCAATTCGTATATAGGCGTAGATTTTGGCCCAATAAGAGGCAATTTTCGGCTTTTAAGAGTCTTTTCCGTAAACTTCATTGGGATCGAACTGGAGCTCATCATCGACAATCTCGAGCATCGGCTTGCCCTCTTCGAGGTTGACGGTTCTATAGAAGCAGGACCGGCGGCCGGTATGACAGGTGGCATCGTGGCCAGCGACCTCGACCTTCAGCCAGATGGCATCCTGATCGCAATCCGTCCGGATTTCCTTGACCATCTGGGTGTTGCCAGAAGTCTCGCCCTTGATCCAGAGCTTACCCCGCGAGCGGCTGAAATAATGCGCCTTGCCGGTCTGGATGGTCAGGGCGAGAGCCTGTGCATTCATATGCGCCACCATCAACAATTCGCCATCGGTAGCATCGGTGACGATCGCGGTGATCAGACCCCGATCGTCAAACCGCGGCGTGAAATCGCCCGCGTCCTCGAGTTCTGATTTATCGTCGGACGGTGTATTGAACGCAAACGGCATCATCGCGGCTTTCTTAATCGAAGCCGTATTCAGCGGCCCCGGACCATAGACATGAATCGGGCTTGATCAGCCGGCTCAGTTTTGAACGTTCCGGTAAATGTTGTCGTCAATGTGGTCGAGCCCTGCTTTTGTACACCGCGCATCGCCATGCACATATGTTCGGCCTCGATCATGACGGCGACGCCGCGGGGAGCGAGCGTGTCGTCGATGGCCTTTGCGATCTGGGCGGTCATGGTTTCCTGCGTTTGCAGGCGGCGACCGTAGATTTCGACGACCCGCGCGATCTTCGAAAGGCCAAGGACCTTGCCGTCGGGAATGTAAGCGACATGCGCCTTGCCGATGATCGGAACCATGTGGTGTTCGCAATGGGAGAAGAAGGGAATGTCTCTGACCAGGACCATGTCGTCGTAGCCGGCAACCTCTTCAAAGGTGCGGCCAAGCACGTCTTCCGGGTCCATATCATAGCCGGCGAAAAGTTCGCGATAGGCTTTTGCCACGCGCGCCGGGGTATCCAGCAGGCCTTCACGCGACGGATCGTCGCCAGCCCAACGCAGGAGCGTGCGGACGGCGTCCTCGGCTTCTCTCTGGCTTGGCCGATCGGCTTCTAGATCGGCGGGGGCCTGCGGAAAATTCTTTATGATGGCGTCCATATGCAACAGTCTCCTGATCCGCTTTTGCGGACCGTCTTTCGGACTAGCCACTGGCAATTCCACTCAAGGGAATTCATGCACCTTTGGCAGGCTCCGGGGCTTTCAGGGCTTGAATTGCTGCCCGTCCGGCACGGTTTCCCAATCAAACTTAGCCGAGGCCATTGCATTTTTCTGGCCTTCGACCGACATACATATAGGAAAACGGCATCCTTATGTAAGTCTCCCGGCACGACACGCTGTGTTTTTCTTTTGTGCTACAATGAGTTTTGAGGCGCCGATCCGCATGAATTCTGGAGCGGAATCCACGATGGACGATATCTACAACAGCAAAATCCTCGAATTTGCGGGCAACATTCCACTGATCGGCAGCCTGCCGGACGCGGACGCCAGCGCCCAGGCGCATTCCAAGCTTTGCGGCTCCAAGGTCAAAATCTGGCTGAAAATGGACGGCGGCACCGTGACCGGATTTGCGCATGACGTCAAAGCTTGCGCGCTTGGACAAGCATCCTCTTCGATCATGGCGCGCCATGTAATCGGCGCCGATGCGAGTGAGCTACGCAAGGCGCGAGAGGATATGCTGGCGATGTTGAAGGCGGACGGCGAGGGGCCGGAAGGCCGTTTCGAGGACATGCGCTATCTCCGCCCCGTCAAGGACTACAAAGCGCGGCATGCCTCCACAATGTTGACCTTCGATGCCGTTGTTGACGCAATTGGCCAGATCGAGGCCAAGCGCGCCGAAACGGTCGAGGCCTGAGCGGCATAGCCGATGTGCGAATTCTGTTCGATCAATCGCGATGACGACGAGGACGAGGGTGGCGCCGCCGCGCCCCGTAGACCCGCACGCTCCTACTCCCGCAATTACTCCGGCCCGTTCCGCAAGACACCGGGGAGGTTGGTCGGAGTGGGCTTTATTCGCGCCTATCAGCTGACGCTCTCTGGTTTCATCGGGAATTCATGCCGCCACATTCCGACTTGCTCTGAGTACGGTTATGAGGCAGTTGCGCGCCACGGGTTGTGGAGCGGTGGATGGATGACACTGTTTCGCGTCGGGCGTTGTGGACCCGGAGGCACCAGCGGACTCGACCCGGTTCCCGAGAAGCTCGGCGAGCACTTACACTGGTGGACACCGTGGCGCTACCTCGCGTTGGGGCGCAAGGCAGCAGAGAGATGACGCAGGGCGCATCTCGGGTATTTCGCGGTCGTCACGATGTCGCCGATGCCTTCCACAAGCGCATCGATGCAGCCCTCAAGCATAACCTTGACGATCTTCCTAAGAGCGGCGACGCGGAGTTCTGGAAAGCATGATCTACGTTGCGCTGCTGCATAGTATCGTGCTTGCGCCCGGTCGCCGCGTGGTGATGTCCGACCTTCGCGACATGGCCAAAAATATCGGTTACCGAGATCCGAGGACGCTGGTTTCGACCGGCAATATCGTGTTCGAGGCGGACGCCTTGCCACTGGCGGGCATTGAGGCAAGGCTGGAAGCCGCGTTCAAAGCGAGGTTCGGCAAGCCCGTCGATATTATCGTGCGCGAAGGTACCGACTGGTTGAAACTTGCAAAGTCCAATCCATTTCTGGACGGTGAGGGCAGCCAGGTGATCGTCCGTGTGATGCGCAAACCGCTCGACCCCGCCACCATCGAGGCGCTTCGCCCTTATGCCGATCCGAGGCAGCGTCTGGCGCTCACCGGCGGTGATCTCTGGATCGATTTTGCCGGAAAGCCAAGCGAATGGAAGCTGCTTTCGGCACTGACGACCAAGCGCATGGGCGTCGGCACGCTGCGAAACTGGAACACGGTTCGCGGCCTTGCGGAAATGATCGGCTGAACCGGCTTCTTCTTTACTCAATCGGCAAATCTCGGTATCAGGCGGCGGCGCATTCGTGCGGACGAAGCGCTTCATTGCAACCACCCGCATTCGTTGGCGGGACTGGACAAGGAGAATTCTAGATGTCCCAATCCGTTTCCCTGACATTTCCCGATGGTTCCGTGCGCAGCTACGATGCTGGCGCAACCGGTAACGATGTCGCAGAATCCATTTCCAAGTCACTTGCCAAGAAGGCAGTCGCGATTGCGATCGACGGCCAGGTCCGCGACCTTTCCGATCCGGTGACGGCAGGCGCGATTGAAATCATTACCCGCACCGACGGCCGCGCGCTGGAGCTGATCCGGCATGACGCAGCCCACGTGATGGCGGAAGCCGTGCAGGAGCTCTGGCCCGGCACGCAGGTAACGATCGGCCCGGTCATCGAGAACGGTTTCTACTACGACTTTGCCAAGAACGAGCCCTTCACACCGGACGATCTGCCAAAGATCGAAAAGAAGATGAAGGAGATCATCGCTCGCAACGCGCCGTTCACGAAAGAAGTCTGGTCGCGCGAGAAGGCCAAGGAAGTTTTCGCCGCCAAGGGTGAAAGCTACAAGGTCGAGCTCGTCGATGCGATTCCCCAAGGCCAGGATCTGAAGATCTACTACCAGGGCGACTGGTTCGACCTGTGCCGCGGGCCGCACATGGCGTCCACCGGCCAGATCGGCACGGCGTTCAAGCTGATGAAAGTGGCCGGCGCCTACTGGCGCGGTGACAGCAACAATCCGATGCTGACCCGCATCTACGGCACGGCATTCGCCGAGCAGGCAGATCTCGACAATTACCTGCACGTGCTTGCCGAAGCCGAGAAGCGCGATCATCGCCGCCTCGGCCGCGAAATGGACCTTTTCCACTTCCAGGAAGAAGGTCCGGGCGTCGTTTTCTGGCACGGTAAGGGATGGCGCATGTTCCAGACGCTTGTCGCCTATATGCGCCGCCGCCTCGCTGAAGACTACCAGGAGGTCAACGCGCCGCAGGTGCTCGACAAGTCACTCTGGGAAACTTCCGGCCACTGGGGCTGGTACCGCGACAACATGTTCAAGGTCACGGTTGCCGGCGACGATACGGATGACGACCGTGTCTTCGCGCTGAAGCCGATGAACTGCCCCGGCCACGTGCAGATCTTCAAGCACGGCCTGAAGTCTTACCGCGAACTGCCAATCCGTCTTGCGGAATTCGGTACCGTTCACCGCTACGAGCCGTCGGGCGCTCTGCATGGGTTGATGCGCGTGCGTGGCTTTACGCAGGACGACGCGCACATCTTCTGCACCGACGAGCAGATGGCAGCCGAGTGCCTGAAGATCAACGATCTGATCCTGTCCGTCTACAAGGACTTCGGCTTCGACGAGATCACCATCAAGCTTTCGACGCGCCCCGAAAAGCGTGTTGGTTCGGACGGCCTTTGGGATCGCGCCGAAAGCGTGATGACTGATGTGCTGGAGACGATCCAGCAGCAGTCGAACAACATCAAGACCGGCATCCTGCCGGGCGAGGGCGCGTTCTACGGTCCGAAGTTCGAATATACGCTGAAGGACGCGATCGGCCGGGAATGGCAGTGCGGCACGACGCAAGTCGACTTCAACCTGCCGGAACGCTTCGGTGCGTTCTACATCGACAGCAACTCGGAAAAGACGCAGCCGGTCATGATCCACCGCGCCATCTGCGGCTCGATGGAACGCTTCCTCGGCATCCTGATCGAGAACTTCGCAGGACACCTGCCGCTGTGGGTATCGCCACAGCAAGTGGTTGTTGCGACGATCACCTCCGAGGCCGATGCCTATGGCGTCGAAGTTGCGGCAGCACTTCGCGACGTCGGCCTGACGGTCGAGACTGACTTCCGTAACGAGAAGATCAATTACAAGATCCGCGAACATTCCGTTACGAAAGTTCCGGTCATCATCGTCTGCGGCAAGAAGGAAGCGGAAGAGCGCACCGTCAATATCCGCCGTCTCGGCAGCCAGGAGCAGACTTCGATGTCGCTTGACGAGGCGATTGCAAGCCTCGGGCTCGAAGCCACGCCACCAGACATCCGCCGGAAGGCGGAAGCCAGGAAGGCCAAGGCAGCCTGAGCTGCCTCCAGCCCTAAAATACAAAACCGCCCGGTCTTTAACAGGACAGGGCGGTTTTTCTTTGTCTGCGATACTCTGAAAGCCGATTACTCCACGTCGTCGCCGGTGCCGGCGCCGCTCTGCAATTGGTCGTAGGAGGGCAGCGGCGCTTGCGTCCTCGGCGAGGCGTCACCCGTTGGCGGCTGTTGATCGGGCTGAACCTGCACCGTTTTAGCGGCTTCGGTCGGCGCTTCGGGTTGTACGTCCTTCATCAGCACTTCGACATCGGTGTTCTTGCCAGCCTCAACCTTGAAATCGCGCTGGTAGATCTTGTCCTTGTTTCGAGCGACGGCAGAGTATTCGCCTTCGGCAAGGACCATCGTCGGGAAGGCGCTAACGCTCTCGCCGACACTATCACCAGCGGCGGTCAGGATCGACCAGGCAGTATCGGCAATCGCTTCGCCACCAGCATCGGATACGAGTTTGAAGGTGATCTGCGCGGCTTTGTGCTGGATCGTTGCTTCTGTCAGCTTGCCGGCCTCCACCTGGATGTCAGCACGGATCGATGCGTTGGTGTCGCCGTATTCGGAGACGATGTGGTAGGTCCCGGCATTGAGACGAACTACGGTGTTGGGCGGCACGTCAGCCATGACAAGACCGCGCTCGCCGTCCTCACGCACCTCAGCGGAATAAATCGAGAAACTGAGCTGATCCGGCCGAATGCGCACGTCTGAGCCCGATACGGCGTTCAACAGCAAGCCACCGGCTTCCAGCACCATCGTCTGCTTGTCGACCTGACCGTCTTCGGGAACCGTTAGCTTGCGGGTAACACCAGCGCGGCCGAAGGAAACATTGACGAAATAATCTCCTGGCGCGAGCTGGAAGTCCGCCGAGCCACCCTGTGAGGATGCGATCAGCGGCAGCTTGCCATCGGAGCCCGTCATGGGGCTAAACACATACCAGGATAGTCCGTCCTGAACCGCATCGCCATTGGCCGTCAGCTTTGCCTCAAGGGCGACCTCGTGCAGCTTCGAACCCTGCGGCGCCGTACCCGGCGCGATAAAGGCATTCAGCTTCGGCATCTTCGCCGTCGTATCCAACTGCTTGAAGGTCTGGAAGGCATCCTGCGCCTGGCTGCTTAAAGGCAGTAGAGCGGTGAAAGCCAAGGCCAGGCTTATGCGTGCATATGGCGAAATGCCAACCATGTGTCGTGCGAACCAATTGACATCTGAAATCACAGAGGCCACTTCAAGACCAACGCGATGGCAAATTCAAGACCCATCCGAAATGCTGTCATGAAAATGGAAGCCTCTCCCGCATGAAATCCGATATCAAGCTGATCGACTATCTCGGTGTCCGCCGTTCTATTCCCGCGTTTCAGATGTGCGGGCCGGGGCCCGACAAGGCCGAGATCGAAGAGATTTTGCGCCTGGCGTCCCGTGTGCCTGATCACGGCAAGCTCGCGCCTTGGCGCTTTATCGTCTATCGCGGCGAAGAGCGTGCCCGGATCGGCGAAGAGCTTCTGAAGCTTGCACTCGAGGCCAAGCCAGAGCTTTCTGATGAAATGATACAAGTGGAACGTACCCGTTTCACGCGCGCTCCTGTCGTCGTTGCCGTCGTCAGCAAGGCCGGCCCGCACATCAAGATCCCCGAGTGGGAGCAGTTGATGTCTGCCGGCGCAGTCTGCCTCAACATCATCTTTGCCGCCAATGCCCATGGATGGGTTGCCAATTGGCTGACCGAATGGTTCGCCTACGACGAACGCGCCTACGAGCTCCTCGGCGTCGGGCCGGGCGAGAAGATCGCAGGCTTTATTCACATGGGCTCGACGACGTTTCCTGCCATCGAACGCCCGCGTCCGGAGTTGACCGAGACGGTCACCTGGGTTGGCGGAGAGGACTGATGTTCTATAACACCGATACGAACCGGCACGGTCTGGCGCATGATCCCTTCAAGGCGATTGTCGCGCCGCGTCCAATCGGCTGGATCGGCAGCAAGGGAAGTGATGGCTCGATCAATCTCGCGCCGTACTCTTTCTTCAATGCGATCTCCGACCGCCCGAAACTCGTGATGTTTTCCTCTGCCGGTCTCAAGCACAGCCAGAGGAATGCGATCGAAACCGGCGAGTTCACCTGCAACTTCGTGAGCCGGAACCTGGTGGAGAAGATGAACGTTTCGTCGGCGGCCGTCGACTACGGCGTCGACGAGTTTGCGCTTGCCGGTCTGACGGCAAGGAGGGGTGATCTTGTGGATGCGCCCTATGTCGCCGAAGCCTTTGCCGTTCTCGAATGCAAGGTAACGGAAACCCTTGTGCCGAAGTCACTCACCGGCGGGGATTCCGAGAACATCATGGTCTTCGGCCAGGTTATCGGCATCCGAATCGACGAAACAATCATTCGCGACGGCCGCCTCGATATGACGATCGCTAGGCCGATCGCGCGCATGGGTTACATGGACTACAGCGAAGGCTGCGACGTATTCGAAATGTTTCGGCCGCAGCTTTGAAGCTTAACGAACATGGTGAACCAATCATAAACTTTTTGCCCGTAGCGTAATCTCACTGATTGGAGTGCGAGAGAATCGCATTCGGGCATGGGGCACACGGGTGATCGTAGAAGCATTTCTTCGTTGGGCGGAAACCGCCAAGGCCGGAGACAGGGCCCGTGCGGCCAATGCCCTCGGCAGAGCCTATTTGCAGTCCGAGATGGCTGCAGCAGAACGCGCGGCCGCCGAGATGGCCATGACTTTCCTGCTCGACGACCCGTCCCCCAAGGTCAGGCTGGCTCTTGCCGAGGCGATCTCGTGGTCGCCGGATGCACCGCGCGCCGTTATTCTCTCGCTCGCAGCGGATCAGCCCGAAATTGCATGCCACGCCGTCACATGCTCGCCCTTGCTGTCGGATTCCGATCTGGTGGATTTTGCTGCCGGCGGTAGCGACGTTACGCGAATGCTGATTGCAGCGCGTGGCACGATCTCACGGCCAGTCGCCGCCGCACTTGCTGAAATTGGCGAAGAAGAGACCATCATCTGCCTTCTCGAAAACGAAGGAGCTGCGATCGCACCTTACTCGCTCAAGAGAATCGCCGAGCGTCTCGGCCACCATTGCGAGATCCGCAATCTGCTGCTGGATCGTGGGGATTTGACTGCGGACGCTCGCCAGTTGTTGACGCAGCATGTCAGCGTCGCCCTCGTCAATCTACCATTGGCGCAAGCGACGATCGATCCGAGCCGGCGGCATCGGATCAGCCGGGAGGCCAACGAAGCCGCTGTCGTCTCGATTGCAGGCGAGCTTACGCCGCGCGAGATTTCAGACCTTGTCGAACATTTGCGGGTAAGCGGCCAGCTGACGCCGTCCTTTCTGATACACGCCCTCTGCTCCGGCAAGGTGGAGTTCTTCGCGGCCGCAATTGTCAACCTTACGGGTTGTGACGAGCGACGCGTTCGCTCCATCCTTGCAACCGGGCGCATGCACGCCGTGCGTGCCCTCTACGAATCGGCCGGCCTTACCCGCGAAATCAGCGTGATTTTCGTCGAGGCAACGCTGCTGTGGCGGGAAGCTTCGAAGAATCTTTCCGCCGCCATGCTGGGCGACGTCTGCGGCAAGCTGCTCGAGAAGTTCCGTTGGCATGGCACGCACGGTGCTGCCCAAGAACTTCTCGAGATGGTCGAGAGGCTGCACATGGCGGAGCAGCGGCAGCATGCGCGCACGTACGCTCAGGTAGCATCTCTCGCGGCGGCCTAGGGGTAAAGCCGTTTCGCGACCCAGGAATAGCCTCCCGAGACAAAATGGACGGGTGAAACCAGCACTGTTTTCATATCGCTGCCGGATGGTAGATGTGCACGTACCTGGCCTGCCACCCGATCAGCGAAGACCGACAACCGGCCTTGTGTTTCAGCTGGTGCGGGCGGTTTTGGTATGTTTTCTACGACAGCCCTTCGTGTGTCCGGGGGCGTAGCGGGTTTCGGCGGCTCGCAAACGGCAATGACTGTTGGGTAGCTTATATTTGTAAAGTGCTTCAGCTGCCTCTCCGAGTCAGCGTCGCACATCGCAACTGTCTGCCACTGTTTCTCGACCGTGGCGATGAAGTTGCATTTTGTAACCGAGTCGTTGCACCCTAAGATGGTCATTGCAACCAATACCGCTTGCATAATATCGCCTTATGAATATTGAAAACTCTGCCTCTTAGAGACTGTAATTCCAACGGAATGAAGGCGCCCCAGCATTAACTTTTCGTCATGCGGGAGCGCGCGCCAAGACAGGAAAATCCCGTGTCCATCACGATTGCTCTGGAACCACCGCGCCAGGAAGGCGTGCTCCGTCTCCTCGACATGTCCGACACCTATGCGCAGTCGCTGTATCCACCAGAGAGCAACCACCTCGTCGACATCTCGACGTTGGAAAGGCCGACCGTCAGCTTCTTCGTCGCCCGCAACGATAACGCAATCGTCGGCTGCTGCGCGCTGGTCGAGGTTGGCGACGGAACGGCGGAGATCAAACGCATGTTCGTTGACCCGGCCGCGCGTGGCTTGAAGGTGGCAAGCAAGCTGATGAAGGAGCTCGAAGCAGCCGCAACTGAAAAGAGACTTTGGGCCGTTCGGCTCGAAACTGGCATCTACCAGCCGGAGGCAATCGCTCTCTACCGCAAATATGGCTATGTCGACATCGAGCCGTTCGGCAGCTACCTGCCGGACCCACTCAGCCTGTTCATGGAAAAGCGGCTCGCCTGATCACTCAGCCGCGCGAGACGCTGGCGGGGTCTGTTCGTCGATCATCACTTGTGGCCCGGTTTCCGCATCGTGAACCTCGTGCATCCACTCTCGCCAGATCGCGACAATCAGGGCCATCAGAACCGGCCCGATGAAGAGGCCGAGGAAGCCCATGGTCTTCACGCCGCCCACGAGGCCGAAGAACGTGGGCAGGAATGGCAATTTGATCGGGCCGCCGACGAGCTTGGGGCGCAGCGTCTTGTCGACAATGAACAGCTCGACCGTTCCCCAAACAAAAAGACCGACGCCGGCAACGTGTGAGCCACTGGCGAGCAGATAGACGGACACCAGCGTAAAGGAAAGCGGCGCACCACCCGGTATCAAGGCCATGATGCCAGTCAGGACGCCGAGCGTGACAGGTGAAGGGACACCGGCGATCCAATAGGCGACGCCAAGCACGATGCCTTCGCCGATAGCGATCAGTGTCATGCCCATAACGGTCGAGCTGATCGTTGCCGGTACGACCCGGGATATCCGCTCCCAGCGGTTGGGGAGGATGCGCTCGCCAAGCATATCGATCTGCTGCGAGAAGGCGGAACCATCGCGGTAGACGAAGAACAGCGCAATCAGCATAAAAAGCAGCGTCAGCAGCAGGTGGAAGGCGCCGCCGCCTGCGGCGAGAATCGCCCGATAGATGTTGCCGATGTTGGCGCCGCTGACAGCCTGGATGACCTCACCCATGGAGCCGGGGCTGCCGATGTATTTGGTCCACAACTCGTCGAGATAAGGGCCAGCGAAGGGCAGGGCGATGATCCACTGCGGCGTCGGCGCGCCCGATCTGTTTGCATGCACAGCCCAGGCGACCCATTCCCGCACCTCGCCTGTCGTGTAGGTCACGGCAAAAACGATGGGCAAAACCAAGAACGTGACGATCAGTACAATCGCGATGGTGGCAGCGATTGTTGTGTTTCCGCCGACACGCTCGAGCAATCGGCGGTAAAGCGGCCAGCTCGCAAAACCGATGACTAGCGCCGCAAGCACGGGGACGGCAAAGCCGTAGAAGAAGTAAACGCCAGCCGCGACAACGAGAACCAGCAGCCAGCGCGCTGCAGAGATCGAGGGAATTAACGGCGTGCGGGCAGGGCCCGAAGGGCCGAGCCATCGCGACTCGCGCTGGATATTGTTGTTCGGAAGGCTCACGTCGTTCTTTTCCCCCTGTTTTGACTATGGATATGGGCCATGCGTCCCTCGCGCGCAAGCACAATGACGGATTTATGCCGTCGACTGGCGCACCCGAGATCCCCGGCGATCTATACTACGCTCCTTAGCCCCATTCTCCGCAATCAATATGACAGAAATCCTGCAACAGCGTTGCCAAAATTCATTTCACCAGATAGTTTGGATCCATGGATACAAACACGATTGCAACGGCGCTGCGGCGTGAAATAGAAGGCGGGCGCCTGCAGCCAGGAACAGTCCTGAAGCAAGAGCTCCTGGCGCAGCGATTTGGTGTCAGCCGGCAGCCGGTGCGTCAGGCGCTTGATCGACTGCTGGCGTCGGGCCTGCTCGACCGGCGGCCGGATCGAAGCCTAGCTGTCGCCGGTTTGACGGAAGAGCAGGCGCGCGAGCTCGCCGATATCCGCGCGGCGTTGGAAAGTATGGCACTGCGTGGAGCGCTGCCGACCCTCGGTGATAGCGACTTGCGCAAGGCGCAGCGTCTCAATGAAGATCTGGTTGAAGAGGAGGACCCTGCTACCCTGGAAGAGCTGGATGTCGCTTTTCATCGAACGCTCTATGGGCGATGCGGCAATGCCCGCCTTCTTTCTATGATCGACGAACTGCGACGTGAATCGCGTCGCGCCTACTCGAGGCAGCCGAAAGGCTCCGATGAGCGCGTCATCCTCCATACCGAGCATCACGCCATCATCGAAGCCTGCGCACGTCGCGACGAAGCCGCAGCGCTGCAAGCATTGTCGGATCATTTGCAAATGACAACGGCGCGCCTGACGCGCGAAGGAGAATGACAGATGACGACGTTTTCCGCAGAGGTTGCGTGGGAGCGGGGCGCGGCAAGTTTTATCGACGGACGATACAGCCGCGGACACACATGGAGCTTCGACGGCGGTGCCACCGTCGCCGCCTCCGCTTCGCCACACAATGTGCCGCTGCCCTATGCCGTGGCTGAGAATGTGGATCCGGAAGAGGCGTACGTTGCGTCGCTGTCGAGCTGCCACATGCTGTTCTACCTCTGGCTTGCTTCCAAGAAGCGCATCATGGTCGACAGCTATGTCGATGCAGCAACCGGCCTCATGGAAACCGTGCAGGGCAGAACGATGGTGAGCCGTGTCGAGCTTCGGCCGCAGGTCACTTACTCAAGCGACAATCCGAGCCGTGAACTCGAAGAAAAACTGCATCACGAGGCGCACGAATTGTGCTTCCTCGCCAACTCCGTGAAGACGGAGATTACCGTACGCCTCGACTAGACGTTCTAGATATCTAGGTTTTCCGCAAAGGCAGCACGATCCTGAATGAACCGGAATCGAGCTTCCGGCTTCGTTCCCATCAGGTCGTCGACCGCCGTGCGCGTGCCCTCGAAATCCACCTCGTCAATCACCACGCGCAACAGCGTGCGCTTGCTTGGGTCCATGGTAGTTTCCTTGAGCTGCGCCGGCAGCATTTCGCCGAGACCTTTGAAGCGGCTGATTTCGACTTTGGCCTTGCCCTTGAACTCGGTCTCCATCAACTCGGCCCGGTGCGCGTCGTCGCGGGCATAAGCCGACTTCGCGCCCTGGGTGATCTTGTAAAGCGGCGGCACGGCAAGAAAGAGGTGACCGCCACGGACCAGCTCGGGCATCTCCTGATAGAAGAACGTGATGAGCAACGATGCAATGTGAGCGCCGTCCACATCGGCGTCGGTCATCACGATGATGCGTTCGTAGCGAAGGTCTTCTTCGCGATACTTCGAGCGTGTGCCGCAGCCGAGCGCCTGCACGAGGTCAGCCAGCTGCTGGTTGGCGCCAAGCTTTTCGCGGCCGGCACTGGCGACGTTGAGGATCTTGCCGCGTAGCGGGAGGATCGCCTGGTTGGCACGGTTACGCGCCTGCTTGGCCGAGCCGCCTGCCGAGTCGCCTTCGACGATGAAGAGTTCGGCACCCTGGGCGGTGTTCTGTGCGCAATCAGCAAGCTTGCCGGGCAGACGCAGCTTGCGCACGGCCGTCTTGCGGTTGACTTCCTTTTCCTTGCGACGGCGCAGGCGTTCCTCCGCGCGCTCGATGACCCAATCGAGCAGCTTGGCTGCTTCGTTCGGATTGTCGGCGAGGTAGTGGTCAAACGGATCGCGAAGTGCGTTTTCAACGATGCGCTGAGCTTCAACGGTCGCAAGCTTGTCCTTCGTTTGGCCAACGAATTCAGGTTCGCGAATGAATACCGACAGCATACCGACGGCCGAGATCATCACGTCATCGGTGGTGATCTGGGCGGCGCGCTTGTTCTGCGTCAGATCGGCATAGTTCTTCAGGCCCTTGGTCAGCGCGATACGAAGGCCTGCCTCGTGCGTGCCACCTTCGGGTGTCGGGATGGTATTGCAGTACGAATGGACCTGAGGATCGCCACCGTACCAGGTGATCGCCCACTCCAGCGAGCCGTGACCGCTGGTTTTCTCCGTCTTGCCTGCGAATATCTCGCGAGTGACAGTGAATTCCTTGCCCATCGTCGCCTGCAGGTAATCCTTCAGGCCGCCGGGGAAGTGGA
This sequence comes from Rhizobium sp. 3T7, assembly GCF_020166565.1. Taxonomy (NCBI): domain Bacteria; kingdom Pseudomonadati; phylum Pseudomonadota; class Alphaproteobacteria; order Hyphomicrobiales; family Rhizobiaceae; genus Rhizobium; species Rhizobium sp. 3T7. Next base: position 544,056 of record NZ_JAIQXS010000001.1, read on the forward strand.
AGACCGCCTTATCAGGTATCTCCGAGCCTTGCGGAAGCACACCTTCTTCGCAGCTCCAGCGGATTTCCACGCCGCCAAAGAGGTAAGCCTTGGAGCGTGCCATACGAAACACGCGCCCCGCGTCGAACTTCGCGTGCTCGCCAAAAATCTGCGGATCGGGGTGAAAGCGAACACGCGTGCCGCGACGATTATGGACGTCGCCGAGTTCCTCCAGTTCGCCCTGCGGCAAACCGCGGGAGAAGCGCTGGCGGTATAGCTTCCGGTTACGCGCAACCTCGACTTCCAACACGTCGGAAAGCGCGTTGACGACAGAAACGCCAACGCCGTGGAGGCCGCCGGATGTCTCGTATGCCTTGCCGTCGAACTTGCCGCCAGCGTGCAGCTTGGTCATGATGACTTCGAGCGTCGACTTGCCCGGAACCTGCGGATGGTTTTCGACGGGTATCCCGCGTCCGTTGTCGCTGACTGTCAGATAGCCCTCGCGGTCGAGATACACTTCGATAAAGTTGGCGTGGCCGGCGACCGCTTCGTCCATCGAGTTGTCGATCACCTCAGCGAACAGATGGTGCAGGGCCTTTTCGTCGGTGCCGCCGATATACATGCCCGGACGCATGCGAACGGGCTCGAGTCCCTCGAGAACGCGGATCGAGGACGCACCGTAGTCGTCGGATGTCGAGCTCACGGGCGCCGGACGCGAAACCGCAGCAGCGGCCTCGGCGGGCGCTGCCTTTGGCGGCTCGGCAGGCTTTGGAGCCTCCTCCTGCTTCGGTGTCAGGGGCAGTCCGGAAAAGAGGTCGTTGCTATCGTCCATGGGGTCGTTCAGATCTTCGTCCTGTTTAGGGCAGGCGGCTTATGCCATGCCTGACCCAAAATCACCGCATTTGATGTCACGTTTGCGAATCAGGCAGATTCTGCCAGAAAGCGCCTTGTTACGCGACGCCGCCCATCCGGCGGACTTTCTCAGGAATTGGTTTGCGTTGATGGGCGTGGAATGGCAAGCGGCCACAAGGCTCAGGGAACCATGCGCATGCGAATGTCCACAAGTCATTGTTCCATTATCGCCGCAATTGCGGCCTTTTTCCTAGCGGCGTCAACAAGCGGCCAGGCCGCTGAGCGGCTGCCGCCCTTTAAGGACGATCTCTTTTCCACACAAAATGTGCTGGAGACGAGCAACGGTGGCTCGCTCGATGTCATCGAGTACGACGAGATGCGCGACATCAACGGCCGCGATCAGATACCCCAAAAACGTGCCCAACAAAAATACGTGTCTCTCGGCATCAGAAAGCAGCAATCGGATGAGACGTTGCAGCTTGGCGGCCAACGGCTCGATGTCACCCGGGTGGGACAAAGCTCGGGAGCCGCATTTACGGTCATCTTCGTTCACGGACGCAACGGCGACCGGCGTCTCGGCGCCAACGACTACAGCTTCGGCGGAAACTTCAATCGCTTGAAGAACCTAGTGGCCGGCAACGGCGGCGTCTACTACTCGCCGTCGGTCAAGAGCTTCGACAGCGATGGAGTGGCCGCGATTGAAGGTCTGATCGGTTACGTTTCCAAACAATCGCCCGGTAAGCCGGTCATCCTGGCCTGTGCGTCCATGGGCAGCCAGGTCTGCTGGGGTATCAGCCGCGATCCGGATAGCGCAAAGCGCCTCAAGGGGATGGTGATCCTGAGTGGCGTTGCCGATCCGGATTTTGCCAAAAGTCCTTTCTTCAAGGCCAGGCTGCCGCTTTGGTTCGCGCATGGCAGCCGCGATCCCGTCTATGCGGCGACAGACCAGCAGACGCTCTTCGAGAAGTTGCTGAAGGCAGGTTACCCTACGCATTTCACGCTCTATCAGACCGGCAATCACGGAACGCCGATCCGCATGATCGATTGGCGCCGTACGCTAAACTGGATACTGGGTTCCTGACGGTCGCTCCGAAGACAGGAGGCCGGATGACATACACCGCGTCCCGCTTTATGATTTTCAGCAACATCAGCCCCAAATTTTAAGCATCTGCGCGACAAAAAGCCGTTATTTCCTTTAACGAAAGGGGCGAAACCTTTTCATTGATCCCTGCTTTTGCTAAGGCCGCTCGATACGTGGAAGATTGGAAGGCTGGCATGACACCTGACGTGCGCCCGCTCGTGGCGGGAAACTGGAAAATGAACGGCACGCGTGCCTCCCTCGACCAGATCAAGGCGATCGCTGAAGGTGTTGAGGGGCAACTTTCCGCGAAGGTGGAGGTGCTGATCTGCCCTCCGGCGACGCTGCTTTATGTGGCCACGGCGCTCTGCACAGATAGCCCGCTCGCAATCGGCGCGCAGGATTGCCACCAGAATCCGTCGGGCGCCCACACCGGCGATATCTCGGCCGAGATGATTGCGGATTGCTTCGGCACCTACGTCATCGTCGGGCATTCGGAGCGGCGCACCGACCACGCCGAGACCGACCATCTTGTTCGTGCCAAGGCAGAGGCTGCCTTCGCCGCGGAACTAACGGCGATCGTCTGCATCGGTGAAACGGCTGACGAGCGCAAGGCCGGCCAGACCCTCGACATTATCAAGCGTCAGCTTTCCGCCTCGGTGCCGGATACCGCGACACCGGTGAATACGGTCATTGCCTACGAGCCCGTCTGGGCGATCGGCACCGGTGTCACGCCGACCGTGGAAGACGTCGAGAAGGCTCACGCCTTCATGCGTTCCGAGCTCGTCGCCCGCTTTGGCGATGCCGGCAAGGAGATCCGTATCCTCTATGGCGGCTCGGTCAAGCCAAGCAATGCGAGAGAATTGATGGGCGTCGCGAACGTCGATGGCGCCCTGATCGGCGGCGCGAGCTTGAAAGCGACCGACTTCCTCGCCATTTACGGCGCATACGAAGCGTTGCTTGCTTAGAGCCGTGTATATTCCGAGCCGAAGGGCTTGGAATAGCGGATGACCTCATGTAAAGAGCGCCAGAATTTTACTTTATGCCCGCCGCGCGTGTGGGCAGGACTGGACCCATGCAGACCGTTTTGATTGTCATCCATCTCATGATCGTGCTGGCGCTTGTAGGCGTCGTGCTCATCCAGCGCTCCGAAGGCGGCGGCCTCGGTATCGGCGGCGGTTCGGGCTTCATGTCTGCCCGCGGCACGGCCAATGCGCTGACGCGCACGACCGCGATCCTGGCGGCGCTGTTCTTCATCACATCGCTTGGTCTCGGCATCCTCAACCGCTATGAGAGCCGTCCGACGGATATTCTGAACCGTATTCCGGCGACGAGCGGGCAGGGCAACGGCATCCTCGATTCGCTCGGCGGCCAGAACGGCAACACCGCTCCGGTCGCACCAGCTCCGGCCCCGCAGAGCAACAACGGCGTTCCGACGGGCGGCGCATCCGCTCCGGCTCCGGCAGCAACCGCGCCCGCAGCCCCGGCACCTGCCGAAACGGCCCCGTCCACTCAAACTGCTCCGGCAGCACCGCAGGCCACCACGCCTGCCGCTCCGGCGCCCGCCACCGTCCCAAGCGGACAGTAAGCGGCAGACAGCATAAACCGCCGGCAGGCCTTCGGGTCTGCCGGTTTTCTTTTGTTCAGATTCCACGCTGGCGCCAAAAATTCTGGAAATGAATTTTTGGGCTGGTGGAATCGTTTTTGAAAAGGTATCCGGTGAATCCCATGGCGCGATACGTATTCATCACTGGCGGCGTGGTTTCCTCTCTCGGTAAAGGAATTGCGGCCGCGGCACTCGGAGCGTTGCTGCAGGCCCGTGGTTACCGGGTGCGGCTTCGCAAACTCGACCCCTATCTGAACGTGGACCCGGGCACCATGAGCCCGACCCAGCACGGCGAAGTCTTCGTCACCGATGACGGTGCCGAAACTGACCTCGATCTCGGCCACTACGAGCGCTTCACCGGGCGTTCGGCGACCAAGACCGACAACATCACCACTGGCCGCATTTATAAGAACATCATCGACAAGGAACGCCGCGGCGACTATCTCGGCGCAACCGTTCAGGTCATTCCGCACGTCACCAACGAGATCAAGGATTTCGTCACCGAAGGCAATGACGACTACGACTTCGTCATCTGCGAGATCGGCGGCACGGTCGGTGATATCGAGGCCATGCCCTTTATGGAAGCGATCCGCCAGCTCGGCAACGACCTCCCGCGCGGCACGGCGATCTACGTCCACCTGACGCTGATGCCCTATATTCCGGCCGCAGGCGAGCTGAAGACCAAGCCGACGCAGCATTCCGTCAAGGAACTGCAGGCACTCGGCATTCATCCCGACATCCTGCTGGTCCGCGCCGACCGCGAAATTCCGGAAGCGGAACGCCGTAAGCTCTCGCTGTTCTGCAATGTCCGCCCGTCCGCCGTCATCCAGGCGCTCGACGTCGCCAACATCTACGACGTTCCGATCGCCTACCATAAGGAAGGCCTCGACAACGAAGTGCTGGCAGCCTTCGGCATCGAGCCGGCACCGAAACCGCGCCTCGATCCGTGGGAAGAGGTCTGCAACCGGATCCGCACGCCGGAAGGCGAAGTCACGATCGCGATCGTCGGCAAGTACACCGGCCTCAAGGATGCCTATAAGTCGCTGATCGAAGCGCTGCATCACGGCGGCATCGCCAATCGCGTCAAGGTGAAGCTCGAATGGATCGAATCGGAGGTCTTCGAAAAGGAAGACCCGGCGCCTTACCTTGAGAAGGTCCACGGGATTCTCGTTCCCGGCGGCTTCGGCGAGCGTGGCTCGGAAGGCAAGATCCATGCGGCTCGCTTTGCGCGCGAACGCAAGGTGCCGTATTTCGGCATTTGCTTCGGCATGCAGATGGCCGTCATCGAAGCAGCCCGCAACCTTGCCGGCGTGGATAGCGCGTCTTCGACCGAATTCGGCCCGACGAAGGAGCCGGTCGTCGGCCTGATGACCGAGTGGGTGAAGGGCAATGAGCTGCAGACGCGCACGGCATCGGGCGATCTCGGCGGCACGATGCGCCTTGGCGCCTACAAGGCTACGCTGAAGAAGGACACCAAGATCTCCGAGATCTATGGCTCGACCGATATTTCCGAGCGCCATCGCCACCGCTACGAAGTCAATATCGATTACAAGGATCGTTTGGAAGACTGCGGTCTCGTCTTCTCGGGAATGTCGCCGGACGGCGTGTTGCCAGAGACGATCGAATATCCGGATCATCCCTGGTTCATCGGCGTCCAGTACCATCCTGAGCTTAAGAGCCGCCCACTCGATCCGCATCCGCTATTCGCAAGCTTCATCGAAGCGGCGACCGAGCAGAGTCGCCTGGTCTGATCAATAAGAGACCGCCTCGCCATATCGGCGCGGCGGTCTTTTCAATTGGCGTGCCGTCGGTATCTTGCGTCGGATGAGCCAAGATCGCAGACCGACTGTTTCCCAGATCATTCACGCACCGCCCAGCGCGGTCTATGCGGCCTTCCTCGATGCCAAGGCCGTGGCTATATGGCTGCCGCCAGGCGAGATGCGCGGCATTGTACATGAGCTCGAGGGCAGGGAAGGCGGCGCCTTGAGCCTGTCGCTCGTCTATCCGGACGGAGAGACCGACATGGAGGGCAAAACCTCGGAGAAGACCGACCTGTTCCGCGAGAAAATTGCGCAGCTCATCTCGAACTCTCCCGTCGTCTGGAAGACGGTATTCAATTCCGACGATTCGGCCTTCCAGGCGAAATGACGATCCGCACCCATATGCGACCGACCGCGGACGGCACAGAGGTACCATGGTCACCGAGCACATTCCGATTAGAATATGCTTGGAAGACAACGAAATGGGCTGCCGCCAGACACTGGAGCAACTGGCGGCATATGTGACGGGATAGAATGTGTTGCGACGACAGCTCAGCAGGCAGGGCCGCCGGGCTATGTTGTGTCGACCATCACGCCGCTCGCGGCAGCGGCCCGATATAAACCGAACGCGGCCGGATAAGCCGACCTTCGAGTGCCTGTTCGCGCGCATGCGCGATCCACCCTACCGTCCGGCCGATCGCAAATACGCCGGTGAAGGCCTCTCGCGGAAATCCAAGCGCATCGAGCAGCAACGCCGTGTAGAATTCGACATTAACATCAAGCGGACGATTCGGCTTGCGCTCCTTGAGGATTGCGAGCGCCGCGTGCTCGACAGCTTCAGCAAGGTCGATCCGCTCGCGATCGACCTGCGCGGCCAAGACGAGCGACCGAAGAGCCTGCTTCAGGGCATCGGCGCGCGGATCACGCACCCGGTAGATGCGGTGGCCGAAGCCCATCAGGCGTTCGCCGCGGTCCAGTGCCTGGCCGAGCCAGTCGCGTGCATTCTCGTTGGTTCCAATCGCGTCGAACATATCGAGCACAGGGCCAGGGGCGCCGCCATGCAGCGGTCCCTTGAGGGCGCTCAGCGCCGCAAGCACCGATGAGGTCAGGCCGGCGCGCGTCGAGGCGACGACGCGCGATGCGAAGGTCGAGGCATTCAGTCCGTGGTCGGAGATGGTCACCAGATAGGCATCGAGTGCAGCCGTCTGTTCCGCGCTCGGCAATTGGCCGGTCAGCATGCGCAGGATGTCGGTCGCCTGAGAAAGGGAGCCGTCCGGCGCTACCGGGCCGTTGCCAGCCTGCAGACGGAGGATCGCCGGCAGGAAGACGGCAGGCGCAGCCAGCAATCGAAGGGCGGCCTCGAAATCCTCGCCATCTTGCAGGCGAGCGATGAGAGCCCGCATGACTTCCACAGGCGGCAAAGCCAACAACTCCGAATCGAGCGTCGTCACGTGCGCGAACAGGCGCTCCCGCATTTCGCCCAACCGCCGGTCGAGATCTGCTAGAGCAAAGTGCCGCTCCGTTAGTCCGTCGAGCAAGAGGGCGACAACGCTTTCATAGGTTGCTGTAGACACGAGATGATCGAGCGACACACCGCGGATGATCAAGCGGCCCGCTTCGCCGTCCACATCGGAGAGTTGCGTTTCAGCCGCGATGACATCTTCCAAACCGTTCTTCATGGTGCTTCTCCAATGAAAGAACACAAGGGGTAAACACCAGCATTTGCGGGCTTTTCCTC